>JAUXOA010000018.1 GCA_030682475.1 Rhodoferax sp. | reverse complement strand
CGGCCTCGGCCTGCCTCAAAAAGCCAATGATTTGCTCTTCGCTGTATTTGCTGGTTCTCATATCCGTCATTCTCCTGGTTGACGGACTTCCTGGAATTTACGATGGTATGGCTGGGAGGGGGCAGGTCACCGCGAGCGTTTCGCCCGGATTCTGGCAGTGTCGAGTGCAGGGCGATGTCAACGCAGCGCGAGATTGTGGATTTCATGCTCAACAAAGTGGGCTGACAAGCCTATTCCAAAATTAGGGCCGCATGTCGATCGACCGGCTTTGCTGCACAAGAGCCCGTCAATATGAGAACCAAATACCTTGCTCGCCAACGTCCGCTTTTCTCTTGCCTTATGGTTTCAGTGAATGACTGCACCGTCTAACCGTGACCGTCAGCAATGGGCACCAAGAAGTCGTTCAACCGTCGGCCATTGGCTCTTCGCTTTGCCATTTGATGCTGAGCGCGAACAGCCAAGCAGTGCCTCCCCGATAATGGGCTGATGACGAATCCTGCTACGCCAGCGCCCGACGCCCAGACCAGCCCCCCCGACACAGTCGGCGTTCGCCCTGAACACCCTCAGCCCGAATCCTTGCGTGACCTGTTTTGGTCATTTACCTGGTTGGCGCTGCAGGGCTTTGGTGGTGTGCTCGCCGTCGTGCAACGCGAGCTGGTGGAAAAGAAGCGCTGGCTGACCCGCGAAGAGTTTGTGGAAGACTGGGCTGTCGCGCAAATTTTGCCTGGCCCCAATGTGGTCAACCTGTCGTTGATGATTGGCGACCGCTACTTCGGCCTGCGCGGCGCGCTGGCGGCACTGGCCGGCATGATGACCTTTCCGCTGCTGATCGTGCTGGCGTTGGCGGCTGTGTTCGCTGGCATTTCCGAAATGCCCGGCGTTCAGGGCGCGCTGCGCGGCATGGGCGCCGTAGCGGCGGGCTTGATTACCGCCACCGGGTTCAAACTGATGGGCGAATTGAAGAAAAATGTGATGGGAGTTTTCGTCTGCTGGTTTTTGGGATCTATTACCTTTGTCGCAATTGCCCTGCTGCGCGTGCCTTTGGCCTGGGTGCTGCTGGGTGTGGGCGCTCTGGCCTGCGGCTGGGCTTACCGGCAACTGGGCCGGGCGCACGCTCTGGAGGCTGCTGAATGAGCCTGACCCTGACTGCCGCCGACTGGCTGGCCCTTTTTACCCATTTCCTGTCGCTGTCTCTGCTGGCGGTGGGCGGCGCCATCACGACGGCACCCGACATGCATCGCTATCTGGTGGATGAGCGGCACTGGCTGAGCGACGTCCAGTTCACCTCTTCCATCGCGCTGGCGCAGGCTGCACCAGGCCCTAACGTACTGTACATTGCCCTGTTGGGCTGGAACGTGGGCATGAACGCCGGGGGCGGCATGGGCGCGGGTGTGGCCGCCTGGGCCTATGCCTTGCTGGGCGTTGTCATTGCCATGGTCGGCATCATGCTGCCCAGCACCACCCTCACCTTCGTGGCCACCCGCTGGGCGCATCAAAACCGTGAGTTGCGGGCGGTACGCGCCTTCAAGCAGGGCATGGCACCGATCGTGATCGCGCTGCTGATTGCCACCGGCTGGATTCTGGCCACCAGCCAGGGCAGCCAGCTACAACACTGGCCCTTGTGGCTGCTCACTGCGGTGAGCACCCTGCTGGTGTGGCGCACCCGGCTGCACTTGCTGTGGTTGCTGGGGGCGGGTGGGCTGTTGGGGTGGCTGGGCTGGGTTTAGACATTCTCATGCCGCTCGTTGACGCACGGCCTCAAACAGGCACACGCCGCTGGCGACCGACACATTCAGGCTCTCGACCGCGCCGCGCATGGGAATGCTGACCAGCTCATCGCAGGTCTTGGCGGTGAGCTGACGCAAGCCTGTCCCTTCTGCGCCCAGCACCAGCGCCACCGGGCCTTTGAGATCGGCCTGGTAAATCGATTTGGGTGCGACGTCGCTGGTGCCGATGATCCAGATGTTGCGTTCCTTGAGTTCATTCAGGGTGCGTGCCAGGTTGGTCACCATAAAGTAAGGCACGGTCTCGGCCGCACCGCTGGCCACCTTGGCCACCGTGGCATTGATGCCGGCGGCGTGGTCCTTGGGTGCAATCACGGCGTGCACACCGGCACCATCGGCCACCCGCAGGCAAGCGCCCAGGTTGTGCGGATCGGTCACGCCGTCAAGCACCAGAATCAGCGGCGCTTCGCGCTCGGCCAGCGGCAGTTGAGCCTGCGCAGCTTCGAGTTGTTCCAGCAGCTCGTCCAGCGAGTGCACCTGGGCCAGTTCCTGCACCCGCGCCGCCACGCCCTGGTGCCCGTGCCCGCCACAAAGCTTGGCCAGACGGATGCCGTCGGCCTCAATCAGGCGCGTACCGGCCTCTGTTGCTTTTTCAAGAAACTGGCGCATGCGCGCGTCCCGGCGGGTGGGCTCGTAATAAATCTCGATGATGGATTTGGGAGCCGTTTTGAGGCGAACGCCCACCGCGTGAAAACCGAACAGAACTTTGGGGGACGACATGGCGTGATTATCGCGGCTTGCAGTTGTTGATCTGGCGATCTGCCGGTTTTTCCCCCACTCACTCCCCCCGGAGTTTTTCCCCCCCCTATCCCCCCAGCCCCCTTTCCACCCCCGCCGGGGTGGAAAGGGGGAGCTTCATTTTGCTTTTGGTGTCCGACAACGGAAATATCGGGAGACGTTACAACTGTGCTTGGCTCGGCAAGGTTTCAGGCGAGCGGTCGTAGCCATCTTGATCGGTCTTGCGCATCAGCCGCCCGGCGTCTGCGACGTCCGGGGAGGGAGACAAGGCGCGTGATGACGGTTTCGTGCCCAGCCGTCGCAGACGCTGGGTGGCATGCGTACCGATTTATCAAAAACTTTCTACGACCGTTTGCCTGCGATCCTGCCCATCAAAGACAGTCGCGACTGTTCCCTGTAATTCCGTTGCCGGCGCGCGCGGTCAAATGAGGCTCCCCTCTTCCGCCCAGCGGGGCGGGAGAGGGGCGGGGGGGAGTGAGTGGGGGAAGAAAACCTTGGAGGGATAGGGGGGGAAGAAAAACTCAAGCAAACACAATCCGCCCCGCTTCAATCACAATCCGCCGCTCGCACCGCTCGGCAATGGCGTTGTCATGCGTCACCAACACCAGGGTGGTCCCTTGCTCGCGGTTGAGGTCAAACATCAGCGCCATGACCTTTTCGCCGGTGGCAAAGTCCAGGCTGCCGGTCGGCTCATCGGCCAGCAGCACGGCGGGTTTCACCACAAAAGCGCGCGCCAGCGCCACGCGTTGCTGCTCGCCGCCGCTCAACACCTTGGGGTAATGGCCCAGGCGCTCAGACAGACCGACCCGCGCCAGCATCTCGGTAGCGGCCTGGCGCGCGTCGCGACGGTCGGCCAGCTCCAGCGGCAGCATCACGTTTTCCAGCGCAGTGAGATTGCCCAGCAGTTGAAAGCTCTGGAATACAAAACCGACTTTGTGCGCCCGTAGGGCCGCGCGTTCGTCCTCGTCCATGGCAAACAGATCCTGGCCCGCCAGCTGCACGGTGCCACGGGTCGGTGTGTCGAGCCCGGCAATAATGGACAGCAACGTGCTTTTGCCGGAACCGGAGGCACCGACGATGGCCACAGTCTCCCTGGCGTTCAGGACAAAATCAATATCGCGCAAAATGTCGAGGGTGCCGGTTGAATCGGTCACCGACTTGAAAACATGTTCAACGGAAATAATTGAATCAGACATGAGGCTTTCTTTGTATCTACGTAACTGGTATCGGCGACACTTCTATGCGGTGGGTGTACTGGCTGCTGTTGCGGGGCTGTCCATGGAAGCCGGCGCCACCGCTACCCAGGTAACCCAGACCATCAGAGCGAAGACTATTTTGGTGATGGGCGATTCCCTGAGTGCCGAGTATGGCCTTAAACGCGGCAGCGGCTGGGTCGCGCTGCTTGAACAACGTCTTAAAGTCGAAAAACTGCCCGCCACCGTGGTCAACGCCAGCATCAGCGGTGACACCACGTCCGGCGGGCGCTCGCGCCTGGGTGGGCTGCTGGCACAACACCGGCCGACCCATGTGATTATTGAACTCGGCGGTAACGACGCCTTGCGCGGCCTGCCGCTGCAACTCACCGAAGACAACCTGAAGCAGATGACGCAAGCCGCCCAAAAAGCCGGGGCCAAGGTGCTGCTGCTTGGCATGCAGGTGCCGCCCAACTATGGTAAAGACTACAGCGCGCGTTTTGCTGCCCTGTATGCAGGCGTGGCCAAAGCCAATAAAGCGGCACTGGTGCCGTTTTTTCTTAAAGGTCTCGCCGATACGTCCGACGCCACCCGGCTGTTTCAAACCGACCGCATTCACCCCAGGGAAGAGGCCCAGCCCATCATGCTGGCCAATGTCTGGCCTGAACTGAAGAAACTGCTGCGATGAGTCTGATTACCCTGCCCGCAACCGAAGTCATCGGGCGTCTGCATGAGTTTGACGCCATCATCGACGCCCGCAGCGAAGACGAGTATCTTGAGGACCATCTTCCCGGCGCCGTCAACTGGCCCACCCTCAACAACGAGGAGCGCCGCGCCATCGGCACCCTGTACCAGCAGGTTAATGCCTTCGAGGCCAAAAAACGCGGTGCGGCGATGGCGGCACGCAATATTGCCGGCCACATCGAGCGCGAGGTGATCGACAAGCCCAAAGACTGGAAGCCGCTGGCCTACTGCTGGCGCGGTGGCAAACGCAGCGGCTCGCTGTCGCTGATTCTGGACCAGATCGGTTTTCGCGTGACGCTGGTGGAAGGTGGCTACAAGGCCTTTCGGGCGGCTGTGGTGCAGGACATTCCACGCTGGGTGAGCGGCCTGGACTGGCGCGTGATCTGCGGCACCACCGGCTCGGGCAAAACCCGGCTGCTGCAGGCGCTGGGCCAACAGGGTGCGCAGGTGCTGGACCTGGAAGCCCTGGCCAACCATCGCAGCTCGTTGCTGGGTGCCATTCCCGGGCTGGCGCAACCAACCCAGAAGCGCTTTGACACGCTGCTGTGGGACGCCTTGCGCCGCCTGGACCGCACACGAGCGGTGTTCGTCGAGAGCGAAAGCAAGAAAGTGGGCAACGTGGCGGTGCCTACCGCGCTGATCGAAGCCATGCGCCAAAGCTCTTGCCTGAACCTGGTGCTGCCGGATGCCGAGCGGGTGGCCCTGCTGATGGAGGACTACCACTTCTTCGTGCATGACGTCGAACATTTCTGCACACGTCTGCAGCTATTGACCGAATTCCGGGGCAAGGGGGTGGTCGAAGGCTGGATCGCTTCGGTTCGCGCGGGAGCCATTGAGCCGGTGGTGCAAGAGCTGCTCACGCAGCACTACGATCCGGTTTACCTGCAGTCGATGCGGCGCAACTTTAAGCAGTTTGAAGACGCAAAAACCATAGCCCCTACCGACCATTCGATGGGTGCTATGGCATTTTTAGCCAAACAAATAATCGGGGAGACGCTGGCCAAATCCGGCTCACGAGCAGTGCTGAAGTAAAACTCAGGGCTGCGCGGGGGTGTCCGGGTTGAGTGCTGTTGGGTCAGTGTCGGCGTTGTCGTCGGGCGCGCCTTCCTCGGCACCCTCACCGACTTTGCGTTCGGCTTTGTGCTTGAGTTTTTCCTCTTTTTTCTTCTTCTTCGCCAGCTCTTTCTGACGCTTCTCGTATCCGTAATTGGGTGTTGCCAAAGTATGCTTTCAGGTTGTTAGGGACACTTTACCATGCCACAGCCACCGCATCCTCATCAAGCCAGCGCACAGAACTCCGGTAGGCGTGCCAACTGGCGTGTCCCAGCCAGGGGCCGATGAACAACAGGCCCAAACCCCAGGGAACGAGCGCCACGAACATCAGCGCGCTAATCAACAGCCCCCACAGCAACATGACAGCCGTGTTCTCAAAAACCACCTGCAGGCTGGTAATGACGGCCGAGATGGCGTCGGTGTCGCGGTCCAGAATCATCGGGATCGAGACCACGGCGACAGCAAAAACAAGACCGGCAAAGACACTGCCAACGACCCCATAAACCGCCAGAAACTCCCAGTTCCCGGGGTTGAAGATGGCCTTGATCACGCCCGTTGTGGACGGCATGCCGGTGTTGAAAAATACCGCGAATACCACCAGCGACGTCCGGCCCCACAACAATTCAAGAACCATCAACACCAGCACCAGCAGGCCCATGCTGCGCCAATGCGAGTTCCAGCAGGTGAGGGACGCGCCGAGTTCAGGCGCCAGGCCCTGTTCGCGTCGCCGACTCACCTCATACAGGCCCATCGCCAGAAACGGCCCCACCAGCAAACAGCCTGACGCGATCGACAGAACATACTCGGGTTTGCCGCGAAACACCGCCCCCAGCACCAGGGCCATCGCGAGGAAGCAAACGCCATAAAAAATGCCGATACCCTTGGCCGCCAGAAGATCACGCCAGCCGAGCGCCAGCCAGCGAAACGGGTCACCCAGGCGCAGCTTGACGATTTCTTTATTCGGTGCCACACAGGGAGGCGGCACATAGGGCGCAGGCGCTGCGGGGCGCGCAGGCATTGCCGGGGAAAAGGGCTCGGACAAGGGCGACGACGTGATCGAGAGATCAGGACTGTTGGCGTTCCTGGCGGTCGAATTGGGGGCTAGGCTCATGCGGTCCAGCCTATCAAAGACCAGACCCTCTGGCTATTCAGGTAAACACTGACTTAAATTAACGTCAACGCTTGTGCCAGATCGGCCTGCAAATCGGCCACCGCCTCCAGCCCGACCGAAAAACGCACCAGCGTACCCGGCTTCAGGTGCGCAGGCCAGGGACTGCGGATGGAGGCCAGGTCATAGGGCACGACCAGGCTCATGGGCCCGCCCCAACTGTAGCCCAGTCTGAACAGCTTGAGCCGATCGCAAAACGCATCGATCTGGTGCTGGCTGTAGCGCGGATGAAAGATCACGCTGAACAGCCCGGCCGCTCCGCCAAACCCGGACTGGCACAGATCGCGCCAATGCGCATGCCCGGGCGAATCCGGCAGCGCCGGGTGCAAGATCTGGACGAATTCAGAACGGGCCTGACACCAATGCGCCAGTTCGCGCGCCGCCTCGTCATGCGCCCGGTAGCGCAGCGCCAGGCTCGGCAGCGAGCGCAACACGGCTTCGACATCATTGGCGCCCACGCCAAAGCCCAGGCGCATATGAGTCAGCTTGAGCTTCATGTGCAGCGCGGCGTCACGCGTGATGACGCTGCCCATCAGCACATCGCCACCGCCGCTGGGGTACTTGGTCAGCGCCTGCACTGAGATGTCGACACCCAGAGCGGGAGCAGCCCCCGGTACCAGGTCAAACGGCGCAAAGGCCAGTCCTGCGCCCCAGGTGTTGTCCAGCGCCGTGCGCACGCCGCGCGCCTGGCAAACCTGCACCAGCTCGCACAGGTCAGGAAACTCCAGCGTCACCGAGCCCGGCGCTTCCAGCCAGACCAGACGCGTCTGCGGGCTGATCTTGGCCACCAGATCGAGCGGGTTC
This sequence comes from Rhodoferax sp., assembly GCA_030682475.1. Lineage (GTDB taxonomy): Bacteria > Pseudomonadota > Gammaproteobacteria > Burkholderiales > Burkholderiaceae_C > Rhodoferax. Next base: position 50,149 of record JAUXOA010000018.1, on the reverse strand, counting down.
AGGGGGTCATAAAACCGGTGGCTGATGCCCCAACTTTTAAGTTCACCTGCTGCCAGCACCTGGTTGGGGCCATAGGCGTTGTCCGGAATGAGAACTTCATCGCCGCTGCGCAACAGCGACAGCGCCACATTGGCTATTGCCGCCAGTCCGCTCGGCAGCAGCAGGCATTGCAGGCCGCCCTCCAGCGTACACAGACGTTCTTCGAGCAGGTAGGTGGTAGGCGTGCCATGCAGACCGTAGGTGTAGGCTGTTTTGTCTTTCCACTCAAAGTTGCGCATGGCGGCAACATCAGGAAACAGGACCGTCGAAGCCTTGAACACGCCCGGTTGCGGCGCAGCAAAACCCGCAGGCGGCGTGTACGGGTGATGAATTAGCGCAGTGGAGGGGTCGGCCATGGTCAAGCCGCTGTCAAACGCTCCACTTTTGAATCAGTTGCTCCGGGCGCAAAGCGTCGTAGCCTTCAAACGGCTGGTGAATCCAGGGGTTGGTGGGCAAAAATTCCACCGAATAATCCGGCGTAAAAGTGGACAGCGCCTTGGTCCAGATCACGGCGCTGCGCAGTTCGGTGATGGGCGTGTAATTGTTCTTGAGTTGCTTCATCACGGCCTTCAGCGTATGGCCCGAATCCGCCAGGTCGTCCACCAGCAACACCTTGCCGGCAATCTCGCCTTTGGGGGTGGTGATAAAACGCGCTATGTCCAGTTTGCCCTGCAGGGTGCCGGCGTCCGAGCGATAGGAGCTGGTGGACATGATGGCCAGCGGCTTGTCAAAAACGCGTGACAGGATGTCGCCAGGGCGCATGCCACCCCGGGCCAGACACAAAATGGTGTCGAATTGCCAGTCTGACTGATGGATCTTGATGGCCAGTTTTTCGATCAGGTTGTGGTATTCGTCATAGCTCACGTACAGGTGTTTACCGTCTTCTGTCAACATCATGTTCCTTTAATCAGCCAAATAGGGATGGCGCAGCATGATGGTGTGCTCGCGGTCCGGGCTGGTCGACACCATATGGATGGGAACCCCGGTGACCTGCTCAATGCGCTGCAAATACAGGCGCGCATTGGTCGGCAGCTTCTCAAACTGGGTCACGCCCACGGTGCTGTCGCTCCAGCCCTGAAGGGTTTCATAAACCGGTTTGCAGCGCTCGATGTCATCAGCGCCCATCGGCAGGATGTCAATCGGTTCGCCGTCCAGTTCATAACCGGTGCACAACTGCAATTCCTTGAGGCCATCGAGTACATCGAGCTTGGTGATGCACAGACCGGTCAAGCCGTTGACCTGTGCCGAGCGCTTGAGCAACGCCGCATCGAACCAGCCACAGCGACGGCTGCGCCCGGTGGTGACGCCTTTCTCGGCGCCGATGGTGCTCATGTGGTAGCCCGGTGTGCCTTCGACTTCCCAGTCCAGCTCGGTCGGGAACGGCCCGCCGCCGACGCGGGTGCAATAGGCTTTGGTGATGCCCAGGATGTAGTGCAACAGGCCGGGGCCGACGCCGGAACCGGCGGCGGCATTGCCGGCCACGCAGTTGCTCGAAGTCACATACGGGTAGGTACCATGGTCCACATCGAGCAGCGTGCCCTGCGCCCCTTCAAACAGCAAGTTGGCACCTTTGAGATGCGCCTCGTTGAGTTCACGCGAGACATCGGCCATCATCGGTTTGAGCAACTCCGCGTGACGCATAGCCTCATCAAACACGGCCTGAAACTGCACCTGTCCGTCCACCATGTAGGGCGCGAGCATCGGGCCAAAGTCAAATGACCTGGAGCCGAGATAGGTGGTCAGCACGTGGTTGTGCAAATCCAGCAATTCATGCAGCTTACGTGCAAATCGTTCGGGGTATTTGAGGTCTTGCACGCGCAGCGCGCGGCGCGCAATTTTGTCTTCGTAGGCCGGGCCAATGCCGCGCCCGGTGGTGCCAATTTTGGCCTTGCCGCCCTTTTCGAGCGCGGCTTCGCGCGCCACGTCAAGCGCGACGTGACACGGCAAAATAAGCGGGCAGGCCTCGCTGATGCGCAGGCGCGAACGCACCTCCACGCCGACCTTCTCCAGGCCCGCTATTTCCTCGAACAGCTTGGCCGCCGAAAGCACCACGCCATTGCCGATGTAGCACTTCACACCGGGGCGCATGATGCCGCTGGGAATCAGGTGCAAGGCCGTCTTGACGCCATTGATCACCAGCGTGTGGCCCGCGTTGTGCCCGCCCTGAAAGCGCACCACGCCCTGGGCACTTTCGGTCAGCCAATCGACCAGCTTGCCTTTGCCCTCGTCGCCCCACTGGGTACCCACGACAACGACGTTACGTCCTTTGCTTGCATTCATTTTTTACGTTCATTTTTACGTTTGTTTCAAGGGTTTTCAAACGGCTTGCACGACCCATTGCCCGGCGACCTGAATCAGCTCGCGGTTGCAATGGAACTCATCTACTTCACTGTCATGGCCCGGCAAGGCACAGACGACGGTCTCCCCCTGAGCGCGCAAGGACGCAATGGCTGCGTCCAGGTCAGCGGCTTCACGCCACGGCGCGCGTATCGCGGCGCGCAAGGGGCGCGCTGGCAAAACACCGACCAGGGCTTTGATGTCAAGACTGAAGCCTGCGGCGGGACGGTTTCGGCCAAACACGGCACCCACCTCGTCGTAACGCCCGCCACGCACCAGCGCATCACTGGCGCCCGGAGCGTAAATCGAAAATCGGGCCCCCGTGTAGTAGGCATAACCGCGTAAATCCGCCAGATCGAAGCTCACCCTGGCACCCCCCAGATGGCTGGCAAGCCACTTCAAGTTTGACAGCGCCTCGCGCACAGCGGATGAGGGCGGCAGCACTTTTTCAGCCTCAAGCAGAACTTTTTCATCGCCATAGAGCTGCACCAGTGCCAACAGGCCCTGGCGCGAAGAGGGAGAGAAATTTAGGGTCAGCCTGGAGAGCTCGCTACGGTCTTTGGCGGCCAGCGCCGCATGAACCTGCGCCAGCCCGTCGCCCTCAAAGGACACGCCTTCCAGCAGGGCCTTGACGATGCGGGCATCGGCCATGTCCACGCTGAGCGCTTGCACCCTGGCCACCTTGAGGCAATCGAGTGCCAGCAACAGCGTTTCCAGATCAGCCTCGAGCCCGGCATGACCGTAGATTTCGGCACCGAACTGCAGTGGCTCGCGCGTCGCATGGGGCACGCCGGGCCGCGTATGCAGCACCGGGCCGCAATAGCACAAACGGGTAACACCCTGGCGATTCAACAAGTGCGCATCAATGCGGGCGACCTGCGGCGTGCTGTCGGCCCGCAAGCCCAGCATGCGCCCGGAGAGCTGGTCCACCAGTTTGAAAGTTTGCAGGTCAAGCGCCTCACCGGCACCGGTGAGCAGCGACTCCAGATGCTCAAGCAGCGGTGGCATGACCAACTCGTAGCCATAGCAACGCGCCATGTCCAGCAAGTCTCGACGAAGTTCCTCGATGTGCCGCGCTTCAGACGGCAAGACATCGGCAATGTGATCCGGCAGGACCCAGGCAGACATGTGATTTGGGGGGAGCTGTTAAAACCGTTATTTTACCGGGCTTGAGACCCGGAATTACTCACAGCAGAGACCAAAACGCAGTTTCAGTGAAGACTAACTTGTACTCAAGTTATGTCGCAACTAAAACGCAGTTTCAGTGAAGACTAACTTGTACTCAAGTTATGTCGCAACTATTGATACTTCCATAAATTATGACAGGCAACTTACTACCGTTCGCCCTGAGCTTGTCGAAGGGCCCTTCGACGCAGCTCAGGACAGGCTTCGACTAGCTCAGCCCGAACGGTGTGGTGTCATGAATTACGAAAACATCAATAAATCAGCAGCGCACCGGCAGATAGGCTGCACATTCCGAAAAGCCAGAAGGTATCGCTATCCAAGTTTCATTTCTTGGCAGGCGCAGGTGCAGGGACTGCAGTGCCACGGAAAACCTTGAAGAATTCCGAGGACGAGGGGTCTAACACCATGACGTCACTCTTTTTACTGAAGCTGGCCTTGTAAGCATCCAGACTGCGGTAAAACTGGGCAAACTGGGGGTCACGACCAAACGCTTCCGCGTAAATACGGGCGGCTTCGGCGTCACCCTCACCCTTGATTTTCTGGGCGTCCCGATAGGCATTGGCCACTGCCACTTCCCGCTGCCGATCCGCATCGGCACGAATCTTTTCACCTTCGGCGCCACCGGTTGAGCGCAACTCATTGGCCACGCGCTTGCGCTCGGCCTCCATGCGCCGATAAACCGACTCGGTGATGGCGTCCACGTAGTCAACCCGCGTGATGCGCACGTCGATCACGTCCACGCCCCAGGGTTTGGCACCACGCACCTGCGCCAGCACTTCGGTCTTGACATCTGCCATCAAGGCCTCGCGCTTGAGGGACAAAAGCTCTTTCACGGTGCGCTTGTTGACTTCTTCCTGGAAGGCATTGCGAACCACACGATTGAGCTGGCTGGCGCCGGCGGCTTCATTGGTGCCGACATTGCGGATGTACTCCGACGGCTCAGAAATCCGCCAGCGCACATACCAGTCAATGACCACGCGCTGCTTCTCGGCGGTCAGCATCGGCTCGGCATCTGTGCTGTCCAGCGTCAAAAGCCGCTTGTCGATATAGGACACGTTTTGAAACGGCGGTGGCAGTTTGAAGTTCAAACCGGGCTCGGTAATGACTTCCTTGATCTGCCCCAGGGCGTATACCACACCAAACTGTCTCTGATCAACCACAAACAGCATCGAACTGGCAAGCGCCAGCGCCACCAGAAGAGTTGAAAAAATTAAACCTAGCCTGTTCATTCTGGGCTCCTAGCGTGAATCGCGGTCGCGCGAACGGGTGGCATCCCGGGCACGCGCATCAGGGGTCGGGACGGCTGGCGTGTTCGCGGGCACTGCTAACGGTGTTGTCACCGCAGCCGCATCGGCGCCCGGCCCGGTCATCTGGACAATCTTGTCAAGTGGCAGGTACAGCAGGTTGGAGCCCTGTTTGGAATCAACCATCACCTTGGTGACGTTACTGTAAATCTGCTGCATGGTGTCAAGGTACATGCGGTCGCGTGTGACCTGGGGCGCTTTCTGGTACTCGGCCAACACCGATTTGAAGCGTTGCGCATCACCTTGCGCCTGCGCCACAATTCTTGCCTTGTAGGCATCGGCTTCTTCTTTTAGCCGTGACGCGGAACCGACGGCACGCGGCACCACGTCGTTGGCGTAGGCCTGCGCTTCGTTCTTGGCCCGTTCGCGCTCCTGGCCGGCCTTCAGCACGTCATCGAAAGCCGCCTGCACCTGCTCTGGCGGACGCACGCCGCCCTGCTGCAAGTTGATGCCGACCACTTCGATACCCACCTTGTACTGGTCCAGGATTTTTTGCATCAAGGCACGCACCCGGATTGCAATCTGGTCCCGCTCTTCCGACAGGGCGCTGTCCATGCGCATCTTGCCAATCACTTCACGTACCGCAGTTTCCGCAGCCTGCACCACAGCATCCGCAGGATTTTTGCTCTCAAAAAGAAAAGCCCGCGCATCGCTCAGACGGTACTGAACGGCGAACTTGATCTCGACGATGTTTTCGTCCTCGGTCAGCATGGCTGACTCGCGCAGACCGGTGGCCTTGATGACGGTATCGCGCCCCACATCGACCGAACGGATCTGGGTCACAAAGATCAGCTCATGGCGCTGGATCGGATAGGGCAGGCGCCAGTTGAAACCGGCGCTCACCGAAGATCTGTATTTCCCGAACTGCGTGATAACCGCCTGTTGGCCCTCTTGGACAATGAAAAAACCGGTTCCCAGCCAGATCAGCAGGACAACGCCCACAATCAGGCCAACACCGATACCGGCACTCTTCATGTCGGGCTGAAAGCCACCGCCGGAACCATTGCCGCCGCCCATGCCGCCACCAGAGTTGCCACGACCCGCGTTTTTCACGCCGCCCAACAACCCTCCCAATTTGCGATTGAAATCTCGCCACAATTCATCGAGATCGGGAGGACCCTGATTCGGACCCCGCTTTTGACCGCGTTCGTTGCCGCTGTTGGGCGGTGAATCCGGTGCATCGCGGTCTGGCCGGTCCGGCTCGGTCTTCCCCCCATCGACCGGCTTGTCGTCGCTGCGGCCCCAGCGGGGGTCATTCAGGTTGAACATTCCCCTGACCCGCTCTGGCAGATGAGTCCAGCGAAAGGTGCGTAAATGAAGTTTCATTTCTTCTTCTCGTGTGTATCGTTACCGGATTGTGCCAAATCAGAGGGCAGCCTCATGATTTTCAGGAAAATATTCCCTATTTTTGTCCGGCAAGGCGCCCCCACTCACCCTGTGCACCAACTGCTGTCGCAGAGCCTGGAGACCCTCGCCATTTTTTGCACTCAGAAATAGCCGTGGCGTTTGAACCCCCTCCAGATCAAAAGTGTCTTCCAGTTGCAGCGGGCGACGCTCTATTTCAAGGGCGTCGAGTTTGTTAAACACCAACAGTTGGGGAATGTCGGCAGCACCAATCTCGCCCAGCACGCGCTGAACCTCGGCAATCTGCTCGGGAAAATTGGGACTGGCCGCATCCACCACATGCAGCAGCAGGTCAGCCTCTACCACTTCTTGAAGCGTTGCCTGAAATGCATCGATCAGACCGTGTGGCAGATCACGAATAAATCCAACCGTGTCTGAAAGAGAAACCGAACGCCCGGCCTCGCCCAGATAAAGCTGACGCGTGGTCGTGTCGAGGGTGGCAAACAACTGATCTGCCGTATAGGCCCTGGCTTTGACCAACGCATTGAAAAGCGTGGATTTGCCGGCGTTGGTGTAGCCAACCAGGGAAATATTGAACGCATCGCGTCGCTCGCGCTGACGCCGCTGCGTCTGGCGCTGCCGCTTGACCTTGACCAGGCGCTCTTTGATCTTTTTGATGTTGTCGCCAATCATGCGGCGGTCCAGCTCGATCTGGGTTTCACCGGGACCACCCCGCATGCCAATGCCACCGCTCTGACGCTCCAGGTGCGACCAGCGACGCACCAGACGGGTGCTCAGGTACTGCATTCGTGCGAGTTCGACCTGCAGCTTGCCTTCATGACTGCGCGCTCTTTGACCGAAAATTTCCAGAATCAAAAGCGTGCGGTCATTGACCGGCAGTTCAAGATGGCGCTCCAGATTGCGCTGCTGCGCCGGGCTCAGACTTTGATCAAAAAGCACCTCAACGGCGCCCATTTGAGTTGCCAGCAATTTGATTTCATCGGCCTTGCCGCTACCGACAAACAAGGCGGCGTCGGGTGCTTTGCGTTTGCAGGTGACCCGGGCAACCGGATTCAATCCAGCAGTCTGCGCGAGCAAGCCCAATTCTTCCAGCTCGCCATCGAAATTCGGCAATCCGAAATCAACCCCAACCAGCAGGGTGGGGGCAGACTGACGATCAGGCGGCAGCAGGTTCGTCACCCTCGCCGCTTGCAAAATTCACGGCGCGCCCCGGCACAATAGTGGAGATGGCGTGTTTGTAAACCATCTGGGTGACCGTATTGCGAAGCAGCACGACATACTGGTCAAAAGATTCAATCTGACCTTGCAGCTTGATCCCGTTGACCAAATAAATGGAGACCGGCACATGCTCCCGACGCAAAACGTTGAGAAAGGGGTCTTGAAGTAACTGGTTTTTGTTGCTCACGATATTCTCCGTGTTCAAAAAATTGAAGAGACGCTCACGATACCACAGTAAAGTGCTTTCTCAAGCCGCCTTGTCAGCGTAGGGATTGCTCGATGTCTTGAGCTCGATGCGCATCGGGGTGCCGACCAGGTTAAATTCTTTGCGAAAACGTCCTTCCAGAAAACGTTTATAGGCATCGGTCACGTGTTCAAGAGAATTACCGTGAATCACAATCACTGGCGGATTCATGCCGCCCTGGTGGGCATAGCGCAATTTCGGTCGGAACATACCCGAACGCTTGGGACTCTGAAATTGAACCGCCTCCAGCAGCAAACGTGTCAAAATAGGTGTCGACATCTTGCAGTTTGCGGCCTTGTAAGCTTGCGCAATGGAAGCCCAAAGCGGCCCCAAACCTTGCCTTTTGGTGGCTGATATCAAATGCAGGGTCGCGAACTTCAAGAACGGCAACCGGGTCTCGATCGAGCGCTTGACAAGTTCGCGCTGGTACTCATCCACCGCATCCCATTTGTTGACTGCGAGCACCACGGCCCGGCCATTCTCAAGAATGTAGCCCGCAATGTGGGCATCCTGATCGGTGACCCCTTGTGTTGCATCAATCAGCAGCAGCAAGACGTTGGATGATTCAATCGCTTGCAAGGTTTTAACCACCGAGAATTTCTCGATCGCCTCAAACACTTTGCCCTTGCGACGCAGACCTGCAGTGTCAACCAGCTCAAATTTCTGGCCATTGCGCTCAAACGGAACGGAAATCGCGTCCCGGGTTGTCCCCGGCAAATCAAACGCGACCAGTCGCTCTTCACCCAGCCAGGTGTTGATCAGCGTGGACTTTCCGACATTGGGACGACCGGCAACGGCCAGTTTGATGACACCCGGCTCTCGCTGATCTTCAACCTCATCAGGCTCCGCCAGGTGAAGCGGTTCCAGTGCCAGCTCAACCAGCGTGTGAATACCCTGACCGTGCGCTGCGGAAACCGGATGAACCTCGCCCAAACCAAGCTCAAAGAATTCGACCAGTTGCGCGCTGGCCAGCATGCCCTCTGCCTTGTTAGCCGCCAGCACACAGGGTTTACCGAGACGACGAAGGTATTTGGCGATTTCGTGATCCTGCGCAGAAATGCCCTCCCGGGCATCCACCACAAAGATAACGACATCCGCTTCCGCAACCGCCTGGCGAGTTTGTTTGGCCATTTCTTTGAAAATGCCACTGGTGGCATCAGGCTCGAAGCCGCCGGTGTCGATGACAATAAACTCGTATTTTCCCTGTTGCCCATTGCCATAATGACGGTCCCGGGTCAGTCCGGCGAAATCTGCAACGATGGCATCACGTGACTTGGTCAGCCGATTGAAAAGCGTCGATTTACCCACGTTGGGACGACCGACGAGGGCCAAAACAGGTTTCATGACTTGAGGCTCGGCACTTACTCAGGCTTGAAGCCGAAAATGCCACCACTGCGGGTCACAACTATCAGCGTTCCAGCCGCTAAAACCGGCGCAGAAACCACCGCTGAACCATCGGTTGCCACTCGTGTCAGGGCAGAGCCGTCTTCGCGAGACAGCAAATGAACAAGGCCGGCGTCATCGCCCACCGCCACCGACCGCCCCACCACCAGCGGGGCTGTCAGACTGCGGTAGCGCAGGCGCTCGGAGACCCAGGCGCGTTCACCATCAGTGCGTCGCCAAGCCACAAGTTTTCCGTCGCTCTCAGTTCCAAAAACATATTTGTCATCCCCATGCACACCCACAGAACCGAACGCTGGTTTGCTCCAGAGCAGCGTGCCTCGTTCCGTGTTGACACAGCCAACCGCCGCCTGAAAAGCACGCGCGCACACCACATCACCCTCGCGGCTGACACGGCCGACCAAATCAACCAGCCGCTCGATGTCATTGGTACCGCGAGGGGACGCGATGGGGGACTCCCAACGGATGGCACCATTGGACGGATTGATACCGACGAGACGTCCGGACAAGCCCGCCACCAGCGTATCGCCAACGGCCAGTAAAACACCGGCCTGACGCAACACCAGGGACTCGCCTGGGCGCTGCTGGTTCCAGAGCTTGCGCCCCGACAGGGCATCAAAAGCCGTTACCGAACGATCGGCAGCGAGCATAAAGACACGCCCACCGGCCACCAGCGGGGCGGTAAAACCTTGTGCAGGCATTTTTTGACGCCATAGCTCACGCCCGCCGTCCAGCACAACCAGTTCATTGCCACGCGTCACCACCGCCGCAAAACGACCATCGCTGCCAACCCCGGCAGCAATCTGGCCACCGACATGGGTACGCCATAGCTCTGCACCAGTGCGAGCGTCAAATGACCCAACGACGCCGTCCGAACTCGCAACAGCCACTGTATTGCCGTTTACTTTGACGTCCAGAGGAAAATCAACAGGGCCCACTTTCGAGGTCCACGCCAAACGCACGCCAAGCAGACCCGCGTTGGGTGCCAATTCGGCCGGTTTCGGCTTCTCTGGCCCACTTGAACAACTGACGAGTAAGCCCAGAACGACAAAGACTGGCGCCACCCTGGTGACCGCAGTCAGAAAAAAATCAGGTTTCACTTTTTCCCTTCCGGCGCTGAAGCGTCCGTCACCGGCACAGCGCCAGCGTCTTGGGACGCAGCGACGCCACTGCGGGCCATGCTGCCGCTCTGTGGATCGATTCCCAACGAGTTCAATTTGACTTCCACCAAACGCCGGTATTCAGTACGTTCTTCGAAACTCTTGAAAGCTTTTTCATATTCAGCAGCTGCTTCTTTCTTCTTGCCTTGCAACAGAAAAATGTCGCCTTTGCGATCAGCCACCAGCGCATCAAAGTTGGCGGGGAATGATCCGCTTAACTGTTTCAAGGCATCATCAAACGCCTTCGACTCCATCAATATCCCGGCCAGACGCAATTTCGCAATGGCCTGGTACCCCGGGTCTGATGATTTGTCCGCAATCCAGCCCAAAGCCGCCTTGGCAGCGTCAACATTGCCGACACTGTAGTACTGCTTGGCCACCAGAAGCCCGGCCTGCTGCGCATAGGCAGTCGATGCAAACCGGTCTTTCATGTCGGCGAAAACGCGGTCTGTTTTGGCAGTATCCGCCGACTTCACAACACGCTCCACTTCGTCGTACATGGCAGCCGCCTGGGTTGCCTGACCGCGCTGCCAATACTGGTAAAAATTCCAGCTGGCGAATGCACCCAACACCAAAATCAAGGACCAGGTGATGAGGTTGCCATACTGCTTCCAAAAATGCTTGAGCAGGTCGAGCTGCTCTTGTTCTTCACTATTGAGATGAGTTGCCATCAAAGCTTTCTAATCAGTTGGGGACAGAGCTAAAGGTCTGTCCCGCAAATATTTACGTTAGTTGGGAACAGCGCTAACGGTCTGTCCCGCAAACATTTAAGTACGCGATTGTAGGGTGGGCGCCCAGTCAACGATATCAGCGAGTGATTGAGTTGCCTGCGCACCACTGCCATCACGCAGTGCTTTGACTGTCACCCGATTCTTTGCAATCTCGTCAGCCCCAAAAACAAGCGCGTAACGAGCTCCGCTGCTATCGGCTCGTTTGAATTGGGATTTCATGCTGCCCATGCCCTCACCCGAGCTGGTGTGCATTTGAACACTGACTCCGGCCGCCCTTAACGTTTGAAGTGCCTGCAACACCAGGGGCAAGGCTGAGACATCGGGCACGACCGCATAAGCATCCAGCGTCGGCGCTTCGGCTGCCAAACCCTGCTCCCGAATGAGTTCCAGCACCCGATCGACGCCAAGCGCCCAGCCGACGGCAGGCGCAGGCTTGCCACCCAATTGTTCGACCAGATAGTCGTATCGGCCACCCGCGCAAACCGTTCCCTGCGAACCCAGTCGATCGGTGGTGAATTCGAATACCGTGAGGTTGTAGTAGTCCATACCTCGAACCAAACGCGGATTGACGGTGTACGCAACACCATTGGCATCCAGGATGGCTTTCAAGGTATTGAAATGCGCCAGCGATGCCGCCCCCAAGTAATCGAGTGGCCTCGGTGCCGACTCAAGCAGCGCCTGCATCGCAGGGTTCTTGCTATCGAGAATCCGAAGCGGGTTGCTGTGCAGGCGCCGCCTGGCGTCTTCATCAAGCGCATCCGCGTGCCGCTCAAAATACGCAATCAGGGCTTGCCGGTGCGTCAAACGCTCCTGGGGTTGACCCAGACTGTTGAGTTCGAGTCGAACCTCAGTCAAGCCCAGATCCTGCCACAGCGCAAGCGCCAGCAAAATCAGTTCAGCATCGACCTCGGCCCCCGGGAACCCAAGCGCTTCGGCACCAATCTGGTCAAACTGCCGATAACGCCCGCGCTGCGGCCGCTCGTGCCTAAACATCGGTCCGATGTAATACAGGCGTTTGCCACCGTCATACAGCATCGAGTGCTCCACCACTGCCCGCACCACGCCGGCCGTGGCTTCGGGACGCAGGGTCAGGGGGTCGCCATTGAGTCGGTCTTCAAAGGAGTACATCTCCTTTTCAACAATATCGGTAACTTCCCCCAAGCCCCGTACGAACAAGGGCGTGCGCTCAACGATGGGCGTGCGAATGTTGCGGTAGGCATAGCGTGCCATCAAGGACCGCACTCGGCTTTCAAGCCATTCGACAGCCGCTGACTCCGGCGGCAGGACATCGTTCATGCCCTTGACGGCAGTCAGCTTCTCCGCCTTGGTAGCAATTTCTTTTTCACTCATTTATTCATTCAAGCCGTACTGACAGCCTTGGCGGTACCGAAACGTTTTTCAACATAGTTTTCAACAATTTTTTGAAACTCCTGCGCAATCGTGTCGCCGCGCAAGGTCAGGCGCTTTTCGCCATCAATGAAGACCGGGGCGGCGGGTGCCTCTCCGGTACCGGGCAGACTGATTCCAATATCAGCGTGCTTGCTTTCACCGGGTCCATTCACAATGCAGCCCATCACAGCGACCTTGAGCTTTTCAACACCTGGGTATTTCTCGCGCCAGACCGGCATTTGTGCCCGCAGAAAATCTTCAATCTGTTGGGTAAGCTCCTGAAAAGTTGCACTGGTGGTACGACCACAGCCGGGGCAGGCGGTGACGCTGGGGACAAACGACCTGAGTTCGAGTGCTTGCAGGATCTCGCAGGCAATCACAACCTCCTGGGTTCTGGCTTCACCCGGCTGCGGAGTCAGCGACACGCGAATGGTGTCGCCAATGCCCTCCTGCAACAAAATGGAAAGCGCAGTCGCCGAGGCAACGGCGCCCTTGGTGCCCATACCGGCTTCGGTCAAACCCAAATGAAGTGGGTAGTCGCAGCGTCGTGCCAGTTCGCGGTAAACCGAAACCAGATCCTGAACGCCACTGACTTTGCACGACAGGATGATCTGGTTTTGATTCATGCCCATCGCAGCGGCACGGCGCGCCGACTCGATGGCGGAAGTAATCAATGCTTCGTACATGACCGGTTTGACATCCCAGGGCGTCGGGCGGCGACTGTTTTCGTCCATCAAACTGGCCAGCAATTCCTGGTCCAGACTGCCCCAGTTGACCCCGATTCGAACCGGCTTGTCCCATCGCATCGCGGCCTCGATCATCAGTCCAAACTGTTTGTCGCGTTTGTCGCCCTTGCCGACATTGCCGGGGTTGATACGGTATTTGGACAGCGCCTGCGCACACGCCGGAAAATCAGTCAGCAGCCGGTGGCCGTTGTAATGGAAGTCGCCAACCAATGGAACATCAATTCCCATGCGGTCAAGTTGCTCCCGAATGTGCGGAACCGCCTGTGCCGCCTCCGGCGTATTGACCGTCAGGCGCACCATTTCAGAGCCCGCAATTGCCAGTTCCTTGACCTGGATCGCTGTGCCGATGACATCAACAGTGTCCGTATTGGTCATGGACTGAATACGCACCGGTGCCTCGCCTCCCACGGTGACAACTCGCCCGCCCCAGACGACGCGAGCCTGTCGGGATCGCCGTGCTTTGGGTGCTGCGGATTGAATCGGTAAAAAAGATACCACTATTTCACCTCAAAACGAGCGACATTGTCTTTTGCAATGCGTGTCAGATCAAATGGCTTGCCACGCACTTGAACCTCCGTGGTATCGGCACGCCCCACCACCACCGAAAGTGGCATGGCACCGGACGCGCCAACGACCTCGCCATCGGTCATGGTCTTGCGAACTTGAACGACCCCACGGGCGTCGACGACCTCAACCCAAGACGAACCACGCGCCTTAAAGACGAGCAGACCGGTCGTCGCACCTGAACCAGGCACCATCACTGGAACTGCACTGGCTACAACACCTGGCAAAGAGGCGGAAGACGCAACAACTACCCCAGTAGCCACCGGATTGTCAGTTGTCATGGACGCTGGCGTGGCCGTTGTAAGCGGAAAAATCACGGCAGCAGTCTCGGACGTCAAGGCGCTGGCGACTTCAGTTCTCTGTGTGAAAGGAAAAAAAACAAGCACCAGAACGCCAACCAGAAACAGCAGAACAGCCACAACAAAAGGTCTGGAGAGCTGATTCCAAAACAACAAGCCCAACCCTTCTCCGGATGCACGAAACGGCGTATTGATTCCCGATTCATCTGTCTTCAGGCGTAGCACCGTCGTATGGGGGAATCTCTCCAATATCGGTGCCGGATCAATTTTCAGGGTACGACAAACGCTGGCGGCCAGAGCGCGAACAAAAACGGTATCTGGCAGCAGGTCAAATCGATCTGCTTCAAGCGCTTCGAGCTTTTTGACCGGCACCTTGAGCAAAACAGCCAAGGCGGCTATGTGCAAGCCTGTCGCTTCGCGCGCCTTTCGCAGCATCGCTCCACCGGATATCTGCGCCATTGACTCCTGATCGGGAACCCTATCGTCAGAAGTAGGCAAAATATTCTCACTCATCGAAGGCACCTCGTTGGTAGGCACCCGCCTCACGTGACTGTGGGAAACGTTTAAGCAACTGTGCCGCAAGCTGCAGCATGGCATCGCGATTTTCCATGCGTCGTTCAACCTTGACCCCCAGCCAGAGAGTCTCAGCATTCGCCAGTTCACTGTTGTTCAAACGTCGCACATAGAACTGCGCGCGAACAAAATCACCGCGCTGGAACAGTAAAGTCGCCAGGTTGTAAGCCGTGATGGGGTTGCCCGCATCAAACTCGTAGGACTTCAAAAGGCTGAGTTCGGCATCTGCTGGCTGTCCGGCCCTGACCTGACACAAGCCCTGTGCCATGAACGTCTTGGCTCGCTCCCCATATTGCAGGTTTGCGAGCGCCTGGGAGAAAAGCTGCTGCGCCTGCGGGTATCTCGCCTGTTGACACAACAACCAGCCCATGTTGTGCATAACGTTCGAATCCCGCGGATTGATAGTCAGCGACCTCCTGAAGCTCTCTTCAGCGAAGCGAAAATCATTGAGGCGCATGTAAATCAGGCCACGCAAATTGTAGGCTTCGCCGTAAGTTGGATCCGCAGCAATGGACTGCTTGAGTTCATCCAGGGCGATTGTCGTTTGCCCCTGCTCAAAATAACCAACCGCCAGCTCAAGCCGAATACGAGCACGCTTACGCGCCTCCGGCTCGTCCGAGTCGGTGACAATTTCGGCCCCGCTGCCACCCGGCCCTGAAGCAACCGATTTTGAAGCACAGCCGGAAATGCCTGTCAATCCAGCGACCAGCAGACAAGCACAGAACAAGTATTGCCTGATTTGCAAACATCCCGCCGCATTCATAGCCATGTTTCAAGCCTCCTTGACTGCGCTGTTCAACGCCGCCATCGGTTGCAGGATGAACGTACGCTGCCGCGCGATTCGCTCGCCGATACGGGTACGGTCTTTCACTTCACCCGCGAGTTGACCGCAGGCAGCGTCAATATCATCGCCTCGCGTTTTGCGCACGGTTGTGACAATACCCGCATCCATCAGGATTTTCGCAAACGCCTGGATTTGTCCTAGCGCAGATCGGGCCAAACCGGATGCAGGAAAAGGATTAAAAGGAATCAAATTGAATTTGCACCAAACGCCGCCGCTTGAATACTGACGAACCAGACTCACCAACTGATGGGCATGCTCTGCCTGGTCGTTGACGCCACCGAGCATGCAGTATTCAAAAGTGATGAAATCGCGCGGCGCGTGCGCCAAGTACCGATTACAGGCCTCCAACAACTGGGCAATTGAATATTTTTTGTTGAGAGGCACCAAATCGTCCCGCAAGGCGTCATTCGGTGCGTGCAAGGACACTGCGAGTGCCACCGGACAATCCTGGGCCAGACGATCCATCATGGGTATGACGCCGGAGGTGGAAACCGTCACACGCCGCCGCGATAAACCGTAGCCATGATCGTCCAGCATGACGCGCAGTGCCGGCACCAATTCAGAATAGTTCTGCAGCGGCTCACCCATGCCCATCATCACCACATTCGAGATAACGCGCTCATCACGCTGCAGGTACTTTCTCAAAAAGTGCTCGGCGAACCACAGTTGGGCGACAATTTCACCCGTTTTCAGATTTCGACTGAATCCCTGGTGCCCGGTGGAACAAAACCGGCACCCCATAGCGCAACCCGCCTGCGACGAAATACACAGTGTGCCACGGTCTTCTTCAGGGATGAAGACCGCCTCAACCGCATCACCAGCACCGACGTCAAACAACCATTTAATGGTGCCGTCTGACGAAATATGCTGCGACATCACAGTCAGCGGCGTCACTTGCGCCAAGCCTTTAAGTTTCTCGCGCAAGGACTTCGCCAGATCACTCATGTCATCAAAACTGGAGGCGCCTTTCTGATGTATCCAGCGAAACAACTGGACCGCGCGGTAGCGCTTTTCACCCAGCCGTTCGCAAACGGCGGTCAAACCCTCGAGGTCGTAATCGAGCAGATTGACCGTCATTGCATGGCTTATCGAGAAAACACGTTCATGCCGGGGAAGAAGAAGCCTACTTCCACGGCGGCGGTTTCAACAGCGTCGGAGCCATGCACGGCGTTCGCATCAATGCTGTCGGCAAAGTCGGCGCGAATGGTGCCCGGCGCTGCTTTTTTTGGATCGGTTGCGCCCATCAGGTCACGGTTTTTCAAAACAGCGTTCTCACCTTCCAGGGCCTGAATCATGACGGGGCCGGAGATCATGAATTCCACCAGATCCTTGAAAAAAGGACGCTCTTTATGGACGGCGTAAAAAGCTTGCGCCTCCCGACGCGACAAATGCGCCATCCTGGCAGCGACCACCTTCAGACCTGCGGCTTCAAAACGTGCGTAAATTTGACCGATCACGTTTTTGGCAACCGCATCGGGCTTGATGATAGAAAGAGTACGTTCGATAGTCATGAGTTTTTCCTGAGCTTGATATTTAAATTTCTACCCACCGGGCAAAGCTTTAGATTTTAACGTAAAGGTTAGCGACCCCGCCCGCCTCGGCGTTGCCCGCCACCCGAGCCCCCCCCGCCACGCCGTTGGCCCTGATCCTGTCGCTGGCGGGTGAAACTATCGGCACCAATATAGCCAAAAGCCGTCTTCATCGGGTCCGGTTGACCCGCTCCGTCTTGCCGGTCTCCCGGCTCTGCCCGATTTTTCCGGCCTTGCCCTGAGCCCGGAGAAAAACCCTGACCCACATCTTTGGCGCCGCCCACTGGCGCGTTGCGCAGCCCCTTTGCGGAGCTGCGCGGTCCATTGCCCCGTCCGCCTCGACGCCGATTTCGTGCGCCAGGCGCCTGCTCGGAGTCATCACGCCGCGCCGCATCCGCTCCACCCGGACCAGTCTCATCCCCACGGGAGCGGGAACTTCGCGTCCCGGCGGCCTGCATCAATGACTTGATATCGCCTTCGTCCAACTCCATCCAGGCACCGCGCTTCAGACCACGCGGCAACACCATGGCGCCATAGCGGATCCGGATCAAGCGACTCACCGCATGCCCTACCGCCTCAAACATGCGGCGAACTTCCCGGTTACGCCCCTCAGATAGCGTGACACGGTACCAGCAGTTTGCGCCTTCACCCCCGCCCTCTTCAATCGAGCTGAATTGAGCCATGCCATCGTCCAGCTTGACACCGTCGAGCAGTTTATGTTTCTCATCCTTACTCAAGGCCCCCAACACCCGTACGGCATATTCCCGCTCCAGACCGAAGCGGGGATGCATCAGGTTGTTTGCCAATTCCCCCGAACTGGTAAACAGCAGCAAGCCCTCGGTATTGAGATCGAGCCGCCCCACCGATTGCCATTTACCCTGAAACAGCTTGGGCAGTCTGCGAAACACGGTGGGACGATTCTGTGGATCATCGTGTGTCACCACCTCGCCAACCGGCTTGTGGTAAGCAATGACCCGTGCTGGCGGCGCTTCAATTCGAAACCGGATCGGCTTGCCATTGACTTTGACGTGATCGCCAAACTGGATCCGCTGGCCAATATGCGCCGGTTCATTGTTGACCGTGATTCGGCCTTCCATGATCAACTGCTCCATCTCCAGTCGCGATCCCATGCCGGCCTGCGCCAGGACTTTGTGCAACTTCGGTGTCTCAGCCATTGGCGCCAGCACCCGCTTGGCTGGAACCAGGTCTGCGCTTTCTTCATCCGCGTCGAATTGCCCGGACACCACATCATGAAAGCGATTTCCCGTGATCACGGGCTCCGGCTGGTGAAAAGAATCCGCTGTCGCAGGGGTTGGCGTCTCGGCATTGTCTACGGCCATGATGGGGTTCCCGTCAAGAAAAATAATTCGTCGCCGGTGTTGAGCGCCTCCATCACACCGGCCTGCTGCGCTGGTGTATCGAGCAGCGGCAACTGATCAAGGGACTCCAGTCCCAAATCGTCCAGAAAATGCTGGGTCGTGGCAAACAGCGCCGGTCGCCCGATGGTTGCGCGGTGGCCAATGACCTCAATCCAGCCTCTGTCTTCGAGTTGTTTGAGAAGAAGCGAATTAACCGTCACACCCCGTATGTCTTCCATATCGCCGCGCGTTACCGGTTGTCGGTAGGCAATGATAGCCAGTGTTTCCAGCGTAGCGCGGGTATAGCGCGGCGGTTTTTCGGGGTGCAACCGATCGAGATACTCCCTCATTTCAGGTCGGCTTTGAAAACGCCAGCCGGTCGCCACGCTGACCAGTTCCACGCCACGCTGCGCCCAGTCCTGCTGGAGCTCCTGCAACAAGACTTTGAGCGTGTCGGGGCCCACCCCGTCGTCAAACAGTACACGCATATCGCGTAGCTGCAAGGGTTGCGGCGAGCAAATCAAGGCGGTTTCCAGGATGCGCTTGGCATCCGCCGTATTCATGGTTTTGCGATTCCGGGAAGGGCACCTTCAAGGTGCAAAATCAGTACGATTCATTGGGGCGCAGCAGGCAGATTGATAAATCCGCAGCGCGTACCCCGACTGCTTGCCGGGGTGCTGGTTTTCTATACCATTAGGCTTGATTGTAACTGAGGCCCCACTGCTTCAAAGCATGGTCCAAATCTTCCGCCAGGGTGGCCTGAAAGACCATGGACTGTTGCGTCACAGGATGAGTAAAAGCGAGACGGCACGCATGCAAGGCCTGCCGTCGTATGCCTGCTGCGACAGTGCCTCCATACAGCACATCGGCCACCAGTGGATGACCAATCGATGCCATGTGGACGCGAATTTGATGGGTTCGACCGGTGTGCAGGGTACATCGAACCAGGCACCCCTGATCACAGTTTTGAAGAAGTTCAATATCTGTTCTGGCCAGCTTCCCCGAATTTTTTTCCGTATCGACCACCGCCATTCGCAGCCGGTTACGCGGATCCCGGCCTATCGGCGCGTTGATTTCGCGTCTACCGCTACCGACCCAGGGTCGATGGGCCAGCGCCACATAGTGACGGCCAACCTCGCGCGCGGCGATCGATCGAATCAAAGCATCCATTACCGGGCGCGTCCGGGCGACCACCATCAAACCACTGGTATCTTTGTCCAGTCGATGAACAATCCCGGCGCGCGGCAAATTCATGGCCTTCGCGTCATAGGCCAGCAAGCCATTGAGCAGCGTGCCACTCCAGTTACCAGGTGCCGGATGAACCACTAGACCGGCCGGCTTGTTGATCACCATCAGATGCTCATCTTCAAACACAAGCTCCAGCGCCATGACTTCCGGCTTGAAGGCTTGGCTTTGCGGCGTCGGTCGTAATTCAATGGCGCCTATATCCCCAGCCTTGACGCGAGTCGACGGTTTGCGGACCACTTCCCGGTTGATCGTGACCCCTTCCAAATCGATCAATTGCTGTAAATAGCTGCGCGAAAATTCTGGCACCAACTCAACCAGAGCCCGGTCAAGACGCAGACCATGTTGGGCCTCACCAAAAACCAGATACCGTAACTCAGTGTCCGGCCCAGTGTCCGCCCGGTCTTCCGGATCTTCACTGTCAAGCCCGCTCGATATAATCAATTCGGAATTCTTCAAGAAAGTTGTCCCTCATGTTTCGAGTCAAATTATCGGTTGTCTGCGCCTGGTCGCTAACAGGTACAGCTTTGCTGCTGGCAGGGTGTTCGACCACCTCAGAGGACAAGACGGCCGATTGGAGTCCCAACAAGATTTACGCCGAAGCCAAAGATGAGTTGAATTCAGGTGGCTACGACAAGGCTGTGACGCTTTTTGAAAAACTGGAAGGTCGCGCCGCCGGAACGCCTTTGGCGCAACAGGCCCAACTTGACAAGGCGTACGCCCATTACAAGTCTGGAGAGGCCGCGCAAGCCATTGCCACCCTCGATCGCTTCATGAAGTTGCACCCGGCCAGTCCAGCGCTCGATTACGCCTTGTACCTCAAGGGCATCATTAACTTTAATGACGATCTGGGCATGTTCTCCGCTATTACCCGCCAGGATCTGGCGGAGCGGGATCAGAAGGCAGCCAAAGAATCTTTTGAATCCTTCAAGGAGTTGCTGGCCCGGTTCCCGACCTCACGCTACGCCCCAGACGCCAGCCTGCGCATGGCTTACATTGTCAACTCACTGGCCCAGTACGAGGTCCATGTTGCGCGCTATTACTTTGGCCGGGGCGCCTATGTGGCGGCCATCAACCGGGCTCAGCTTGCCATCTCCGACTACCAGGGCGTGCCCGCTCTTGAAGAGGCGCTGTTCATTATCGTCAAGTCCTATGACGCGCTGGGCATGGTGCAGTTGCGTGACGATGCCAAACGGGTACTTGAAAAGAACTATCCCCAGACGGAGTACCTGACCCGTGGCTTCAAAGCCAACCCGGATCCATGGTGGAAGTTCTGGTAAGCGCATTAAGCGCCTCTGTCAATTCATCTTCTGAGCTGATTTTTCGCATCGGCGGCAACGCCGCCAGCAGGCGTCGGCCATAGCCCATGAGGGCCAGTCGTGTATCGCAAACAATCAAAATCCCGCGGTCAGATTCGCGCCGAATCAAGCGCCCGGCCCCTTGCTTGAGGGCGATTGCCGCTTCGGGAATAAAGTAGTCATTGAAAACGCTGCGTCCGCTAGCCTCCAGACGCTTGGAACGCGCTTCCACCAGCGGATCGTTGGGTGGCGGAAAAGGAAGCTTGTCAATGACCACCATCTGTAACGCGTCTCCGGGTACATCCACTCCTTCCCAAAAAGAGGCTGATGCCACCAGAATACAACCGGCGCGACCACCCCGATCGCCCTGACGAAATCGTTCCATCAGTTGGCGTTTGGGTTGCTGTCCCTGCACCAGTATTTCCAGAGTTTTCGAGTTGGTGAAATGTCGCTGCAAGGCCTCGCTAACGACCTGCAAGGCGCGCAGGGTGGTGGTCAGAACCAGTGTGCGCCCCCCAATCACAGGCGCAACCCTGGCCACAAAGTCAGCCACCTGCGTGCTGTGGCCGGGATCACTGGGCTTGGGCAAATGCCGTGGCACGTACAAGGCAGCTTGCTCTGAATAGTCAAACGGACTGCCCACTTTCAGAATTTCTGCATCGCCCAGGCCGCAGGGTTCGGTAAACCATCGCAGCCGGGAGTCATCGCCCAGGGTCGCAGAAGTAAAGATCCAGGAGCGCTGTGAGCCTTCCTCTTGCATCGGCTTGATAATTTGCGTCTGGACCGCGTGCGCAATATCAAGCGGGGATTCAACCAGTCTGAGCTGCGCTCCGACATCGAGCCACCGTACCGAATCGTTCGCACAGGGGCCCGAAAAAAATTCAAGCAATTCGATAAATGCACTGCCACGTTCGCTCAAACGCACCAGGTCAGGTTCGATTTCACTGACCGTACCGAGTGCCTGCAGGGTCCGGTCACATGCCGCGTGAAGCTTACTCAACGCATCCCTCCAGGCCGACGCATCCACTTGCTCCGGTGCTGCCTCCACCCAGCGCAGCTTGGCGCCGGGATGGGTCTTGCCCACGACCAGACGTAAATCACGCGCGGCGCGCTCGGTATCAGACGCCAGCTTCTGCCAATCAGCCAGTCCGCGCGCATGCAGCAGACCGCCGATCAGCAGATCGCGTGAAAAGTCCAATAACTGCCCGGTGGTCAATTGTTTGCCCAGAAACTGCACGCCGGTCTCATTGAGTTGGTGCGCTTCATCAAAGATGACAGTCTGCACCGACGGCAGCAACTCGGCCATACCCGATTCGCGAACTGCCAAATCAGCAAAAAACAAATGGTGATTGATGACGACAACATCGGCCGCCAGCGCCTCGCGCCGGGCCTGGTTGACATGACAGCCACGAAACTGGGGGCACTGCGAGCCCAGACAATTTTCCCGTGACGACGTAACCACCGGGATCACCGGCGAGCGCTCATCAAGACCCGGCAACTCGGCCAGATCGCCACTGCGGGTAAGCTGCGCCCACTCCTCAATCTTGGCCAAAGTCCGCACCGCCACGCGTTCAGCAAGGTTCGGGTTTTGTCGGGCCAGTTCCAGCCGATGCAGGCACAAATAACTGCCACGGCCTTTGAGCAGGGCCGTGCGTACCGGCAGGCCCAAAGCCTTGATCAGATGGGGCAGGTCGCGACCAAATAACTGGTCCTGCAATGTTTTGGTGGCGGTAGAAAGCAGCACCCGCGTGCCACTCAACAAGGCCGGGACAAGGTACGAAAAAGTCTTGCCAATGCCGGTACCGGCCTCGACCACCAGCACCCCACCCTGGTCGATGGTCCGTGCGATGGCTGCTGCCATGTCAGTTTGCCCGCCCCTGGGCGTAAACTCCTCGACCGTGCGCGACAACAAGCCGCCGGGCGCGAAGGTCTCGCGAACTTGGGTCTGCAAACTCATTCGTCAGGCGGGCTCGTCAGGGCTCAATAGCCGTTCAATTCGCGCGATCTCGTCGCGCAAGCCCAGTCGCCTTTTTTTCAGCCGCCGCATCAAAAGCTCATCCGGCGGGCTCGCACCGCTGGCGCGGTCTATCATGGCATCCAGATCGCCATGCTCGATGCGCAGCTCGATCAGCCGACGTTCGGGAGAGTGCAGGTTAGAGTCCAAAATGTCAATGGGAGGGAAACACCCGAATCTATCGAGCTCGGAATTGAGTCATGAGTTGGCTCGATAATACGACTTTCAAACGCATTTATCGGGGTCTTCTCTTTTTAGCTGTTCAACATGTCCAAAGGTTACCGACTCACCGCATCGACCGGCCTCCACAAGGGTGACCGTGACTACCAGCAAGACCAGGTCATTTTGCTGAGCCACTCGCGTGTCAGCGGGTGTGTACTGGCCGTGCTCGCGGACGGCATGGGCGGGCGCAGCGGCGGACGCAAGGCTTCCGATCAGGTCATGATGACCGCCAGGCAGTTGTTTGAGCGCTATTCTCCCGACACCGATGACGCCGCTGCGACGCTGATGCAACTGGTTCAGGAAGCCCACACCGTCATCAAATTGACCGCCATTTCGGCGGAAGAAGAGCCCCACAGCACGGTGGTGGCATTTTTAATCAACCCGAGGGGCGATTGCCACTGGGCACACGCTGGTGACTCACGGATCTACCACTACCACGGCAACAAGCTCATCAAGCGAACCCTGGACCATTCCCACGTTCAGACCTTGGTGAACCGTGGCGAGATCACCGAGGAGCAAGCAAACGATCATCCGCAGTCGAACATTCTCACGGGATGTCTGGGCACGGAAAGCGACCCGCCGGTAGCTGTCCATTTCATCCCGCAACTGCGCGCCGGTGACGTTCTGATGGCCTGCAGCGATGGCGTTTGGCACTACTTCACTACGGCTGAAATCGGATCGACCCTCTCCACCCTGTCAGCACGGGAAGCCAGCGAGTTTCTGATAGAAAAAGCCAGGTCCCGAGCTCATGGCAGTGGCGACAACCTGTCCCTGGTGGTAGTCAAGCTGGAGCCTTTGGACTCGTAATTTCATGTCAACCGCGTGTCAACCACACGACGCTCCAAGGCTAAAAACTCGCTCGATTGCATTTCATTCAAACGGGAAACCGTCCGGGGAAACTCATGGGCCAGTGGACCTTCGGTGTACAAGGCTTGTGCAGCTACCGCCGCCGACATGATCAGCTTGACACGCCGGTCGTAAAGCACATCCACCAGCCAGGTAAAACGGCGCGCTTCGGACGCCATGCGCACCGGCATATGCGGTACATCACTCAAAAGAACCGTATGAAACTGCGTCGCAATTTCAAGATAGTCATTTTGCGACCGTGGTCCACCGCAAATTATCTTGAAGTCGAACCACACCAGTCCACCGGCCTTGCGGCGGGCCTGAATCTCGCGCGCCTCAATATGCAAAACCGGCTCCTCATCCTGCGTCTCAGCCAAGCGGTCAAATGCGTCACCCATCGCGGTGTCGGCCTGGGCACCGAGCGGCGCATGGTAGAGCTGGAGTTGCTCCAGCGTGCGGCGGCGGTAGTCCGTTCCGTTGTCCACCTTGACGACTTCGAGCTGCTCGTTAAGCAAGGCAATCGCAGGAAGAATGCGGTCGCGGTGCAAGCCATGGGGATACAGATCGTCAGGCTTGAAGTTGGATGTGGTGACAAATCCGACGCCGTTGTCGAACAGTGCACTCAACAAGCGATGCAGAATCATGGCGTCCGTGATGTCGGCGATGTGAAACTCGTCAAAACAAATCAAGCGGTATTTCTTGGCCATACGCTTGGCCAGCGCATCCAGTGGGTTGACCGTACCCTGAAGTCCGGCCAGTTCGCGGTGAACCTCACGCATGAACTCGTGAAAATGAAGACGCGTCTTGCGTTTGAGGGGGACCACACCAAAAAAACAATCCATCAAAAAACTTTTACCCCGCCCCACCCCACCGTACATGTAGATGCCGCGCGGAATGTCAGGATGGTGGACCAGCTTCTTGAGGGCGTTGGAGCGCTTTTCCTTGAAAATCACCCACTCATGAGCGCAACGCTCCAGGGCTTCCACGGCGCGCAACTGGGCCGGGTCACTGGTGTAACCCCGCACCTTGAGTTCGTTTTCGTAGGCTACTTTAACGGACATAAAAAAAGCTGTCATTGCGGCCCCGGATCAGGACCGGGGCCGCAATGACATGCCCTAGAAATTCAACGTGCGCTTGTCCACCGCCAGTGCGGCTTCCTTGGTTGCCTCACTCAAAGACGGATGCGCATGGCAGATACGGGCGATATCTTCACTGCTGGCCCTGAACGCCATGGCCACCACACACTCGGCAATCAATTCGCTGGCCATCGGGCCGACGATGTGAACACCGAGAATCTCATCCGTTAGCGCATCGGCCAGCATTTTGACCATGCCGGTCGTATCGCCCAACGCACGTGCACGCCCATTGGCCAGGAAAGGAAATGTGCCCGCCTTGTAGGCACGGCCAGTGGCCTTGAGCTGCTGCTCAGTCTGCCCGACCCAGGCGATCTCGGGACTGGTGTAAATCACCCAGGGGATGGTGTTGAAATTGACATGGCCCTGCTGCCCGGCAATGCGCTCAGCCACCGCAATCCCTTCTTCCTCGGCCTTGTGTGCCAGCATCGGGCCACGCACCACGTCGCCGACCGCCCATACTCCAGCCAAGCTCGCGCGGCACTCATCGTCCACGATGATCGCACCACGCTCGTCGAGCTTCAGTCCCACAGCTTCGGCGTTCAAGCCAATAGTGTTTGGCACACGACCGATCGACACGATCAGTTTGTCCACCTCCAGCGTTTGGGCTTCACCCCTGGAGTTGGTCCAGGCAACATTCACACCCTTAGCCCGTCCTGAGCCTGACCTGTCCTGAGCTTGGCGAAGGGTCGAAGGAGACTTGATCGCGCCGACTGTGACGCCGAGTTCGATCTTCAAACCCTGTTTGACAAAGGCCTTGTGTGCTTCCTTGGCGATCTGTTCGTCCACCACGCCCAAAAACGTAGGCAAGCCTTCCAGAATGGTGACGTCGGCACCCAGACGACGCCAGACCGAACCGATCTCAAGCCCGATGACACCGGCGCCAATCAGTCCCAGTTTTTTCGGCACAGCGCCAAGGCGTAGCGCACCGTCATTGGACAGGATCAGTTCCTCGTCGAACGGCGTTCCAGGCAAAGCCCGGGCGTTGGAGCCGGTCGCCACGATGATCTGCTTGCCGACCAGAGTTTCCTTGGCCACACCAGCCACCTTGATTTCGTAGCCCCCATGAGCCTGTCCTGAGCCTGGCCTGTCCTGAGCCTGTCGAAGGGTCGAAGGGACCGCTTTCACAAACGAGCCGCGGCCGTGGAAGAAACTGATCTTGTTTTTCTTGAGCAGGTACAGGATGCCGTCGTTGTTCTGCTTGACCACGGTGTCCTTGCGTCCCACCATCTTGGCCACATCCATGCGCACACCCTTGACCTCGATGCCATGATCGGCAAAGTGATGGTTGGCGTGGTCAAAGTGCTCTGACGACTGCAACAGCGCCTTGCTGGGTATGCAACCGACGTTGGTACAGGTGCCGCCCAGTGCCGGGCCACCTTTGGCGCTTTTCCACTCGTCGATGCAAGCCACGTTCATCCCCAGTTGGGCTGCACGAATGGCAGCGATATAGCCACCAGGACCGCCGCCGATGACGATCACGTCGAATTGTTTCGGGGAGTTATTGTTCATATAAGAAAACACTTAAGCATTAATTAGTCATAGCGAATGGCCTGTAGAGTTAAACGTGCTAAGCCACAACGGGATTCAGAAAAGTGAAGATGTCACTTCATCTAAGGCGTTTTGGTCTAAGTGGCGCAAAACAAGCGTGTGAATCGCGGGGCTTACAAAGATTCTTAAGTACGCGCTTTCCTTCATCATGGTAGCGACATCATCACGCCAAGTGCTCGAGTTAGTTTTCTCTGCGTCCAACTTACTTGAATGGAAATACTTACGGCCAAAATCCGAAACAAAATCCGGTGGAGTTGGAAACGAGTCTACCGCTCTAAGAGGCATGTCAACTACAACAGTCGCGCGCTTTCGCCATTCAGACTCTAAGCGCGTCATCGCAGGGGCCGTTGCAAATGAATAAGCCGACTCGCCTCCTCGATTAATTGCGCGCTGAAGCTGCGCATATAGCGCATCTTCAAGGTCATCAATCAACTTAACCCGAGCACTAGCGTCTTTAAGTTTTTTACTCAGCTTGTCAGTTGATGATCGTCCAAGCGAAGAGATCGGTGCCTCCCAAATACGTTTGTAGAAATTCCGCTTAACAAGAGACTCAATCAATTCCTGGCTGTCTTTTTCACCAATTTGATAGAAAAAATCAAGTGTTCGATCTTCGGTAATTCCGCGCAAGGCTGCCAGGCGGTTCTCAGACAGAATACCGAACGGCGTTGCACTATCAGCATAGATGAGGGAATCCCGTTTCTCAAGACCCAAGGGGCGACAATAGACATGATAGAAGTATGCTGCTTGAAGTACCTCATCAAAGCTACCCTTTGTCAGTTTGGCCTTCTGCGGCTTATCTAGTCGTTCCCGCTGTGCAGTGACAGCTAACGCAGCAGCCGAAAGAAACATTGCCTTTACCGCTCGAAACGTGTGATGCCAATAAACAGATTGATACAGCTGCGTCCTAGCCAAAATAAAGGCATCCGCGCTTGCCTTTCCCTTAGCCTTGATAGCGATTTGCAATGGACCTACTCGCACGCCACCCTGCCGTTTATCCTGTGACCACTTTGTTGTTAAGGAGCGCAAAAAACGATCTACATCTAGCCCGTGCCCATATTGGACGCGGCAATCAACGCTGTCTCTAACGATATAGTCAAGCTTATCCGCATCTACAGGACCATCGATTACCCCCTTAAGAAGTCCATCGAGAGGTTGTTTCCTATTTGGTTCTTTCTGTGACAAAAACTCAACGAGGTCATCAACCGGGTTGGCACCGAGATCCCATCCGTTAGGTTCAATGTCAGACAAAATGGTATGGAATGAGGGCCCCAGGGTTTCCTCACTAGTTGTCGCCAATTCCAATAGCCATTTCGAAAATATTGAATGGCTAAAAAGAGTTTCGTTTACTTCCTCGATGTCGTGCCCAAAGGCGGTTTGGCCTAAATCATGAAGAAGAGCAGCAACGATAGTTCGCTTTATTCGATCTGGCGTAAAAAGAACTCTACACGTCGGATTCTCTGGGTCATGATAAAGTGCGGAAATATAGCGACATGTAGCAGCATAGACGCCCAAAGAGTGGTTACCTCTTGTATGCGTTGCTGTCGGGAACACCTCACTAAGCAGTCCTAACTGCCGTTCTTTCTCCAACCTCTTAAACATCGGGTGAACGATTAAGCGTCGAACTCTTGGAGTAAGGTTCACAAATGTGACGTCAGATGCATTGATCGTCGATGGGTACCAAGGATCCAATTCAGGAATGACCGCGCTTATGGAGTAGAGTCCCAACAATCGTTTCAAAACATCTCCGATTTGGAGTGTCCGTACGAACTTATGGGTTCTAAATAAGTCGAGGCCGCAGTCGTTAGCAACGTCTTCAACGAACTCGTAGCTATCTGCTGTGGCCACCGGCTCCACGCGAGAGCCTTTTCCATCAAGACATAGGCATGCCACCATGTGAAGGAATTCGAACTCGTAAAGCCGATGCGCATCTTCGTTGAAGAAACTCCTGACTACTTTTAAACACTCCTGCAGTGTTCGCCCTAAAGCAAACAAGTCATACCTTGAATCAAAGTCATCGATGGCAACCTCTGACGAAGACTTAGCTTGCGTTCGAGTGACTTTGAACTCACGGGGTAAAAAAAGACTGGGATGAGCGTACTTCAACGTAAACCCAACCTTAACCTTCAAAGTGCCTTCAGGTTGCTTAACGTCTTTTGCCAAACCAAGATCGATTACCCACGCCTTGGGACGGTTCTTAGACACGCCAGAAACAAGAATGTTTGCTGGTTTAACGTCAAAGTGGAACAGCCCGGCTTTCTCATGCATGTAAGACAGTGCCTGAGAAATTTCCAAGAAAAGTTTAGCCAGAACGATAAGAATTCGTCTGGCGTCATTTTCGTTGGCGTTTTCCTCACATTGCCGACATAAATGTTCCACGAATGGAATCAGTTCCTTTTCATCATCGATGTATTCGCTGAGCATCAACGTCCGACCCGGTTGCAGTTCGACGCTGGAAAAAAGCCGTGGAATGTTATCGTGACTGAGTTTTCCCAAAGCCTCAACTTCGGGATCTTCAACATCATCAGTAGACTCACTAGATGCTAGAAGAGGAGCGCGAGGCACCTTTAAGGCACGAAAGACGTTGTGCGGGACATATCGCATACAAAGAATAAGAGCAGATCCTCCCGCCGCGACAAATCTATCGACCTCATGATCCGCTAACGCGTCGACAACATCTTGCCGCGATAACACTGCTTTCAGCGACTTAACCTCTGCTTCAGCATCAAAAGTCGATCGGCTAAGTCCCCATGCACGCACCTGTTTTTCAACTTCGTCGCTTACTTCAATTGTCATACGCCCACCTTCTAATAGCTAGTGAAGTTTCAAATGTCAAACAGCAATCGAGCCGGATCTTCCAGCGCTTCTTTGATTGCCACCAGACCGAGCACCGCTTCGCGGCCGTCGATGATGCGATGGTCGTAGCTCATGGCGAGGTAGTTGATCGGGCGAATCACGATCTGCCCGTTTTCCACCACGGCACGGTCTTTGGTGGCGTGAACCCCCAAAATGGCCGACTGCGGCGGGTTGATGATGGGGGTGGACAGCATGGAGCCGAACACGCCGCCGTTGGAGATCGAGAACGTGCCGCCCGTCATTTCTTCAATGCCCAGCTTGCCGTCACGCGCTTTGGCCCCGTACTCGGCAATTTTCTTCTCGATATCGGCAAAACTCATCTGGTCGGCATTGCGCAAAATCGGCACCACCAGCCCGCGCGGTGAACCGACCGCAATGCCGATATCAAAGAAGCCGTGGTAAACAATGTCGTTGCCATCCACGCTGGCGTTGAGCACCGGATACTTCTTGAGCGCATGCACCGCAGCCTTGACGAAGAAACTCATGAAGCCAATCTTCACCCCGTGTTCTTTTTCGAACTTCTCCTGGAAGCGCTTGCGCATGTCCATCACCGGCGCCATGTTGACCTCATTGAAGGTGGTCAGGATGGCGTTGCTGGATTGCGATTGCAACAGGCGCTCGGCAATGCGGGCGCGCAGGCGACTCATGGGCACGCGCTGCTCGGGACGCTCCCCCAAAGACACGGGACGGGCCACCACTCCCAGCACATCGCCCTTGGTGACACGGCCATCCTTGCCAGTGCCAGGCACAGAGCCGACAGCCAGCTTGTTGTCCGCCATCAGTTTTGCAGCAGCAGGCATGGCCACACCGGCCATGGAATTGCCCGCCGCACGGGCAGCCACCGGTACCCCCACGGCTACTGGCGCAGCAGTTGACATCACTGCCCCGACCTTGCCTTCGGTGTCAATTCGGGCAATCAACTGTTCAGCAAGCACCGTAGCACCGTCGCTCACCAACAATTCGACCAGCACACCGGCTACGGGAGCCGGAACTTCCAGCACCACCTTGTCAGTTTCGATTTCAATCAGGATTTCGTCGATCGTAACCGCTTCACCCACCTTCTTTTTCCACTGCAGCATGGTGGCCTCGGCCACGGATTCCGACAACTGCGGGACTTTCACTTCTACGATAGTCATATCAATTCTTTCGATAATTATTTGGTCAAAATAGTGCCCTTAAGCTTGCCAAACGCGCCTTCAACCAGTGCTTTTTGCTGCTCTTGATGCAGATGCGCGTAACCCACTGCTGGCGAGGCAGAAGCGGTACGACCCGAGTAGCCCAGCTTTTGCCCGTCCAACATGTTCTCAAAGATGTAATGCTGCACGAAGAACCAGGCACCCTGGTTTTGCGGCTCATCCTGGCACCACACAAGCTCCGTCACTCCGGCGTACTTCTTGAGCTCGGTGGCAAAGGCTTTGTGCGGGAATGGATAGAGCTGCTCCACACGCAGGATGACCACGTCATCCACCCCCTTTTCCTCGCGCTTTTTGACCAGGTCGTAATACACCTTGCCCGAACAGGCCACCACACGCTTGACCTTGCCAGCTTTCAACTCTTTGTGCTCTGGAATGATGGTCTGGAAGCTGCCCTTGGTGAACTCGGACAAAGGCGAGGCGGCGTCCTTGTTCCGCAGCAAGGACTTCGGCGTCATGATGATCAGCGGCTTGCGTAAATTGCGCACCATCTGACGTCGCAGAACGTGAAAAATCTGGCTGGCCGTGGTCGGCTGTACCACCTGCATGTTGGTATCGGCACTCAACTGCATAAAACGCTCCAGGCGCGCCGAACTGTGCTCCGGGCCCAGGCCTTCATAGCCGTGCGGCAGCATCAGCGTGATGCCGTTGACCCGGCCCCATTTGACTTCACCTGAAGCAATAAACTGGTCAATCACGACCTGCGCACCGTTGACAAAATCTCCGAACTGCGCCTCCCAGATCACCAGCGTGCTGGGGTCGTTGGAGGCATAACCGTACTCGAACGCCAGCACGGCTTCTTCCGACAGGATCGAGTCGATGACGACAAACGCTGCCTGGTTTTCGGCCACGTTTTGAAGTGGCGTGTAGGTGCCGGTATCCCACTTCTCGCGGTTCTGATCGTGAATCACGGCGTGGCGGTGGGAAAAGGTGCCGCGCCCGGTGTCTTCACCGCTCAGGCGTATTGGGTAACCACTGGCCACCAGCGAGGCAAACGCCATGTGTTCACCCATGCCCCAGTCCACCGGAATGTCACCCCGGCCCATGGCGGCGCGGTCGTCGTACACCTTCTTGACCAGTGGGTGCGCCGTCACTGTGAGCGGTATGGCGCTGACTTTTTCAGCCAGGCGTTTCCACTCAGCCATGGGAACGGCAGTGTCTCCCGCATCGGTCCACTTTTTGTCCAAATAAGGGGTCCAGTCGACTGCGTACTTGCTTTTGAAATTCGTAAGCACCGGGTCAAACGTGTTCTTGCCAGCATCAAGCGCTGCGCGTGTGGCCTTGACCATGTCGTCGCCCAGCGTCTCGCCCATGCCTTGGGCCGACAGCTTGTCGGCATACAGGCGGCGCGTGCCGGGGTGTTGCGCAATTTTTTTATACATCAACGGCTGGGTCAGTGCAGGCGTGTCCTGCTCGTTGTGGCCGAGTTTGCGAAAGCAGATGATGTCAACCACTACGTCCTTCTGGAATTCCATACGGTATTCCAGCGCCAGCTGGGTGGCCAGCACCACGGCTTCCGGATCATCGCCATTGACATGCAGCACCGGCGCCTCAATCATCTTGACGACGTCGGTGCAATACAGGGTGGAGCGGCTGTCGCGGGGGTCGCTGGTGGTAAAGCCGATCTGGTTGTTGATGACGATGTGCACCGTGCCGCCCGTGAAGTAACCACGGGTTTGCGCCAACGCCAGGGTTTCCATGACCACGCCCTGCCCTGCGAATGCGGCGTCGCCGTGCACCAGCACGGGCAGAACTTGCAGGCCTTTAGAGTCGGCACGGCGGTCCATGCGGGCGCGCACCGAGCCTTCGACCACCGGGTTGACAATTTCCAGGTGCGAGGGGTTAAACGCCAGACTCAGATGGACCGGCCCGCCAGGGGTGCTCACATCGGAGCTGAAGCCCTGGTGGTATTTGACGTCACCGCTGGTCAATTCTTCCGGCGCGGTATGGTCGAATTCAGCAAATAGATCGGCGGGCATTTTGCCCAGCGAGTTCACCAGCACATTCAGGCGGCCACGGTGGGCCATGCCAATCACGATCTCCTGGACACCTTTGGCGCCCGCCATCTGAATCAATTCGTCCATGGAGGCAATGAAGCTCTCACCACCTTCGAGCGAAAAACGCTTTTGCCCCACGTATTTGGTGTGCAAAAACCGCTCCAAGCCCTCTGCAGCAGTCAAACGGTCCAGAATATGTTTCTTTTTTTCCACGCTAAAGGTGGGCTTGCTGCGAATCGACTCTAACTTTTGCTGCCACCAGCGCTTATGAGCCTGGTCGGTGATGTACATGTACTCGGCACCCATCGTGCCGCAATAGGTCTGGTGCAGCGCGTTCATCAAGTCGCGCAAGCTCATTGTTTCTTTGCCAAAGAAGGTGTTGCTGGTGTTGAACACCGCTTCCTGGTCAGCGTCGCTGAAGCCATAAAACGAAGGCTCCAACTCGGGAATTTTTTCGCGCTCGGTGCGTTTCAGAGGGTCCAGATCGGCCCAGCGTTGGCCGACATTGCGGTACGCAGCAATCAGTTGCTGAACTGCCGTGCGCTTGCGCCCCATTTCAGCATCCGCACTGGCCACCACAACTTTGGTGCCACCCCGTTTGGCACGCTCGGCAAAGGCGTTGATCACCGGCAGGTGGGGAACATCCTTGGCGTTGCTCCCATCCACCGCGGGCACATGCTGCAAGGCATCGAAATAGTCACGCCAGTTGTCAGGCACGCTACCTGGGTTGGCAAGGTAGTTTTCGTACATCTCTTCGACGTACGGTGCGTTGCCACCAAAAAGGTAGGTGTTGGCCCCTTGGGACCTTGATTCACTCATTTTCCACTGACCTCCGCTTCCCTGCAGGAAACATTAGCTGGTTAAAGCTGCTTGTTGATTAACCTTCCGCGTCCCGGCTGAACCGTTTGGCGGATGCGACTGCGGCCTTGGAAGGGCCTAGTAACTGGGTAGATTGTGCCATCAACAGAAAAATCCGTCTGAACACCTTTGCTTTTCAGCTCAGATTTACAACACGGTTTCTGTCGGCTTGGCGAATTTCCGTTCAAGACTGATGGCGGTCTTTCAACTTTCCGGATGGGAGTCGTTCAACGTCGAAGTCAAGCCGCAACGCGCCTGCGCGTTGTCGTTCTTGGACGACCAGTTAAATTTCGATTCACTTCCATGCGAAGCGCTTCGTTGATCCGCGACTGATATCCGCTCCCTTGAGACTTGAAGAACTCCAGGATGTCCGCGTCCAGACGGACCGAGGTAAGAACCTTGGTAGGAGTGGTTTGCGGCCCACGGCCGCGCTTGAGAACGGGCGCACCCAGCATGTCTTCGGTCCATGCCGGATTGTCAGGGTCTGCAACCTTAGTCGAGGTTTTCTTTGGCAACTTGGCGGTAGTAGCGAGTTTCATGTTTTTCTGCCTTTCGCAGTGAGATCACGTGAGGCCCTCTCGGGCGTTCCGTGTAAACCATCACAACCACTTCTCCAGCCAACAGGCCGAAACAGACGAGGCGCGCTTCACCATAGTCTTGTCGTATGTCTTCACGCGTGACAGTGAAGTTGACCTGCCCCCTCCCAGCCATACCATCGTAAATTCCAGGAAGTCCGTCAACCAGGAGAATGACGGATATGAGAACCAGCAAATACAGCGAAGAGCAAATCATTGGCTTTTTGAGGCAGGCCGAGGCCGGCATGCCAGTCAAAGAGCTTGGCCGCAAACACGGCTTCAGTGATGCCAGCTTCTACAAGTGGCGCGCCAAGTACGGCGGCATGGACGTCAGCGAGGCCAAGAGGCTGCGCGAGTTGGAGCTGGAGAACGGCAAACTCAAGCGGCTGCTGGCCGAGGCGCACCTGGACATCCATGCCCTCAAAAGCGTCTTTGGCACAAAGCGCTAGCCCCACAAGACAAACGCCTGGCGATCAGCAGCATGGTGAGCCAACACAAGCTTTCTGAACGCCACGCCTGCGCCCTTGTGGGGCTAAGCCGAGACAGTTACCGCCATCCCATCGTGCCCAGTACCTTGAACCAGGAATTGCTGGGTCGGATCGTGCAAACCGCGCATGAGCGCAGGCGTTGGGGCTACCGCATGATTCACGACGTGCTGCGCCCCGAATACCCCGGTATCAACCACAAGCGTGTTTACCGGCTCTACAGCCAGGAGGGATTGGCCATCAGGAAACGCAAGAAGACCAAACGCGTCGGGGTGCGCGTGCCGCTAGTGGCCGCCAGCGCCATCAACCAGACCTGGAGCATGGACTTCGTCAGTGATGCCATTGCCCGGCCGGGTGCCATTGCCAGGCGCATCAAATGTCTGACGGTGGCTGACGACTTCAGCCACGAGTGTGTGGATATCACGGCGGACTTTGGTATCGGCGGCCATTACGTCACGCGCCTGTTGGACAGGGTGGCCCAGTTCAGGGGCTACCCACAGGCAGTCAGGACGGACAACGGGCCGGAATTCATCAGCCGGGCTTTTATGACCTGGGCACAAAAACATGGTGTTGAACACCTGCTGATCCAGCCAGGCAGCCCGACACAAAACGCCTACATCGAGAGTTTCAATGGCACCTTCAGGGACGAATGCCTGGACGAGAACTGGTTTGAATCACTGGAGCAGGCACGCCAGACAATCCACCAATGGAGAAAGGACTACAACGAGATCAGACCGCACAGCAGCATCGGGGGGATACCGCCCGCCCAATTCGCTGCGCTGAATCGCCAGTTAACTGGCGATTCAGCGCGAACACCCAGCAATCAGGAAACCATCAAGTAAGCTTGCAAACTTCGGGCTTCTGGAAAATTGATTGGTACGGGGATTGGGGGCAGGTCAGCGGGCCTTGACGATAGGCCCAACGCCGTGGAGCGTGGTTTGATCCGTCAGCATTCCGCATCGTTGACTTTTCAAGCGTCCGCTGTGGGTAGGGGCACACCGGTGATTACGGAAGGATTCAACTTTGCGTCTATGCCGTTTGCTCGAAACCCATCTCGGATCATCTGAGAAAGTCGACCGCCTGGATCAGCCGAGCAGATATTGACCGACGCCGCAACGAAATTCTCTGCTGCATGTCTGAAGTTCTCGTCATACGGCCCGCTGCGCACCCACTTAATATTTTCAGAAAGGAATCGGCGTAGCGTAACGCCTCTGATTTCCAGAAACGCATCTTCGTAGTCCTTAACAGTCGAATTCCGAAGCGCAATCCGTTCACGATCGCCCCAACCGGAATTCTTAACAATGCGTTCAGCCGTCTCAATAACCGTCAGGGTTGGATGCTGCTTATCTCGCATCGCATTCATCTTTCCAATGACTTCGGGATGAAATTTACGATATGAATCCTCAAAAATCCTTTCTTCAAGATTTTGGTACTCAGGACGTGTATCGATAGAGAGCAGCCATGCATCAAGAAACTCTTTTGCCAGAGCAGAATCACCGAGGTCTTCAACGACGGAAACTATGTCGGTGATTGCGCCCGGATCCAGTTGCCCAATCGTTGGGCGCAGGGCGCGTGCCGTGGTGAGAAGCTCAGCTTTACTCAGGTGTGGATCCCACCAGACAGCTTCGAAAAAGTCTTGGCGCTGTTTAGTTGCTACGGCATGAATGGCTTCCTTCTCATACTTTTCGAACAGTTTTTTCAACCGATCAACGTCAAGCATTCCAGCTCGCAAATATTCTTGAAGAATTACTTCATAGTCATCAGCACTGTGGATGCCCAACTGCTCAAGTAAGGCGTCCCATTCCACTTCTTTCGAATCACGTTCTTCGTTGTCCTTCTCGAACATACGTTTGTATGAGTTGAACGATTTGATGTATTCAAACGGTGGGGCACTATCGACCGCCTTATAGTGCGATGCAGTCAATAGCACTGTGCTAGGTATCCAGCGGGACATTGAGAATGTGCCGCAACCGCCAGTGGCGTCGGCGATGCGTTGAATCGTGGTCAGCACTCGCTTGATGACGCGAATGTTGTTGATCTTTAGTGCTGCGACCGCCGCGCGGACGTTGGGCAAATATGGGCTGTTCATGCCGTGCGCTGCCACATCGAAGGATTCGGTGGGAGTTGGCTCCAGAACGACCTCCACAGCAATGACTTTTTCGTGGAGCATGTTCCACATGTCAATGTCGTTTAGTTTGTCGGTATTCAGAAGGATAACGAATCGAGTTTTATGGGTCTCGGTGTATTCATCGAGCAGGCCAAGAAACTCATCAATGTCAAGCGACTTATGCTTGCGTTCGATGTCGTCGATGACGATCAGTCGACCCGATACCAGCTCCGAAAGCCAAAGAAGGGCTGCATCCTCTACGGAATAGCCAGTGAATTTTTGTAGAACCTGTTTCGCAAACCCGCCAGACGTTTTCATCCACTTCTGTGTCGTTGATGCATCCTTCAGATACGCGTTTTGTAGGATGCGTAACTTCAGGTCAGCGATTGTTTTTGCGCCGAACAATGAAACGTAGATCGGTTGTTCGGATGCCTTCCCGTCCCCGTACATCTCAGTTGCGACGGCGCGCCAAAGATACGTCTTTCCAGTACCCCACTTCCCCTTCAGCGCAATCACCTTCTGGTCTGTATCACGCAGGAGCACAAGTAGACTGCTCTTAACGCGGGTGTAGGTGTCGGTCATTGTGCAATTTGTCCTCATGAAGTCTTCATATGCGGCTCGCTAAGAAGTGCGAAGCTTTGAAACGCCAATGGCGACGAGATAGAAACCGTCAACAGTTGAATGACTGGTGTGGCGTATCGTACTGCCCAACCGGTGGGCCACGACGAACTTCAGCCGCCCCTGCTATTCTGACGGCTATACGGAGCGCTGGTCTTCGACCCGCCGAATTGCTGCTGACGATTTGCGCACCAGGTGAATGACTGCAATGGAGAGCACAGGCCGACCGTCAACACTTGGTCGAAACCCGACCAGCCGATAGTCAAATTTGACGAATACCCACACGCTGTTGCTTTGGGTAATTGGCTGGCGGTCCAGGTCCGCCAAAGATCGCAATCACATCAGCTCCTCGACAGCCCTTTGCGTCAGGGTCAACGCGATGCGCCAGCGATCTCTTCTGCAGCGGATACAGCCAAAAATCCCTGCGAGGCATGGCCGCATTACGTTTAATTCCTTCAGGGTCAGACCCCTTTTACCCCACGGCCTGCGCCACCAACTTGACGCCGAGCGCCGCGCACACGCGGTTGACGGTATCGAAGCGCGGTTGTGCATCTGGGCGCAATGCCTTGTACAGCGCCTCGCGGGTGATGCCGGATGCCTTGGCAATCTCGCTCATGCCGCGCGCGCGCGCGATGTCACCCAGCGCTGCCGCCAGCAAGGCAGGATCGTTTTCCTCAAGAATCACGGTCAGGTATTCGGCGACCGCCTGTTCGCTATCAAGATGCTCGGAAAAATCCAATTCGGGTAGATCGGAAATGCGAATTTTTTTGCTCATGAATCACTCCTCGATGGTGGCCGCCAGTTTCACGGCCTTGGCAATATCGGCGGTCTGCGTTGATTTGTCGCCACCGCCGAGCATCACAATCAACACGGCTCCGCGTTGCACGTAGTACATGCGCCAGCCCGGACCAAAATGCTCGCGCATCTCAAACACGCCTTCGCCGACCGGTTTGACATCGCCCACATTGCCCAGCGCGGCTTTACGCAATCGACCCAGCAGGCGGCGATGCGTCATGCCATCCTTGATACCGTGCAACCATGCGTTGAATTCGTCGGTTCGCCTGATTGAGAACATAAGGCAATCGTAATCGAACGATTACAACATGTCAAGCTGTGCCAACCACGCTGTGCCAACCAGGTAAATGACCAAAACAGGTCACGCAAGGATTCGGGGCGCTCGCTCGCTTGGTCGGGCGGGTCGGGCCGGGCGCTGGCGTAGCAGGTTTCGTCATCAGTCCATTATCGGGGAGGCACCACGAATTACGGAACTTTCAACAGTGACTCAATTTGCGCATCTTTGTCGAGCCACATCTGATGCACCCATTTCTGGTATGCCTCGCGTACTGCCGGGTCAGCCGCGTAGTCGCCCTGCACCAGGTGCTGCGGCACCGGCAGCGGGCGCACCCGAACAATGACGCGCTTGAGTTTGCCGGTGAGGAACTGCCAAAAATCGGGTGCACCGTCCGGGTAAACAATGGTCACATCGAGAATCGCCTGGAACTTGGTCCCCATCGCGTTCAGTGCCAGCGCCATGCCACCGGCCTTGGGCTTGAGCAGATGTTTGTAGGGTGATTGTTGCCGCTGGTGTTTGGCCGGGGTAAAGCGTGTGCCTTCCAGAAAATTCATCACACTGGTGGGAATCAGCGCAAATTTTTCGCAGGCCTGGCGCGTGGTTTCCTGGTCCTTGCCCCGCATCTCAGGGTGTTTTTTCAGGAACTCTTCGCTGTGGCGGCGCATGAACGGAAAATCCAGCGCCCACCAGGCCAGTCCCATGACGGGCACCCGGATCAGTTGTTGCTTGAGAAAAAACTTGAGCAGGGGAATGCGCCGGTTGAACAAGTGCTGCAGCACCAGAATGTCGACCCACGACTGGTGGTTGCAGTTCACCAGGTACCAACTGCGATAGTTCAATCCTTCAATGCCCTCTACATCCCAGTGGGTGCGCTGGGTGAGCCGCATCCAGCCACTGTTGCCGGCAATCCAGGCTTCCGCGATGCGCAACAGGAGCGGGTCGATCAGCATTCGCATTTTCTTGACCGGGATGATCAGTTTCACGACGGCAAAAATCAGCAGTATCGGCACCCAGAACAGCATGTTGAGCACCATCAGCGCAGTGGCGATCAGGCCCACCAACAGCGCGGGCAAAAAATTAAGCATGGGCCGCTTTCAGTTCATTTTTGGCATTCGGTGACGATAGCGCATTTTTGATGTATTAAAAACAAACCACTAGCTGGTCTGAAATGCATGATAAGTATTGCAGATAAATGTACATGATGGTAATATACAAAAATGTTTGACCTAAACAAGATTGCCGGATTCAACTGGGATGAGGGTAATGCCCGAAAGAATGAAAAGCATGGCGTGTCTATGGCCGAAGCTGAGCAAGTTTTCTTCAACGCACCATTGCTGCTTTTGGAAGATGGCGCGCACAGCCAACAAGAACCCCGGATTCACGCTTTAGGGAAATCTGACGAAGGTCGTGCACTGCACATCACGCTCACCCTTCGGCAGTCGGGTAAGCTGATCCGGGTTATTTCAGCCAGAGACATGCACCGAAAGGAGAGAGCCATTTATGAACAAGCAGCCTAAAGCCATTCCGAAATTTGCCAACGAAGCGCAGGAGCGCATTTTCTGGGAAACGCATGACTCTACGGAGCACCTCGACTGGACAAAGGCCCAGAGAGTCACCTTGCCAAATTTAAAACCCACGACAAAGACAATTTCGCTGCGACTACCCCAGCACCTGCTGGACTCTATCAAAGCCGCAGCAAATTCCAGAGACGTGCCGTACCAATCACTGATCAAGGTCTGGCTTCAGGAAAAGCTGTAATTGAATCAAAGATCAATTTCACGACGGCAAAAATCAGCAGTATCGGCACCCAGAACAGCATGTTGAGCAGCATCAGCGCAGTGGCGATCAGGCCCACCAACAGCGCGGGCAAAAAATTAAGCATGGGTGGCGTTCTCAATCATTATTTGCAGAAATTGGTTTTCCGATGGAACGCCACTGTACCGCCGTGCCAAGCTTTCTCCAAGTACCCATTCGGGGGGCGTTGCCAAGCGTAAAACCGTACACTCGTCGGCTATTCCCCATTGGTACCCCATGAACGCCCCGGTTGACGTCTC
Organism: Rhodoferax sp.; assembly: GCA_030682475.1. Lineage (GTDB taxonomy): Bacteria > Pseudomonadota > Gammaproteobacteria > Burkholderiales > Burkholderiaceae_C > Rhodoferax. The sequence continues at coordinate 9,742 of JAUXOA010000018.1, read as the reverse complement.
CTTTTTCGCGCGCACCGCCAAGCCGCTGACCAGTTACCGTAAATACTGGGCGGCGCGCTTTGGTACGGCCAAATTCCTGCCCATGAGCCGCGCCGAGATGGACAAACTGGGCTGGGACAGTTGCGACATTATTCTGGTCACGGGCGACGCCTATGTGGACCACCCCAGTTTTGGCATGGCGGTGATTGGCCGCATGTTGGAGGCCCAGGGTTTCAGGGTCGGCATCATCGCCCAGCCTGACTGGCAAAGTGCTGATCCGTTCAAAGTGCTGGGCAAGCCCAATCTATTCTGGGGCGTGACGGCGGGCAATATGGATTCCATGATCAACCGTTACACCGCTGACCGCAAAATCCGCAGCGACGACGCCTACACCCCCGGCGATGTCGGTGGCAAACGGCCAGACCGCGCGGCCATTGTCTACAGCCAGCGCTGCCGGGAAGCGTTCAAGGACGTGCCGATTATTCTGGGCGGCATCGAAGGCTCGCTGCGTCGCATTGCGCACTACGATTACTGGTCGGACAAGGTGCGCCGCTCGATCGTGGTCGATGCCAAGTGTGATCTGCTGCTGTACGGCAATGCCGAACGCGCGATTGTGGAGATCGCGCACCGCCTGGCCGCGCGCGAGCCGGTGGAGAAAATCACCGAGGTGCGCGGCACGTCTTTTGTGCGCCGCTCTGACGACGAAAGTGGCAAGGGCTGGTTCGAGATCAACTCGACCAGCGTGGACGAGCCGGGCCGGGTGGAGTCTCACGTCAACCCCTACATGACGACCAGCGAGCAGGCGGCGGGGCAGGGCGCCACCTGCGCCAAGGAAGAGGGTTCTTCCGTTCGCCCTGAGCCGCTTGTCTTTGTGCCCAACCCCGCGCTCTATGGCAAGGGCAAGCTCAAGGTGCCGCCGCGTGATCGTTCGGTGATTCGCCTGCCCAGCTACGAGCAGGTCAAGTCCGATGCGGTGCTCTATGCCCACGCCAACCGCGTGTTGCACCTGGAGACCAACCCCGGCAACGCCCGTGCGCTGGTGCAGGCGCATGGCGGGGGTCTCGCTGGTAACGGCGATCCGCGCCTGGCACGCGATGTCTGGATCACCCCGCCGCCGATTCCGCTGACCACGGCCGAGATGGACTATGTGTTTGACCTGCCGTATGCGCGCAGCCCGCACCCCATTTATGCGGACGAGAACGGCAGCCACGACCACAGCAGCAAAATTCCGGCGTGGGAGATGATCCGCTTTTCCATCAACATCATGCGCGGCTGCTTTGGCGGCTGCACCTTCTGCTCCATCACCGAGCATGAAGGCCGCATCATCCAGAGCCGCTCGGAAGACTCGGTGATCCGCGAAATTGAAGAGATCCGCGACAAGGTGAAAGGTTTTACCGGCACCATCTCCGACCTGGGCGGCCCCACCGCCAATATGTACCGCATCGGCTGCAAGTCAGCCGAGATTGAATCGGCCTGCCGCAAGCCCTCCTGTGTTTATCCGGGCATCTGCCCGAATCTGAACACCGACCACAACCCGCTGATCAAGATGTACCGCCGCGCTCGGGCACTCAAGGGCGTGAAGAAGATTTTGATCAGTTCCGGCCTGCGCTACGACCTGGCGCTGCAAAGCCCCGAGTACGTCAAGGAGCTGGTGACCCACCACGTCGGCGGTTACCTGAAAATTGCACCTGAGCACACGCAGGCAGGGCCGCTGACCAAGATGATGAAGCCCGGCATCGGCGCTTATGACAAGTTCAAGACCTTGTTCGAGAAGTTCTCTCTTGAAGCGGGCAAGAAACAGTTTTTGGTTCCGTACTTCATCGCCGCCCACCCCGGCACCAGCGACGAAGACATGATGAACCTGGCGCTCTGGCTCAAGAAAAATGGCTTTCGTGCCGACCAGGTGCAGACCTTCTACCCATCGCCCATGGCGACTGCCACGGCGATGTACCACACCAATAAAAACCCGCTGCGCAAGATCACGCGCGACAGCGAGACCGTGGACATCGTGCGCGGCGAGCGCCGCCGTCGCCTGCACAAGGCCTTTTTGCGCTACCACGACGCCAACAACTGGCCCTTGTTGCGCGAGGCGCTGAAGGCGATGGGCCGTGCGGACCTGATCGGCAATGGCAAGCACCACCTGATTCCCACATTTCAGCCCTTGACTGATGGCAATTACACCAGCGCTCGGCGCAAAAACTCCACCACGGTGGCGGCCCGGCCGGCTTCGGGCAGTCCGGTGCAGGAAGGCCGTTTGCTGACCCAGCACACCGGCCTGCCGCCACGCGATACTGGTGCAGGGCGGGTGGGCGGCAAAGCAACTCGAAAGCGAAGTTTCAGAGAAGACTATTGATGTTTTCGTAATTCATGACACCACACCGTTCGGGCTGAGCCTGTCGAAGCCCTTCGACCCTTCGACTAACTCAGGACAGGCCAAGCTCAGGGCGAACGGTAGTAAGTTGCCTGTCATGCTTTATGGAAGTATCAATAACTTGTACTCAGCCCGCTGGAGACCGCTGTAGTTTGATACTGGCGGTCAGGCCACCTGAGGGCGTATTGCTCAGGACAAAAGTGCCACCCATTCTTGCAATAGTTTTCTCGACAATGGCCAAGCCCAGCCCGGCGCCGTTGGCGGCGGTGCGGGCCGTTTCCCCCCGATAAAACGGCTTGGTCAGGTTGGCCAGTTGGGCGTCCGAGACGCCCATACCATGGTCGCGCACCCGCAGCAGCACCCATTTGTCATGCGCCTTGGCGGCAATGTCAACCACGGCAACACCGGTGTCCACGGACTTGCCATAACGGCCGGCGTTTTCCAGCAGGTTGGTGATCACGCGGCCCAGTTCTACCGCGTCGGAGAGCACCAGCAGGTCGTCGGCCAAGTCCAGGTTGAAGTGCATATTGGTGCGATTTCGGACGCTGTAAAGACAAGCATCAATGACCTCGCGCAGTGCGACGGTGTTTAAGCGAACGCTGCCGGGCCGTGCGTAATCCAGAAACTTGCCGATGATGGCGTCGAGTTGCGCAATATCCGCTGCCATATGGGCACGGGCCTCGGCGTCGGCGACGCTGAGTTCTGTTTCCAGCCGCAAGCGGGCCAGCGGTGTGCGCAGGTCGTGTGAAATACCTGCCAGCATGATGGCCCGGTCCTGTTCGATTTTGGCCAGCTTCTGGGTCATGCGGTTGAACTCGATATTGACGCCCCGGATTTCGCTGGTCGCCACGGTTTCGTCCAGCGTACTGGCTTGGAAATCACCGTCGCGCACACGGCCGGCGGCAAACGACAGTTGCTTGAGTGGCTGGTTGATCAGTCGCGCAATCAGGGCTGCGCCGGCCAGCGATAGCGCGGCGACCGTCAGCAACCAGATCATCCAGGTTCTTCCGGCGGTCCGGTTGAAGCGGGAGCGATCGGTGCGCAGCCAGTAGTTGTCGCCGTCGATGGCGAACCCGACCCACAGTCCTTCTTCCTGGTTGACGCTGTTGGCCACCACCGTGCCGGGTCCGAGTCTGGACCTAAGCTCCAGCGAGACGCGCTGGCCCAGCGCATCCGTGTCAAAGGGTTCGAATGTGTCGCCGGGTTCGCGCGGCACAATGCGTACACCTTCCTGCTCCGTCATGGTTTTAATCAGGGACACCCGATTGATAGCGTCGGAGTGAATCAGTGCGGCGCGGCTCAAGTTCACCAGCGACGCGATTTGCTGCGCCGTCTGGAGGGTGCGGGGTTCAAATTCCAGAGCACGCAGCGTCTGCAGCCAGGCCAGAATGCTGCCAATCAGCAACAGGACCAGCAGAAAAAAAGTGCGCCAGAAAAGACTCAGGTCCACCCTTGCCTGCGCCTTAAGCGCCCCGGGAGTGGCCTCCAGGGGCATCGGGCTGCTGACGGCGGGAAACGTGGATGGCACGCCAGACAAGGTGTTCAACCCGCGCCGTCCGGCACAAAAACGTAGCCAACACCCCAGACGGTCTGAATGTAGCGGGGGCTTGCTGCATCAATTTCCACCAATTTGCGCAAGCGCGACACCTGCACGTCCAGACTGCGGTCAAAGGGCTCGAACTCGCGGCCACGCGCCAACTGGGCCAGTTTTTCGCGCGACAGCGGCTGGCGCGGATGGCGTACCAGCGCCTTGAGCATGGCGAACTCGCCAGTGGTCAGGGGCAGGTCTTCGTTCGCCTTGCGCAGCGTGCGCGCGCCCAGGTCAAAGGTAAACGGCCCAAAACTCACGACCTCGTTGTCGGTTGACGGCGAGCCGGGCGCTTCATGGACCGGGCGCCGGCGCAGCACCGCATGAATGCGGGCCAGCAGTTCACGCGGATTAAAGGGCTTGCCCAGGTAGTCGTCGGCACCGACCTCCAGGCCGACGATGCGGTCCACATCCTCGCCTTTGGCGGTCAGCATGATGATGGGGGTGCGGTCGTTCGCTGAGCGCAGGCGCCGACAAATCGACAAGCCGTCCTCGCCGGGCATCATCAGGTCCAATACGATCAGGTCAACGGTTTCGCGCAACAGGATGCGCGTGAGCGCTTTGCCGTCCTCAGCCTGCAGAACATCAAAGCCCTCCTGCGTCAGGTAACGCCGCAGCAGGTCGCGCAGGCGGGCATCGTCATCGACGATCATGATCTTGTCATTGCGGCTGGAGGCTTGGCTCATGAGGGCACCACTGAATTTGTAACAAAGCCCATTTTGCAGGGTTAAAACTGTGAAATTTGGAATTGCCGGCAAGCGCTGACAGATTGTTACAAATAAGCCTCTGCCAAGTTGGATCGGCCAGGAAGCTATTGAGCGGTCCAGCCGCCATCCATATTCCACGCCACCCCACGCACATTGTTGGCCGCCGGGGAACAGAAGAACACCGCCAGGGCGCCCAGCTCCTCGGGCGTGGTGAACTGCATGGAAGGCTCTTTTTCTGCCAGCAACAGTTGGGTCGCTTCTTGAACCGGGATGCCCAGTGCCGTGGCCTTCGCATCAACCTGTTTTTGCACCAGCGGTGTCAGCACCCAGCCGGGACAGATCGCGTTGCAGGTGACGCCGCTGGTGGCGTTTTCCAGGGCGGTCACCTTGGTCAGGCCGACGACGCCGTGTTTGGCGGCGACATAGGCTGATTTTTCAGGCGATCCGACCAGACCGTGGGTCGAAGCCACATTGATGATGCGGCCCCAGTCGGCGGCTTGCATGGCGGGCAGGGCCAGGCGGGTGGCGTGAAAGGCGCTGCTCAGGTTGATGGCGATGATGGCGTCCCAGCGCTCAACCGGAAAATTCTCGATCCGGGCCACGTGCTGGATGCCCGCGTTGTTCACCAGAATGTCAACGCGGCCAAACTCGGCGGCTGCGTACTTCATCATGTCTTCGATTTCCGAAGGCTTGCTCATGTCGGCCCCGTGGTAGGCCACTTTCACGCCGCAGGCAGTCACTTCGGCCTGCGGGCCTTCAGCGTCGCCAAAGCCATTGAGAACAATGTTGGCACCCTGCCTGGCCAGGGCTTTGGCGATGCCCAGGCCAATGCCGCTGGTGGAGCCGGTAACGAGGGCGGTTTTGCCTTTTAGCATGGTGTTTCCTTAAAGGGGCACTGTGATTGAATTAGGATGGGGTGATTGTTATTGATTTCACCATGTCTGAACCTACGCTGAATTACGTATTTTGTCCTGATACCTCTGGCGGGCATCGCATGGCCTACTGGCAATGGGGCGACCCGCACAGCACCCATGTGCTGGTCTGTGTCCATGGCCTGTCGCGCCAGGGACGTGATTTTGATGTGCTGGCGCAGGCCTTGTGCGCCAAGGCGGGCAACACTATTCGTGTGGTGTGTCCAGATGTGGTCGGTCGCGGTCAAAGCGATTGGTTGAAAGACCCTGCTGCCTACCAGATTCCGACCTACGCTGCCGACATGCTGGTCATGCTGGCGCAGCTCAAACCCGGTACGCTGGACTGGGTTGGCACCAGCATGGGCGGGCTGATTGGCATGGTTGTGTGCGGCCAGCCTGATCTTTCACCCTCTGTGCGTCGTCTGGTGTTGAACGATGTGGGCCCCCGTATTCAGTGGCAGGCCTTGCAGCGCATTGGTGAACACCTGGGTCAGGCCGTCCAGTTTTCCTCGCTGCAACAGGCCGCTGACGCCATGCTGGCGGTGTCCACCAGTTTCGGGCCGCACACACCCGCACAGTGGCTGGAGCTGTCGCGTCATATGGTCAAACCGGTGGGCGACGCCAGCGGCAGCGTGACGCTGCATTACGACCCGGCCATCGTGCTGCCCTTCGCCGCCATGACACCCGAGTCCGCGCTACAGGGTGAGGCGATGCTGTGGCAGTGTTATGACAACATCACGGCCCGAACCCTGTTGACGCGCGGCGCCCAGTCCGACTTGCTCTCAAGTGAGACCGCACAGGCCATGATGGTCCGCGGCCCCAAGGCGCGTCTGGTGGAGTTTGAGGGCGTCGGTCATGCGCCCACCTTTGTTGCCGACGACCAGGTGCAAACGGTGGCATCCTTCCTGTTGGAGTAGAAACTTGGGAATGTACGGATGAAAAACTTCGTTGCCGAGCCCCATGGCCCGGCACCCCTACCGCAACTGATGGCCGCCACGGCACAGAGCCTGCCGGAGCAGGCCCATGCGTTGGCGCGCGCGCGTGCGTTTGCCGAGCCGCTGCTGGCCAACGAAACGCTGGACACCGGTGAGAACACACTGGCGCATGCCGATGCGGTGGCGGCCCTGCTCAAGACCATTGGTGGCTCCGAAGCAATGCAGGCGGCCAGCTACCTGGTGTATGCCTGCGATCACCTGAACAAGCCGCAGGAGGTGATCGCCAAAGCCTTCGGTGACAACTTCGCGGCGCTGGCGCTGGAGACCACCAAGCTGGTGCGGGTGCAACGTCAGGCCAGCCAGGCGCAGCTTGCCAGCGTGCGGGCAGCGACTGCGATCCCGATGGCGCAAACGGCCGCCGCCCAAACCGAAAATGTGCGCAAGATGCTGCTGGCGTTTTCGCGCGACTTGCGCGTTGTGATGTTGCGCCTGGCCTCACGCCTGCAGACGCTGCGCCATTTTGCAAGCTCCAAGCTGGCGCTGCCGCCTGGGCTGGCGCGCGAGTCATTGCAGGTGTTTGCGCCGCTGGCGAATCGCTTGGGCATCCGGGAAATAAAGTGGGAGATGGAAGACCTGGCGTTTCGTTTTCTGGAGCCCGACACCTACCGGCAGGTGGCCCGCCTGCTGGACGAAAAACGGGCTGAGCGCGAAGCCCATGTGGAGCATTTGCGGGCCCGGCTGGAGTTGGAACTCAAGGCCGAAGGTATCGCATCCACAGTGGAGGGTCGCCCCAAACACATCTTCAGCATCGTCAAGAAGATGCGTAGCAAATCACTGGGCTTTGATCAGGTGTATGACATCCGGGCGTTGCGCATTGTGGTGGCAAACGTCCCGGACTGTTATGCCGCATTAAGCTGGGTGCACAGCCAGTTCACACCGGTCACAGAGGAGTTTGACGATTACATTGCCAAACCCAAAGCCAACGGTTACCAGTCATTGCACACCATCGTGCGTGACCCGGCCGGGCAGCCGATCGAGGTCCAGATCCGCACCCAGGCCATGCATGACCATGCCGAACACGGCGTGGCCGCGCACTGGGCCTACAAAGAGGCGGGTGCCAAAGGTTATTCAGGGGTCTCGGCCAGCGGTACTTTTGAGGCCAAAATCGCGGTGCTGCGCCAGTTGCTGGCGTGGAAGCGCGATCTCTCGGGCGAACAGGCGCCAGGTGTCTTTGACGACCGGATTTATGTGTTGACGCCGGAGGCGGCCATCGTTGAGCTGCCGCAAGGCGCGACTGCGGTGGACTTTGCCTACAGCGTGCACACCAACCTGGGGCATCGTTGTCGTGGTGCGCGGGTCGATGGCGTCATGGTGCCGCTGAACACGCCGCTTAAAAACGGGCAGACGGTGGAGGTCACGGTGGCCAAGGAGGGGGGGCCGTCGCGCGACTGGCTCAATGCCGAGCTGGGTTATCTGGTCAGCCCCCGGGCGCGGGCCAAAGTGCGGGCCTGGTTCAACGCGTTGGCGCTGAACGAGACCGTGGCAAAAGGCCGGGAGGCGGTTGAAAAACTGCTGCAACGCGTGGGCAAAACCGCCATCAAACTCGATGATCTGGCCTCGCAACTCGGTTTCAACTCGGCCGACGATCTGTTTGAAGTGGTTGGCAAAGACGAGTTCTCGCTGCGCAATATCGAAACCGTGCTGCGCCCGCCCGAGCCGACGCTGCCCGACGACGACTTCCGGCTGCTCAAAAAGCCGCGCAGCACGGCCAACCCGACCCAAGGCGGGGTGCTGGTGGTGGGGGTTGATTCGCTCATGACGCAGTTGGCCAAGTGCTGCAAGCCCGCGCCGCCGGATGCGATCTGTGGTTTTGTCACGCGCGGCAAGGGGGTGAGCGTGCACCGCAGCGATTGTTCCAACCTGCGTGAGATGGTGGCGAAAAATGGTGAGCGTGTGATCGAGGTCGAATGGGGTCAAGCGCAAGCCAGTGCCGCCGCCGTGTACCCGGTGGACGTGGCGGTTGAAGCCGCTGACCGGCAGGGTCTGTTGCGCGATATCTCGGAAGTCTTTACCAAGGAAAAAATGAACGTGATCGGGGTCCAGACCCAGTCGCTCAAAGGCACGGCCTGGATGACCTTTACCGTGGAAGTGCCCGACTCCGGGCGACTGGCCAAAGTGCTGGGCTTGGTGGCCGACTTGAACGGGGTGCGGTCGGCTCGGAGAAGGTGAGTGCTCGTTTGGGTGGAGTCGAACACGTCTGGGCGCTTACGCCGGTGTTGGTGAATGACTCCAGAAGACTGTCAGAAGTCAGTGGCTTCGCTCAACGTTCAAGGTGACCGGCGCTGCGCGGCTTCATCGCGCTGCGTCCAGAGAGCGAAGCGAACGGGGTCGACCGCCGGGTTAGGCTGATGTTAGTTGGGTGGAGTATTGGGAACATGTTGTTCTGCCATTGACACAAGCTGAGGATGAAAAAGGCATAACTGATGATCGATTTCATTCGCCACAGTCAAGGCGATAGAAAGCTCCATTTGTCCCCACGGTCCCATCTCTAAGCCTTGTGGATTGTTCCCAAAATACGATACGAAATGATCGTCTTCCCTGCGGACATAGGTACCATAGCCGCCAGCCAGATTTGGATGTACGTATTCACACAGTCGATCATACTCACTTCGAAACCCTGGAAATTTTTTGTCCAAATGATCCATTGCTGTTAGAACCTGAATGGGTGTTTGTCTCCAATCTTGATCCTTTCTTCCGAAGACCGCTGACATGAAAAGCTTATGGATTGATTGATGATCGGCCTCCTCCGTGTGAAGGATCAACTTCTTATGCACGTAATACTGAACTGCCGTAGTTTCTACGACAGATCTAGTAAGTATGCATGCAGGGACGAGTCTTTGTTGTTCAAAGAACGACAGCGCTCCATCTGCCGTGTCTGTTGTTCTTCGCAAGATAACTTGGCGCCACACGTCGTAAAGCCTTAGCAAACGCTGTTGCGCTGTATTCTCGATCCCGTCTAGGCGGCTGACGAGTTTAAGCTGCAAAGAGCGGATCAAATCCCTGATCTCTGAACTCAATTGCTGGTCTGTGCGTTTTTCCGCCACGGCAAAGCCTAACGAGGTTGTAAAAAAACGCGGTTTCCAGGCGCCCCACTGTGGCGTTGCACCTTGCGCGGATTGACCATCGGGAATTGAGCGTTCATGCCTGTAGTGTGCCGCAATTTCGACACCCTCTGAGCCTGATGGCGGCTT
>JAUXOA010000011.1 GCA_030682475.1 Rhodoferax sp. | reverse complement strand
TGAGGGGGGTGAAGGTAACGTCCTGCCTGGCGCCGACCGAGGCGGTGAAACAGCCGGATTTAACCCGCCATCTCACCGCCTCAGGGTGGGGGAATTTGAGGTGGCCAAAAGTGGGGGAATTTGGGTGGCCATCAGGGAACGTAATGTACACCGCAAAACTTGCGAATTAATCTGGACCTTGCGGATTAATCTGGACATGAAATTCTCCTGAAAATGGCTTGCAGTCTTGATCCCGAGCCGATATACTGGACAAATAACCAGTTATAAATTTTCCATGAAACCCGGCATACCACCGCTGCAATCGACCCGCCTGCTGGATCAGTTGCGCGAGCGCATCCGGTACATGCACTATAGCCTGAGCACAGAAAAAGTCTGCCTGTACTGGGTACGTTTTTTCATCCGTTGGCATGGACGCATAGCTATTGCGGTACAAGTCGCTCCGGGGTGTGGGTGGGGCGGAGGACGGGCGCGATTTCGGGACCGAAGGGCCATGAGCGCCCGGCATCTGCCCCGCCCACACCCCGGAGTCAGCGGCGCGTGCGCAGGCGTGCCGCGGCTTCGTGCAGACAGGTGGCCGTGGTGTCCCAGCCCATGCAGGCATCGGTGATGGAGACGCCATAGCGCAAGTCTTGCGGGCGGCCGAGTTTTTGATTGCCTTCGAACAGATTGGACTCCAGCATCACCCCTTTGATGGCGCGGTTGCCATCGGCAATTTGATGCACCACGTCCTTGAGCACCAGTGCTTGCAGGGCGTGATTTTTGCGGGAGTTGGCGTGGCTGCAATCAACCACGATGTTGACTGGCAACTTCGCCGCCGCCAGCGCGGCCCCGGCTTGTGCCACGGCCACCGAATCGTAATTGGGCACAGGGCCGCCACGCAGGATCAGATGCCCGAAGGGATTGCCCCGGGTTTGGGTGAGCGCCACCTGACCGGCGCCATTGATGCCCAGAAACGCGTGGGGCTGGGCGGCCGACAGCATGGCGTTCAAGGCAACTTCCAGATCGCCATCGGTGCCATTCTTGAAGCCAACCGGGCTGGACAGGCCGCTGGCCATTTCACGGTGGGTCTGGCTCTCGGTGGTGCGCGCGCCGATAGCACTCCAGGAAATCAGGTCGCCCAGATACTGCGGCGTGATCGGGTCCAGCGCCTCGGTGCCGCAGGGCAGCCCCAGCTCGTTGATGTCGATCAGCAGGCGGCGTGCCAGGCGCAGTCCTTCTTCGATCTGAAACGAGTCATCCATGCGCGGGTCGTTGATCAGGCCCTTCCAGCCGACGGTGGTGCGCGGCTTCTCAAAATACACCCGCATCACCATGAAAATCTGGTCCGCCAACTCGTCGGCCAGCGTCTTCAAGCGGTGGGCGTATTCCATGGCAGCGTGGGTGTCGTGGATCGAGCACGGTCCCACCACCACAAACAAACGGGGATCGTGCCCGCTCAGGATGTCGGCCAGGGTACGCCGCGCGGCGCTGACGGTCTGGCTTGCCCGGGGGCTGGCCGGAATCTCTTCGTGCAACTGGCTGGGTGGCAGCAGCGTGTGTTGCGACACCACGTTCAGGTTTTCAAGTGCGGTGGGGAAAGTCATGGCAGCGCCCGATCTAAAAAACGACAATAAAACGGCTCAAGCCCCATGAAGCGGATGCTGCCAGCTATCGTTTGAGGTAACCGGACGCCGGCGCGCGAAGCGCAGAGGGAACCGAGAAGCGCAGATTTTCGGCGGTCCGGTTGACCGAATTCGTTATGAAGCATTGCGATCAGCCGGATGGTGAACTCCATCTTTCGTTGGCACATTCTCGAGTTCAAATGGATTGACGCCTTCCAGACACCCGACGTTATAACCGTACTGTTCGGGGTTTGATCGGCGCTGATGATGGGTGTAGATGCCACAGATAGAGCAGAAGTAATGCTTCGCGGTCATGGTATTGAACTGGTAGAGCCTCAACACGTCTTGGCCCTTCATGACCTTGATGCCTGAGAGCGGAACCGAGGCGACTATCGCCCCCTTTCTTCGGCAGATTGAGCAATCGCACCTGCGAGGGTCAACAATGCCGTCAGGCAAGTCGAGTTCCAGCACAACAGATCCGCAGTGGCACGTTGCAAGATGCTTCGGATTGATAACTGTCTTTCCAACCTGCTTGGTCATGGCGATTTACCTATTTGCTTCATTACAATTTTATTGTTTCTTGGGCAGCACTTCATCCAACACCTCAATCCAGTGCCGCACCGGCGTGGCGGTGCCGCTTTGCAGATGCGTGATGCAGCCGATGTTGGCAGACACGATCAGCGTCGGCGGCGTTTCACCAAAGGTTGCGTTCAGGTGGCCGAGCTTGCGCTCGCGCAACTGGTAGGACAACTCCGGGTTGAGTACCGAGTAGGTGCCGGCCGAGCCGCAGCACAGGTGCGCCTCACAACCGGTCACCTTGACGTTGAAGCCCATGGCGCCCAGATGCTGCTCGACGCCGCCGCGCAGTTGCTGGCCATGTTGCAGGGTGCAGGGTGGGTGGAAGGCGATAGTCCCAGCGGTTGCCTTGACTTGGTTGCGCAGCTTGTCGCTGATCTCAGGCAGCCATTCGCTCAGGTCTTGGGTCAGCGCGCTGATGCGCGCCGCCTTGGCCGCATAGGCCGGGTCGTCTTTAAGAATGTGGCCGTACTCCTTGACCGTGACGCCACAGCCGGAGGCGTTCATGATGATGGCCTCCACGCCGGCGTTGCCTGCGTTGCCGTTGGCGCCTGCCTGGCCCTGGATATGCAGCCACCAGGCGTCGATGTTGGCGCGCATCTCGGCCTTGCCACCGTCCTGGTCGTTGAGGTGAAACTTCACCGCGCCACAGCATCCCGCTTTGGGGGCGATGACGGTCTGGACGCCCACCGCATCGAGCACGCGGGCGGTGGCGCGGTTGATGTTGGGCAGCATGGCCGGTTGCACGCAGCCTGCCAGCAGCAGCACCTTGCGGGCGTGTACAGCAGTTGGCCAGTGGCCGGCGTCCTGCTTCGCCGGCACCTTGTTTTTCAACGCGGCTGGCAGCAACGGGCGCACCAGTTGACCCAGCTTCATGGCCGGGGCAAACAGTGGGGAGGGCAGGCCTTCTTTGAGCGCCCAGCGCAGCGCCTGTTCGCCCAGCGGGCGGGGTACTTTGGCATCGACCAGTTTGCGCCCGATGTCCAGCAGATGGCCATAGTCCACGCCCGAGGGGCAGGTGCTTTCGCAGTTGCGGCAGGTCAGGCAGCGGTCCAGGTGGGTCTGGGTCTTGCGCGTGGGGGTTTGGCCCTCCAGCACCTGCTTGATCAGGTAGATGCGGCCACGCGGGCCGTCCAGTTCGTCGCCCAGCAATTGGTAGGTGGGGCAGGTGGCGGTGCAAAAACCGCAGTGCACGCATTTGCGCAGAATCGCCTCGGCGGCATCGCCGTCGGCGTTGCCTCGGTATTCAGGGGCTAGGTTGGTTTGCATTGCGTCTTAAAGTGTTGAGGACAGAGCTTGCTCACTGTGTGTAGCTACGGTCTGTCCCACAAAGTTTCAGGAGTGCTGGGGACAGCGCTTGCTCGCGGCGTGTAACTACGGTCTGTCCCGCAAGTCCTACCATTCGGAATACAGTCGGCCGCGGTTGAAGATGCCGGCCGGATCAAACTCGGCCTTGAGCCGCCGGTGGATCCGGTCCAGCGGCGGTTTTAATGAACTAAAACGGGCTGTAGCGCCCGTACTATCTTCGCAAGGCGCTATGAAAAGTGTCGCTGTTCCGCCGACCTCGGCGGCCACTTGGCGCAGTTGCGCTTGCGCCGACAAAGGTGCCCACAGCCAGCGCTGGCCGCCATGCCATTCCACCAGTTGCGGCCAGGGCAGGGCCAGCACGGGGGCGGTTTGGGGCAGGCTCAGGCGCCACAAAGCCAGCGTGTTTGAATCCGGCTGAGGCGCATCCACCGGGGCAAAAAACGGCAGGCGCAAATCACGGCAGGCTTGCCAGTCAGGTGCTGCTACCGCGTTGTCCATGCGGCTGCCGGGCACATCCTGGGTCATCTTGCGGCAGGCCGATTCGACTGCTGCCACGGCACCGCGCAGCCGCACAAACAGCAGTTCAGGGTTGCCTGCCGCGCTGTCCTCACGCACCCAGCAACTGGCGTTCAGGGGCAGCGGCTGCCCACCCCAGCGGTGCAACTGGGCCAGGGCACTGGCCTGGTCCAGCGCAAACACCAGCGTGGCCTCGGCCGAGGCTACCGGCAGTACTTTGAGCGAAATCTCGGTCAGCAGCCCGAGCGTTCCCATGGCGCCCACCATCAGGCGCGAGACGTCGTACCCCGCCACGTTTTTCATGACCTGGCCGCCAAAGGTCAACAGCTCGGCGCGGCCATTGAGCAGGGTGACGCCGAGCATGAAGTCGCGCACAGCACCGGCGCTGGCCCGGGCTGGACCACTCAAGCCTGCTGCGACCATGCCGCCGACGCTAGCGTCGCTGGCTGCTTGAGGCGGCTGGCCCGGTAAAGCTGGCCCTTTGACCGTAAAGTGCGGCGGCTCGAACGCCAGGCATTGGCCTTTTTCGGCCAACGTGGCTTCCAGCTCGGCCAGCGGGGTTCCGGCGCGCACGGTGACGACCAATTCAGTCGGCTCGTAGCTGGTGATACCGCGCAATGGTGTGACGTCCAGCAGCTCGCCTTGCAGCGATTCGCCATAAAAGTCTTTGGAGCCGCCGCCCCGAATGCGCAGCGGGGTGCGGTCCGCCACTGCCGCGTGAATCCGGTCGGTGATCTGGCGAAGTGGGGAGTCCATGGCGTAGCTGCGGTAGAGGAAACCGCAATAGTAAAGGCCAGCAAGCACTCACCGGATGAATTTTTTGAAACCCATGGTTGCAAAAATTTATTCGGTGTGCCGACGTGCCTGAACCCTACCCCACCCGCATTGCAAAAGTGTCGATGGCGGGGCGCCTTGCGGGCCTGTGCGCCGCACTACCTCTGGGCGACCGCCCGCTCGGCCAGGTAGATCTCGATACGGCGGTTTTTGGCGCGTCCGGCGTCGGTGTTGTTGTCCGCAATCGGCTCGTAGGAACCCCGGCCATCGATCTGGATGCGACGCCCGTCGACGCCGCGCGCCCCCAGGTAGTCGCGCGCGCTGGCGGCACGGCTGATCGACAGCGGGTTGTTGATGCTGTCGGAGCCGGTGCTGTCGGTGTGGCCGATGATGCGGATTTCGGTATTGGGCTGGTTGGCCAGGCCTTGCGCAAACTGGTCAAGAATGGGCTGCAGGTTGGGCTTGATGTTGGCGCGCCCGGTGTCGAACGAGATGTCGCTCGGAATGTTCAGCTTGAGCTGGTTGTCGGCGGTCTGCGTCACCGCCACGCCGGTGCCAGCCGTGGCGCGCTCCATGGCGGCCTTCTTCTGGGCCATCTGGGTCGACCAGATGTAGCCCCCCAGCGCACCGACCCCGGCCCCCACGGCGGCCGCGCCCTTGCTGTCGCCGATGGCGGCACCGGCCAGGGCGCCCAAGCCGCCACCAATGGCGGCACTGCGCTGCGCCTCCGTCATGTTGGCACAGCCGCTGGCCAGCACGGCGAGCGCGCCCAGGCTGACAGCCAGGGTGCGGCTATGCGATGTGAAAGTTTTCATGATTGTTCCTGATGAGTGGTTCATATGTTTTGTCAAAATAACAGCGGCCGCTCTACCGGCGGCCCAGGTTCTCAATCCCGTCAATCACCATGCCGGTGCCGATGGCAATCAGCAGAATGTCGGAGGCCACCCGCACATAGCGGTGGCCGGACGGCGGCACGCCCAATTGCACGACGATGGACGATGGCAAGTTGTAGTAAACAACATCACGCGGCAACGGCTGGCCGACGGCCCACTTGCGCGCTTGCCCGGGCGGCATGCAGCCGTTGTTTTTCTTGGCCAGTCCCGGCGGGCAGCGGCCAACGCGGTACTGCTCGCTGTAGTAGTTGCGCACCACCGTGCGCTGGTCATCGCCAAAATGCCGATCCATCCTGTCACGCTTGCCCTGCGATGACTCGCCGCGGCGCTCCTGCATTTCATTCTGTTTGGGCTTGCCGTTTTTGCCACCGCCCGCCCAGTCCGGCTTTTCCGCCATGGCGCCAGCGGTGGCCAGCAGCGCCGCGAGCAAAAGCGCCAGGGTCCGGCCGGTTTTGATTCCAATGTTTTTCATGATTACCCTCCTGATGGTTTAAGGGAAGGTGAAGTTAGTCGTGATCGTGGCACCGGATGCCAAGGTACCGAGCACCATCGTCTTGTCAACCCCGTTCAAGCTGGCTCTGAGTGTGTATTTGCCCGCCGCTGCCGTGTCGGAAGTAAACACCAATGCGCCCGGCAAGGCCACATAAGGCGCTACCAGCGGGGCGTTGACCACCAGCGGGTAGCTGTAGCTGCCCGTGATGCCATCGACGAAGCGGCCCGCGATTTCCACGGTGGTAGGGGTGCCGCCCGTCAGTGCTGGCGTCAGCGGCTGCAGCACGCGCACCAGGGTATCGGCTGGGGCGGTGCCGGTCACGGTCGCACTGGCGGAGGCAGCAGGATTGAACGCGGTAGTGGAGCCGTTGATCGTGGTCACTAACTCGGTGGCGACGACGACATTGGTCACGACGGAGGTGCTGCGGCCGGGCGCCGTCATGACCAGCGTGTAGCTGCCGGGTGCGACTGGCTGCAGCAGAAACTTGCCGGTGCTGGCGGGTGTAGTGGCTTTGACCACGACCCCACCTTGTTGCAAGGACACGCTGGTGAAGCCATTGGCCAAGGCAAGGTCCACGGAGCCGGCGACACCGGATACGTAACGCGGAATCACGCTCAGTTGCGGCTTGAGATTGTATTTCCCGGAGCCAGTGGCCACAATCGATTTGCAGGCGTCAAAATCGATCACGAATTTGGCCAGTTGGTTGGCGGCGATGTCGATGTTGAACTGCTTGGCCTTGACGCCGGATTGCTGGCCGCTCGGGGTCGTGAGTGCAATCACGGACTTGTCACTGGTAAGCACCACCGAATTGGCCAGCGGACTGGCGCCCTTGTTGTCGGCCAGTACCAGCCGCATCTGGTTGTAGCTGCCGGTGGGCAGCGTGACCTCACCGAGTTCTGCCAGAGCGCCGTTTTGCAGACTCAGCAAATCGATGCGCAGGGCCGGGCTCAGCACGATTTCGGACCAGCCGCCTTCGGTGTCGCTGGCACTGCTGCTCTGGTGCACGCGGACCTTCTCGATTGTTACGTTGACGGCGTCATAACCGCAAGCAGGGGCGTCGGTCACGGCCAAGTTCAACCTACCGGTTTCGGCGCCACCGCCACCGCCACCGCCACCGCCGCCGCAGGCCGCGAGGCCCGCCACCGCAATACCGCCCAGGGCCAGTTTCAGATTTCGGACTAGTTTCATGGAACACCTCGTTACAAAAATAGGCGCCGGGAGCGGACGCGGGATTGAAGTCGCAGTCATACCGCCTCCGGGCAGTCGATTGAGCGTGGCCTGCGCCACATCCGATACCAACTTTATGCCGTGTCATGCGCGTCGTCTGTGCGCTGGCGCACCCATCCCGCACAGGGTGACGGGTCACGGCGGCGAGCGTGATCGCGCCTCGTCGGTGCGGGACATGAGCGGTAATGCTCCCACGCCCGCCGCCGACTACCATCGGCGCAACAACGAGCGGCTCTGCGAAGCGCAGGTCACTTCAGTGCGTGCAGTGGTCGACACACCCGAGCAGCGATGCTGGGTCGAGCGCGGGCACGTCGTCCAGGACCGAAGCAGCTCTACCGCTCCTGGGGCGATTGCCGACGCCATCATTGGTGGCATTCTCGGTCACCAGGTGAGCGGCGGAACCGGTAAGTATCTCGCAACGATCAGCGGTGCCGTCGCAGGGGCTGCGGTGGGCGCCCGGGTTGGTCGCGATGGCCGCGAGCAGCAAGCGTTTACCCAAGACGTCCAGCGCTACGAAACCGTACCCCGCCAGGCCAAACCCCAGTTTGTTTGGTCTCATCCGGTAACGCGGAGGCCGGGCATCGTGGGCCCTGACCAGCGCTGCATACCAAGGGAGTTGGGTAGCTGTTGCGCCGCCGAACTGGGGGCTGGCTTGTAGCACTCTTTCGATTGGCGCGAGCGCTGCCATGTTCCGGGTCTATGGCCTCGCATCGGCGAGGGCTACAGCATTCAGTTGCAGCAAGCAGCTGTCGCGCACGCTGACTCCTGGCAAGCTGTGGCAGCGCCAAATCGCTTGGGCATGCATGGCGGTGGCCTTGCGCCGTAACTCGCCTTGTTGCGCAGCCCCGCCCACCACTTGGTAAAAGGCCAGCAATAGGCCAAGGATTAAGAGCGTCGCCAGGATCCTGGGCCAGACCGGGGAGCGCGTCCCGGTCGGCAAGTGCTGCCACCACCCATGCAACGCATGACCGCGTGCGGCGAAACCGCCGGTTTGGGCGTGCAACCATTTAATGGCCGGGGAATTGAGGTCCATAAACTGGCTCCCACATTGGCCCGCACTGGGCGGATATTGAATCAGGACATGGGGCTCCGGCCAACTCGCATCGCAGCATCGCGCCAGGGAGTCTTGCCGTCACCACACATGCCTGCGTTGCAGCACGGCTGACGACGACAAGCGTGCTGAGAACCAGTCGTCTGTACGCACAGGTTCCAAGCACCAATGTACAAATGACTTCTGCCGCAGTCTGTGCGCTAGCCCACAGTAACTTGGGACTCGGGCGCGCCTGCGGACCAAAAAAAGCCCACCGGAGCCAGTGGCTCGGGTGGGCTAGCCTTTCAACCAAAGGCTGGCGAGTACAGACCGCTTAGCGGTTGTAGGCGGTTTCGCCGTGCGCGGTGATGTCCAGCCCTTCGCGCTCGTCTTCTTCGCTCACGCGCA
Organism: Rhodoferax sp.; assembly: GCA_030682475.1. Classification (GTDB taxonomy): domain Bacteria; phylum Pseudomonadota; class Gammaproteobacteria; order Burkholderiales; family Burkholderiaceae_C; genus Rhodoferax. The sequence goes on along the minus strand of JAUXOA010000011.1, from coordinate 88,412 downwards.
GGCCGATCGTCAGGTCAACCACCTTGAAGGCAATGAAGGACACCACGCCCGACCACACGATGGTGGTCAATACGGCCTTGGCCTGGATCCACACTTGCGCTGCGATAGAGTAGTCGGCGCTGGTCACCATGGTAGCGGTGACCCAGTCGGCCACGTAGCCGGGGCCACCCAGCGCGGGCGAGTTGAACACGCCGGTCAGCAGGGCACCGACGATGCCGCCAATGCCGTGCACGCCAAAGACATCCAGCGAGTCGTCTGCACCCAGCATTTTCTTCAGGCCGTTGACGCCCCACAGGCAGGCAAAGCCACCCACCGCGCCGATGATCAATGCACCACCGATGCCGACGTTACCGGCGGCGGGCGTGATGGCCACCAAACCGGCGACCGCACCCGAAGCGGCGCCCAGCATGGACGCTTTGCCACGCATCAGCGCCTCACCCACACACCAGGCCAGCACCGCAGCCGCCGTGGCGCCTAAGGTGTTGACAAAGGCCAGTGCGGCAAAGCCGTTGGCTTCCAGTGCCGAGCCGGCGTTGAAGCCGAACCAGCCGACCCACAGCAACGAAGCGCCGACCATGGTCAGGGTCAGATTGTGCGGGGCCATGGCTTCCTTGCCGTAGCCAATACGTTTGCCCACCATGTAGGCGCCGATCAGGCCAGCCATAGCGGCGTTGATGTGAACCACGGTGCCGCCGGCAAAATCAAGCGCGCCCGATTGCCACACAAAACCGGCTTTGGCGTTCATGGCGTCAACCACTTCCTTGCTGCCATACGCGTCAGGACCCATCCAGAACCACACCATGTGAGCAATCGGTGCGTAGCTGAAGGTGAACCACAGTGCCATGAACATCAGCACAGCGGAGAACTTCATGCGCTCGGCAAAAGCGCCGACGATCAGCGCGCAGGTAATGCCGGCAAAGGTGGCCTGGAAGGCGGCAAAAACGATCTCGGGAATCACGACACCTTTGCTGAAGGTGGCCGCATTGGCAAAGGTGCCGGCCGCGTTGTCCCAGATGCCCCGCATGAACAGGCGGTCAAAGCCGCCGACAACGGCATTGCCCTCGGTGAACGCCAGGCTGTAGCCGTAAACAAACCACAGCACCACGATCAGCGAGAAGGTGACCATCACCTGCATCAGCACCGAGAGCATGTTTTTGGAGCGAACCAGACCCCCGTAGAACAGGGCCAGGCCCGGCACGATCATCAGGATCACCAATACGGTGGACATCATCATCCAGGCGGTGTCGCCTTTGTTGGGAACCGGGGCCGGCGCCGCTGCTGCGGAGGCAGCAGGTGCCAGCGCGGCAGCAGTCGCAGCAGCAGCGGGTGCGGCTGGCGCTGCAGGAGCCGCTGCGTCAGCGGGTTTGGTTTCGGCCACAGCAGCAGCGGGCGCCGCTGCCGGGGCTTGTGCCAGTGCGGCGGCGCTGCCACCGATGAGCAGACTCAAACCCAGGGTGAGGGAGGCAAGTAGTTTTTTCATGTCAATGTTCTCGTAATTTAACAGTTGGGGACAGAGCTGGCTCGCTGCGCGTAGCTGCGGTCTTTCCCGCAAGGTCTCATAAAGCTTCCTTGCCGGTCTCGCCGGTGCGGATGCGTACGACTTGCTCGAGGTTGTAGACAAAGATCTTGCCGTCGCCGATCTTGCCGGTGCGGGCGGCACCCTCGACCGCTTCGATGACGCGCTCCACCAGTTCGTCGGATACGGCGGCTTCGATCTTGACCTTGGGTAAAAAGTCCACCACGTACTCGGCACCCCGGTACAGCTCGGTGTGGCCTTTTTGACGACCAAAGCCTTTGACTTCGGTCACCGTGATGCCCTGCACGCCGATGGCGGACAAGGCCTCGCGCACTTCGTCGAGCTTGAAGGGTTTGATGATGGCAGTGACAAGTTTCATGACTTCTCCTGGGAGTTAGGGGGTGATGATCAGAAGTTATATTTCAGACCCAGCACCAGGCCGGTTTTGCCAGTGAACTTGGCGTCGCCTGGGGTGATGTACAGCGCCTTGTCCGCGTCAGTCGCAACGACGGTGGCGCTTGCGACCAGTCCGTTGCCAAAATCCTTGGCCGCCGCCACGGAAAAGTCGGTGTAGGAAAACACGCCATTGCCGCTACCAGCAACCTTTTGGTACCCGATGTGTGGCGTCACACTGTAACCGTTGCCCAGGTCAAACGAAGCAGCAGCCTCCAGGTAGCTGCTGTTTTTGCTGTTGGCAAAACCAAACAGGTTGGTGACGCTGTGCGAATACTTCGCTGTCACCAGCCCGAACGTGAGTGCCCCATACAACTCGGTGGTATTGGCACTCACCGCCAACTTGTTGCTGGGGTACTGATACCTCAGCAGGCCCACGTCATAGCTCAGGTCGCCGACGGTACCCTTGTAGCCACCGTACAGGTCAAGCTCCACGTCGCCGCTGCCACCCGCATCCCTGATCCAGTGGATCGTGGAAGCCCAGGCGCCCAGATAGACGCCGCTCTTGTGCGCGAAATCCGCGCCGCCTTGCAGCGCGGGCTTCAGGTGCGATTGGGAAATACCGCGGTAGCGGTAATCGCTGGTCACACCCACGTTGTACGACAGCGTGTAGTCAGGCTCAGGCGCTTTGGCTTGCGCCATGGCGGCCGTGCTGGCCAGCAGTGTGCTCAGGATGAGTGCGGATTTTGCGTTCAGCTTCATAAAGTACTCCAACAAGGTTAAGGGATACAGCCCTCACGCACGGACCGTGCCAGATGCTGCGCCAAGACCCGCAGCACCTCTGTGCACCGATTCAAGCGGCTTGCGTTAAGATATCTGTATAAAAATACAGTCGGCACCGTGCTGGTGCGTTCGGGCTTGGTGCTGCTTTTTCACGCACCCTTTTGGAGAGGAATTTTCATGAGTCTGTCTTTGGTGCAAAGCCGTGCCCTGCTGGGTCTGGAGGCGGCGGCGGTCACGGTGGAGGTGCATCTGGCCAACGGCCTGCCCAGCTTCACGCTGGTGGGTTTGGCCGATGTCGAGGTCAAGGAGGCACGCGAGCGGGTACGTTCGGCGATCCAGAACTCGGGGCTGGAGTTTCCGCACAACAAGCGCATTACCGTCAACCTGGCCCCAGCCGACCTGCCCAAGGACTCCGGACGCTTTGACCTGCCGATCGCCTTGGGTATTCTGGCCGCCAGCGGGCAGATCGACGCCGCCAGGCTGGCCGGCCATGAGTTTGCCGGGGAATTGTCCCTGTCGGGCGAGCTGCGGCCAGTGCGTGGTGCGCTGGCCATGAGTTTGGCGCTGCATGCGGGCCGGGTCGTGACCCAACTGGTACTGCCCCCTGACAGCGCAGAAGAAGCGGCTCTGGTGCCCGAAGCCCGGGTTTATCGCGCCCGGCATTTGCTCGACGTGGTGCGGCATTTTTTGCCACAGCTTGCGGACGCCCCGCCACCGGAGCCCGCTCCCGGCTGGTCGCGGGTCACGGCCATGCCCCAGGCCCACGCCGTCCAGTACCCGGACCTGGCCGACGTGAGGGGCCAATTGGGTGCCAAACGTGCGCTGGAAATTGCCGCCGCCGGCGGTCACAGCCTGTTGCTGATGGGACCACCGGGCGCGGGCAAGTCGATGCTGGCGCAGCGCTTTGCCGGCCTGCTGCCCGCCATGACGACCATCGAAGCCCTGCAAAGTGCCGCCGTGGCCAGCCTGGGCGGGCGTTTTTTGCTGGATCGCTGGGCCCAGCGCCCGACCTGCAGCCCGCACCATACGGCCAGTGCCGTGGCCCTGGTGGGCGGCGGCTCACCCCCCAGACCGGGAGAAATATCCCTGGCACACCATGGCGTGCTGTTTCTGGATGAATTGCCCGAGTTTCCGCGCGCCGCGCTGGAAGCCCTGCGCGAACCGCTGGAGACCGGCACGATCACGATTTCGCGCGCCGCACGGCGAGCTGAGTTTCCGGCCCGCTTCCAGTTGATCGGCGCCATGAATCCCTGCCCCTGCGGCTACCTGGGCTCGGCGCAAAAGGCCTGCCGCTGCACGCCGGATCAGGTCGCGCGCTACCAGAGCAAACTGAGCGGCCCGCTGATTGACCGCATTGACCTGCATGTGGACGTGCCCGCCGTGCCGTCGGCTGATCTACTGCAAGCGCCCCCGGGTGAATCCACCGCCGCTATTCGCGAGCGTTGCACCGCTGCCCGCGAGCGCGCCATCCAGCGCCAGGGCAAGGCGAACCAGGCCCTGCAAGGCCAGGAAATCGATGCGCATGTGGTGCTGGACGATGCCGCCGCCAAGTTCCTTAACATCGCCGCCGCGCGCCTGGGCTGGTCGGCCCGCAGCACGCACCGGGCGCTGAAAGTGGCCCGCACCATCGCCGATCTGGCGGGTGCGCGCAGTACGCAGGTGACGCACGTGGCCGAGGCCATGCAGTACCGGCGGTCCTTGCGCGCAACCGGTTGACTCCAATCAGCATTGCAGCGCGGCGGATAAACGCTAATTGTTAGATTTTTCGGAGGAACCAGTGGAGAAGTCCTGGAAAGAAGCAATAAAAAGAGTGCTCGTGGAATCATCAGCTGTGGTGCTGGTGGTCTTCATGCTGTTGTGTCCTCACGAAATGTTGCACATTCACCCCATCGGAAGTGACAGTGTGTAAGTGCAGGATAATTCGTGGCGCCGCAGCGGGCGATTCCTCCGCGTAGCGGCTTCGTCCAACCAGTTTAACAAGGAGCTCCCCATGAAATCCAATGTTGGCGGCATCGACCGCATTATTCGCATCGCCGCAGGCCTCATCCTGATCGGACTGGCCGCAACCAACACCGTCGGCTGGTGGGGCTGGCTGGGCGTGATACCGTTGGCCACCGGCCTGCTTCGCTGGTGCCCGCCTTACGCGCTGCTGGGTTTCAACACCTGCAGTATGAAAGACAAAAACATCTCCTGACAAAAACGTCAGGCGCTGGACGACTTCAACAACGGACGGTTGGCCTGACACACCTGGCGGTTGATGCCGGGGGTTCGGGTCGTGCCGTGGCCAAAAAGGCGAACCCCGGCCTGGGCTCATTTTCAGGCCAGCAACTTTTTCAACTCACCGCTGTCAATCAGTTTCGCCAGGTCATTGGCACCGCCCACCAGCACCCCTTTCACAAATACCATGGGCAGGGTCGGCCAGCCGGTCCACAGCTTGAGTGCGTTGCGTTGCCGCCAGGTTTTGAAATAGTTGCCGTATTCCAGGTACTGATAGGCCACCCCGGCAGCGCCCAGCGCCTTGCACGCTTTCTTCGGGAACGGGTTCATTCCCATGCCCACGACCACCACGGAATGCTTCGCCACGGCGGCCTGCACCTCACGCACAATGGTCTGCTCGTGACTGGCAATCTTTTCCCTGATGGCCGGGTGAATATTTGATTCATCAAGTATGGGGCGGGGCATGGCAATATCCTGAGAGCAGCAAAGCACGCATTATCACGCTCAAGCCCTAAACTGGTCACACTCATGAACATGCCATCGCCCCCGGTTATAAGCCCTTCCCCCGCCGACGCACGGCCTGTCGTACGCACCATCACCCTGACCCAGCCCCTGCATTGGCTGGTACTGGCCTGGCGCGACATGGCGCACTGCGGCTGGATCAGCTTGGCCCACGGTCTGGTGCTGGCCCTGGTGGGTGGCGCCATCGTGGCCGTCGCGCACCAGCGCTTTTGGTTCCTGGCCGGTGCCTTCTCCGGCTTTCTGCTGGTGGCCCCGGTGCTGGCCACCAGCTTGTATGCCTTGAGCCGGGCACGGGAGCGCGGTGAAAAAGCAGATGTTGGCGTGGTGCTGAAAACCTGGCTGAACTGGCAAAACGAGCACTTCAACAAATGGGGTAACGATTACTGGTGCCTGGTGCAATTCGGTGCCCTGCTGGCCTTGGCGGGCAGCGGCTGGGTACTCACCTCGGCCGCCCTCATTACCCTGCTGGCACCCGTTCCCATCACGACACCCGTTGAATTTATCCAGCATGTGATATTGGCCAAAAACAGTTCCTTGTTTGAGTTCTGGCTGGCCCTGGGTGGCGTGCTGGCGGCGCCTATTTTTGCTTCGACTGTGATTGCCATGCCCTTGTTGCTGGACCGCCGGGTCACGCTGCTGCAGGCAGTTCTCACCAGTTGGCAGGTGGTGCTGGTCAACCCCTTGCCCATGGCCTTTTGGGCGGCAATCATCATGGGCCTTACCCTGCTCGGACTGGGTTCTGCCCTGCTCGGCCTGATTGTGGTGATTCCGCTGCTAGGCCATGCCAGTTGGCACGCCTATCGCGATCTGGTGGACGCCTCACGCCTGCCGGAACAGGATGTAAGGGAAAAGGAGCCCGGCTGATGTTCGGCTATTCGGAAGAACAAATCGCCGCCTTCGGTCTCACCTTTGGCGTGGGCGGTTTCGTGCTTTACATGCTGTTCATCATTGGCCATTTGGCCTGGGAATCGAAAGCCGGAAAATTTGGCACCTTTGTCCTGTTTCTGGGTCTGGCTTTCGGCATGGTCGGCTTCCTGGCAAAGTACCTGATTCAGTGGGCCATGGGCATCCGTTAAGTCTTTGGCCAGTGCATCAACCCAGCGGACGCACGCCGATCAGCAAGCCATGCAGCCACAGCGCAAAGACAATCCACGCGCCCACTCCCACCGCCACAGCAATGCCCGTAGCACCCGCCGTACCGCCGGGGTATTGTGTGCCGGCAGCACGATCACGCCGGCGCGCAGCGCTGAAATTAAAAATAGCCCAAACCAGAAACGAGCCGAATAAAACCACATGCCCGATATTGCCATTGGCCAGCAAATGCGCCAGCGCCCACACCTTCACACCCAGCACCATGGGGTGGTGAATGCGTGCCTTGATGCTGTTACCCGGCACATAAGCCGCCGCCAGCAACACAAAGGAAATCAGGGTCAGGAGCGAGGCCAGGTGACGCATGGCCACCGGTGGACTCCACAACTGTACCGGCTGTTGGCGTACCAAAGAAAAGCCCCACACCATCAAGCCGAAGCCAAGCCCTGAAGCCACCGCGTACAGAACCTTCCATGGCAGCGCGCCGATGCGCGCCCGGGCCTGTGTGCGCCAGTCGTCAGCCACGATGCGCACTGAGTGCACGCCCAGAAAAATAATCAAACCCAGGATCAAATAGGGCATAAAACTTTCTTTTAATCAAACCCTCGCACGTGGAAGAACAAGGTTGTTAATAGTTCTGGCATAAGTTAGCAGTTGTCCACAGGGCAATACAAAATCTGAAAATTATCCAGTTTTGAGGTACATCTCAAAAGCAGGGGCTCCCACATCCGTCAACATCACCCAAGCCCATGATATTACATAGGAAAAACAGCTTATCCACAGAGACTTGCTGCCCTTATCTACTACTACTATGTATTAATAGAACCATTAAAGACATAGTCCATTTAGCTTCACATACTCAACATCACGCGCAACACCTCTTCCCCATAGGACTCCAATCTCTTCGCCCCCATGCCGCTGATGCCTTGCAGATCGGTCAGCGATTGTGGCGCGCGTTCGGCAATGGCGGCCAGCGTGGCATCGTGAAAAATAACATAGGCGGGCAGGTTGTGTTCTCTGGCCACCTCAGCCCGCCAGGATTTCAGGGCCAGATAGCGTTCCTGGCCCTCGGCATCCAGTGAAGCCGGCGCTTTGACCACCGCACTTTGGGTGCCCTTTTTGGCTTTGCGCCCGGCCGGGGTCGAGACCGATTCGCGCAACTGAACCGGCACCTCGCCTTTGAGCACGGCGCGCGAGGCACCGGTCAGTTGCAGCGTGTTGAAGGCCTGGGTATCAACCGTGACGGCACCGATGGCGATCAACTGGCGCAGCACACCGCGCAACTGCACTTCGCTAAAACCGGCGCCAATGCCAAAGGTGCTCAGGCTTTCATGCCCCCGCTGCGTCACCTTCTCGGTGCTTTTGCCACGCAGGATGTCCATGATGTGGCCCGCGCCATAGCTGATGCCGCTCATCTGCTGCACGCGGTAGATGGTGCTGAGCAGCTTGCGGGCGGCGTCGGTGCCATCCCACACTGGTGGCGGCTGCAGGCAGTTGTCGCAATTACCACACTTAACCCCCATGCGTTCCTCGCTACTGCTCGTTCCGGGGCTTGTCGCTTCGCGTACTACGCGAGGCCCTGCAGGCCGCGGCTCGCGAGACGCTTCGCCTCTGTCGCCTGTCCAAACCTGCTCAAGCAGGCCTGGAGCCGCAGGCTCCAGCCCCTCGGGGGCCACTGTTTCGTTGGGGCGGCCCGGCGCGGCGGCAGGCTCTGCACCATAGGTTTCCCCAAAGTACGCCAGCAGGCGCACGCGCCGGCAATCGGTGGCTTCGGCCAAGCCCAGCAGCGCATCGAGCTTGCCGCGCAGGCCTTGCTTGAATTCTTCACCGGCCGGACTCTCGTCAATCATGCGGCGCTGGTTCACCACGTCTTGCAGGCCGTAGCACATCCAGGCGTTGGCCACCTCCCCGTCACGCCCGGCACGCCCGGTTTCCTGGTAATAGCCTTCGATGTTTTTTGGCATATCGAGGTGAGCAACAAAACGCACATCCGGCTTGTCAATGCCCATACCAAAGGCGATGGTGGCGACCATCACAATGCCCTCACTGCGCAGAAACTGGTCCTGGTTCGCTTGCCTGACTTTGGCATCCAGTCCGGCGTGGTAGGGCAGCGCAGCGATACCTTCATCGCACAACACATTGGCTATGTCTTCCACCCGTTTTCGAGACTGGCAGTAGACGATTCCCGCGTCACCCCGGTGCTCGTTGGAGATAAAGCGCAGGAGTTGTTGCGTGGCCTCGCGCTTTTCCACAATGGTGTAGATGATATTCGGGCGGTCAAAGCTGCTGACAAACTGGCGGGCCTCCTGCAGTTGCAGTCGCTCCAGAATATCAGCGCGGGTGAGCGCGTCGGCGGTGGCGGTTAGCGCAATGCGCGGCACGCTGCCAAAACGCTCGTGCAGCACGGTGAGCGCGCGGTATTCAGGCCGGAAGTCATGGCCCCACTGACTGACACAGTGGGCTTCGTCAATGGCGAACAGGCTCAGTTTGCCGCGCTCATACAGGGAATCGAGCTGCGCCAGAAAGCGTGGCGTTGTCACCCGCTCCGGCGCCGCATAGAGCAGAGTGATATCGCCACGCAACAGACGTCGCTCGACCTGAGCCGCTTCTTCGCCCGACAAAGTGGAGTTCAAAAACGCAGCACTGACACCGGCTTCATGCAAGGCGCCGACTTGGTCGTGCATCAGCGCGATCAGCGGCGAGATCACCACCGTGATGCCGAGGCCCGCTTGCTGGCGCGCGATCGCCGGAATCTGGTAACACAGCGATTTGCCGCCGCCGGTGGGCATCAGAACCAACGCATCGCCGCCACTGACGACGTGTTCGATGATGGCTTTTTGGGGGCCGCGAAACTGGCCGTAGCCAAAAACTTCGCGCAGTATCTGATCAGAAGACAAAAATTTTTGCTATAAAATGAATAGCATTTTACCACCGATTAACGCTCACGACCGACGGACTTCTCTTAAATATTGATGCTTCCATAAATCATGACAGGCAACTTACTACCGTTCGCCCTGAGCTTGTCGAAGGGCTTCGACAAGCTCAGCCCGAACGGTGTGGTGTCATGAATTACGAAAATATCAGCATAGTTGACGACAGAGCTGAAGGTCTGTCCTACAAGGTATCAAAAATATCATGTTTGGGTCCAGGGCAGGCCGTCGAAACGCCAGCCGGCCTCGGTGCTGCGCTGCTCATTGTCGTCCAGTGGCCCTTCAAAACCATCGAGCACATTGGACACATTGGTAAAACCGGCGTTCACCAGTGCTCTACCGGCCTCCAAAGTTCGAATGCCGCTACGGCAAAGCAACACCAGCGGTTGATCCCTGCTTTTAGCTATTTTTTCCACCGCCAGCACAAAACGCTTGGGGTCGGGTTTCAACTCGGGGTATTCGTACCAGGGAATATTGATTCCGCCAGGCGGGCGGCCCACGTACTTAACTTCGATTTCCATGCGCACATCAATGAACAGCGCATCGGGCTGTTGCTGGAGCAAGTCCCAAGCTTCCTTGGGGTGTAGGTGTTTCATGCTGTTATTGTCCGGGTTTGTCAGCTTGTTTCTACAATCTTGTTGTAATGAAGTTATTGCCTGCAGTTATGAAGTCCATTGCCTACACCCGCGCACAGCAACTCCCGGCCATTCTGGCGCAACGCATCGTCATTCTGGACGGGGCCATGGGCACCATGATCCAGCGTTTCAAGCTGGACGAGGCGCAATACCGGGGCGTCGGCTACACCGGGCCGGGCGGCCAGGGCGAGCGCTTCAAAGACTTTCACAAGGACGTGAAGGGCAACAACGAGCTGCTGTCCCTCACCCGTCCCGACGTGATTCGCGACATCCATGAAGGCTACCTGGCGGCCGGTGCGGACCTGATCGAAACCAACACTTTCGGCGCCACCAGCGTGGCCCAGGCCGACTACGACATGGCCGGTCTGGCGCGCGAGATGAACCTCGCCTCGGCAAAGTTAGCCCGCGCCGCCTGCGACAAGTTCAGCACGCCTGACAAACCCCGCTTCTGTCTGGGTGCCTTGGGCCCGACGCCCAAAACCGCCAGCATCAGCCCGGACGTGAACGACCCCGGCGCGCGCAACGTGAGCTTTGAGCAACTGCGCGCCGCCTACTACGAGCAGGTCCAGGCGCTGGTGGAAGGCGGCGCCGATGTGCTTCTGGTGGAAACCATCTTCGATACGCTCAACGCCAAGGCGGCCCTGTTCGCGATTGACGAATACTTTGAAGCTTCGGGCCAGCGCCTGCCGCTGATCATCAGCGGCACCGTGACCGACGCGTCGGGGCGCATCCTCTCGGGCCAGACCGTGACGGCGTTCTGGTACAGCGTGCGCCATGCCCGCCCGCTCGCCGTCGGCCTGAACTGCGCGCTGGGCGCGGCGCTGATGCGGCCCTACATCCAGGAACTGGCGCGCGCGGCGCCCGATACCTTTATCAGTTGTTACCCCAACGCCGGCCTGCCCAACCCCATGAGCGACACCGGCTTTGACGAGACGCCGGCCGACACCAGCCGCCTGCTGCACGAATTTGCCGCCGAGGGCCTGGTCAACATCGTGGGCGGCTGCTGCGGCACCACACCCGAGCACATCAGCGCCATCCGCGAGGCAGTGGCGCCGCTGCCCGGTCGCAAACTGCAAAAGTCTTTTTTCTACAAAGAGGCGGCCTGATTCGGCAGGCGCAAGGCGGTTCACTTTCCGTTCGGACTGAGCCGGCCGAAGCCTTGCAGCCCTCGATAAGCTCAGGGTAAACGGTCTTATCCAGACAGCATTGGCGCAAAGCCCTTAAAATCTCTGCCATCCAAGGAGCGTTGCAGCGGGTCAGAAGGTCCGTCAGGCTTGGACAGTCCCAACGACGCTCACCTGCTTTTTGTTGCCCACAGGTGAGTTGCATGTCTGAAATAGTTGTTCCCTCCATGAAGCTGTCCGGCCTGGAGCCAGTCACGATTGGCGCTGCCTATCCAGTTGGGGACAGCGTGGAGGGGTTGTCCCCCAGCGCCACGTTTGTCAACATAGGCGAGCGCACCAACGTGACCGGCTCCAAGGCCTTCGCGCGCATGGTTCTCAATGGCGACTTCGAAGCCGCGCTGGCGGTGGCGCGCCAGCAGGTGGAAAACGGCGCACAGATCATCGACATCAACATGGACGAGGCGATGCTCGACAGCCAGGCCGCCATGGTGCGGTTTTTGAACCTGATTGCCAGCGAACCCGATATTTGTCGCGTGCCGATCATGATTGATTCGAGCAAGTGGAGCGTGATCGAGGCCGGGCTGCGCTGCGTGCAGGGCAAGGGCATCGTCAACTCCATCAGCATGAAGGAGGGTGTGGACGCCTTCAAGCACCAGGCCAAGCTGCTGCGGCGCTATGGCGCGGCGGTGGTGGTGATGGCCTTTGACGAGCAAGGCCAGGCCGATACCTACCAGCGCAAAACCGAGATTTGCCAGCGCGCCTACTGCATCCTGGTGGACGAGGTCGGCTTCCCGCCCGAGGACATCATCTTCGACCCCAACATCTTTGCCATTGCCACCGGCATTGAAGAGCACAACAACTACGCGGTCGATTTCATCAACGCCACGCGCTGGATCAAGCAAAACCTGCCGGGCGCCAAAGTGTCGGGCGGCGTCTCCAACGTGAGCTTCAGCTTTCGCGGCAACGACCCGGTACGCGAAGCGATTCACACCGTGTTTTTGTACCACGCTATTGCTGCCGGCATGGACATGGGCATTGTCAACGCCGGCATGGTTGGGGTCTATGACGACCTGGAGCCCGAGTTGCGCGAACGGGTGGAAGACGTGGTGCTCAATCGGCGGCCTGATGCAGGCGAACGCCTGGTCGAAATCGCCGAAAACGCCAAGGGCGCCGCCAGGGACGAGAGCACAAGATTGACATGGCGCGGCACAGAAGACAAGCCGGCCACGGTGGAGCAGCGCCTGAGCCACGCCATGGTGCACGGCGTGACCGATTTCATCGTGGTCGATACCGAAGAGGCTTACCAAAACGTGCTGGCCAAGGGCGGGCGCCCGCTGCACGTGATCGAAGGCCCGCTGATGGCCGGCATGAACATCGTGGGCGATTTGTTTGGCCAGGGCAAGATGTTCCTGCCGCAGGTGGTCAAGAGCGCACGGGTCATGAAGCAGGCGGTGGCGCACCTGATTCCTTATATTGAGGAAGAAAAACGGCTGGACGAGGCGGCCGGCCGCGACGTGCGCACCAAGGGCAAAATCATCATTGCCACGGTCAAGGGCGATGTGCACGACATCGGCAAAAACATTGTCACCGTGGTGCTCCAGTGCAACAACTTTGACGTCATCAACATGGGCGTGATGGTGCCCTGCCACGAGATTCTGGCGCGCGCCAAAGTGGAAGGCGCCGATATTGTGGGCCTCTCCGGCCTGATCACGCCCAGCCTGGAAGAGATGCAGTACGTGGCGGGCGAGATGCAGAAGGACGAGCACTTTCGCATCCGCAAGATACCGCTGCTGATCGGCGGCGCCACCACCTCGCGCGTGCACACTGCCGTCAAGATTGCGCCGCATTACGACGGCCCGGTGGTGTATGTGCCCGATGCCTCGCGCAGCGTGGGTGTGGCGCAAAGCTTGTTGGGCGATCAGGCGGCCACTTACCTTGCCGAACTCAATACCGACTACGAACGGGTACGGCATCAGCACGCCAACAAAAAGCAAACGCCCATGTGGCGTCTGGCCCGGGCACGCGCCAATAAGACGCCGATGGACTGGACCTACTACACACCGACCAAACCGAAGTTCATCGGCCGTCGTGTGTTCAGGAATTTCAATTTGACCGAACTGGCGCGCTTCATCGATTGGGGTCCGTTCTTCCAGACCTGGGATCTGGCCGGGCCTTTTCCCGCTATTCTTAAAGATGAAATCGTCGGTGTTGAGGCGAGCAAGGTGTATGCCGACGGCCAGGCCATGCTGAAGAAACTGACCGAGGGCCGCTGGCTCACCGCCAATGGCGTGATCGGCCTGTACCCGGCCAACGCGGTGAATGACGACGACATCGAGTTCTACACCGACGAGACCCGCTCTCAGGTGGCGCTGACCTGGTATGGCCTGCGCCAGCAAACCGAAAAACAGGTGATTGATGGCGTAATGCGCCCGAGCCGCTGTCTGGCCGATTTTGTCGCGCCCAAATTCGATGCCGTCGGCCAGCCGACTGGCTTCAAAGACTACGCCGGCGTGTTCGCGGTGACGGCCGGCATTGGCGTGGACAAGCGCGAAAAGCTGTTTGAAGACGCGCACGATGACTACTCGGCCATCCTGCTCAAATCACTGGCCGACCGGCTGGCAGAAGCCTTTGCCGAGTGCCTGCACCACCGCGTGCGCACCGACCTGTGGGGCTATGCGCCGAGCGAGGCTTTGACGGCGGAGGATCTGATTGCGGAAAAATACAAGGGCATCCGCCCGGCACCGGGTTACCCGGCCTGCCCTGACCACAGCGTCAAGAAAGACATGTTCGATTTGCTGCATTGCGAGGACATTGGCATGGGCGTCACCGAGAGTCTGGCCATGACCCCGGCAGCGAGTGTCAGCGGTTTCTATCTGGGGCATCCTGACAGCAGCTACTTCAGTGTCGGCAAGGTTGGCGAGGACCAGCTCAAGGACCTGGCCGCACGGCGACACATGGATGAGCAAACGCTGCAGCGACTGTTGGCACCCAATCTGTAATTTGGGCTGAGTGCAGGCGCGGCGGCAGCACCCAGGGCGGGATGGCGTGCCACTCGCCGTCAGGCGGCGACGGCGTAGCCTTCTTCGGCAATCGCCCTGGCCAGCGCCTCGCGCGGCTGCTGGGACTGCACCTCGACCTTGTCGCTGCTGCGGTCGATTTTGACTTCGGCCTGCGGGTCAAGCTGCTTGATGGCGCGGGTCACCGCCTTTTCGCAATGGCCGCAGGTCATTCCCTGTACATTGAAGGTCTGGTTCATTGGATGTCCTTTGAAAATTAACGAAAATCAGTAAAAGCATATTGTGAACCCTGCGCGCAAGGCAGGGATCAGACGCTGGCTATGAATACAACAACAAACCCCTCCCTGGACATTGGCATTGGCGGCATGACCTGCGCCTCCTGCGTGGCGCGGGTCGAAAAAGCCCTGAAAAAAGTGCCTGGCGTGCAGGATGCCGCAGTCAACCTGGCGACTGAATCGGCCCGCATTATTTACCAGCCATCCGGGCAGATGGAGGCCCGGCTGCGCCGGGCCGTGCGTGATGCGGGCTACGAACCGGTGGCGGCGAGCGCCGCGATCGACGCACAAGATGCGTTACCCTGGACCGGCTTCATGCCGGTGGCTGTCGGCGTGGTGCTATCGGTGCCGCTGGTGTTGCCGATGATCGCCGAGCTGTTTGGCCGGCACTGGATGCTGCCCGCGCTGTGGCAGTTTGTGCTGGCCACGCCCGTGCAGTTCATTCTGGGGGCGCGTTTTTACAAGGCCGGCTGGCATTCTCTCAAGGCCCTCACCGGCAACATGGATTTGCTGGTGGCCATTGGCACCACAGCGGGCTGGGCCTTGTCGATGTGGCTGTGGCTGAGCGCTGGACCGGGCGCCATGGTGCATCTGTATTTCGAGGCCTCGGCGGTCGTGATCACCCTGGTGTTGCTGGGCAAATGGCTGGAGGCGCGCGCCAAACGGCAAACCACCTCCGCCATCCGCGCCCTGCACGCCTTGCGCCCGGATGTGGCGCATCTGATCGGTCTCGACGGCGAAGTCGATGTGCCGGTGGCCGAGGTGCTGGTGGGCGACCGGCTGGCGGTCAAACCGGGCGAGCGCTTTCCGGTGGACGGCGTGCTGCTGGAGGGCCACACTCACGTGGACGAATCGATGCTGACCGGCGAGCCGCTGCCGGTGGAAAAACACGCGGCCCAAAGCACGGCGCCGGGCGCGGCGGCGGACCGGGTGGCCAGCCTCACCGGCGGCTCCATCAACGGCGAGGGCCGGGTCGTGATGCAGGTGCGCGCAGTGGGCGTTGATACCGTGCTCTCCAACATCATCCGGCTGGTGGAAGACGCGCAGGCCGCCAAGGCACCGATTCAGCGCCTGGTGGACCAGGTGAGTGCGGTGTTTGTGCCGGTGGTGCTGCTGATCGCGCTGGTCACCCTGCTGGCGTGGTGGCTGAGCGGCCACCCGTTTGAAGTCGCCGTGATTAACGCGGTAGCGGTGCTGGTGATTGCTTGCCCCTGCGCCCTCGGGCTGGCCACGCCTGCGGCCATCATGACCGGCACCGGTGTCGCGGCGCAATATGGCATTTTGATCAAGGACGCGCAGGCGCTGGAGCTGGCGCACAAGGTCGACATCGTGGCCTTTGACAAGACCGGCACCCTCACCCAGGGTCGCCCCAAGTTGACCGCCTTGCAGGTGCTGCCCGGCATGGCGCAAGACCAGGTTTTGCGGGTGGCGGCCAGCCTGCAAAGCGGCAGCGAACACCTGCTGGCACGCGCCGTCGTCAGCCGTGCGCAAGAGCAGGGTTTGAGTTTCGACGTGCCTGACAAGGTGCGTGCCGTGCCCGGCTGCGGGCTTGAGGGGGCGGTGGGCGTGCGCAGTTTTCTGATCGGCAGCCTGCGCTGGATGGATGAACTCAAGATCGACATCAGCGCCCTGGCGGCTGACGCCGCTGCACTGCAAGCGCAGGGCGCCACCGTGTCGGCCATGGCCGAGCGCAGCGCCGACGGTCTGACCCTGCGCGCCCTGATGGCCTTCGGCGACGAGCCCAAGCCCGGTGCCAAAGAAGCGCTGGCGCTACTTCGCGCGCGCGGCATCAAGACCATCATGATCTCCGGTGACAACCGGGGCGCTGCCGAAGCCATGGCACGCCGCCTGGGCCTGCGCCCGGAAGAGGGCGAAGTCATGGCCGGGGTGCTGCCCGGCGACAAGGCGGCGCAAGTGTCGGCGCTGAAAACCGGCGGCCACGTGGTGGCCATGGTCGGTGACGGTGTCAACGACGCCCCGGCGCTGGCGGCCGCCGATGTCGGTATGGCGATGGGCAACGGCACCGATGTCGCCATGCACGCCGCCGGCATCACCTTGATGCGCGGCGACCCGGCACTGGTGGCGGCGGCGCTGGAAATCTCGGACCGCACGGTGGCCAAAATCCGGCAAAACCTGTTCTGGGCCTTTGCCTACAACGTGGCCGGTATTCCGCTGGCGGCACTGGGTTTTTTGAACCCGGTGCTGGCCGGGGCGGCGATGGCGCTGAGCTCGGTCAGCGTGATGAGCAACGCGCTGCTGCTCAAGCGCTGGAAGCCGGGGCAGATGTGAAAATTGCAAAAGTACCCTCAACTCGTCATCGCGACGTTAATTGGAATCTGACCCCAATTCGCCTACACTGGTGATGACCTTCGGGAATACTGGCGATAAAACGTGCGGGTTAAATCACCCAAAAAATTCGGTTGCGGCCACAGAAAGGAATTCATCATGTCCCACCCAAACTATTCCGATGGACGTATCACCATCGACCCAGCCATCTGCAATGGCAAGCCCACGCTTCGTGGTAAACGCATTGCCGTGCAAACCGTACTAGGTTATTTGAGCGAGGGCGACAGCGCAGGCGAGATATTGGAGCAGTACCCGAGTCTTGAAGCAGAAGACATTCGTGCTTGTCTGCGCTTTGCCACCGAAGTGATGAGCCAACGTTACGACCTTGCCAAAGTAGCCTAATGGCCCGATTTCTGATTGATGCCAATCTGCCCTACCGCTTCGCACTGTGGCATGGTGAAGACTACCTCCACGTTTACGATCTGGGCGACGACATGCCCGATGCCGCAATTTGGCAGTATGCAAAAGAGCACGATCTGATCATCGTCAGCAAAGACGCGGACTTCTCTGATTGGGTCATGCTGTCCGAGCCGCCACCCAAAGTGATTCATCTGCGCACTGGCAACATGCGCCTGCGCGATTTGTTCGTATTCTTGCAGCGCGTTTGGCCACAACTCTCCGAACTCAGTGCCACGCACAAACTCGTCATCGTGCATGAAACACTAATTGAGTACATTGCATGAACTTTACATCTTGCGTACAAGGACGACACCATGACCCTCAAGCGCTTTATCTTCTGCCTGCTCCCCGCCATGATGGCGGCCCACTTGGCCACGGCCCAGACCTTTCCGAGCAAGCCGGTCCGCATCGTGGTGCCTTTTGGTGCCGGTGGCGTGGCCGACATGACCGCGCGCACCGTTGCGCAGAAGCTCAGCGAGTCGCTCGGGCAGCCCGTGGTGGTCGAGAACAAGCCGGGCGCAGGCGGCGTGGTGGCGGGTGATGCGGTGGCCAAGGCAGAGCCCGATGGCCACACCCTGCTGCTGATGTCCAACGGCACGGCGGTCAGTAGCAGTCTGTTCAAGTCGCTGCCGTTTGACACGTTACGCGATTTTGCGCCGATCTCCACCCTGGGTTTCTTTGACATCGCCATCGTCACACCGGCGGATTCGAAATTCAAAACGCTGGGCGAGTTACTGGCTTTCGCCAAGGCCAACCCCGGCAAGCTCAACCTGGGCAGCATCAACATCGGCAGCACGCAAAACCTGGCGGCCGAGCTGTTCAAAACCGCCTCGGGCGCAGACCTGCAGATCGTGCCGTTCAACGGCACGCCTGCCGTGATCACTGCGCTGCGCGGCGGCCAGATTGACGCGGCCGTTGAAATCCTGGGTCCGGTCCTGCCGCAGATCAAGGCCAACGCCTTGCGCGCGCTCGCCGTCACGGGGGACAAACGTGCGGCCGTGCTGCCCGATGTGCCTACCGCGAAAGAGAGCGGCCTGCCGACCTATGTGGCATCGAGCTGGAACGCGCTGGCCGCCCCGGCCAAAACCCCCAAGGACGTGATCGCCCGACTGAACAGGGACGTGGCGGCCGCGCTCAACGCCCCGGACGTCAAGAAGAAACTGCACGACCTGAACGTGGAAGCACGTTCCAGCTCGCCCGAGCAGGCTGCCGAATTGTTGGCCAGCGAAATCAGGCGCTGGGGCGAGGTGATCACCCGCGCCAAAATCCCCACGCAGTAAACCGGCGCCTGGCCGCGCACGAGTCTCAGGAGAACGATCAGTGGCGGACAGGAAATTCAACCGCATGAGCCCGAGTATGGCACGCCTTGCGCATGCCAGAACATCGTCAGCACCCGGGCTGTGAACCTCCGTATCGGCAGGTTGGCAGTGCCTCTACACCCTCACCCATCGGCGCATCACAGTCGTCCCACAGCGGCGGCGTCAAGCCCGCTGGCCGCATGAAAGACCACGCCGGGCGGTGTTGCCTGTGCTGGCGGGTCGGTTTGCCGGTCGCGTGGCCTGGCCTGTCAGCATTGCCGCCATGGACGAGGCCATCGCCTCGGAGGCGGCAGCGCGCCGCAGCGCTCGCACAAAAGCGCGCCCATGATTGGGCTCGATGCCAATGTGTTGGTGCACTATTTGGCGCAAGACGACGCCAAACAGGCTGCGATTGCGACCCGCTTGATCGAGCGCGACCTCGGCACCACGCAGCCGGGCTTCATCAGCTTGGTTGTTTTGGTAGAACTATGCTGGGTGCTCAAGCGTCTGTACGCCGCGACCGAGGGCGAGCTGGTTGGCACCGTACAGGACTTGCTGGGCGCGGCGCAGTTTCTCGTGGAGAGTCGCGAAGTGGTGCAAGCCGCGACGCAGCGACTGATTGGCCTCAAGAGCGGCAGGGTTGGATTGGCCGATATGCTGATCACTGAGATTGCAAAAGCGCAAGGTTGCTCCCATACGGTGAGCTTTGACAAGGACGCCGTGCGATCGGCTGGCATGAGGCTGTTGATTTGACTTTTTCCAACACGCCGCCCACGTAATGGGGTCAGCACGCCAAGGCTGTTCGTTTGATACCCCCATGTTGGTGCCCACCGGTTGGACCTTCGCCGGTTGACGCATCCTGCTGCCCGGAACTCAGAACAGCCAAGGCACCCAGCGTTTGCTCATGCGGCGGTAGGCGGCATAGCCCGGATACTGCTCGCACAGCCAGTGCTCTTCGAGAGTTGATTTCAGGAGCAGGACAATGGCCAGAGCGAACCAGGTAAGCCATCCCATGACCGGGTCGGACGTCCACGCCAAGGCGCCACTACCCAGTAGCAATGACGTGTACATCGGATGACGAATCCACCGGTAGGGTCCGCTGGTTACCAGGACGCCGCTGACTTTGGGCGTCGGTCGGATATTGAAGTTGCCCGGCTTGTTGTGCCTGAGCGTCCACGTGGCGAGCGCGATCGATGTCCCCGCCATCAGCCAAGCCGCCACCGGAATGATGCCCTGCAAAACCTTCGGTGCCGCGAACGCTGTCTGCAACATCAAAAGACCGAACTGCAGAGCCACCAGCCAGGTGCCGAGCCATTTTCGCGTTTGAATGGTGAACCGTGGCATGTTCTACAGAATCTGGGGGGCAATAGTTCCATGCAAACGGGCCGCCGCCCAGAGCACCTGATCGACTACAGCTTGCACGCCTTTGCGCTGCGCTTCGCCCTGCAACACGCCGTGTGTATCAAAGGCCTGCCCGGCGTTGCCGAGCGCAAACTGTTGCGGCGCAACCCAGCACTGCAGATTGAGCAGCAGGGGGTTCAAATGGCTCAGAGACCGTAAACCCCCCAAGGCACCGGGGGAGGCACTGAGCAGGCCGACCACCTTGCCTTCGAATGGCTCGGTGCCGTGGCTCCATTCGGGGTCGCCCTTGACCGGACTGGAGGCCCAGTCGATGGTGTTTTTCAGCAGGGCGGTGTAACTGCCGTTGTATTCAGGCGAGCAGATGATCCAGGCCGGGTGTTCGAACAGCAGTTTTTTGAGCCGGATCACATCCGGGGGCGTGCCTCGGGCTTCGAGATCGGCGTTGTACAGGGGGATGTCAAAGTCTGCAAGTTCGAGGTGGGTAAGCTCGGCGCCGGCCGCCCGCGCCATGGTTGCAGCGGTGGCGGCCAGTTGCCGGTTGAATGAATGGCGGCGGGTGCTGCCTGCAAAGATCAGAAGCTTCATACCCCTGATTGTCGCAATATTGTGGACCGCCGGTAAAATCACGGCCTTGAGCGCACGCTGCACAGGGCACGCACCGCAAACCTCCAGCTTTTAGCCACAGGTACCCAGACCCACAACCATGCTTTACCCACAGAATTTCGACGTCATTGTCGTTGGCGGCGGCCATGCCGGAACCGAGGCCGCGTTGGCGGCCGCCCGCATGGGCTGCAAGACCCTGCTGCTCAGCCACAACATTGAAACCCTGGGGCAGATGAGCTGCAATCCGTCCATCGGCGGCATCGGCAAGGGGCATCTGGTCAAGGAGGTGGACGCCATGGGCGGTGCCATGGCGGCGGCCACTGACGAAGGCGGGATCCAGTTTCGCATCCTCAATTCTTCAAAGGGGCCAGCCGTGCGCGCCACCCGCGCCCAGGCGGATCGGGTCTTGTACAAAGCAGCGATTCGCCGCCGTTTGGAAAACCAGCCCAATTTGTGGCTGTTCCAGCAGGCGGTGGACGACCTGATGGTGGAGGGCGATCGCGTGGTGGGCGCGGTGACGCAGGTCGGCATCAAATTTCGGTCGCGCACGGTGGTGCTGACGGCCGGCACTTTTCTGGACGGCAAGATCCATGTCGGCTTGAACAACTACGCGGCAGGCCGGGCCGGCGACCCGCCGGCGGTATCCCTGAGTGCCCGCCTGAAAGAGTTGAAATTGCCCCAAGGGCGATTGAAGACGGGCACACCGCCACGACTTGACGGACGCTCGATTGACTTCAGCAAATGCACGGAGCAACCCGGCGATGGTATGCCCGGCGGCATGAGCCCGGCCATGCCGGTGTTCAGCTTCATGGGGCGGGCCGAGCAGCATCCGCAGCAAATGTCGTGCTGGACCACCCACACCAATGAGCGCACGCACGACATCATTCGCAGCGGCTTCGAGCGCAGCCCCATGTTCACCGGCAAGATCGAGGGCGTGGGCCCGCGTTATTGCCCGAGCGTGGAGGACAAAATCAACCGTTTTGCCGACAAGGACAGTCATCAGATTTTTCTGGAGCCCGAAGGGTTGACGACGAACGAGTACTACCCCAACGGCATCAGTACCAGCCTGCCGTTTGACATTCAGTACGAGCTGGTGCGCAGCATGGCCGGGTTGGAGAATGCCCATATCCTGCGTCCCGGCTACGCCATCGAGTATGACTACTTTGACCCGCAGCAGCTCAAAAGCAGCTTTGAGACCAAGGCCATCGGCGGTCTGTTTTTTGCCGGGCAGATCAATGGCACCACCGGCTATGAAGAGGCCGCCGCCCAAGGCCTGTTTGCCGGCACCAATGCCGCGTTACAGGCGGGTGCCAAAACTGCGTGGCAGCAAGATGTTTGGGTTCCGGGCCGGGATGAGGCTTATCTGGGCGTGCTGGTGGACGATTTGATTACCAAGGGTGTGACCGAACCCTACCGCATGTTCACCAGCCGGGCCGAGTACCGGCTGCAGTTGCGAGAAGACAATGCCGACCTGCGCCTGACCGAAGCCGGACGCAAATTGGGGCTGGTGGATGATGCGCGTTGGGACGCCTTCAGTCGCAAGCGCGATGCTGTTTCACGTGAAACAGAACGCCTGCGCTCGATCTGGGTCAGCCCCAAGAATCTGGCGGCGACAGAAGCGGAGCGGGTGCTGGGCAAGGCGATTGAGCACGAATACAGCCTGGCAGATTTATTGCGCCGTCCGGATGTGAGCTACGCCGGCCTGATGTCATTAGACGGTGACAAATACACCAGCCCTGAACTGGCTGCCCCTGTTTCACGTGAAACAGGTATTGCACTGGCGCCAGAAGCTGCGTTTGCGGCGGTGGTCATTGAGCAGGTGGAGATTGCAGCCAAGTACGCCGGCTACATTGATCGGCAAAAAGAGGAGGTGGGTCGCGCTGCGCACTATGAAAATCTCAAGCTACCAACAGAATTGGACTACGGGCAGGTGCCAGCTCTGAGCATCGAGGCCAGGCAGACGCTGAACAAGCACAAGCCGGAAACCCTGGGCCAGGCTTCCCGAATTTCGGGCATCACCCCCGCCGCCATATCTCTGTTACTGATCCATCTGAAAAAAAGCAACTTCAAAGGGTTTGCAGCGGCGCGCAAAGCGGCTCCTGAGGTGGGCGCGGGCAAGGTAACGTTCTGATGCGCGGCTTGGAGCAGGCCTTGCGCCAGGGCTTGGTTGATCTGGCACTGGTGCTGGACGATGCGCAAATTCCCCAGTTGCTGGACTACCTGGGCCTGATCCAGAAATGGACGCGGGTCTATAACCTGACGGCGGTCCGCGATCCTGAAGAAATGCTGACGCACCATCTGCTGGACAGTCTGGCGGTGATCGCGCCACTGCGCACGCAGTTGGCCAGTCAGGCCCGGCCTGTCACAGACGCAGTCTCGCCATCGGCCATGCGTTTGCTGGACGTGGGATCGGGCGCAGGCCTGCCCGGCGTCGTCATTGCCATTTGCTGTCCCGAGATCACCGTGCATTGTGTGGACACCGTGGCTAAAAAAGCAGCATTCATCCAGCAGGTGGCGGCCGCCCTGAAGCTGCCCAAGCTGCGCGGTTTGCATGCGCGGGTGGAGAGTTTGACAGACACCTATGAGGTGATCAGTTCTCGTGCTTTCGCGTCGCTGCCAGACTTCGTCACTGGGTCGGGTGCGGCTTTGGCGGGGCAGGGCGTCTGGCTGGCCATGAAGGGGAAGCATCCTGCCGGTGAGATTGCGGCTTTGCCTGCGGGAGTTGAAGTGTTTCACGTGGAACAACTGACTGTGCCAGGGCTGGATGCGGAGCGGTGTATTGTGTGGATGCGCAAGGTGGGTGCTTGAGCTTGTAGCCTCCGGCAGGGATTGCTTTTTTCGTTTGCTCGCGCTGGCGTTTCTCCCCCCCTATCCCCCCAGCCCCCTTTCCACCCCCGCCGGGGCGGAAAGGGGGAGCCTCATTTGACCACCCGCGCCGGCAATGGAAATACGGGGGGCGGTTGCGATTGTGGCTTGTGCGGCAAGAATTCAGGGTGCGAGTTCCGAGCGCCGGAGGCGTGAGGGCTGAATGTAGGTTTTGTGGCAATAGCAGTCTGCAACAGGATGGCGCTAAATTCACTCATCCCGGCCTTATTTGGGATGAATGCCGGGGCTGTAGCCAAGTGGACCGACGCCCAAGGCAGGGTTACACCAAACAGCCAGGCAATTATGGAATGCCACTGATGCAAGGTTTATTGTCATTGCAAAATGAGTAAAACTACGGCGCTTCCGGCGCTCGGAACTCGCACCCTGACACTTCGGCGAGCCAATAGCAGCCGTAACCGTCCCCCGTATTTCCGTTGCCGGCGACCAGCGGCAAAATCAAGGCTCCCTCTTCCGCCCGGCGGGGCGGGAGAGGGCGGGGGGAGTGAGTGGGGGAAACAAACCCGGCAAACCACAGAAAAAAAGAACCCAAAAAACGTAACGTAAACTAAGCCCTTTCCCAGAAAGAAAATCCCCCATGTTTGGCATAGCCGACTACGGCGCCTTTGTCGTCGCAATCATCGTTTTTCTGCTGATTCCCGGCCCGGGGAACCTGGCCTTGATCACCTCCACCGGCAAGGGCAGCATCAAGGGCGGGCTGGCGGCCACGCTGGGCGTGATCCTGGGCGACCAGGTCTTGATGTGGCTGGCGGTGGCTGGAGTGGCGGCTTTGCTGAGCGCCTACCCCAGCGCTTTCTATGCAGTGCAATGGTTGGGCGCGGCCTACCTGGCCTGGCTGGGTGGCAAGATGCTGCTGGCCAAGCCGGGCGCTGCACCCATCCTGCACATCAAGCCGCATCACTACCTGCGCCAGGCGCTCATGATCACGCTGCTCAATCCGAAGGCGATTGTGTTTTACATGGCGTTTTTCCCCTTGTTTGTCGATCCAGCCCGTCACCAGGGGCTGACGACCTTCGCCTTCATGGCGCTGACCATTGCCGCGCTGACCTTTGCCTATGGCTTGACGGTGGTGTTGTTGACCCATTTTCTGGCCGAGCGCCTGCGCGCCAACCCGGTCATTGCGCGCTCGCTGGAGAGGCTGGCGGGCCTGTTCCTGATTGGCTTTGGCATCAAGCTGGCGCTGTCGCGCTAAGCGGGCACTGGCAGGCGGTTTCACGTGAAACACTGATTACTCATTCTGTTTCATCCCCACCTCAGGTAAGCAATTCCATGGCCAAAATTTTCTGTGTCGCCAACCAAAAGGGCGGTGTCGGCAAGACCACCACCACGGTCAATCTGGCGGCCGGTCTGGCCAAGGTGGGGCAGCGCGTACTGATGGTTGACCTCGATCCTCAGGGCAATGCCACCATGGGATCGGGCGTGGACAAGCGCAAGCTCGAACTCACGATTTATGACGTGCTGCTCGAATCGGCCTCGGTGGCGGAAGCGCGGGTAAAAAACGACAAGCTGATCGAAGCTGGCTGTAGCTACGACATCCTGGGTGCGAACCGTGAACTGTCCGGTGCCGAGGTCGAACTGGTGGACCTTGAGCGCCGTGAAAAACGCCTGAAACAGGCGCTGGCTGAGGTGGCGCAGGACTACGACTTCATCCTGATCGATTGCCCCCCCAGCTTGTCGATGTTGACGCTCAATGGCCTGTGCAGCGCGCATGGCGTGATCGTGCCGATGCAATGTGAGTATTTTGCGTTAGAGGGCCTGACCGACCTGGTTAACACCATCAAGCAGGTGCACGCCAACCTGAACAAGGAGCTGCTCGTCATCGGCCTGCTGCGTGTCATGTTTGACCCGCGCATCACCTTGCAGCAGCAGGTCAGCGAGCAGCTCAAGGCGCATTTTGGCAGCAAGGTTTTCAATACCGTGATTCCACGCAATGTGCGCCTGGCCGAAGCCCCTAGCTACGGTGTTCCGGGGGTGGTGTTTGACCCCTCAAGCAAGGGTGCGCAGGCTTATGTGGCCTTTGCCCAGGAGATGGTCGAGCGCATCGAAAAAATGTAAGCAAATGAACACGTCCCACGTCCTCATCCTGCCCGGCTGGCAAAATTCCGGCCCCGATCACTGGCAAAGCCGGTGGCAGGCCGCGCACGGCTATTTGCGTGTAGAGCAGCACGACTGGCTGCGCCCCTTGCGTGGTGACTGGATCGCCCGGCTGGAAGACGTGTTGTTGCAGCGCGATGAGCCGGCGGTACTGGTGGCGCACAGCCTGGGCTGTCTGCTGGTGGCGGCGTGGGCCGCGCACTCGCGCAACACCCATCTGGTTGGCGCCGCGCTGCTGGTGGCGCCGGGTGACGCCGAGCGCGAAGAATTGCGCCCGACCCTCACCAGTTGGTCGCCTATTCCCTTAAAGAAGCTGCCGTTCAAAAGCATTCTGGTGGGCAGCCGCAACGACCCGTATTGCAGTTTGGAGCGGTCCCGGCAGTTCGCCGACGCCTGGGGGGCCGACTTCATCGACCAGGGCAACGCGGGCCATATCAATGCCGAGACGGGACTGGGTGACTGGCCGCAAGGGCATCAAATTTTGACGCAATTATTGAGGG
Organism: Rhodoferax sp.; assembly: GCA_030682475.1. Lineage (GTDB taxonomy): Bacteria > Pseudomonadota > Gammaproteobacteria > Burkholderiales > Burkholderiaceae_C > Rhodoferax. The sequence continues at coordinate 62,426 of JAUXOA010000011.1, read as the reverse complement.
ATAACTGAATGGTTACCAAAAAACCAAAAGGCCTGGGCCGTGGACTCGAAGCCCTGCTCGGGCCCAGAGTGAATGACGCAGCATTGTCTGACGCGTCCAACAGCAGCGCCACCAGCCCGGGCCGGCCGGCTTCGTTGCGGCTGACCGACATGGTCGCCGGCCAGTACCAACCGCGCACCCGCATGGACGAGGGCGCGCTGTACGAGCTGGCTGAATCGATCAAGGCGCAGGGCATTTTGCAGCCGATTCTGGTGCGACAGCTCAAGGACGGCGCGAACCAGGGCCAGTACGAGATCATTGCCGGGGAGCGGCGCTTTCGGGCTGCCAAACTGGCCGGGCTGGACAGCGTGCCAGTGCTGGTGCGCGACGTGCCCAACGAGGCCGCTGCGGCCATGTCGCTGATCGAGAACATTCAGCGCGAAGACCTCAACCCGTTGGAAGAAGCCCAAGGCCTGCAACGCCTCATCAAGGAGTTTGGGCTCACTCACGAACAGGCGGCGCAGGCGGTGGGGCGTTCGCGCAGCGCCACCAGCAACCTGCTGCGTCTGCTCAATCTGGCCGAGCCGGTGCAAACCATGCTGATGGCGGGCGACCTCGACATGGGCCATGCGCGGGCCCTGCTGGCGCTGGACCGGGCGACCCAGATCACGGCGGCGAGTCAGATTGCAGCGCGGAAAATGTCGGTGCGCGAGGCCGAGAGCCTGGTGAAAAAGCTCAGTGCCGAGTTCACGTTGACCTCGATCAAGCCCAAAAAAGAAAAGTCGCGTGATATGAAGCGGGTTGAAGAAGAGCTGTCAGACCTGCTCGCCGCCGAGGTTGAGGTGCGCGTGAAAAAGCGCGTCAAGCGGGCTGGTCGCCTGGAGGAAATGGGCGAGATCAGTATCCAGTTTGGCTCGCTCGATGAGCTCAATGGCTTGATCGACAAGCTTCAGCGCGGCGCTACACGCTGAAGAACCTGCGGCTGCAAGCGCATGCGCGCCCGACGGCCCTGCTATAGCGAAAAAATCTTGCCCGGATTCATGATGTTTTTCGGGTCCAGCGCGCGCTTGATGCTGCGCATCATGTCGACTGCGCCGGCGCCGGTCTCGGTCACCAGAAAACCCATTTTGTGCAGGCCCACGCCATGCTCACCGGTGCAGGTACCTTCCAGGCGCAGGGCGCGCGTCACCAAAGCGTGGTTGAGCTGTTCGGCAATCTCGCGCTCGGAGGGTTTGCTGGGATCGATCAGATAACCAAAGTGAAAGTTGCCGTCACCGACGTGGCCGACCAGGAAGTAGGGGATGCCGCTGGCATCGGCCTCGGCGACCGAGTCCAGCAGGCAGTCGGCCAGACGTGAGATCGGCACGCAGGTGTCGGTTGAAATGGCACGGCAACCGGGCTTGGACTGGATCGCTGCAAAGTAGGCGTTGTGCCTGGCGGTCCACAAGCGGGTGCGCTCTTCCGGTGTGGTGGCCCACTCAAAGGCATTGCCGCCAAACTCGCTGGCAATCTCCTGCACCAATTCGGCCTGCTCTTTGACACCGGCGGGCGAGCCGTGAAACTCCATCAGCAGCAAAGGCTCTTCCCGCAGGCTTAAGTGGGCGTAGGCGTTGACCATGCGCACCGTGTTGCGGTCAATCAGTTCCACGCGCGCAATCGGAATCCCCATCTGGATGATCTGGATGGTGGTGCGTACCGCCGCCTCGATGCTCGGGAATGAGCAGATCGCCGCTGAGATCGCCTCCGGCAGCGGGTAAAGCCTGACGGTGACTTCGGTGATCACGCCCAGCGTGCCCTCAGAGCCCACCATCAAGCGCGTCAAGTCGTAGCCAGCAGCGGATTTTTTGGCGCGGGTGCCGGTGCGGATGATGTCGCCGCTGGCCGTTACCACTTGCAGCGCCAGCACGTTCTCGCGCATGGTGCCGTAGCGCACGGCGTTGGTGCCGCTGGCGCGGGTGGCACTCATGCCGCCCAGGGTGGCGTCGGCGCCGGGGTCGATCGGGAAGAACAGGCCAGTGGACTTGACCGCCTCGTTGAGTTGCTTGCGCGTGACACCGGGCTGCACCGTCACCGTCAGGTCTTCGGCATTGATGGAGAGCACCTGGTTCATGCGGCTGACGTCGATGCTGATGCCACCCTGCACGGCGAGCAGATGGCCTTCGAGCGAGGTTCCAACACCAAAGGGAATCACCGGCACGCTGTAATCACCGGCCAGTTTCACGGCGTCAGCCACGTCGGCCGTGCTTTCGGCAAACACCACGGCGGCCGGCGGCGGCGCTTCAAAAGACGACTCATCGCGCCCGTGCTGTTCGCGCACCACCAGGGCCGTCGAGCAACGCTCGGCGAAGCGTTTTTTAAGCGCCTCCATCAGCGCCACGGGCACCTCGCGCGGGTGGATGTCAGGGACCAGGTGGGATGTTGGGATGGGTGCGTTCATGAGAATATATTTTGCTGCAACAATAGCACGGATCAAGGAGATCTTTCATGGGACAACGACTGACACAAATCGCCACCCGCACCGGGGACAACGGCAGCACCGGGCTGGGTGACAACACCCGCGTCTCCAAAAGCAGCCTGCGCGTGCATGCCATGGGCGACGTCGATGAACTCAATTCCCACATCGGTGTGCTGCTGTGTGAAGACATACCGGAGAGCGTGCGCTTACTTTTGGTGGAAATTCAGCACCAGCTCTTCAACTTGGGCGGCGAGCTGTCGATCCCAGGCTTTGAGTTGCTCAAGCCAGAGGCCGTGCTGGCGTTGGACGCCGCACTGGCCGAACACAACGAGGCACTGCCACGCCTGCAGGAGTTCATCCTGCCGGCCGGCAGCCGCGGCGCGTCACTGGCGCACGTCTGCCGTACCGTGGCGCGTCGTGCCGAGCGCGCGGTGGTGGCGCTGGAAGGCCAGGAGACTTTGAAAGACACGCCGCGCCAGTACCTGAATCGCCTGAGTGATTTGCTGTTTGTGCTGGCCCGTGTGCTGAATCGTTACCGCAGCGATGGCACGGTGGGTGATGACGTGTACTGGAAGAGCGAGCGGCTGGCGCTGTCAACTGCCGCGCAGGCGCTTGCACGGTAGTGCCGAGACACGCGACCCTTGGCCCATGACTCAATCCATAACGCCGCCCTACCTTCCCCAGATTCGCCTCTACCAAAACTGGCTGCAGGCGCAACGCGGGCTGTCGTTTGATTCGTATGACGCGCTGTGGCGCTGGTCCACCTCCGATCCGGGCGCGTACTGGCAAAGCATCTGGGACTACTTCGACTTGCAGTCACCCACCCCCCACAGCGTGGTGTGTGACGGCGCGCCGATGCCAGCTACCCGCTGGTTTGTCGGGGCAAAGCTCAACTATGCGCAGCAGGTGTTCCGGCATGTCGAGGCGGCCGACGCCGCAGGTCTCTCGGCGATCATCAGCCATAACGAAAAAAGCCTGGGCGCGGCGCCCGCCCGGCACTTAAGCTGGCCCGAGCTGCGCCGCCAGGTGGCCTCGTTGGCCTTGCACCTGCAGGCCCAGGGTGTGCAGCCCGGCGACCGGGTGGCCGCCTACCTGCCCAACACGCCTGAGGCGATGGTGGCGTTTCTGGCGACGGTGAGCATCGGCGGCGTGTGGAGCATTTGCGCCCCTGACATGGGGACCAACGCGGTGCTCGACCGCTTCCAGCAAATCGAGCCCAAGGTGCTGATCGCCTGCGACGGGGTGAGCTATGGCGGGCGCGACATTGACCGCACCGGCGTGCTGGCCGAGCTGTGTGCGGCACTGCCATCGGTGCGGCATGTGATCCTGCAGCACACGCTGGGGCTGGCTACCAATGTCATTCAAACCATAGCCAACTGCGAAGATTTCACGGCAGCTACAGCCCAGGATAATGCTAAAACTTCAGCGTTTGAGCCGCTCTGGTTGCCGTTTGACCACCCGCTGTGGATTGTCTATTCCAGCGGTACCACCGGCTTGCCCAAGCCGATCGTGCACGGTCACGGCGGCACGGTGCTGGTGGCGCTGGCGCTCAAGTGCCTGCACAACGATGTCGGCTGTAGCTATGCCCCCAACTCGCTGGGCGAGCGCTACCACTGGTACAGCTCCACCGGCTGGGTGATGTGGAATGCGCAGCTCGGCGGCCTGCTCAGCGGCACCACCTGCTGCATTTTTGACGGCAATCCGGGGGGTGCCACGGTGGACGCGGCCGGCCACAAAGTGGCGCCCGACTGGACCACGCTGTGGCGTTTTGCGGCCGAACTGGGCGTCACCTTTTTTGGCGCCGGCGCAGCGTTTTTTGCCAACTGCATGAAGACTGGCATCGATCTTTCGAGCTGCGGTGATCTGACAAAGATCAGGGCACTCGGCACGACCGGTTCACCGTTGAGCGAAGCATCGCAGCGCTGGGGGACCGAGCAGTTCCGCAAGCTGCAAGTCGCGGGCACCGATGGGGTCGACCAATTTTCCGCCGGGCCGCCCCAAGGAAAATTAGCCCCCGCGGGGGGCAGCGCAGTACGCGAAGCGACAAGCGTGGGGGCAATCGTCACCGCCGGGCCGCCCCAAGGGAAGTTAGCCCCCTCGGGGGGCAGCGAGCCACACGCAGTGGACGAGCGTGGGGGCGACATCTGGTGGTGCAATATCTCGGGCGGCACCGACTTCTGTGGCGCCTTTATCGGCGGCAACCGGGAGCTGCCCCAGGTCGCCGGCGAAATGCAGTGCCGCCTGCTGGGCTGTGCGGTGGAGGCCTGGAACGAGCAGGGCCAGCCGGTGATTGACGAAGTGGGCGAGCTGGTGTGCCGCCAGCCGATCCCCAGCATGCCTTTGTATTTCTGGGGCGATGCGGGCAAGCAACGCTACCTGTCGAGCTACTTCGACATGTACCCCGGCGTCTGGCGCCATGGCGACTGGCTCAAGGTCACGCCCGCGGGCGGCTGCATCATCTACGGCCGCAGTGACGCCACCATCAACCGCCACGGCCTGCGCATGGGCACCAGTGAGCTCTACAGCGCGGTGGAAGCCTTGCCCGAAGTGCTGGACTCGATGGTGGTCGATCTCGAATACCTGGGGCGCGAGAGCTACATGCCGCTGTTTGTGGTGCTGCGCGAGGGCGTGACGCTGGATGACGCGGTACGCACCAAAATAGTGGAGGCCATCAAAACCGCGCTATCGCCGCGCTTCGTTCCCAACGAGATCTTTCAGGTGGCGGAGATTCCGCGCACTCTCTCGGGCAAAAAGCAGGAGCTGCCGATCAAGAAGCTGCTGCTGGGCCAGCCGCTGGACAAGGTGCTCAACCGCGAGGCGATGGCCAATCCGGGCTGTCTGGACTGGTATGTGGCGCTGGCGCTGGCGCGGGCGCGACAGTTGCAGGCTTGAGGGCCAGTACAAACCCTGATGATATTTATGGCACGAAACTGGCTTGCATCGCTAGAATAAGTTGACCAATCGGTTAGTTTCTTTTTTGTGGTGCAGTCCCCTCTACTTTTTCGCGTGTCAATGAACAATCCTGAAGTGCCGTCAAGGTCGCCGGCTACCGCCCCTTTGGTCAGCACGCGACTGGCGGTTGAAGTCCGCAACGCCAGCGTCATCTACCAGGCGAGCGATGCACCGGTGCACGCGCTTGAGGACATTGACCTTGACATCCGCGAAGGCGAGTTCGTCGCGTTGATTGGCCCCTCGGGTTGCGGCAAGACCACCTTGATGCGCGTGATTGCCGATCTGGAAAAAATCAGCGCCGGGCAGGTGCTGGTCAATGGCGTCACTGCGCACGAAGCGCGGCTGGCACGCGCTTACGGCTATGTGTTTCAGTCACCGGCGCTGTTTCCGTGGCGCACGGTGCTGGCCAACGTCACCTTGCCGCTGCAAATTCAGGGCCGCTCCCGCGCCGACAGCAAGGCCATCGCACTGGAGCAACTGGCCCGTGTCGGGCTGACCGGCTTTGAGCAAAAGTACCCCTGGCAACTTTCCGGCGGGATGCAGCAGCGGGTGTCGATTGCGCGCGCCTTGTCGTTCGAGCCGAAGATTTTGATGATGGACGAACCCTTTGGTGCACTCGATGAGATCACGCGTGACCGGCTCAACGAGCAACTGCAGCAGCTTTGGCAGCGCGAACGCCGCACCGTGCTGTTTGTCACGCACTCGATTGCCGAGGCGGTCTACCTGGCCACCCGCATCGTGGTGATGTCGCCGCGTCCGGGGCGCATTGTCCGGGTGATCGACTCACCGCTGCCGGATGAGCGGCACCTGGGTTTGCGCGACAGCACGGCCTTTATTGAAGTGGCGCACGCGGTGCGCGAGGCGCTGGCCGAGGGCCACCATGACTGAGCCCGTTTTCAAAGCTGTCATGGCGCGCTTCAGGCTACAGGGGTTGCCGGTGACGGTGCTGTTGCTGGCGCTGCTGCTGGCCTGGTACGGCGGCGCCTGGGTGCTCAATGCGCCCGGCGCGATAGAGCGCGTGCTGCCCGAGGCTGGGGCGTGGGGCTGGCAAGACCTGCTGAGCGCCACCATGGCGATGCAGCGCCCGGTGCTGCCGGCGCCGCATCAGGTGGCGCTCGATCTCTGGTCCAGCCTGCTGGACTGGCCGCTGGACTCGCCGCGCAACCTGTTGTTCCACGTGGCCGTCACGGCCGAGTCTACGCTCTGGGGTTTTGTGATGGGCACCCTGCTGGGTTTGTTCCTGTCGGTGTGCATTGTTCATTCGCGCACGCTGGACCGCGCCTTGCTGCCCTGGATCGTGGCCTCGCAAACGGTGCCAGTGCTGGCGATTGCGCCCATCGTGCTGGTAATTCTGGGCAGTCTCGGGTTTGCCGGGGTCGCGCCCAAAGCGGTGATCGCCATGTACCTGTGCTTTTTCCCGGTCACGGTCGCCATGGTGCAGGGCTTGCGCTCACCGCAGCGCATCGAGACCGAGATGTTGCACACCTATGCCGCCAGCCGCTGGCAGGCTCTGTGGCTGTTGCGCTTGCCTGCCGCCTTGCCCTTTTTGTTTCCGGCCCTGCGGGTCGGCATTGCGGCTGGCCTGGTGGGCGCCATGGTGGCCGAACTGCCCACCGGCGCACAAGCCGGACTGGGCGCGCGCCTGCTGACCGGCTCTTATTACGGCAACACGGTGCAAATCTGGTCGGCGCTGGTCATGTCGGCCCTGTTGGGGTTGGCGCTTACTAGCGTGGTGGCCTTTGTCGAACGGCTGGTGCTGCGGCACCGGCATCAGCCATGAAGCAGTCCACCCGATTCACCGCGCTGTTTGTGCTGGCCTGCCTGGCGGGCGCTGCGCTGCTGCTGCAGTTGCCCGCTGCCACCGGTGCTGCGGCACCGACGCCGCTGTTCTGGCTGGCCACCATCATGCTGGCGCTGCTGGCCGTGCAGTCCATCCGGCGCCTGGCGGCACTCGACGGCGGCCGCATTTACGGCATGCTGACAGCGGCCCTGTTTGGCTTGTGGGTGGTCTATTTCTGGCAACTGCTGGTGCTGGCGTTTGAGGTGCCCAAAGTCCTGTTGCCGCCGCCGAGTCTGATCCTGCAATCGATTGCCAGCCATGGGCCCACCCTGTGGGGCGACTTTGTGCAAACCGTGCTCAAGGCGGTGCTGATTGGCTGGGCGCTGGGCTCGGGCCTGGGTTTTGCCGTGGCGGTGGCGATTGACCGTCTGCCTTTTTTGCAGCGCGGCTTGTTGCCCATTGCGTCCTTGACCAGCGCCATCCCGCTGGTGGCGGTGGCACCGATTGCCGTGATGTGGTTTGGTTTTGAGTGGCAGTCCAAAGCGGCGGTGGTGGTGCTGATGACGTTTTTCCCGATGCTGGTATCCACGCTGGCCGGGCTCAAGGCGGCCGGCAAACTGGAGCGTGAGCTGATGGTCAGCTACGCCGCCAGCTACAGCCGCACCCTGCTGGCCCTGCGCTTGCCGGCCGCGCTGCCCTTCATGTTTGGCGCGCTCAAGGTCAATGCCACGCTGGCCCTGATCGGTGGCATTGTGGCCGAGTTTTTTGGCTCGCCCACGACGGGGCTGGGTTTTCGTATTTCGACCGAAGCCGCGCGCATGAACATGCCGCTGGTCTGGGGCGCCATTGTGGTGGCCGCTGTGACCGGTTCAGTAGCGTATGCTTTGCTGGTGCAACTTGAACGGCGTGCCGCATTCTGGCACCCGTCGGTGCGTGAAGGTTAATTTTTCCCCCCAACCCAAGGAGCTTTCCATGATTCGTTCTTCCAAAGTCACCAGCAGCCTGCTGGCGGCGGTGCTGGCCGTCTGCGGTGCGACCGTCGGCGTCAATGCCAGCGCGGCTGACAAGGTCACCGTCCAGCTCAAGTGGCTGCCGCAAGCGCAGTTCGCCGGTTACTACGTGGCCCAGGCCAAAGGCTATTACAAGGCCGAAGGTCTGGACGTGACGATCAAACCCGGTGGCCCCGACATTTCACCGGTGCAAGTGATTGCCGGCAATGGCGCCGACGTGGTGGTGAACTGGATGCCCGACGCCCTCGCCGCGCGCGAAGCCGGTGTACCGCTGGTCAATATCGCCCAGGTGTTCAACCAGTCGGGCCTGATGCTGACCTGCAAAAAATCCAGTGGTGTGACCAGCCCGAAAGATTTCAAGGGCAAAACCCTGGGCGTCTGGTACGGCGGCAACGAGTACCCGTTCCTGAACTGGATGGCCAAGCTGGGCTACAAGGACTCCGACATCAAGATTCTCAAGCAGGGCTTCAACGTTGACCCGCTGTTGCAGAACCAGGCGGCGTGCATTTCCACCATGATTTACAACGAGTACTGGCAAGTGGTGGACGCCGGCGTCAAGGAGAGCGACCTGGTGACTTTCTTCTATGAAAAAGAAGGCGTTGCCTCGCTCGAAGACGGCCTCTATGTGCTGGAGTCCAAGCTGAAAGACCCGGCCTTTGTGGCGCGCATGGGCAAGTTCCTCAAAGCCACCTTCAAGGGCTGGAACGACGCCGTGAAGAACCCGGCTGAAGCGGCCAAGATCGTGGTGGCGGCGGACACCTCCGGCAGCGCGTCCGAGAAGGTGCAAAAGCGCCAGATGGACAATGTGGCCAAACTCATCACCACGGCAGGCACCAAAAAAATGGGCTACCTGGAGCCGACCGCTTATGAGCGCACCGTCAAGGTGCTGCTGGCCGCGGGCAGCTCACCGGTGATCAAGAAAGATCCGGGCAAAGCGGCTTACTCGCATGTGGTGTGGGAAGCTGCCACCAAGTAAATTGCTGTTTTCTGCAAGCAGGGGTCTTATCCGAACGGGTACGGCCCCTTTTTTCCTGCACACGATGACGCCACTTTCCCGCAGCACGCCTTCTGACGCGAGCGACGAAGCGTCCAAAGGCGCCATTCGCCAGGCCAACGAGGCCTTGATACTGGCTGCCGCCGAGCGCGTGTTTGCCGGTGCCGGCTTTGGTGGCACCACCATGGCGGCGATCGCCGAAGCCGCGGGCCTGCCCAAGGCCAATCTGCACTACTACTTCGGCAACAAGCAGGAGCTCTACCGCACCGTGCTGGCGCGCACCCTGAAAGACTGGCTGCTGCCGACCCATGGCATCACCCCCCAGGCCGACCCGAGAGCGGCGATTGAACGTTATATCCGCGACAAAATGGCCCTCTCAGAACAGCGGCCGCACGCCTCCAAGGTATTCGCCAACGAGCTCCTGCATGGCGCACCGATTGTCAAAGCCCTGCTGGCGACCGAGTTGCGCGAGATGGTGCTAGCCAAGGCCGCTGTGATCGACGGCTGGATTGCCGCCGGGCGTATGGCGCCGGTGGACCCGGTGCACCTGTTCTTTACCATCTGGGCTGCGACCCAGACCTATGCCGACTTTGATGTGCAAGTGCGTGCCGTGCTGGGGCTCCAGGAGCTGAGCGCGCCAGACCATGCCCGTGCCACCGAGCATGTGGTGGCGCTGATTTTGCGGGGCTGTGGCTTATCCGTTTGACGCCTGCAAAGTGATGCAAACATGCATGTCGGTGGCAGTCCCGACACGAACCAGACGGTTGCCGTGGTATATGCCGTCGAGCGGGTTTTTATCGCAAAATGTGAATAACGATTTTTACCATCAGCATCCCATGAACCCTGAAAACCCGACACTGCCAAGCGCTGTTCTCGTTGTCTGCCTGTGCGCCGAGTGGTGTGGTGTCTGTGGCGATTACCGCAGTCGCTTCTTACAGGTGCAGTCCCACTTTCCGCAGGCGCGATTTCTCTGGATTGACGTGGAAGACGATGCCGACCTGCTGCACCCGCTGGACGTGGAGGACTTTCCGACCCTGCTGCTGGCCGTGGGCGACGCGCCCCGCTTTTTTGGCCCGGTGACGCCCCAGCTTGAGACGCTGGAGCGACTGATCCGCGCCCAGACCCAGGACGCTGGCGCGCCCGTGCTCGCCAGTCGCCCGGTGGCGGACCTGCTCGCCAGGATTCGGGCCAAATTGAATTAAACGCAGCCGGTCGGCTTGGGCATACCGCCGTACTTGGTGATCGGCTTCATCGGGCCGGTCATCCAGAGCTTGAATACGGTGTTTTGTTCTTCGTTCAGGTATTTGGCGAACTTGCGAATCGGGGGCACGCTGCCGAACTCTTCGTAATAGTCACGGGCTTTCATGATTTGGGCCCATTTGGCATCATCAAGCGCATAGTCGTCGGCTTGCGCCATGGCCAAGCCAATCTCCTCGGTCCACACACTCATGTCGGTGAGATAACCGTCGCCGTCGCGCTCTGGAAGATTCATATTGGTCATTCCGTTCTGAATTTGAAATTATTCATCCACACCCCAGCCGCACTATCGTTTGACGTGATGGTGTTGTCAAGGCCAACTGTAATACGGATACAAAATTCAACCCGCTGGCAGCCCAAGTAGCCCTGCCACAGGGAGGGTATGGTGCTTGCGAGCCGTGGCCAAGTCAGCGCCAGGCTTGCGCAACGCAGCGGCGATGCTGGGCGCGGCAATGAGGCCATCCCTAGAATACGGTTACCTGTTCCACACATGAGAGTTCCACCATGGCCGACGTCCCGCTCACCGAACCACACGCAGCAAAAAAGGGCATCAAGGTCGCCGTGATGGGCGCGGGTGCCGTTGGCTGCTACTACGGCGGCATGCTGGCGCGCGCCGGGCATGAGGTGGTGCTGATCGCGCGGCCGCAGCATGTGGAGGCCATAGCTAAAGACGGCCTGCGCATGGAGACCACAAGCTTCGACGAGCACGTGCGCCTGGCTGCCAGCAGCGAGCCTGGCGCGGTACAGGGCGCCAACCTCGTCCTCTTCTGCGTCAAGTCCACCGACACCGAATCGGCCGGCGCCCAGATCCAAGCGCACCTGGCGCCCGATGCGCTGGTGCTGTGCCTGCAAAACGGCGTGGACAACGCCGACCGGCTGCGCACCGTGCTCACCGGAACTGCGGTGGCCGCCGCCGTGGTTTACGTCGCCACCGAAATGGGCGGCCCCGGCCACGTCAGGCACCACGGCCGCGGCGAGCTGGTGATTGAGCCCTCCCGCGCCAGCGAAGTGGTGGCGCAAGCCCTGATCGCCGCTGGCGTGCCCACCGAAATCTCAAGCAACGTGCGCGGTGCGCTGTGGGCCAAGCTGATCCTCAACTGCGCTTACAACGCCGTCTCGGCCATCGCCCAGTTGCCCTATGGCAAGACGGTGGCGGGTGCGGGCATCAAGGACGTGATGCGCGACGTGGTGGCCGAATGCCTGGCCGTGGCCCAGGCCGAGGGCGTGCAAGTGACGGGCGACGTGGATGCCGCCATCCGCAAGATCGCCGAGACCATGCCCAGCCAGTATTCATCGACCGCGCAAGACCTGGCGCGTGGCAAGCGCAGCGAGATCGACTACCTCAACGGCCTGATCGTGCAGCGCGGCGAAGCGCTGGGCGTTGCGACGCCGGCCAATCGGGTGTTGTGGGCGTTGGTGAAGTTGATGGAGGGGAAGCCCTAAGCGCCGCCTGCATGGCGGGCTGCGAACTCGTCGCGCTGATGGCGCAGCTTGTCACCATCGATGTACTGCGCCAGCAGGGCTATGTCTTGTCCAGCGACCCCCTTGGCCTTGAAGTGCTTTTTCCAGCCGCTAACGCGGCTGGCGATCTTCTGGATGATGGCGCGGGCCGCATCCGTCTTCAGACCGAACTGGCGCGCCTGCGACAGCGCGTTGACCAGTGTGGACTCCGTTCCCTCGTTCCCCACCCCTATCGCCTGGTAGCCCAGGCCCTGGGCGCTGGGCACCACATCAAACGCTGGCGACAGCCGGTAGTGGCCGTCGGCCTGCCGCAGCAGGGCATGGTTCTTCTCATGATCGTCTGTGTTGTCCATGAGGATGTTGAAGACCATGCGCCTGAACAGTTGCTCCTGCTGGCTGCGGATCGCATCGGCAGGTGCCACCCGGCGCAGTAACTGTGCCAGTTGCGGGTAACCCAGCGCTTCCCCGGCGGCGCGCAAGGCGACATGCGCCGACACGGCGTGCAGCCGCGCCTGGCCGACCCGGTCAAACCTGCGCACCGCGACGGCGTGCCCAGCCCCAACCGGCAAGGCCTGCGTCTGTGCCACCTCCACCCCGCACGACCGGGCCAGCGTCATGGTGGCGTGCTCAATCAGCGGCGTATCGATGTCTTCGCCTTCGGAGAACTTGACCAGCCAGGGCTCGCCGTCAATGTCTAGCAGCGACTTCGGGCGCGCGCCACCCAGTGAGGCGCCTGGCCGCACCAGACGCCTTTGCAGCTCGGGCACCGCCTCGTTGGCCAAAACCTTGCGCACGACTGCAGCCATCTCCTGCAAACTGTCAAGCGTGGGCATGGGGCCGCGGCGCCACGGCGCGTAGGTATCGCCGCCCTGGCTGACGCCCAGCGCGCCATAACGGTCGTCGCCCGCAAAAAGCAGAAACTCAAGAATCGACAGCCGCGGCGAAGCCTCGAACTTGCGGATGATCCGCTCGCCCCAGCGGTCAGGACGGGCATCGTCAACGGCGCCGACTGCGCAATCTTTCTCACGCGGCACAAACAGCTCGTCAACAAGCGGCAGGTCTTCACTCAGGGCGAAGCCCGCTTGCAGCCAGCCCGGCGCGTAGCGCAACGACACCGCCCGGCCCCCGGCGGCCTGGCCCAGTTCACCCACCAGGCGAGGCTGGGCAGGGTCTCCCAGCCACCAGAGAAACAGGCGATCTTGCGGAACGTATTTGTCAGTCATCTTGTCAGCCATGGCGCGCTCCACCACCCCGGCGCTGCCGCTGCCCCGCTGCACTGATCTCGTTTTCGAGCGCAGCCACATCCTCTTTCGGCTCAGCGACAGCCCCCAGGGCTGCATGGCGGCCAATGATCCAAAGCGCGGTGGCGTACACGCCTATCGAAACCGCAGCGTCGCCCTTTTCCATCTTCATCAAGGTGGGAACCGACACATCCAGCCGCACAGCCCATGCGCGCAACGACTGCTTGCGCCGCTTGCGAGCGGTGACCAAGTCGGCGCCAAGCTTGCGCAGCGCGGCTACGGCGGCGGGGGGCAAGGCTTCCAGGGCTGAGGCTACTTGAGGCATAACGCATAGTTTAACAAATATTAAGAATTATTCAATAATAGGATCATTATTTCAATTTAAGACGAAATCGCAAATGCTTCATAGCGTGGCGTAGATGCCACCTGCTTGACACAACCGGATTGGTAAAACAGTAGGCCATCCCTCACGCATTGCATCGCATCGTGCATGAAGTTGCGCGCCTGGTAGTTGCGCACACCGACCCAAGGCACAGTGGCATTGGGAGCAGCCAGCGCATCGTCCACCGAGCATTCCTCGGGCTCGGATTTCATGAGCCAGTAGCTTGTCATGGGGTTTGCCTTGTCGCGCAATGTTGAGAAGGAGTTAGGCGTAGAGGACGATTAAGGCAAAGAAAAGCTAGCTTTGGGCGGCGCGCTGGTACGGTTGTGTGGACGCCAAAGCTATAGGGTGGGAGAGGAAGTTAGCCACAAGTGCCTAAGTGTGATCACGCTCTTCCTGCCATCCACTACGGGAGCGCTTCGAAGGTGCTTACTTTCCGCAATGTCGGACACATACGCGTTTTTGGCTTTCGCTGCCAAGGTTGGAGGGGTTGATGCCCCAAGTTGGCCGCCTATTGTGTTGCCCGCTTGGTCGACACGTGCAAAATAATCAGTAAGGGCTGTAGTGGGCGAGCGCTCAGACTTTTCGAGCACATATGCCACCATCCCAGCGTGCGGCATGCACCAAGCATATCGTCCTTGTGTGAAACGTTCTATGCCTTGCGATCGGTATAAATCCATGCCGCGAGTTTTATCCAGAACCTTGCACTCAAAGAACAATGCGTCATGTCGATGATTCGCGATACTTTGACGAGGTATTGCAGGGTAGATGGTTATGTCTGGCATCTGATCTATCGATTTACCATCCCAACTGGGCAATTTTCCGTCGCGCACGGGCATACCGAAGAACCCCGCGTGAAATCCAGGTGGATATTTGCTACCTCGCAAGGCGACGAGTGCATTCATCAATTCATCAGTGATGGCATCCTCATTGCCCCCAGAAACCAGCGTGGAATGATCGCGAATGAGGTGCAGCCATGCCTCGGTTAAAGCCTGCTCCACTACCTTAATTAGCGATTTTCCCCATGGACGATAAGTGGGCAGTGATAAGGGCGGAACGCCAATGTTTGAGAACGACACGTTTATCAAATCAATTAACTGAGCGAGTTGTCGCCCTGCAGCCACTCCAGCGCTAACAAGCGTGCCTGAGTCTTGCTCCAATACCGTCGTTGATCGAGATAACCGACGACCGCGTTGCCATCAGGCAGCCGCAAAGTGAGGCGCGAGGCCCAGTAGCTTTCAGCCAGGGCGGCGATTTGGTGCGAATCGGTACTGGGGATATTTGCAGCATCTGAGCCAGTTTCTCCAACTCGTCCAATGTGAAGGTGTCGCCATCCATCGAGCACTGCGTTATTCACGTTAACGATGCGAGTCGGCTTTTTATCATCCTCGGCGAATGGTTCGACAAGGTTGTTGAACGTATCCGCAAACGCTGCACGATCCTCAGGTGTCGTTGGGATTCCTGATCGTTGAATGTTGTCGCTGAATGGAAGCTCAAATTCCAACGTGTCCTGAATTAATTGGCGGTCCCATGACGAAAGGCCGTAGAGTTCTGATACGAGTTTATCGACCCGAGACCAGCAAGGTGCTCCTGTTTGCAAGAGGTCAGAAATTACATGAACCTCTGCTTTTTGCGCAGGGGTAAGCGAATCTAGTGTTACAAGTGGGAAGCCCTCAAGATCAGCCTGTAGACCAGAATCCCTCTCTACGCCAAATTTTGGACTCGTCAGCAGTTGGTAGTAAAGCAGCAGATCACTATAGGACAGTACATGCAGCATATGGGCAAGTGGCCGCAACTCTTCATGCCCTGCAATTGGAAGACTAGAAAAGACATTGGTATACGCGACATCAGTTTCAAAGAACAATGCGCCACGCAGTTGTCTATCCTGCTTTGGCGACGCACGGAAAAGTAGTAGCGGACCCTTGAAAATATGGGCACTGCGTGGTCGTTGAGCCTTTGAGTGCAAAAAGGGGCTCGCACTACTTATAGATATTCCAAAAGGTGACATATCAGTTGTCACAATTGGAAGACCCAACAAGTGACTTGCCTCGTGGATACGCTCCTCAGGTTTTCCGAGTTTGTATCCATTGAACAACTTCATGCCGTAACCTTGCGAAAGATATTCGCCCAATGGAATTACATGACCGGTTTGAATACGCTTTAGCAACTCCATGCCCAGTGCTCCTCCCTTATAGAGGGCTCTGAGTGCATATGCCTCTTCTTGTACTGCAGTCTGCAAAATGGGAGTTGCTGCATTTGGGTCTATTCGGTACTGCCCTACTTTTGACAATTGAAATTCGTACTTGGGACTGATGAAGTAAAAACTGTCATCGTGCTGCGCGGGTGCATTGCGGGCAACCAGCAGTACGAATGGTGCGTCATTGGTTGGCCACAACTGCGGGTCCTGGCGAAGTGCCGAAAAGTTCATGATCCCCGTGACGCGCATTGACTTGAAAACGTGTTTGCGCAACTCAAACGCCTCGGGTTGGAAGATAAAGCGCGCATGTAATGCGAAGCCGAGTGCGCCTTTAGGTTTGGCCCATCGAGTAGCAGCAAGCAAGAACGGAATGTCTGGCGATCCATAACGTGCTCGCACAGTTACGTTTATATGGTCTCGGTCGCCCTCGATATTGGTCGCCATCATTAAATTGCCGAGCGTCTTGTTCAGGGCTGTTTTGCTCATGCCGTTGAAGCCCGTCCAGGGGGGATTCCCTATGACAATGTCAAATCGATTCCGGTAGCCATTCAGCACAGTTGAAGACAGACTGCCGAGCAATGCATCTTCGTCATTTCTACCCAGCCCTTGCTGGTCGACCGCGTGCAGCACTGTACCGATCAGCTTTTCAAATTTCAGATCAGTCAGAGGGCTCGGAGTTGGGTCCAGTTCAAGTGCCGCCAAATACAAGCTGAGCGCAGTGATGTTCAGCGCATCCCGATTGATGTCAAAGCCTGTGAGTTGCTTCTTGAGTATTTTGCGAATCACCGTCCGTGTAGGCCGAACTCCATCTTCTCGCCAACGTTCTGCAACAAGTCGACGAAATGCGAGTACGAGAAATACCCCACCACCAACGGCTGGGTCAAGAACCTTTGCAGCATGCGGTGGTGCCGACTGCACTGCGCTAAATGCTCCGTCAAGCACTATTTCTGCCAGCCGTCTCGGCGTGAAATGGATGCTTGTAGCCTGTGCCAATTCGGGAACGAATTCATGAGCGAAGTCCTCGTAGACTTGGCTCAGCATGTCGACAGGTACATGGCGGAACTCGATACCGCCCCAATTCAGCGGTAACTGCCCACCAACGGCGCGATATTGGATATTGGTCAAATGCCGACATACCTCGGGCAATCCAGCGCCGATGCCTACCAACAGCGTTTCGTAATCTTTGCCACCAATAGATAGCAAGTCGCCGTTGAATGTGCAGTCCATCCAACGGCACACCTGTGTGAGGTGGGCCGGCGTTGAGAACATTTCCTCCAGTCCATTGGCACCATTCGCAATGGTGGGGGCGTCTGCCTTGACTACGATGCCACGGTCAGCAAGAAAGCGGAAAAACAAAGCGCGCCCAACCAAAGCGATCACTTGCTGTTCCGACAACTGTGGGGCAGCAAGCCTGATGCCTTTCGCTGCGTCAGTCAACAATCGGAACAGTAGTGCTTCAAGCCACTGCTTTGCAAATTTGGAACTACCGGATGTCGCAGTATGCGATCCAAACATTGCGCCGCTAAGAAGACCCCGCAAGTCGGCGCTATTGCTGTCACTTGGACTCGGCAACATGGCATCCGGTACTCCCTCAAAGAGCCCTACAGGATAAACATCTATAGAACCGGGTCTTACCACCGCGAGGAACCGGGCGTCTGAGCGACAGGCAAGAATCCGGATTAATTCGGCTAATGGACGTTGATTATTTCCCGGGTCTCCAAGGCGGTCGCGACGCACCACGTAGAGATAGGGTTGCCCCGACGATTCGATCACGGCATCAGGAAGCACTGCGCCGTACTGATCGCTCATGCCAAGTAGGTCAAGGTAGCGGATATGCCTGGGCGTCGCCGCCTCGTCGAGCCGAACAATGCTATCCCGCAGTACACCTGCTGCGTGTAGCTCTTCGTAAAGGTCAACCGGCTGCATTTTTAGAACCAGTTCTGCGTTGATGATTGTTGTTTGTCACCTTCGACAGACGGGTCGTCAAAATGGGCACAGGACCCAAGTCGAGATTTCGCTGACCACCTGTCTCCACTAACTGATCCCCCAGCAGGTAACTATCAACCCTATTCAGGATATTGCTCAAGGGCAAGACGGTTCCATCTCGTACATCTGATGCGCCATCGACATATCGGGCGCTGGGCGGGTTAGGAATCACAATAAGAAGTGCGTCTGTTGTGACTGAGCGCGGCTCGCTGAGAGCTTTACGAACTTCGAGAACCAGTTGAACGATAGCGTCACGGCGCATCCGATAACGGTCTTCCAACTCGCAGCAAACGGCGATAACTGTCAGATCCTGACGGCTGTACTCTCGTGCAACTCTCTCAGTGCCTTGCTTTTCCGAGTATCCAGGCAAGTCTTTCAAAAAGCTGCGAAGACGGTGACGAGAAAAGCCAGTCACCTCGACCAAGTCTACAGATGTAATACGACGGGGTGTCATAAAACGGATGGTAACGCACTTCTGCGTCAATTTGGCGCAGAAGTGCGTGTATCGCTCAAATTCTGCTTTTTACCCCACTGTTACCAGCAGGCGGTAACGACGACTGTCCGGCAAAAGCTACACCCGCGAAGTGACCTCAGGTCCGAGAAAAACTAACCTCGTTAAACTGCCCCTCCACATGCAACCGCGCCACCACCTCCGCCGTCTCCGCCAGCAGCTTTCCCTTCCGCCACACCTTGAGCCGGTTCGCCCGCAGCCGGATCGCCTCCACCGCATCCCGCGCCTGCAGCAGCACAAAGCTCGCATCGCAGCCTACCTCCAGCCCATAGCCTTGCAAGTGCATCACCTTCGCCGCGTTGGTCGTCACCGCGTCGAAGCATTGGCGGATGCCGTTCTGGCTGGTCATCTGCGCCACGTGCAGGCCCATGTGTGCCACCTCCAGCATGTCGCCGCTGCCCATGCCGTACCAGGGGTCCATCACGCAGTCGTGGCCGAAGGCGACGTTGACGCCGGCGGCCATCAGCTCGGGCACGCGCGTCATGCCGCGGCGCTTGGGGTAGCTGTCGTGGCGGCCCTGCAGCGTGATGTTGATCAGCGGGTTGGCGATCACGCTGACTTGTGATTCGGCGATGAGTGGAATCAACTTGCTCACGTAGTAGTTGTCCATGCTGTGCATGGAGGTGCAGTGCGAGCCGGTCACGCGGCCCTGCAGCCCTAAGCGCTGGGCTTCGAAGGCCAGCGTCTCGATGTGGCGCGACAGCGGGTCGTCGGATTCGTCGCAATGCATGTCCACCAGCAGACCGCGCTCGGCCGCGATCTCGCACAGCAGTTTGACGCTGGCGGCGCCCTCCAGCATGGTGCGCTCAAAGTGCGGAATGCCGCCGACCACATCCACACCCTTGTCCAGCGCGCGCTTGAGGTTCTCCACGCCGCCCGGGCTGCGCAGCACACCGTCTTGCGGGAAGGCCACCAGTTGCAGGGTTATGTAGGGCGCGACCTGTTTCTTTACCGCCAGCAGCGCGTCCACAGCCAGCAGGCTGGGGTCGCTGGTGTCCACATGGCTGCGGATGGCCAGCAGGCCCTTGGCCACGGCCCAGTCGCAGTAGGTCAGGGCGCGCTCGATCAGCGCGTCGGCGGTGAGCAGGGGTTTGAGCTCGCCCCATAGCGCAATGCCTTCGAGCAGCGTGCCGGACTGATTGACGCGCGGCAGGCCGTAGCTCAGGGTGGCATCCATGTGGAAATGCGGGTCGACAAAATGCGGGCTCAGCAGGTAGCCGCCGGCGTCCAGTATTTCATGGGCCGGGGCATGGAGGCCCGCGCTGATCTCCACAATCTTTCCGCCGCGCACGGCGACGGACATACCCGTTCGCCCGTCGGGCAGGCTGGCGTTTTGAATCAGCAGATCAAGCATGGGTGTGACCAGGGTTTGATTGGACTTTGGAAATGGTAGCCGCTTTCGGGTGCGCGCTCACACTCTGCTGCCAGATATGCCGATACACCAGTTCGGCCACCTGCTGCTTGTCGGCCGGCGTGTAGGGCGGTTCCGGCAGGGCCTGATAGACGTGGTCCAGAATGAAGGTTTCCACCTCAGCCTGCGTTTGTTCCTTCTCGGTCCAGCGATCCAGGGGAGCGATCACAGCCAACACGCCGGCCAGTAACTCGCGGCTTGCTTGCTTGATGCGCTCCCTATCCACCTTGGACAGATCACTGCGTTGCAGTAAATCGAACAGGGCCAACTGGTCTTCGTCCAGGCCTTCTTCCACCGCGCGCCGCTGCTCGGTATCCAAACTGCTGGCCACATCCATCAACTTGGCGAACGTGTCCTCGACCGTGGCCCGGTCCTTGTCCTGGTTGTAGGCGGCAATGATCTCCTGGTACTTCTTCTCGTAGTTCATGCGCAGCGGATTGCGGGCCAGCATCTGCGCCAACTTGTCTTCCACGATTTTCCGAATGTCCTCGATCACGGTGGCTTTGTTCTTGACCTTTTTGCCAAATTCATCGCGTAGCTTTTCCATGTTGATCTGAGACAGATCAACCGTCAGTGCGTTGGCTTGGTCCCCTCCGGGCGACTGCGTGGCAATGGCCTGATTGACGATGCGGTGCAGCACCTGGAGCAGGGCGCTCACGTCGGCGGTGTCACGGCGTTCACTCAGCTTCTTGTAGATCGCCTCGATGTTGTCATGCCGTTCAGCGTAGGTCAGCGCGGACGGCTCAACCAACAAGGCCTTGAACCTGGCAAACACCACCCGACAAAATATCTCATAGCGTCGCTTGGATTCGTCGTTGGTATAGACCGCGTTGACCGCCGCTGCCAAACCGGTCAGGCGGGTAAACCCCTTGGCACCAATCAAACTGACCGGGTCGAATCCCAAGCCAATCAAATGCGCTTCGGTAACTTCAATGGCATTGGCCAGCGCCGCCACGCGTTCTTCCAGCGGCGCCACGATTTCATCATCGCCACCATCGTCACCCAGCGCATATTGGGCCAGGGCTTCGCGCAGGCTTTTGAGCATGCCGTTGTAGTCCACGATCAGGCCGAAGTCCTTGCCCGGATAACGCCGGTTGGCACGGGCAATCGCCTGCATCAGGGTGTGGGCGCGCATTGGCTTGTCGATGTACAGCGTGGACAGGCATTCAACATCGAAGCCGGTGAGCCACATGGCGCACACGATCGCAACGCGAAAGGGGTGCTTGGGATTCTTGAACGCCGATTCCACATCAACGCGCTTGCCATCCGGCGCTTCAAACCCCAGCTTCATGCGGGCGCGGTGCGGGATGATGTCAAAGCCCCACTGCTTGAAGTCGGCCACTTCGTTTTGGGCTTCGCTGATGATGATTTCGACAATGGTGTCGTCCAGCCAGTCGGCCTTGGCCAGCAAACGATCGCGCTGGGCGTGCAGAACTTGCCGGGTTTCATCGTCCGATGCAGCAGCGATCTCCTGGCGCTTGGCTTGCGCTTGCAGACGAACCGATGCGGCTTTTGCGTTCCACAGCGGCTCGATCAGCATCAGCATGCGGGCGCAGGTGACCTTGTCGATGCAGACCAGCATGGTCTTGCCCGCTTCCCAGCGCGTGCTGCAATGCGTCACAAAATCCGCCGCGACTTTCAGCAAGCGTTCGTCGGCGGTGATGACCTCATAGTCCTTGCCCAGCAATTTCTCCAGCAGGGCGGTTTGGTCGGGGTCGAGGTCGGCGGTATCGACGGCAGCCGCGATTTTGTCGTTCAAATCGAGGCGGGCCAGGCCCAACTTCTCGCCCCTGTTTTCGTAGACCAGCTTGACCGTGGCGCCATCTTCCTCGCTGCGCTTGAAGTCGTAGCGCGAGATGTAGCCGCCAAAAATGCGTTTGGTCAGCTCGTCATGTTTGAACAGCGGCGTGCCGGTGAAGCCGATGAAGGCGGCATTGGGCAGGGCCAAACGCATGTTGCGCGCCAGCTTGCCGGATTGGGTGCGGTGCGCCTCGTCCGAAATCACGATGATGTCGTCACGGTCGCTGTAGGGCTTGTCCGGCGTCACATCCTGATTGAACTTGTGGATCAGACTGAACACATAGCGGTTGTTTTGCTTGAGCAGTTGCTCCAGGTCCTTGCCCGAGCCTGCGCGCGGCGTTTGGTCATCCGCCACACCGCAGCCGACAAAGGTCTTGTAGATCTGGCTGTCCAGATCATCGCGGTCGGTCATCAGCACAAAGGTGAAGTTGCCCTCCACGGTGCGGCGCACCTTTTCGGCGAAAAAAGCCATGGAATACGACTTGCCACTGCCTTGCGTGTGCCAGACGACACCAAGACGGCCCAGATCGGGATGGGCACGCTCGACAATTTGAATGTATTGCGCTGTGGGTTCGGCGGCCAGGGGGTACGCAGTCAAGGGTTCATTGGCGGCCCGGTCATAGCTTTGCAAGGGCAACTCTACCGTGCGATGTTTGAGGCGCTCACCGGCGGGGAACTGGCGTTTGAGTGCTTCTTGCCGCACCACCGCTGCCACCGCCTGATTGACGCCCAGCAACTGGTGGTTGCGGGCCACCACCTTGCGCACGGCACCGGCCTTGCTGGCATCGAACAGGATGAAGTTTTCGACGATGTCCAGCAGGCGATCCTTGGCCAGCATGCCATTGAGCAACACCTCGGCTGCCATGCTGCCCTTGTCGCGCTCATCCAGGCGCTTCCATTCACCAAAGTGCTCCCAGGCGCTGGTGATGGAGCCAAAGCGGGCGTTGTCGCCATTGCTGACGATGACAAAGGCGTTGTGGTGGAAAGCGTGGGCGACGACGTTCTCGTCGAGATAGTCACGCAGGTTGCCGTCAAAGCCGGCACGGATGTTCTTGTAGACCGCCTTGAGTTCGATGAACACCAGGGGCAGGCCGTTGACGAAGCAGACCAGATCGGCGCGGCGGTTGTAGTTGGGCGTGCGCAGCCCGGTCAGTTTGAGTTCGCGTACCGCCAGAAAGCGGTTGTTGCCGGGGGTGCGGAAGTCGATAACGGCGGCCTGGGCATGCCGAAGCTGTCCTTGAGTGTCGTGGTAACTCACCGCCACCCCGTCGCGGATCAGCTTGTAAAAGGCTTGATTGTGTTGCAGCAGCGTGCGAGAAAAGTTGTGGTGCGTCAGCTTGGTGATGGCCTCTTCAATGGCAGCGGGCGGCAGTTGGGGATTGAGTTTGACCAGCGCCATGCGCAGATCGCGCACCAAAACCACATCACGCTCGCTGGTGCGGCCCAGCGTACCGTCGGGGCCAAAGGTTTCCTGATTCCAGGCGTAGACGCTATCCCAGCCCAGAACGTGTTCCAGATGGGCTGCAAAGGTGGCCTGTACCAAACGGTCTTCGCTGTTGATGTCGGTATAGGCCATGTGTTATTAGCTCACCTATTGGCCTGGATTTGGCTCATTTGGCACGTACGAAAAACCAAAAATAGCCGTAAAAACAACGACTTGGCCATGCATGGCCCGGCTATTTGGCTCGGCGCGACCAAAAATTTGGCTCGATTGGAGGCCATTTGAGCCAAATGGAAACGCGTCATCTTTCATCCGCCAGCCGATAGCGCGCACCGTTGCGCGCGCCCTCCATGACCACAACAGAAAGCCCGACCAACTCCGCCAGTGCCCGCTTGAGTTGCGACCGATTCAGCTCCGGACCAATGCGGCCGCCAATCTCGCCAATTTTCGAGCGCGGGTAACGCCGCAAGTCTTCACGGATGAGTTCCATCAACCGGTGCGGCTCGATGCGAAGCAGGGTGGTTGGAATTTTTAGCTCGGCACCACGCAGCAAAGTCGGATCGACGAAGTAGCGGGTGCCCTGGGTACGACCCGTACTTTGCACCAAAGCCAGCGCCTGCAAGCGCCCCAACCAGCCAGCCAGTTCATCCGCGCCATGGGTCTCCAGCACGGAGCCCAACTCACGGGCTGTCATGCCTTCGGTTTGCGCCAGGGCTCCGAGCGTGATGCGCTCGCGTTGGGTCAGTTGAAAGCGTTCGTCGGCTTCCGTCAATAGCCGCATGACTTCCGGCTTGACGATGCGCCGCTGGATCGTCACCTTGACCCAGTCAGCGCCTTCTTCCGGCACGGGTGCCGGGCGACCTTGCGACAGCAGACGGTCGTAAATCAAATCGAAACCGCTGCCTTCACGCTCCATCAGACCCAGATCGTGAAACACCCGTGCCAAGCCTTCATTGCGGCGGCGGCTGGCGTGCAGCATATTGCGGGGCGTCACCCCCAGCGGCAGGCGTCCAGGGTTGACGACTTCAAGCCGTTCCGGGTGCAGATTGAGGTAGATGTCGCCTTGTTGCGTGTATGGGCGATGGACCAGCGCATTGACCAGCAACTCGCGCACCACCTTCTCGTCATAGGCCGGTACGCTGCGCCGGTACAAACCTTCGGCCACCTCGTAGCTCTCCCGAAAATCCGGCACCTCGCGCCAGATGGAATCGACCAGTTCGACCGGCGACAGCGCGCAGTCGTCCCAAACCCACTTGTTGATTTTTTGGCCCTGCTCGTCGTATTTGATCGCCTGCACCAGCGGCGCAGTGCCCAATGCGCGACGGTCAGCGGTGGTGCCCAGCAGCAGCACGCCCAAGCGGGTCAGCGTGCCGCCTTGTGCCAGACCGTAATGCGTTATCAGCTCATCGGCACTCTTTTCTTTGACGGAATCCTTGACCCGGCCGGAGGCCCGTATGCCTTGAACAAAGTGAGCGAACTTTTCAGCGTCCGCAGCGATACGCGACACGCCGCTGTCCATGACTTCCCAGGGGCACCCCGGCCGCTCGTTGGCCAGACGCAGCACATCGTCACCCAGCACCGGCTGACAACTGTCACCCACCCGCAGGAAATAGCGTCCATCGCGGGTGGATGCCACGCCGGGTGCGCGCTCAATGACGAGCTCGATGAACTCGCCGCCATTGGCCGCGCGCAGCAAGCTCGGCAGTGCCTGCACATTCACCGTCAATTCACCGATGCGTTTGCGCAGCCGATCCAGCAATTCCGGCGGCACCACCTGACCGGCAGGCGGCAATGCGACCCCGTCTTCCATGCCGATCAACAAGCGGCCACCGGCCCCATTGGCAAAACACACGCAGTCTTTCGCCAGCGCTTCCCAATCGGCCGTCTTGCCGGTGACGGTGCGCAGGGATTTGAGGTCGGTGTACTGGTCTTCGAGGGTCATACGGCGAGTTCTCCGCTCATCAGGCGTGGCAGCAGCAGGTCGCGAGCGGTGCGGAGTTTTTGGTTTTGCATGCGTAGGTTATGAGCTTGGGACAGCAGGGGTTCTGCAAACTCATTGAACGCCGTTAGCAACGCAGACGGAGGTACAAGAAGATCGGTCCGTTCGAAATCGCCAGCGACCACAGCCGGGTAAGCAGCGCCTTTGGCATGGGTCTCCAAATACCCGACGAACAAATCCGTGGTGACGGTTTGATAAAAAAATGATGCGGGTAACGAAACCGGAGAAATTACGACGAAACCCGTCGAGGCGATGAGGTTCTCGGAAGGTTGCCAGATCACCGCATGTGAACGCCGATTCGGGCGGACACAGGACCAAATTATGTCGCCGTGTCGAACGACTCGTCGGGCTCGGCCAGGCGCATCACGGAACTGATGCCGGGTAGTTTCATTGATCGAGTTCGGGGAGACCGAGGCGATATCGATGTACTCAATTTCGCCGTCGAATGTGCCGCCAAGGCTGGTTTGGTTGATGCGCGCAACCTCGCCCAGCGTTTTCCGCTCCCAACCCTGCGGCACGCCATCAACGATAGGGGTGTGTTCATAACCGGGGAAGCGCAGGCGGACAAACCATTCGCGGTAGAGAAACCGGGCGGAATCTTCCAGCAGGGCCATGCGGCGGCGGTTGTTTTCGATCAGATCGTCGTAGGTAGAGAGGAAGTTCGCAATTTGGTACTGGATGATCAATTTGGGAACTGGAATCGCAATGCGTCGTAAATCCCCCAAAAGTAGATTCTTTTGTGCAGCCCCTCCAGCAGCATTCGTCAAAACCTCAGCATTGGCGGCCAGGGAGTAATACAAGAATCTAGAAGTTACTCTGTCAATGTGCGGCTTGAGAATGGCGACGCTTTTTTGAAAAGTCGTCTTACTGGTCACATCGTCATTGCTTGCGACCGCTAGCCGCCCGATCGTGCCGCTGTTTGTTATCAGCACGTCCCCGGCCCGCAAATCAGTGCGGCGGTGGGTTTCTGCAAAGTCTGCTTCCCGGATCTGTCGTGCATTCTTGTAATAAATATGCCCGTCTCGAACATCTTTGGCGCTGACGAAGTAATAGCCTGAGTCTTGTTCGTCGGTGCAGTCACCATGCTTGCCATCAGTGATAAGCGAGCATAGATCGCCCAAGGCCACAGAGTCCCAAGTTGTCATTCCGCAAACTCCGCCGCCTTCAAGGCAAATTGCAATTCGACTAAGCGTGATTCATTGTGTGAACTGATTCGACATGAAAGACTTCCGCAGCCCTCGTGGAGCGTGCGCAGGTAGCTACACAAAGCACAGCAATTTGCGACGCTCATACCCCCAACTCCTCAAAGTTCTCCTGAATCTTCGCTGCCAAATCCACGGCCTCGCGGTTCAGGTCGGCCAGCTCCACATGAATGTCGCGCAGGGTCTGCTCGAAGTCGAAGTCCTCATCCACCTCCGCCGGGGCGACGCCCACAAAGCGGCCTGGGGTCAGGCTCCAGTCTGCTGCTTCGATCTCGGCGCGGGTGACAACCTTGCACAGGCCCGGCACGTCCTGCATAACGGCCTGGGGGAAGCGGTCTTGCAGCCAGGCGATCTGGCGGTGCAAGTAGGCAGCGGCCCTGAGCTGTTCGACAGCGGCCTTGCGCTCTTCGTCGAGTTGCTTGATGAGTTTGCTGGTGGCGCGGCGGTCGAAGAACTCGGCAGCAGCGTCAACCGTGGCCAGTTCCTGCGCCAGTTGTGCCGTGCGAGCCGCGAGCTTGTAGAGCAGGTCGATCTGCTTGATCAATCCGCGTGCGGATTCCGCCAGCGGATCGAACGCTTGCCGGGCTTTGTGCTGGGCGTCGTTGGTCTGTGGCGGCACTTTGGCCAGTGGCTTGCAGAATGCGGCCAGTCCGCTCACCAACGTGGCGCGGTCGGTGGCATAGGCTGTGGCCGCGCTCATCCACTCAGCCAAAGCCTCGGCGACGGACTGGCGCTTATCCGGGGGCAGCGCATCCAACGTGCGCACGCTGTCAATGAAGGCGGCCAGCGGTGTGTGGCAGGTCGTCAGCGTCGTCTCGAACTGGGTGAGTGCGGGCGCAATGGCCGCCGCCTCAATGGCAAGCCGTGCCACGTAGTCCTGCACCAGATGGAGAAAGCGTTTTTGCTGGCCACGATAGAGACAGATGATGGCCGCCAGATTGGCCTGTTGCTCGGGTGAAAAGTCGTAAATCTTGCGCGTGACCTTGCGGTAAACGGCCCGCGCATCGAGCATCAAGACCTGGTCTTTGCGCTCGGCCGGCTTGGAACGGTCAAAGTGCCACAGCTCACACGGCACCGTGCGGGTGTAGAAGAAGTTGGAGCGGATGGCGACCATCACATCGACATCGCCGGTTTGAATCAGTTTGCGCCGGACTTCTTTTTCACCATGGCCGGCGCTGCTGGCTTGGGACGACATGACAAAGCCGGCCCGGCCCGTACTTGAGAGGTAGCTGTGAAAGTACGAAATCCACAGGTAATTGCCGTTGGAGACGCGCTTGTCCTTGTTGACGCCGGGCAGGCCAAACGGCAGGCGGCGGTCATCCTTGACGCGCTCGGCATCGACCATGTCCACGTTGAACGGTGGGTTGGCCATCATGAAGTCAACATTGCCCCACAGCGAGCGGCCATCCTGCAGGCGGTGCAGGTCGTCATAGAAGGTGTTGGCTTCCAGAATGTCGCCTTCCAACCCATGCACGGCCAGGTTCATCTTGGCCAGACGGATGGTGGTGGCGGTCTTTTCTTGCCCGTAGAAGGTGACCCGTTTCATGGTGTCCAGCCCTTCATGCTCGATGAAGTGACTGCTTTGGACGAACATGCCGCCGGAACCGCAGGCCAAATCGGCGACCACGCCGTGGTCAGGCTCAATCACGTTGACCAGGGTCTGCACCAGCGACGGTGGGGTGAAGAATTCGCCGTTATCCTGCGCGCCCTGCATGGCGAACTTCATCAGGAAATATTCATAGATGCGGCCAAACACGTCGCCAGTGGCATGGCGCAGGGCTTCGGAATCAAAGCTGCGCAGCAGGTCTTCCAGCAACTTGTTTTCAAACCGGTCGTAGTCCTTGGGCAACTGGCCAGCCAGTGGCGGGAAGTCAGCCTCAATGGCGTTCATGGCCTCGACCAGTGCCGTACCCAGATTGGCACCGGAGGGCAGCTTGAGCAGGGTGTCGTAACGGGCCGCAACGGGGAGCATCAACGCGCGGCGCTTGATGAAATCGGCCTTGCCCAGGGGACGTTTGGGCATCTTGCCGTCAAGCTGGTCAGCTTCAATCGCCTTCAGCGCCGACTGGTAGCGGTTGGTGGCGTGGCGCAAGAAGATGACGCCCAGCACCGGCATGCAGTATTCGCTGCTGGTCAGCTTGGAGTTGGCGCGAAGCTGGTCCGCAGCTTCCCACAGGCTGGATTCGATTTGGGAAATGTTGTGGAAAGCGTTAGCGGTCATTGAGTCATTTATTGTTGTCGGTGCAATGGCGCCTCTCCCGGGTGCCGCAGATGATTATGCCCTTGACGGGTCGGGCGTCTGGGGCCAAAACGACCGCCACCCTTTCCCAGGCGCCGGTGTCAATCCATCTTCGAGTCGTTCGCTTCGCTCACTGGGACTAGCCGCTTGCGGCGTCCAGTCCCGCAGTCTCAGCGTTCACCTTTGCGGTACGGTTTCATCAGCGCCTGCGGGTAGCTGGCTTTGCGCGCCACCAGCACCAGCGCCACGATCGACAGCACATAAGGCAGCATCAGGTACAACTGGTAGGGCAGCACGGCGGAGCCCGATTGTTGCAGGCGCAGTTGCAAGGCGTCAAAAAATGCAAACAGCAAGGCACCCAGCAGCGCTTTGCCGGGTCGCCACGAGGCAAACACCACCAGCGCGACGCAGATCCAGCCGCGCCCGTTGACCATGTTGAAAAAGAAGGCGTTGAAGGCCGACAGGGTGAGGAAAGAACCCGCCACGCCCATCAGCGCCGAGCCCGCCACAATCGCGCCAGTGCGCATGGCCGCCACCGACACGCCCTGGCTTTCGGCGGCCTGCGGATTCTCGCCCACCATGCGCAGCGCCAGACCGATGGGCGTGCGGTACAGCGTGTAGCCGATCAGCGGCACCAGCAGCAAGGCCAGCAGCGTGAGCGGGGTTTGCTGCGCCAGAATCGGCAGGCCCAGCCAGTCCATTCCGGCAAACGGGGTGATGGTCGGTGGTGTATCGACTTTGGGAAAGCTCACGCGGTAGCCGTAATAACTCAAGGCCGTCGCCAGCAGGGTGATGCCCAGCCCCGACACATGCTGCGACAGCGCCAGTCCGACGGTCAAAAAGGCGTGCAGCAAACCCAATACGGCACCCGTGAGCGCCGCCACCGCCACGCCCAACCACAGCGGCGCACCGGCGTAGACCGCCAGCCAGCCGGTAAAAGCCCCGGCGACCATGATGCCTTCAATGCCCAGGTTCAGCACGCCAGCGCGCTCGCACAGCAGCACCCCCAATGTGCCCAGAATCAGCGGCGTCGCAATGCGCAGCACCGCCTCCCAGAAGGACGGGTTGGCCAGGATGTCGAACAGCTCCATCATCGCCACTTCACCCGGTATTGCGTCAGCAGCGTGGCCACCAGCACGGAGAGCAGCGACGCGGCGACGATCACATCGGCAATAAAAGTCGGTACGCCCACAGCGCGGCTCATGCTGTCGGCCCCCACCAGCACGCCTGCCACAAACACACTGGCGGCAATCACGCCCAGCGGGTGCAGGGCAGCCAGCATGGCGATCACAATGCCCGAGTAGCCGTAGCCGGGCGACATGTCCAGCGTCAGGTAGCCGGTGCGCCCGGCCACCTCGATGGCCCCAGCCAAGCCGGCCAGACCGCCTGACAGCAGAGCCACCAGCACCACGGTGCGCGTCACCGGCACACCGGCAAAAGCAGCAGCGCGCGCGTTGGCGCCGACAGCGCGGATGTCAAAACCCAGCACCGTGTATTTCATCAGCAGCCACAGCCCCACGGACAAAGTGCAGGCCCACAGCAGGCCGGTGTGGACGCGGGTTTGGGGAATCAGTTTGGAGAGTTCGAGTTCACCGCCTAAGGCCACGCTTTGCGGCCAGCCCATGGCGCTCGGATCTTTCATGGGGCCGTCGAGCATGAGCGACACCAGCAGCAACACAATGAAATTCAGCAGCAAAGTGGTAACGACTTCATCCACGCCCAGCCTGGCCTTCATCAGCGCCGGGCCCAGCAGCAGCAGGGCGCCGGCCAGCGCGGCGGCCAGCAGCATGAGGGGAAACAAGGCATAGGATGGCAGTGCCAAGCCGGTGCCGCCATGCAGCCCGCCGACGGCAACCGCAGCCATCGCGCCGACATAGAGCTGGCCCTCGGCGCCAATGTTGAAGAGACGGGCCTTGAAAGCCACCGTGGCGGCCAGACCGGTGAGCATCAGCGGGATGGCGCGGGTCAGGGTTTCACTCAAAGCGAAGACCGATCCAAAGCCGCCTTGCAGCAGCAGGCCATAGGTCTGGCCCACCGGGGCACCGGCCCACAGCACCAGCAAGGCGCTGACCAGCAGGGTGAACAGCACGGCACCCAGGGGCGCCAGCAGCAGGGCCAGGGTTGAACTTTGGCTGCGTTTTTCGAGTCTCATGCCGGCATCTCTTGGGGTACGTGTTCGTCATGATCGCCAGCGCTGCCAGCCATCGCCAGACCAATCGCTTCACGGCCCCAGTCCAGTGCCGGCCGGGCCTCGCTCAAGTTGCCGCCATGCATCACCGCCACGCGGTCGCCCAGAGTCAGCACCTCGTCCAGGTCATCGGAAATGAGCAACACCGCCGCGCCCGCATCGCGTGCGGCAATCAACTGCGCCTGCACAGAGGCCACCGCACCAATGTCCAGGCCCCAGGTCGGCTGGTGGGCAATGATGAGTTGGGGCGTGGTGCTGGCCTGGTTGCCGGCCTTGCTGTCAGGGTGCAACAGGGCGCGTCCCAGAATCAGCTTTTGCATGTTGCCACCCGACAGCGAGCGGGCCGGGGCGGCTGCGCCAGCACCGCGCACGTCGAAGGCCTCCATCACGCGCTGCGCATAGGCGTGTGCCGCACGGCGCCGCACCCATGAAAAACGGGAAAAAGCAGGGCTGCGCAAGCGCTCCGAGACGGCGTTTTCCCACACCGGCAAATCACCGACGACACCGACAGCGTGGCGGTCTTCGGGAATGCGCGCCACACCGAGTGCGACCAATTGCGCCGGCTGCGCCGGCAGCGCTTTACCCAAGAACTCGACACGGCCAGCGCTGGCGTGGCGCGTGCCACTGAGCAGTTCCGCCAGCGCGACTTGCCCGTTGCCGGAGACGCCGGCAATGGCGACGATCTCGCCACTGTGCAGCGTGAGCGACACTTTATTGAGCCGCTCACGCCCGCTGCCGGTACTGACCTGATGCAGCTCGCAGACGAGCGCGCCTACCTGTTGCGCCGGGTGGCGCTGCGGCGCTGCAATAGCGTGGCCCACCATCCACTGCGCCAGTTGCGCCTGCGTGGTGTCTTTGGCGTCGGCCTGCGCCACCAGCTTGCCCGCGCGCAGCACCGCAATGCGGTGCGACACGCGCAGCACCTCACCGAGCTTGTGGCTGATGAAGATGATGGACAGCCCCTGCGCCACCATCTGCGCCAGCACCTCAAACAAGGCTTCGCTCTCCTGCGGCGTCAGCACTGCGGTCGGTTCGTCCAGAATCAAAATGCGCGCACCCCGGTACAGAGCTTTGAGAATCTCGACGCGCTGGCGCTCGCCGACCGACAGGCTGCCCACTTTGGCGGCGCTGTCAATGCCCAGGCCAAAGCGCTGCGCTACGCCCATCAGTTTGGCGCGTGCCGCGCGGCGCCGGGTAAACGGTTGCCACAGCGGCTCCGACCCCATCATCACGTTGTCGAGCACGCTCAGGTTGTCGGCCAGCGTGAAGTGCTGGTGCACCATGCCAATACCCGCCGCCAGCGCGGCCTTGGGGTCGCCTGCTTGCAGCGGCTTGCCAAAGACCTCAATCTGCCCCGCATCAGCGGTGTAATGCCCGAAAAGTATCGACACCAGCGTGGATTTACCGGCCCCGTTCTCGCCCAACAAGGCCAATACTTCACCCGCTTTGAGTTGCAAAGAGATGTCGTCGTTGGCAACCAAAGCGCCAAAGCGCTTGGTGATGTGGGACAAGATGAGGACCGGGTCGCTCACGCTGTGTGGGGGGCGCCGTGCGCCGCGCCGGGCCGCCCCAAGCAAGCACAGCCCCTTTGGGGGGCAGCGCAGCACACGCAGTGGCAAGCGTGGGGGCTCATTACTTGGCGGTCGCCTTGGGCTGGCTGTCGTCTACTTTGACGCTGAATTTCCCGTCCAGAATGGCCTTTTCCTTGGCGCGCATTTTGGTCACCACATCGGCCGGGATTTTTTTCTCGAAGGTACCCAGCGGCGCCAGAGACGAGCCTTTGTGCTTCATCATGGAATAAGGGCCGTAGTCTTCTGCGCTGAACTTGCCTTCTTTGACGAGTTTGATGGCGCGGTCAGCCGAGGGCTCGAAATGCCACATGGCCGAGGCCACCACGGTGTCGGGGTACTGCGCCTGGGTATTGATCACGTTGCCAATCGCCAGCTTGCCTTTTTCCTTGGCGGCATCCGACACGCCAAAGCGTTCGGCATACAGCACGTCAGCGCCTTTGTCGATCATGGCGAACGCGGCTTCCTTGGCCTTGGGTGGGTCAAACCAACTGTTGATAAAGCTGACGCTGAACTCGACCTTGGGGTTGGTTTCTTTGGCGCCCGCCATGAAGGCATTCATCAGGCGATTGACCTCGGGGATGGGAAAGCCGCCGACCATGCCGATTTTGTTGCTCTTGGTCATGCCACCAGCCACCATGCCCGAGAGATAAGCGGGCTCCTGAATGTAATTGTCAAACACGCTGAAGTTGGGCGCGGCAGGTTTGCCGCTAGAGCCCATCAAAAACGAGACTTTGGGGAAATCTTTGGCCACCTTGCGGGCAGCGGCTTCTACCGCAAAAGCTTCGCCCACGATCAGGGTGTTGCCCGCCGTGGCGTACTCGCGCATGACGCGTTCGTAGTCGGCGTTAGAGACGTTCTCGCTCGCCTTGTACTCAATCTCACCGCGCGCTTCGGCGGCTTTGAGGGCGGTGTGCAGTCGGCCGGCCCATTGCTGCTCGAACGGCACGGTGTAAATCCCCGCTACTTTGGGCTTGGCTTGCGCCAACACCAGGCTGGGGGCCAGGGCCGCCATGGCGGCGACCAGAATGACCGCGTGACGGCGGCTGAGAAGTTTCATTGACATAGTTACTCCAGGTTGATGACAAAAACACTACAAAAATAACAGTTTCCTACGCTTACAACACGGGAGCGGACGCCCCATTTTGTTCAAAAGATAATGCACTTTACGTGCCAGCCCGTTCCAGCATCGCATGCAGCAACACGTTGCAGCCGGCCGTGATGTGCTCGGGCTGGGCGTCTTCAATCTCGTTGTGGCTGATGCCGTCCTTGCACGGAATGAAGATCATGCCGCTGGGCGCCAGCCGCGCCATGTAGACCGCGTCATGCCCGGCACCGGAGACGGCGGGCATGTTGGAGTAGCCCAATTTCTTCGCGGCGCGCGCTACGGCGTCGATGCAGTCGGCGTGGAAGGCCTGCGCCGGGTAGCTCGACACTTGCTCAATCGCTATGCCCAGCCCGGTCTTCTGGCTGAGCTGCGCGGCAAAGGCCTTGACCTCGTCGGCCATTCTGTCCACCAGCGCGTCGGTGGCGTTGCGCAGGTCGATGCTGAACTTGACCCGGCCCGGAATCACGTTGCGGCTGTTCGGGTGCACCTGCACCATGCCCACGGTGCCGCGCCCATGCGGTGTGTGGCGCAGCGCTGCCGCCACCACTTCCTGCATCAAATGGGTGGCCACCTGCATCGCGTCCTTGCGCAGCGCCATCGGGGTCGGGCCGGCGTGCGCTTCCATGCCGGTCACGGTGCAGTCAAACCAGCGAATGCCCAGCACGCCCTGCACCACGCCAATGGTGACGTCGTGGTCTTCCAGCACCGGGCCTTGTTCGATGTGGGTCTCGAAATACGCGCCAATCGGATGCGCGCCCGGCTCCTGCTCGCCGATGTAGCCAATGCGGGCCAATTCTTCCCCCACCGACTTGCCTTCGGTGTCTCTGGCCGCATAGGCGTGCTCCAGCGTGAAAGCCTTGGCGAAGACGCCCGAGCCCATCATCACCGGCACAAAGCGCGAGCCTTCCTCATTGGTCCAGAAAGCGACTTCAATCGGCGCTTCGGTCTCGATGCCGTGGTCATTGAGTGTGCGCACCACTTCCAGCCCCGCCAGCACGCCGTAGTTGCCGTCGAACTTGCCGCCGGTGGGCTGGGTGTCGATGTGGCTGCCGGTCACGATCGGGGGCAGGTTGTTGTTGCGCCCGGCGCGGCGCATGAAGCCGTTGCCGATTTTGTCGATGGTGACCGCCAGGCCGGCCTCCCTGGCCCACTTGAGGACCAGGTCGCGCCCCTGTTTGTCGAGGTCGGTCAGGGTCAGGCGGCAGACGCCGCCCTTGGGCGTGGCGCCAATTTTCGCCAGCTCCATCAGCGAGGTCCACAGGCGCTCGCCGTTGATGCGCAAGGTGTCGATGTCGGTCAGGGTTGCAGTGCTCATGGTGTTCTCCAGACAGGTGGTAAAACCGTTCGGGCTGAGCCTGTCGAAGCCTGTCCTGAGCCAGGACGAAGGGCCCTTCGACAGGCTCAGGGTGAACGGGTGAATGAGGCCTAGCGGGCCACGGGGGTCGGCGTCAACGATTCTGAACGCAGTTTCGTTGCCGTAAAGTTCGGTCCAAACGCCGGCCGCTTGATATAGCGCCCCTTGCCCTGCACGGCGCGCAAATCGCCCTGCACGAACACCAGCTCGCCCTGGCTGACGGTGTGGCTGGGGATGCCGCGCACGGTGCGGCCCTCGAAGATGTTGAAGTCGCCCTTGCTGTGCTGGGCCTTGCTTGAGAGTGTCTTGCTGCCCTGCGGGTCCCACACCACCAGGTCGGCGTCCGCTCCTACTGAGACGCTGCCTTTTTGCGGGTAGATATTGAACAGTTTGGCCGCGTTGGCCGAGGTAATGGCGACAAACTCGCTGGGGGTCAGGCGCCCGCTGTTGACCCCGGCGTCCCAGATCACGGCCAGGCGCTCTTCGATGCCGCCGCAACCGTTTGGGATCTTTGTGAAATCGTTCTTGCCGGCCGCTTTTTGCTCGGCGCAAAAGACGCAATGGTCAGTTGCTGTGGTTTGCAAGTTGCCCGACTGCAGGCCCCGCCATAAAAATTCCTGGTTGCCCGTGGGCCGAAATGGAGGGCTCATCACGTGCGCGGCCGCAGTGGCAAAGTCGGGATGCCGGTAAACGCTGTCGTCCAGCACCAGATGCCCGGCCAGCACCTCGCCGTAAACACGCTGGCCGCGGGCGCGGGCGCGGGCAATCGCCTCGGCGGCTTCGATGCAGGACACATGCACCACGTAAATCGGCACGCCCAGCACGTCGGCAATCGCAATGGCGCGGTTCGCCGCTTCGCCTTCCACCATCGGGGGTCTTGAAAGCGGGTGGCCCTCCGGCCCCGTGATGCCCATCGCCGCCACTTCTTTTTGCAGCAAAAACACCAGCTCGCCATTCTCGGCATGCACGGTTGGCATGGCACCCAATTCGAGCGCGCGCTTGAAGCTGTTGACCAGCGTTTCGTCATCGCACATGATGGCGTTCTTGTAGGCCATGAAGTGTTTGAAGCTGTTGATCCCCTCCTGCTGCACCAGCGTGCCCATGTCCTCGCGCACGCCCTCGCTCCACCAGGTGACGGCGACGTGAAAACCATAGTCAGCCGCCGATTTTTCAGCCCAGCCGCGCCAGGTGTGGTAAGCCTCCAGCAGCGATTGCTGCGGGCTGGGAATCACAAAATCGATGATCGACGTGGTTCCTCCGGCCAGCCCGGCGGCGGTACCGGTGAAAAAATCGTCGACCGCGACGGTGCCCATGAACGGCAGTTGCATATGGGTGTGCGGATCAATGCCGCCCGGCATCACATACTGGCCGCCGGCGTCCACCACGGTGGCACCGGTGGGGGCTTGCAGACCCTCGCCCACGGCGATGATTTTGCCGTCCTGGCACAGCACATCGGCACGGAAAGCGCGGTCGGCGTTGACGACGG
This sequence comes from Rhodoferax sp., assembly GCA_030682475.1. Taxonomy (GTDB): domain Bacteria; phylum Pseudomonadota; class Gammaproteobacteria; order Burkholderiales; family Burkholderiaceae_C; genus Rhodoferax. The sequence continues at coordinate 26,425 of JAUXOA010000011.1, read as the reverse complement.
TACCGCCGCGAATCAAAAGGTTTGCCATGATTTTTTCCTGATCAGTTGAGAGACAAAGAAAGATGTTACGCCGATGGTTCAAGCCGGGGTGGCGCTGCGCATCGGGTTGTTGGGGTGACTGGTCCAGTCGGCATGGCTGGCGCTTACCACTTTGCCAGTGCGCTGGTCCACTTCGCCGGGCTTCAGGTCGCGCAGCGTGATGCAGTCCGGTACCGGGCACACCACGACGCACAAATTGCAGCCGACGCATTCATCTTCCTTGACTTCAAAGTGGCGCTTGCCATCTTGCATGGCCGTAATGGCCTGGTGCGAGGTGTCTTCGCAGGCGATGTGGCAGCGACCGCAGGCTATGCACAAGTCCTGATGGATGACGGCCTTTGAGACGTGGTTGAGGTTGAGGTAACGCCAGTCCGACACCGTGGGCAGGGCCTTGCCGCGAATATCGTCGAGCGAGCTAAAGCCCATCTCGTCCATGTAGTTGGACAGGCCATCCACCATTTCCTGCACGATTTTGAAGCCGTAGACCATGGCGGCGGTGCAGACCTGCACCGTGCCCGAACCCAGCGCGATGAAGTCCAGCGCATCGCGCCAGTTGCCGATGCCGCCAATGCCTGAGATCGGCAGCCCGGCGGTGAGTGGGTCGCGCGCGATTTCGGCCACCATGTTCAGCGCGATCGGTTTCACGGCCGGACCGCAGTAGCCGCCGTGCGAGCCCTTGCCGCCGGTGGACGGGCTCATGGTCAGCGTGGCCGGGTCCACGCCCATGATGGCGTTGATGGTGTTGATGAGCGACACCGCATCGGCGCCGCCGCGTTTGGCCGCGCGCGCCGGCAGGCGCACGTCGGTGATGTTGGGTGTCAGCTTCACGATCACCGGCAGCTTGCTGTACTGCTTGCACCAGGCCGTCACCATCTCGATGTACTCGGGCACCTGACCGACGGCGGCGCCCATACCGCGTTCGCTCATGCCGTGCGGGCAGCCGAAGTTGAGCTCGACGCCGTCGGCACCGGTGTCTTGCACGCGCGCCAGGATGGTCTTCCAGGATTGTTCCTCGCACGGCACCATCAAGGACACCACCATGGCGCGGTCCGGCCAGTCACGCTTGACCTCGGTGATCTCCGTGAGGTTGAGCTCCAGGTCGCGGTCGGTGATGAGCTCGATGTTGTTGAAGCCCAGCAGGCGGCGATCCGGGCTCAAGAGGGCGCCATAACGCGGGCCGTTGACGTTGACCACCGGCGGCCCGGCTTCGCCCAGCGTTTTCCAGACCACACCGCCCCAGCCGGCCTCGAAGGCGCGATTCACGTTGTAGGCTTTGTCGGTCGGTGGCGCAGAGGCCAGCCAGAACGGGTTGGGGCTTTGGATGCCGGCGAAATTGGTGTGCAGATTGGCCATGGGTGTTCTCCGAATCTTCGGTGTTTGTTGGGGAGCGGGTTCAAACGGCTGTGAGCTGGGCGTGGATGGCCCGCGCAGATTGCTTGCCGTGCTCCACCGCCTCCACGGTCAGGTCCAGCCCACCGGCGCGGCAGTCGCCACCGGCCCAGACGCCGGGCAAGCTGGTCAGGCCCACGGCGTCGGTGGCAATGCGTCCGCCTTCGAGCGTCAAGCCGGTGTCGGCCAGCACGCGATACCAGCCGCGCGAGGGGTGAAACCTGCCCCGTCCCGCTTCAAGCTTCAGCTTGCTATCGACGGGGCTGCAATTGCCCAGATGCTGGCCAATGGCCTTGAACACCATGTCGGCTTCGATCACCTCCAACTCGCCGGTTGCTGTGAGCTTGCCGTTGACCGATTGCTGGCGGGCAAAACACACGCCGCTGGCTTGACCACCGGTGCCCAGAATTTCCTGGGGGGCCAGCCAGTGGTGAATCGTGACGCCGTTGGTTTGCGCCCATTCCTGCTCGGCCGTCGACGCCGACATCGCTTCCGGCCCGCGCCGGTACACCATGTGCACGCTTTGGGCACCCAACAGCCGGGATTGCACGGCCGCGTCCACCGCCGTCATGCCGCCACCAATCACCACCACGCGCCGACCGATCGGCAAGGTAGAGAGATCTTCTGTCTGGCGCAGTGTGGAAATGAAGTCCACCGCATCCTGCACGTTGCCCAAGTCCTCGCCCGGCACCCCAAGCCGGTGCGTGCCGACCAGGCCCATGCCCAAAAACAAGGCGTCATAGTCTTTGCGTAGTGCATCGAGCTGTTCAGAAGTTTCCAGCTTCCAGCCGGTGCGGATCTCGATGCCGCCGATGTCCAGCAGCCATTGCACCTCACGTTGGGCAAAGTTGTCCGGTGTCTTGTAGCTGGCCAGGCCATATTCATTGAGGCCACCGGCTTTGGGCCGCGCATCAAAAATGACAACCTCATGGCCCAGGCGCGCCAGCGTGTGGGCGCAGGCCAGACCGGCTGGACCGGCACCCACTACCGCCACTCGTCTGCCAGTGGCAGCGGTGCGTGTGAAGAGCTGGGGGCGGGCGCTCTCCATCAGCGCGTCCACCGCATGGCGTTGCAGGCGGCCAATGGCGACCGGCTTGCCCTGTTGCGTCGTGCGCACGCAGGCCCCCTCACACAGGTTCTCGGTTGGGCATACCCGCGCGCACATGCCGCCCAGCGGGTTGGCCTCCAGAATGGCGCGGGCGGAACCGCGCAGGTTGCCATCCGAGATGCGCTTGATAAATGAGGGCACATCAATGCCGGTGGGGCAAGCCGTGATACAGGGTGCGTAAGCGCAGTACAGGCAGCGCTCGGCTGCCAGCACGGCTTGCGCCTGGGTCAGGCGGGGGGTGGCATCGGCAAAATGCCGGGCGTATTCAATGGCGCTCAGACGGCCAGGGCGAACATCGGGCGAGGATGAGATAGACACGCTGGCAACTCCGGTTGGGGTGAACTAAAAATTCAAACCTGGAAACTGACCGTTTGGTCAACTTGGCAGGCAAATACTAGCAATACATGTGCCATGCTGTAACTAGGGGTTTATCCCAGTTTGTTGACGCCTGTTGGCGTACCTGTCGAACAGAGTCATTGACACAACTAATGAAATGACAATGTCAGTATTCCTTGATAGTCAATTTTGTGAGGAACCCCGCATAATTCTGACCCACATAGATGGCATCTCTTTGAGTGAGGTAGTTCCCGTTGATACTTTTTATATGCCTCATTAAGTTGACACAAAATAGTTTTTTGGCTAAAATATAATTCATAATGCCAAAAATAGCTCACCCCTCCTTTCCCTCCGTCACGAAGCAACTGGCGGCCTTCGGAGAGCGCCTGCGCCTGGCTCGCAAGCGTCGAAAGCTGCTGACCGTGTTGTTTGCCGAGCGGCTGGGTGTCTCACGAGAGACGCTGCGTCGACTGGAAAAAGGCGACCCGACCATTGCGATTGGCACCTACATGTCTGCGCTTCGGGTCCTCGGCCTGGACCGCGAAATAGATGTCTTGGCCCGTGACGACGAGCTCGGCCGCAAGCTCCAAGACCTGGGGCTGCCTCGACCTCGCGCGCGCGGGACACAGAGCACCAAGTAGGGGCAACCCATGGCCAAGAATAGCCGCGATGCTTACGAAGTCCATCTGGACGCCAGCGAACTCGGCGTCAGCCAGCTTGTGGGTACGATGTATCGCCACGACGTCCGCTCGGACTTGGCTGCATCATTCGAATACGACGCCCACTGGCTGAGCAGCCAGCGAGTTTTCATGCTGGACCCACGACTGGATTTGTGGGTTGGTGAGCAGCACCCGGCGGTCAAGGCGCCCGCCTTTGGCATCTTTATGGACTCGGCTCCGGACCGATGGGGCCGCTTGCTGATGGAGCGTAGAGAAGCTGCGGTTGCAGAACGCGAAAAACGCAAGATCCGCACGTTCCAGGAAGTCGACTTCTTGCTTGGCGTCTACGACAACACCCGCATGGGCGGTCTGCGTTTTCGACGCGCCAATGGCCCCTTTCTCGACGCCAGCAAGTACGCCACGCCCCCAGTCACGGACCTGAAGGAGTTGGCCTACATCAGCCGACGCGTCGAAGAACCGGGAGTCGAAGCCCTACCGGAATACGAACGCTGGCTAGCCATGCTCGTGGCGCCGGGCACATCGTTGGGGGGCGCTCGTCCGAAGGCAAACTTCAACGATACGGACAACCGCCTCTGGATTGCAAAGTTTCCAGCTCACAACGACCGCCACGACGTGGGTGGTTGGGAATACCTGGTTCACCGCCTTGCAGCACGTGCGGGCATTTGGGTGCCGGACTCAAGGCTTGAGCAGCTATCGGAGCGCTACGGTACGTTTTGTGCGGCGCGGTTTGACAGAACGGGCCAGGGCCGACGTATGTATGCATCGGCGATGACTCTGCTTGAGCGCCAGGACGGAGAACCGGGGGCAAGCTATCTGGATTTGGCCGAATTCATCTCCGATGATGGCGCTAAAGGCCATATCGATGAGGATCTCGCACAGTTGTTTCGACGCATGATTTTCAATGTCCTCGTGGGTAATCGCGACGACCATCTGCGCAATCACGGCTTCATCCGGGAACCTACCGGATGGCGACTTTCACCAGCATTCGATATGAACCCGAGCTTGGCAAAAGCCGACCACGCGTTAACTCTAAATGGCGCCAACGCTGCGCCTAGCGTCGAGGCAGCGATGGGCACGGCCGACCTGTACCGCCTCACCGCTCAAACGGCTGAAGCAGTCCTCACAGACGTTCGCAAAGCATTGGCGTCGTGGCGTGAAGACGCCTGCAAGCTGGGCCTGCCTGCAGTGGAAATCCGTCGCATGGAGTCCGTGTTCCAGGCTTGACCCATGCGCAACCCCATGATGCTCCGAGTCAAGGGGTACAAACGCGCATGGCCCGCCTCTGCCCCTCCCCCTCCCCCTCGGTGCTACTCCGACGGGGTGTTTGCACACTGGTTCACCGGGGCGCGGCGTTGTTGTTGAAAAGCGTGCCGTGGTCAACGGTCAGGCAGAGCCAGGTGCAGCCAAAGGATATATCCTGGCTGGCCTGACCACGTTCGGCCGGACACCGGGGGATTGAGCTGTCAGTCTACTGGCCGTTCGCTTGACTACTCCTTGAAATCACCGCCAAAACCGAATACGAAGGAGTCCGGCTTGAGGTGTTTGCGCAGGGCGGCGTTGACTTGTTCCAGCGAGGAAGCCGCAATTTGGTGATCCACCTTTTGCGAAATGGCAAAGCTGCGCGCAAGCCTCAGGTTGGTGGCGATGCCGCTGGCCAGGTTGGCGTCCTGGGCGCGCGACAGGCGGCGAAAACCGAGCAAACTTTGCCTGGCGTCGGCCAGCTCCTTCTCGTCAAACCCGTCTTTCAGCACGCGGTCCAACTCTTCCCGCAAGGCGCTCTCAACCCGGGCGCTGTTTTGCGGTGCAAAGATGGCAGTCGCTTTCCAGGCGCTGTTTTGCTCGTAATTGTTCCAGTCAACAGCGCTGCGCACGTCGTAGCTCAGCCCGCCTTGTTCCCGAATGCGAACCCACAGCCGCGAACTGCCGCCTTGCCCCAGCATGAAGTTGGCCAGCATCAGAGCTGCGTAGTCGGGGTCGTTGTCGCTCACGGCGAGCGCCTGCTCCACCTGCATGAAGGCGTTTTGCTTGTCCGGCGTCTTGAACACAAAGCGCGCCGGTTTGACCGTCACCAGGGGGTTGGGCACGCGGGTGTAGCTGGAGGCCGAGTTCCAGTCGCCAAACGCGCTGCTGACGGCGGTCTTGACCTGCGCCACATCGAGGTCACCGACAAACGCGGCCTGTGCAAACTGGGCGCCGTAGAACTTGCGGTGAAAGGCCTGCAGCTTCTCCACCGTCAAGCCCTTGGTGCTCTCCACCATCTCATCAAAGCTGGCGGCGTAGCGCACATCGCCCCTGGGGTAGGGGTTGCCATAGCGGCCCAGTTCGTTCTCGACGATGGCCTCGGGATCCTTGCGCTGCTCTTCGATGGAACCAAGCACCTGGCGTTTGTATTCTTCCAACGCAGTGGCCGGGAAGCTGGCATTGCGCAGCACATCTGCCACCACGGCAATCACCGCTGGCAGCTTGTCGCGCGTGGTCTTGATGCCGACACCGGCACCGGTGGCGCCGCCGCCAAAGCCGACCCGGGCCTTGAGCTGGTCGAACTTGTCCTGAATCTGCTGGCGCGTCAGGCTGCTGGTTCCCTTGTTCAGCATGGCCGCCGTGGCCGCACCGATGGCATCCTGATCAAACAGGCTCTTCTCGTCGCCAAAATGCAGACGGATGTTCCCGCTGACCGCGTTGCCGCGTGCGCCCTTGGCCAGTACGCTGAGCTTCATGCCGTTGGCCAGGGTGCTGGTTTCGGTGCGTTTGTCGATGTTGGCGGGAGAGGCGTCGAAGGTTTCGGTCTTGGCCGCCGCTGCGTCGCCCTTGTAGTCCTTCACCAGGGCGGCCACCTCGACCATCGCCGGTGCCGGTGCGCGCAGCGGTTTTTCAGTCGGTATGTAGGTGCCCAGGGTGCGGTTGTCGCGCAGCAGGTAGCTGCTGGCGACACGGTTGACATCGGCCAGCGTGAGGTCGCGCACCTTGTCGCGGCTCAGGAAGAACAGGCGCCAGTCGCCCTGCGCAATCGATTCGGACAAGGCCTCACCGACCTGCTCCGGGTTGGTGAATCGCAACTCCCAGCTCGTCTGGTATTTGAGCTTGGCGCGGTCGAGTTCGGCTTGCGTCACGGGCTCGGTGGCGATTGACTCGATGGTTTCCAGCATTGCCAGTCGTGCCTTGTCGATGTCCTGCCCCGGCGCCAGCGACAAGCCCATCAGGGTGAAACCGGGGTCCTGCAAACCCTGCGAGAAGCTGAAGGCGGCTGCGGCCAATTGCTTGTCCACGATGCGCGTATGCAGGCGACCCGAAGGCGTGTCGCCCAGAATCAGGGTCAAGGCAGAAATCGCGGCGTAGTCCGGGTGCGCGCCGGGCGGCACGTGGTACAGGGCGTACAGGCTGGGTGAGCCGCCGACGCGTCGCACGGTGATGCTCTTCTCGCCATCCTGCGCCGGGTCCAATGTGTAGAGCGCTGGCAGCGCCGTCGCGGGGTTTTGCAGCGGGCCGAAATACTCGCCAATCCATTGACGCACCTTGACTGGGTCGAACTTGCCGGCCACGATCACGGTCGCATTGGCGGGGCGGTAGTAGCTGCGGTAGAAGTGTTGCAGGCGCTCAATGTTGACGCCTTCGACGTCGGTGCGCGCACCAATCGTGCTCTTGCCGTAGTTGTGCCACTGGTAGGCGGTGCTCATCACACGCTGGAACAGGATGCGCCCGGTGTTGTTTTCGCCGCTCTCCATCTCGTTGCGCACCACGGTCATTTCGGTGTCCAGGTCCTTGCGGGCGATGAAGCTGTTGAGCATGGCGTCGGCCTGCCAGCCCAGGTACCACTGCAGGCTTTCCTCATTGGCGGAGAAGCTGGCGAAGTAGTTGGTGCGGTCCAGCGAGGTGCTGCCATTGGCGCGCAGACCGCGTTTGCTGAACTCGGCCCACACCGTGCTGTGTTTGGGGGAGCCTTTGAACAACAGGTGCTCCAGCAAGTGCGCCATGCCGGTTTCGCCATAGTTCTCGTGTTTGCTGCCCACCCGGTAGGTCACGTTGACGGTGGTGGTGGGCTTGCTGTCGTCCTGAATCAGCAGCACCTGCAAGCCATTGGCGAGTTTGTACTCATCAATGCCTTCCACCGAAGTCATCCGGCTCATGCCGGCAGGCAAAGACTGGCCGATAGCCAAAGACGGTGCCCCGGCGGCCAGACTGAGGGTCAGTGCTGCGGCGAATAAGCGGAACGAAAAGCGCATCTAAATCACTCCTTGGGAGAAGGCCTGAAAGCGCAGATACTAGCGCAAGGAGATGGCTGCGCATCCGCGCGCTCCACCCAACAGGAGGGCCGGCGTCCAGCAGATTCAGCACCGATCGCCATCGCATGGTAAATTCCCGGCCCTTGTCCACTCACATTTAGCGAGCGCTGTGCCAGCGTCAAAACCAAGCCATGCCAAACCCGACCCCGACGACCGAAGCCGCCTTGAAACACGCCCGACAAGCCGCCGATTGGGCGGGGCTGCGCTATTCCCGCGAGACCACCCGGCAACGTGTGGTGCGCAATGACCGGCCGGAAAAAAACGAGAGCACCATCGATGAGGGCGCGATGTGCGAGGTTCTGGTAGACGGTCACTTTGGTTATGCTGCTACCGCCGATGTCAGCGATGAAGGTTTGAAGCGTGCCTTCGACCGCGCCCTCGCCACCACCCGCGCCACCAGCCGTCATAAGGTGCATTCTTTCGCCGCCAGCGAGCGCCCCCGTGCGCAAGGGCACTACCAGAGCCCGCACCAGAAAACGCTGGACGCTACCGCACTGGCCGAGATGACCGACTGTCTGTTGGCGGGCTCCCGGGCCATGAACCTGTCCGCTTCAGTGGTGAATCGGTGCGCGCGTGCCATGACGATCCAGACGCAGATTGATTTCTTTTCTTCAAATGGCAGTGACACGCGTCAGTGCTTTGACATGGTGGACATCGCGCTGACCGCAACGGCCGTCGAAGGGCTCCAATCCCAGAGCCGCAGTTGGTCGCATACCGGCCAGTTCGGTGGCGAAGTATTCGAGCGCTTGACGTTCGCCGAGCACGCCGAGCGCACGGCACGGGAGGCGCTTCTGTTGTTGAATGCGCCCAACTGTCCATCCGGACGAATGGACCTGATCCTGATGCCGGACCAGATGATGTTGCAGATTCATGAGTCGATTGGGCACCCGCTTGAACTCGATCGCATCCTGGGCGACGAGCGAAACTACGCCGGCTGGAGCTTTGTGAAACCGGCCGATTTCGGTTGCCTGCAATACGGCTCCGCCTTGATGAACGTGAGCTTCGATCCGGACAAGGCCAATTCATTGGCGAGCTATGCGTTCGACGATGGCGGCCATCCCGCCACGCGTGAATTGCTGATCGAAAACGGCGTGTTGAAAAGAGGTTTGGGCGCGCTCGAATCGCAGCAACGCTCAAGCTTGCCCGGCGTGGCAAATTTCCGCTCGGCCTCCTGGAATCGGGCGCCGATTGATCGCATGGCCAACATCAATCTGGAGCCTGGCGCCTCAAGCCTGGACGAATTAATCGGACAGGTCGAAAACGGCGTCCTCATGCGCACTAACCGGTCCTGGTCTATCGACGACTACCGCAACAAGTTCCAGTTTGGCTGCGAGCATGGGCAATTGATCGAAAACGGCAAGCTCGGCAAAGTCGTGCGCAACCCTAATTACAGGGGTGTCACGGTGGACTTCTGGAATCGTCTGGCCGGTGTCGGCCGCGAAGAGGCCACGCACGGTACGCCCTTTTGTGGCAAGGGCGAGCCCAACCAGGTGATTCGCGTCGGGCACTCTTCCCCGGCCTGCCTGTTTCGCAACGTGGAAGTGTTCGGAGGTCAGTCATGAATCAGCCCGATTTCATCAGCCAGGTACACCAGCATTTTGAGCTGGTGTCGGCCGACATTCTGGGCCGGCTTGAGGTCGGCGAAGAGGCTGCCCTCAATATCACGGCAGAAGAAACCCTGTTCGTGCGCTTCAACGCCAATCGTGTTCGCCAAAATACCGATGTGGAACAAATCGTTATGGCCTTGCGGCTGCAAAGCAATGGCCGCACGGTGGAGCAATCGCGCACCTTGTCCGGCAATCCGGACGTTGACCGTGCCGCCATGGCGCGGCTATTGGAGAACTGCCGCCAGGAAGTAGCGGTGCTGCCACCCGATCCGCATCAGGTGCCGATGCAAAACAATGGCGCAAGCGACGAGGAATTCCGGGGCGCTTTGTTGGCGCCGCAAGACATCGTCAGTGCCGTTGTGGGCCCGGCAGAAGCCTGCGATTTGGCTGGGCTCTATGCGGGCGGCGTGGTCATTCGCGGCAATCGAAATTCCAAAGGCCAGCAGCACTGGTTTGCGACCGAGTCTTTTTTCCTCGATTACTCGCTTTATAACGGCCCTAAAGCGGCCAAGGGAAGTTACGCCGGCGCGCGCTGGAACGCAGATGAGTGGGCGGCCAATCTGGGTCGCACCCGGCGCTTGCTCGACATGCTCGACAAACCGACCCAGAACGTCCCGCCTGGAAAATACCGCACCTACCTGGTGCCACGCGCTTTTTCCGATCTGATGGGCATGCTGGGCTGGCATGCGCTCTCAGCATCGGCCTGGAAGCAAGGCCGCAGCCCGCTCAAGAAACTGGCGGAAAAAGAGGCACGTCTGTCACCCCTGTTGAACGTTGACGAGAATTTTGGCATGGGCCTGGCGCCGCGCTTCAACAGCCTGGGCGAGGTATCTGCCACCACCTTGGCGCTGATCGAGGCGGGTGAACTCAAGGAATTGCTGGTTAATTCGCGCACGGCCAAAGAGTACGGCATGCAAGCCAACGCCGCCTCCGAATCAGAAGCACCACGCGCGCTGGACGTCAAACCGGGCACGCTGGAAGAAAAAGACATTCTGAAAGCACTGGGCACCGGTCTTTATCTCTCCAACCTGCATTACCTGAACTGGAGTGACCTCGTTTCTGCCCGTGTCACCGGCATGACGCGTTATGCCTGCTTCTGGGTGGAAGACGGGGAGATTGTTGGCCCCATCAATGACCTGCGCTGGGATGAGAGTCTGTACGATGCACTGGGCTCCAAATTGATCGCGCTCACGACCCAGGCCGAGATCGACCCCGCAGTTGAAACGTATTTTCATCGCGCATTGGGCGGATCGCGAACGCCGGGGGCCTTGATTGAGGGCTTTACGTTTACGCTATGAGCCTGCATCACCATCGAAAGCCCAAGTCATGAACCGCGACTCCCTCGCCATCAACCCTCTTTTGCATGACTGGAGCGGCGCCTATGGCCTGCCGCCTTTTGGCAGCGTGCAGGCCTCTGATTTCTTGCCCGCATTTGAGGCCGCCCTGCCCGCCCATCTGGCCGAGCTCGATGCCATTGCGCGCAACCCGGAGCCCGCCACCTTTGCCAACACGCTACCGGCGTTTGACGAGAGCGGCCGTCTGGGCACGCGCATCGAACTCCTGTTTCACAACCTGTGCGCCAGCGAAACTTCGCCCGCGCTGCAAGCGGTGGAACGCGAGATGGCGCCGCGCCAGGCGGCGCATGACAACGCAATCTACATGAATGCCGACCTGTTCCAGCGCATCGATGCACTCTATGCGCTTCGCAGTGCGTTGGGGCTGAACGCGCAGCAGTTGCGCCTGCTGGAGCGTGTGCATCTGGACTTTGTGCGCTGCGGCGCCAAGCTGCCGCAAGCCGCGCGCCAACGTTACGCTGCCGTGATGGAAGAGCTGGCCAGCCTGTGTGCCCAGTTTGGACAAAATGTGCTGGCCGACGAGGCCGGCTTTGCGCTGGCGCTCAAGGACCAGGCCGATCTGGCCGGGTTGCCGCCATTTCTGCTGGCCTCGGCCCAATCGGCGGCGCTACAGCTTGGTTTGCCAGCGGGCAGCCATGTGATTACGCTCTCGCCATCGGTGGCCGAGCCGTTCCTGACTTTTTCCGCCCGTCGTGATCTGCGCGAGACCGTCTGGCGTGCCCGCGTTGCGCGCGGCGCGCAAGAAGGCCGCCATGACAACCGCCCGATTGCGGCAAGAATCATGGCCCTGCGCCAGGAGCAGGCGGCTCTGCATGGTTATGCCAGCTACGCGGACTATGAGTTGGTGGACCGCATGGCGGGCAACACCGGCGCCGTGACGGCGCTCCTGACCAAGGCCTGGGAGCCGGCCAAGGAAAAAGCCAGTGCGGACCGTGTCGCGCTGGTGGCCATGGCCAGATCGCTGGGCGAGCCGCTGGACGTGGCCGCCTGGGACTGGCGTTACCTGGCAGAAAAAGTGCGCCAGCAGCGCTTCCAGCTCGACGACGCGCAGGTCAAGCCCTACTTCGCGCTGGACAACATGATTAACGCCATGTTCGACTGCGCCAATCGCCTGTTTGGCATCACGTTTGTAGAACAACAGGGCCAAGTCTTGCACCACCCGGATGCGCGCCTGTGGGAAGTGCGTGCACGCCAGGGGGAGCTGGTGGGCATTTTCATTGGCGACAATTTTGCCCGCGCCAGCAAGCGCAGCGGGGCCTGGATGAGCGTATTTCGCAGCCAGTCGGGCCACAACGGCGGCACTTTGCCAATCGTGATCAACAACAACAACTTCGCCAAGGCCACGCCCACGCTCTTGAGCTTTGAGGACGTTCGCACCTTGTTTCACGAATTTGGCCACGGTCTGCACGGCCTCTTGTCCCAGGCCAGCTACGAACGGCTGGCGGGCACCAGCGTCTTGCGCGACTACGTCGAACTGCCGTCGCAGTTGTTTGAGAACTGGGCCGAAGAAGAAGAGGTGCTGGCGCGCCACGCCCGCCACTTTGAGACCGGCGAAGGCATTCCCGCGACCTTGCTGGCCAAGCTCAGGCAGGCCAGCCAGTTCAACCAGGCCTGGGCCACCGTGCAGTATGTCGGCCCGGCGCTGATCGACATGGCGCTGCATTCCTTGCCCAACGGCACGCCGGTTGACATTGCCGCGTTTGAAGCCGAGCAGTGTCAATTGCTGGGTGTGCCGCCGGACATTGGCCAGCGCCACTACCTGTCGCACTTCAAACATCTGTTTTCCGGGCCCGGCTATGCGGCGGGCTACTACGTCTACATGTGGGCCGAGGTGCTGGAGGCCGACGGCTATGACGCCTTCACCGAAACCGGCAACCCGTTCGACGCTGCCACGGCGGCACGCCTGCTGCGCCATGTCTACAGCGCTGGCAACACGCAGGAGCCCGCAGCGGCCTACCGTGCGTTCCGGGGACGGGATCCCAAAGTGGAGCCGATGCTCAGAAAACGCGGCTTGCTATAGCAGCAATAGCCGGCCTGACCCAGCGGCGGCTACGCCGTTGGCCTGGCCGCTTGCTGTAGCCAGGCCAGAAAGCTTTTCATGACGGGCCGCTCCTCGCTGCGCTCCGGCGTGACCAGGTAGTAAGCCCGCTCGCCTTGCAGGGGCTGCTTGCACGCCACCACCAATTCACCGCGCGCCAGCTCGGCTTCTATCAGCAGGCGTGGCACCAGTGCCAGTCCCAGGCCGCAAGCAGCAGCAGCGGCGGTCATGGAGAACAGCTCGAAGCGTGGGCCAGCCAAGGCTTGTGGGGCGGCTACGCCCATGGCCTCAAACCAGCGCCGCCAGCCGTCGGGCCGGGTGCTTTGCTGCAACAGCGGGAGCTGCGCGATGGCCTCGGGCGTCAGCGTGGTCTGAGAGCCCCGTAATTTGGGGCTGCAGACCGGCACCACGTCTTCCGCCAGCAGCCGCACGGCCTGGGTGCCGGCCCAGTTGCTGACCTGCTCGGCCGTGCCGGCGTAGAGCGCCGCGTCAAACGCCGTGTCGGCAAACATGAAGGGGCGGGTTCGGGTCTCGATGTGGACCGTGATCTCGGGGTGCAGCGCTTTCAGATCGGGCAGGCGTGGTATCAGCCAGCGCGTCGCAAACGTGGGCACCGCCGCCAGGTGCAGGGTGCCGCCACGGCCTTGTGTGGACATCACGTCCAAGGTATCTTGCTCCAGAGCCTGCAAGCGCGGCGCCACTTGGGTTGCGTAGTCGGCGCCGCGTTCGGTCAGCGCCACGCCGTGCCGTGTTCGGCGAAACAGGGCAACGCCCAAAAACTCTTCCAGCGCCGTGATTTGCCGCGACACTGCGCTTTGCGTCAGCGCCAGTTCTTGCGCGGCGCGGGTGTAGCTCTCGTGGCGGGCGGCGGCTTCGAAGCAGGCCAGCGCTTGCAGGGAAGGGATTTTTCTGCGCATGATGTGTCAAATGTACACAACTTAAGCGGTAAATCCAGAAGTTTATGACCTCATAAGTCGCAACAAGTGATTTTTTATCATACCTAGTTGAGAAGTCATCGCTTGTATGCCGTCCGTCCCGGCGCTACCATCGAGGCCAATCTATCACTGGAGACATCAATGGCCCACGCCGCATTCAACTGGCAAGACCCCTTTCTGCTCGATCAACAGCTCAGCGACGATGAGCGCATGGTGCGCGATGCCACCGCCGCGTACTGCCAGGACAAGCTGCAGCCGCGCGTGATCGAGGCCTTTCGCAAGGAGCAGTCTGATGTCGCCATCTTCCGTGAAATGGGGGCGCTCGGCCTGCTTGGGCCCACCATTCCCGAAGCCTATGGCGGCCCGGGCCTGAACTACGTGGCCTACGGCCTGATTGCGCGCGAAGTCGAGCGCGTGGACTCGGGTTACCGCTCCATGATGAGCGTGCAGAGCTCTCTCGTGATGGTGCCCATTTTTGAATTTGGCACCGAGGCGCAGAGGCAAAAGTATTTGCCCAAACTCGCGACCGGTGAGTGGATTGGCTGCTTTGGCCTGACCGAGCCCGACCACGGCTCCGACCCCGGTTCCATGGCCAGCCGCGCGCACAAGGTGGCTGGCGGCTACAAGCTCAGCGGCGCCAAGATGTGGATCTCCAACAGCCCGATTGCCGATGTGTTTGTGGTTTGGGCCAAGGAGGTGAGCGAGTCGGGGCAAGTCGGACCGATTCGCGGCTTCGTGCTGGACAAAGGCATGAAGGGCTTGAGCGCCCCCGCCATCCACGGCAAGGTCGGCTTGCGCGCCAGCATCACGGGTGAGATCGTGATGGACGGTGTGTTTTGCCCGGAAGAAAACGCCTTCCCCGAGGTGCAGGGTCTCAAAGGCCCGTTCACCTGCCTGAATTCGGCGCGCTACGGCATTGCCTGGGGCGCACTGGGCGCGGCCGAAGACTGCTGGTTCCGTTCGCGCCAGTACACCATGGACCGCAAGCAATTTGGCCGACCGCTGGCCGCCAACCAGTTGATCCAGAAAAAACTGGCCGACATGCAGACCGAGATTGCATTGGGCCTGCAAGGCTGTCTGCGATTGGGGCGTATGAAGGACGAGGGCACGGCCTCGGTCGAGATCACCTCCATGCTCAAGCGCAACTCCTGCGGCAAGTCGCTCGACATTGCCCGCCTGGCGCGCGACATGATGGGCGGCAATGGCATCTCGGACGAATTTGGCGTGGCGCGCCATCTGGTGAACCTCGAAGTGGTGAACACCTACGAAGGCACGCACGATATTCATGCGCTGATCCTGGGGCGGGCACAGACGGGGATTGCTGCGTTTGCGAATTAATGAGGCACCGGAGCTTGTCACCGTGCCTCTGCGTCCGGGATGACGCCAATTTCCCTGAAGAATTGCCATGAACCAACCGAACTCGAGGCTGTGACGCCGCAAAGTGCCCTCGCCCACCTGCGCGTGCTCGACCTCTCGCGCGTGCTGGCCGGACCCTGGTGCACCCAGATGCTGGCCGACCTGGGCGCCGATGTGGTCAAGGTGGAACGCCCCGGCGTCGGTGACGACACGCGCCACTGGGGCCCGCCGTTTCTGCAAGATGCGCAGGGGAAAGACACCGATCAGGCCACCTACTTCACCGCCTGCAACCGCAACAAACGCTCCATCACCATCGACATGGCCAAGCCCGCAGGTCAGGCGCTGATCCGCCAGATGGCCTTGAGTAGCGACATCATGGTGGAAAACTTCAAAGTTGGCGGCCTGGCGAACTACGGGCTCGATTTTGAGAGCTTGAAAGCCCTCAATCCACGCCTGATCTATTGCTCGGTGACCGGCTTTGGCCAGGACGGACCTTATGCCGAACGTGCGGGCTATGACCTGATGATCCAGGCCATGAGCGGCATGATGAGCATCACCGGCCGCCCCGACGAGGTGAGCGGCGGCGGCCCGCTGCGTGTGGGTGTGGCCCTGACCGACTTGTTCACCGGGGTTTACGCCGCCACCGCCATCCTGGCGGCACTGGAAGTGCGCAACCGCACCGGGGAGGGCCAGCACATCGACATGGCCCTGCTTGACGTCGGCATGGCGATCCTGGCGAACCAGGCGGCTGGCTTTTTGAACACCGGCCAGGTGCCGCAGCGCCAGGGCAACAGCCACCCCAGCCTGGCGCCGTACCAGGATTTTCCGACGCTGGACGGCGCCATGCTGCTGGCGATTGGCAACGACGGCCAGTTTGCCCGTTTTTGCCAGGCGGTGCAGCGCCCGGAGTGGGGCGCCGACCCCCGTTTTGCCAGCAACACGCTGCGGGTGACACACCGCGAAGTGCTGATCCCTGCCATGCAGGCGCTCACCCGCACGCGCAGCACGGCGCAGTGGGTCGCCTTGCTGGAAGATCAGGCCGTGCCCTGCGGCCCGATCAACGACATCGCCCAGGCCTTCGACGACGCTCAGGTCAAGGCCCGCGGTTTGGCAATCAGTCAGTCCTGCAAGCCCGGCCTTGTGGCGCCGACAGCGGTCGAATCTATCGCCAGCGTGGCCAGCCCGCTGCGCCTGACGGCGACGCCGCCGGTGCTGAATCGGCCGCCGCCAGCCCTGGGTGAGCATACCGATGAAGTGCTGGCCGGGCTGGGGCTGGATGCGGCGCAAATCGCCGCGCTGCGTCAGGCCGGAGTGGTGTAATTCAGGCCCTTGTTCGCTGGCTTGATGATGAAACCCAAATTCCTGCATTCACTCTTCGGCCTGCTGGTCCTGCTGGCCGGTGTCGCCAGTGCCCAGCCGATCTCCTTTGGACTTTTTGGCGACACGCCCTACAGCCAATGGGAGCGCGAACGCCTGCCCGAGTTGATGGCCGAAATGGACCGTGAAGAGCTGGCCTTTGTTGTCCATGACGGGGACATCAAAAACGGTGCGAGCGTGTGCAGCGACGAGGTTCTGCGTGACATGCTGGGCGTCTTCCAGGCCTCAAGACACCCGCTGATTTATGTGCCGGGCGACAACGAGTGGACCGATTGCCATCGCCACAGCAATGGCGGCTACGACCCGCTGGAGCGCCTGGGCAAGCTGCGCGAACTGTTTTTTGCCGGGGACAGCGCGCTCGGACAACGCCCGCTGCTGCTTGAGCGCCAGAGCCGTGACCCGGCCTTCGCCAGTTTCCGCGAAAACGTGCGCTGGGTGGCGGGTGGCGCCCTGTTTGTCGGCCTCAACCTGCCCGGCAGCGAGAACAATTTTCATGGCACGACCCGCAGCGCCGGCCCGGTGCCAGAGTTCATTGAGCGCAGTGCGGCCAACCGGGTCTGGCTGGCGCAGGCTTTTGCCCAGGCGCGTGCCAACAAGCTGGCGGGCATCATGATCGTGATTCAGGCCAATCCCGAATTTGAAGACTTCAGCGCGGGCAAGATCCGGCCGGGTTACCAGGGTTTCCTGACGCAGTTGCGTGACGAGACGCTGGCCTTTGCCGGGCGCGTGGTGCTGGTGCATGGCGATTCGCACCAGCACCAGATCAACCAGCCAATGCTTGATTCGGTGAGCCGGCAAGTGATCAAAAACTTCACGCGCGTGGAAACCTTCGGCTCGCCTTTTATGGGCTGGATCAAGGCGACGGTGGACACGACCGATCCGCAGGTGTTCCGCTTTTCGCCCCGACCCTGGCGTGCCCTGGCACCGCAGCCACCTACCTGATTCCATTTCCAAATCATGGGGCAGTGTCTTCAACCCGATCGGGTAAACGACGCAAGGACTGAATCACGGCGGTACGCCAGATCGCCAGTGCCAGCAGCAGTGCGCCCACGCCGCCAAATCCCATCGCATGGCGCAGCCCCAGATGTTCACCCAGATAGCCTCCCAGCAACGCCCCGGGTGCAGCCGGAATCAGAATCAGCCAGCGCATGGTACTGGTCATGCGGGCCAGCAGAGGCGCGGGGGTGACGGCCTGGCGTAGCGCAAGAAAGTTGATGAACAGCAGCACCGCGCCGATGGAAAAACACACCAGCATCAAGACGTAGGCGGCCACGCCCAGCGGACCACGCGGTGCGAAGGCCAGTTGCAGCCAGCCCAGGCCGGTTATCGCCACCCCCAAAGTCAAACACGGTCCGGGCCCGATGCGGTGTGAAATGCGATGCCCAAGGATGCTCGCCAATAGCGTTCCCACCCCCATAGCAGCGTAGCTCAACCCGACCTGTTGTTCGGTCAAGCCCAGTTCGCGTGTGGCGAACAGGATTTGCACCACCATGGCGGCATGATGGAACAGTTGCCAGATGCCGACCACCAGCGCCATGCTGGGCAGCAGCGGGTGCTGCCAGACAAAGCGCAGGCCCTGCTTGAGGTCGCGCCCAAATGCCCGCTGGGCACTGACGACCGGCGTTTCGCGCACCCGAACGCCGCGCAAGAAAGACACACTGACCATCAGCAGAACGGCATCGGCCAGCAAAGCCAGCGGCGCGCCAACCAGCTTGATGAGGATCCCTGCCAGGCCGGGCCCGAGCACTTCAGCGCCGGAGCTGGCCAGTGCATTCTTTGCATGCGCCTCCACCAGGCGTTCGCGCGGCACCACCTGGGTCAACACGATCTGGGCCGCCGTGCCAGAGGAGACAAACACGCAGCCCATCACAAATCCGGTGCCATACAAATACGTCATGCTCAGCCAGCCCAGCGCCCAGGCAGCGGGAATGCTGGCCAGGACCAGGGCGACCGTGATTTCGCCGGCGATGTACACCGGCAACTTGCGCACCCGGTCCAGCCACACACCCACGGGCAGGGACAGCAGCACAAACGGCGCCAATTCCATGGCAACCAGCAAGCCCATCTCAGTCGGCGTTGCGTGCAGCAACAGCGCTGCTGTCAGCGGCACCGCGAGCATGGTTACCTGCTGGCCAAAAGTACTGATCAGAACCGATAACCACAAACGCCGGTACACCGGATCGCGCAACAGGTCGGTGCTGGGCAAGGTAAACCAGCCAGGCGAGGGCTGCGCAACGGGCAAGCCGCTGGGCCGGGTTCGGCTGCTGGCCGGCGGGTCAGCCGGGGGTTGGCTTGGCTCCACCGCTTCAGGCCAGCCAGCACGCCACCTGCGTTTGGGGGTTGAGTGCGCGCAACTGCGGCGTTTGCTGTGCGCACTGCGCCTGCGCCTTCGGGCAGCGGGTGCGAAAGCTGCAGCCCGAGGGCGGATTGATCGGCGAGGGCAAATCGCCATGCAAGAGCTGCAAGGTCTTGTTGCGTTCACGCCGCGGATCCGGCAGCGGGATGGCACTGAGCAGGGCTTGCGTGTAAGGATGGCCGGGGTTCTGGTAAATCGCCTGCTTGGCTGCGAGTTCCATGGTCCGCCCCAGGTACATCACCATGACGCGCTGGCTGATGTGCTTGACCACCGCCAGATCATGGGCAATGAACACCAGCGCCAGCCCCATTTGGGCTTGCAAGTCCTTGAGCAGGTTGATGATCTGCGCCTGGATCGAGACATCGAG
The DNA here is from genome assembly GCA_030682475.1 of Rhodoferax sp. Taxonomy (GTDB): domain Bacteria; phylum Pseudomonadota; class Gammaproteobacteria; order Burkholderiales; family Burkholderiaceae_C; genus Rhodoferax. Next base: position 7,202 of record JAUXOA010000011.1, on the reverse strand, counting down.
CGCTGACACCGGTTCATCGCAAATAATGAGCTTGGGCTCCAGCACCAGGGCCCTGGCAATGCCGATGCGCTGGCACTGACCGCCTGAAAACTCATGCGGATAGCGGTTGATTTGCTGCTCAGTCAAGCCCACCTTGGCCATCATGGCGCGCACCTTTTGCATCACTTCCTGGTTGTCCATCTGCGGGAAATGGGTGCGCAGCGGCTCGGCAATGATTCGGCCCACGGTCATGCGCGGATCAAGCGAAGCCAATGGATCCTGAAAAATCATTTGCACGCTTTTGCGTACCGTCTGCCAGGTTTGAGCGCTGGCGCCACGCAGCTCTTGGCCCTGCCACAGAATGCTGCCGGCGGTGGCCGGAATCAAGTTCAGCATGGCGCGCGCCAGGGTCGATTTGCCGCAACCTGATTCACCGACTACGCCCAGGGTTTCGCCCGGAAAAATATCAAACGACACGCCATCTACGGCTTTGAGCAAGCGCGGCGGCGCCCACGGCAAAAGTGAATCACCGGCCAGTTTGAAGTGCACCTTCAAATCACGAACTGACAACAAGGCGGGCTGCGAACTCATACGCTGACCGCCCCTGCGTGCAGCATGACCTCGGCCGGGCTTTTATGACAGGCCCGAAAGTCCTCAGGCCGATCAGGGATGGGCAATAAGGCCGGTCGTGTGCTCACGCAACGCGGCTCCGCCAGGGTACAACGTTCACTGAAGGGGCAGCCAGTTGGCAGCCGCGCCATGTTGGGCGGCGCGCCCGCAATAGCGACCAGCGCGTGATCATCTTGTTCAATTCTGGGTACCGCACCCAGCAAGCCCACCGTGTAAGGATGCGTCGGATGGTAAAAAATAGACTCAGCGCTGCCATGCTCCATCACCCGCCCGCCATAGAGCACCATGACATCGTCACACAAGCCGGCCACCACGCCCAGGTCATGGGTGATCAACACGATGGCGGTGCCATGGTCGCGCTGCAAGTCGCGCAGCAAGGCGATGATCTGGGCCTGCACCGTCACATCGAGCGCGGTGGTGGGCTCATCAGCAATCAAGACATCGGGCTCGCACAACAAGGCCATGGCAATCATCACGCGCTGGCGCATGCCGCCGGAAAACTCATGCGGGTACATGCTCACACGGCGCGCCGCCTCGGGTATCTTCACCTTATCGAGCGCCTGCACCACGCGCAGCCGGGCCTGCTGGCGCGTCATGCCCTTGTGAAGCTCCAGCACCTCGGTCATCTGACGTTCTACCGTCAAGTACGGGTTCAGCGATGTCATCGGATCCTGAAAAATCATCGCCACCCGGTTGCCACGAATCTGGTTCAGGGCCTGGGGCGGCAAATTCAGAAGGTCCTGGCCTTCGAACAAGGCTTGCCCGCTGGCGCGGCCATTGTTGGCCAGCAAGCCCATCATGGCCAGCACGCTTTGGCTCTTGCCGGAGCCGCTTTCACCGACGATGCCCAGGGTTTGCCCACGTTCCAGCGCGAAGCTGATGCCGTTCACGGCGGTTACCAAGCCATCCGGCGTTTGAAACTGCACACTCAGGTTGTTGACTTCTATCAGGGGCATTACCGTTCCTTGGGGTCGAGCGCATCACGCAGGCCATCGCCAATGAAGTTAAAGCAGTACAGGGTGAGCGACAGCAGACCGGCCGGGAACAACAGAATCCAGGGCGAGACTTCCATCACCTTGGCGCCATCCTGAATCAGCACGCCCCAGCTCGTCATGGGCTCCTGGATGCCCAGGCCGAGGAACGACAGCACCGATTCGGTCAGGATGACGCCAGGCACTGTCACCGTGGTGTAGATCACCACAACGCCCAGCAGATTGGGCACGATGTGCGCAAAGATGATGCGCGTGGTCGAGACACCCATGGCGCGCGCCGCCTCCACATACTCCATGGACCGAAGCGACAGGGTTTGCCCGCGCACCACGCGCGCCATGTCCATCCAGGAAAAGACGGTGATGACGAGCACCACCAGGTAAAACTCGCGCCCCAGAATGGTCACCAGCAAAATGGCAATCAGCAAATAGGGGATGGCGTACATCATGTCAACAATGCGCATCATCAGCGCATCGACCTTGCCCCCCAGAAAGCCGGCCGTGGCGCCCCACACAATGCCCAGCGACACGGAAGCCAGCGTGGCCAGCAGACCCACCGTGAGCGAGATCCGCCCACCAATGAGGCTGCGGACCAACAGATCGCGCCCGGCTTCGTCGGTGCCCCATAGATGGAAATTCTTCCAGGTTGGAGGCTGGCTCATGGCATCCCAGTCAGCGCTGTCAAACGCGTGCGGCAACAACCAGGGGCCGACGATGCAGGCCAGTGCAATCAGCATCAAGAGGCACAGGCTGATAAGTGCCGCCTTGTTGCGCATGAAGCGTCGGCGCGCATCGCTCCACAGGCTGCGACCGGCCACCATGTCGGCGACCGAGACCGCATCGGCCAGGGTGCTCATCAGGCCATCGTCTTTTTTTCGAGTCAACATGGGGTGTGCTCAGTATCGAATTTTCGGGTCCAGCCAGGCGTAGGCCAGATCGACCAGCAGATTGAGTGTCACGGTCATCACGGTGATCAGCACCACCAGACCCAGTACCAGGGTGTAGTCGCGGTTGCCGGCGCCATTCACGATCAGCTTGCCCAGGCCAGGCAGGGAAAACACGGTCTCGGTCACCAGGGCCGAGGTGATGGAGGAGATCGCCAGCGGACCCAGCAAAGACACCACCGGCAGCAGCGCTGGCTTGAGGGCATGGCGCAGCACCACCACACGGGTGGGCAAACCCTTGGCGCGCGCAGTGCGGATGAAGTTGCTGTGCATCACCTCGATCAGGCTGCCGCGCATCACGCGCCCGATGACGGCTACGTTGATGAAGGTCAGCAGCGCCATCGGCAGCACCATAAAGCGCAGCTCGAAATCGTTCCAGCCACCGGCTGGCAGCCATTTCAGCAAAATCGCAAACACGATGATCAGCACCGGCCCCATCACAAAGCTCGGCACCGCGCTGCCCACGTTGCCAATCAGCATCACCATGTAATCCACCGCGCTGTTTTGCCGCAAGGCCGCCACGATGCCCAGGGTGACGCCGATGAAGAGGGACAGCAGCAAGGAGACGCCACCAATCACCAGGGAGACCGGCAGCGCGTTCGCTACCAGATCGTTGACCGACCAATCGGCATAGCGAAACGACGCGCCCAGGTCGCCTTGCAGCAAGCTCTTGAGGTACAGCAGGTACTGCTGCCAGAGCGGCAAATCCAGGTGGTACTTGGCTTGCAGGTTGGCCAGCACCGCCGCCGACACTTTGCGTTCACCATCAAACGGTCCGCCCGGCGTGGCGTGCAATAAAAGGTAGCAAACGGTAATGACCACCAGCATCGTCGGAATCGCGGCCAGAATCCGGCGCAGGGTGTAGGACCACATCGCTCAGGGCTCAGTGCTTGATGATGTACAGGTCTTTAGAGCGAAAGCGGTCTTTCGCATTTTCCAGCGAATAGCCACCGACGTAGGGTTTCACCAGGCGCGGCAGCGAGTACTGCAGCAAGGGAATGATGGGGTAGTCGTCCATGATCATTTTTGCAGCCTGGGTCAGCAATGCGCGGCGCTTGGCGGGGTCGGTGCTTTGCGAGCCCTGGTTGATCAGCTCTTCGGCCTGCCGGTTGCAGTTGAAGTTGTTGTTCTGGTCCGAGTCGCAACGCACCAGGGTCAAAAAGGTGGTGGCATCGTTGTAATCGGCGATCCAGCCATTGCGCGCCATCTGGAATGCGCCATCGTGCCGCTTTTTCAGCAGCACCTTGAATTCCATGCTCTCGGTTTCTATGTTCAGACCCAGCTTGGTCTTCCATTCGGACGCGGCAAAGATGGCCATTTTTTTATGGTACTCGCTGGTGTTGTACGAGAACACAAATTTGGCACCGGGTTTTACACCGGCTTTTTCCAGCAGGCTTTTGGCTTCAGCCACGCGCTTGTCCATCGGCCACGTTGCCCAGTCATAGGAGGTCACATCGGCGCCAAGCGTGCCGGCTACGATCACGCTGTAGGCGGGGGTCTGACCATCGGCGGTCACGCGCTGGGCCAGTATCTCGCGGTCGATTACCATCGACAGGGCTTTGCGCACGCGCACATCCTTGAACGCCGGGTCTTGTGTTTGGTACGAGTAGTAACGCAGGCCCAGCATGGGCGCGTTGCGAATCTCTTTGGGGAGCTGGGCCTTGTACTTCTCGTAGGTGCCAGGGGGCAACTGGTAGACCCACTCATTCTCACCCGACTCGTACATCTTGACATCGGCATGGCCATCTTCAATCGGGAGATAAGTCACCTTGGCAAGCTGCACATTGGCAGCGTCCCAGTACTGGGGGTTCTTCTCAATGACGATGCGGTTGTTGACCTGCCACTCCTTGAGCGTATAGGCGCCGTTGCTCACCAGCTTGCCCGGCTTGGTCCAGTCCTTGCCGTGTTTTTCGAGCGATGCCTTGTGCACCGGCCCCAGGTTGTTATTGCTCATCAATTCGGGCAAGAAAGTGACCGGGAAGGCGGTTTTGACTTCGATCGTATGTGGGTCGAGCGCCTTCACGCCAATCTCGGTGCTTGGCTTGCTGCCCTTGACGACGGCTGGGCCGTTGAGCAAAAAAATCCCGTAGGTGGCGGCGTAGGTGGACGCCGTCTTGGGGTCCACAAAGCGACGAATGCCAAACACAAAATCGTCAGCGGTGACCGGGTCGCCGTTCGACCATTTGGCGTTTTTTCGCAGCTTGAAGACCCAGGTGGTGCTGTCAAGCTGCTTCCAGCTTTCGGCCACGCCGGGCACGATTTTGCCGGCCGAATCGTTGGCCGTCAGTCCTTCAAACAAATCGCGCGTGATGTTGTTGGCGCCCACCGATTCCGCCAAGGCCGGGTCCAGCGTTTCAGGCTCGGAGCCGTTATTGCGGATCAGGGTTTGGGTCGGGTGCAGTTGCACGCCCGGCGGGACGATCGCTGCGTGGCTGGCGACGACAAAGACGGCGGCTAGCGCCAGGGCGGAGACGGTCTGCCTGAAAATTGGGTTCATGGCCTGTTTCCTGTTGATAGCGCGCTACGGCACCGGTAAGTGCTTGCTGCGCAGGGTTTTTGGGTGAACCGATTATGGCGTACGCCTGCGGCCCGGGGATCAAGCGGTCAGTTTGGAGTTGACCAGGTCAATGCGGTAGCTTGCTGGTGTCAATGTCCACGTACTTCCAGAACTCCCGTGCGAACTGATTGCGGCGGTAGCCCAGTAGCCTGGGCTGCGTCATGTCGGTCAGGATGCGATGGGTGGAAAACTTGTAGGGCATGTAAGCAACCATGATCTTGACCGCTTGCTGCATGGTAGCCAGACGCTCGGGGCCGTCCGGCATCAACAGTTGCTTCTGGTAGAGCTGGTCGAACTCGGCGTTCTCAAAACGAGCCAAGTTTCCTTCGCCTTTCTCGGGCCCATAGCCCTGGCCCAGGGCGTCGGCTCCATCGGGGTAATCTGCGCCCTGCCCCAGGCCCCACATCATCAGTTTGCCGGCGCGCGCAGCTTTGAGGTGCTCCGGCCATTTGCCGATTTTGAACTCAATCCTGATACCGGCGGCAGCCATGTTTTTCTTCCAGACCTCATTGAGCTCGCGCGAGGCGGCATCAGGCGTGGTGGAGTACTTCAGCAGCAAGGGCTTGCCATCGGGCAGGTCGCGCCAGCCATCGCCATCACGGTCAATGTAGCCAAACATATCGAGCAAGGCAGCGGCCCGGGCACGGTCGAAGTCGCTCATCTCGGTTTTGAACTTGGGGTCATAACCATAGGCGCCAGGTTGAATCGGGCCCTGCGCCGGAATCGCCTGATTGCGGCGCGGCAAGCGGATTTCTTCATCCGTGTTGTAGGCCAGGGCAATGGCACGGCGCAGTGCCACCTTGTCGGGTGTGTAACCGCCGACGATGGGGTCCTCCATATTGAAGTAGGTCAACGTGACATCCGGGCTCGGTACACGTTTCATGGAAATTTGCTTCTTGACCAGATTGGGCGCCAGCCGGTTGTTAGGGATCGCCTGGTAGGCGAAGGCATTTGGCAAGCGCTCCAGCAAGTCCTGATCACCGTTCAGGAATGAGAGCCAGCGCGGCTGGTTCTCTTCAATGATGGATATCTCAATCCGGTCCACCATCGGCAGGCGTTTGCCTTTCATTTGCTGGTAGATCGCTTGCGCGTGGTCATCGTCAGCGGCGGGTTCGGCATCGTAGAATTCTTCACGAAAGTTCGGGTTCCGGACAAACGTCATCTTGGACGAACGCGTCCACTGGTGCAGCTTGAAGGGCCCGGTGCCCACCGGATGCTCCATGATCTTGTCGCCATACTTCTCCACCACCTCGCGCGCCAGCGCCCCGCGAACGCTGGCGTCCGCGAGAAAGAAAATGAACCTAGGTCGGGTTTCCTGAAGTTTGAACTGGAGGGTGTAGCGGTCAAGCGCGCGGAGGCCTTCGGCCTCTTTGTCGTAGTTGAAACTGGCGCCAGGTTTTTCCGCCGCGCGCCGAAGCTCGTCCATCCCAAGCAGCTTGGCTGCCTCCAAATCACCGTAGCTCGGACTCTTGGTCTTGGGATCAAAAATGCGCTTGTAACTGTAAACGAAATCTTGCGCTGTCAGCTCGCGTTTCTTGCCGCCAAACGCTGGGTCATCGGCGAAGTAAATGCCCGGCTTGATCTTGACCGTGTAGGTCCGAAAATCATCGCTGATGACGGGCATGCCGACCGCCACATTGGGTCGCACCTTAATGGGACGCGCCAGGTAGTCGTAGCCATACAAGGCATCAAAAATGTTGGAGGTGACGATGCGCGAGTACAGGTCCGACAGTTGCGCCGGATCAAACCCGGTCTCGGCGATGGGAAACGCGTAGCGCAGCACCTTTTCGTTGGAGGGGCTTTTCGCCTGCAGGCTGCTCGGGCTCAGCAGAAGCAGGCAAACGTAGCAAAAAGCGCGCAAACATTTAATTTTCATAGTAAGACACTCCCATGCTTGTTCGAACGGGTGCAAGCATAGTCGATCAGGACTCCCGGTGACTGCAGCAGCGCGGCGCCTGCAAGCTCGCATCTTCTTCTGGCCCTGTGTGTGGTTTTTGTCTGGGGCACCAACTTCGTGGTGATTCGCTGGGGCCTGGACGGCTTGCCGCCGTTTCTGTTCGCCACGCTGCGTTTCGCCTTTTCCGCCCTGCCCTGGCTGCTGTT
>JAUXOA010000009.1 GCA_030682475.1 Rhodoferax sp. | reverse complement strand
CCATGAGAATCCTCATTGTCGAGGACGAACCCAAGACCGGGGACTACCTGAAACAGGGCCTGGTCGAAGCCGGCTTCGTCGTCGATCTGGTGCGCGACGGCCCAGGCGGGCTGCACCAAGGACTGACCGAGGCTTACGACCTGATGATTCTCGATGTGATGCTGCCCGGCATCGACGGCTGGGCGGTCTTGCAAGGCATCCGCAAGGCGGGCAAGGACACGCCGGTGCTGTTCCTGACCGCGCGCGACCACGTCGATGACCGCGTCAAAGGCCTGGAACTTGGCGCTGACGACTATTTGGTCAAGCCTTTTGCTTTTTCCGAGTTGCTGGCCCGCGTGCGAACCCTGCTGCGCCGAGGGGCCAAGACCGTGGCGGCGGAGTTCCTGCGCGCGGCCGATCTGGAACTCGATTTGATGCGGCGTCGCGTCACCCGCGCCGGCCGACGCATCGACCTGACGGCCAAGGAATTTGCCCTGCTTGAATTGCTACTGCGCCGCCAGGGCGAAGTTCTGCCACGCTCGCTGATCGCGTCGCAGGTATGGGACATGAATTTCGACAGCGACACCAATGTCATCGAAGTCGCCATGCGCCGCCTGCGCGTCAAGCTGGACGATAATTTTGAGCCCAAACTCATCCGCACCGTGCGCGGCATGGGCTACGTTTTGGAGAACCCCGATTGCGCTTGATTGGAAAAAAGTCAATTACCCGGCGGCTGACGCTGCTGTTCGTCAGCGCCTCGTCGGCCGTGCTGCTGGCGCTCGGGTTCGTGATCGCCTCCTCGGTAGAAAAACACTTCGAGCAGCAGGACATGGAGGTTCTTGCGGGCAAGATGGAACTGACCCGCCATACCCTTGAGCAGTTGAAGTCGCAAGATGATCTCGAACGCATCACGCAACTGCTGGACAACTCGCTGGTCGGACACCACGGCCTTGAAGTGATTGTCCTCAGTCCGAATCGCGAGCTGATCTTCGCCACGCCGAACGCCAACTTCCCCATCGACCTGGTGGTGGCCAGCGCCGCCCACAGCCCACACCGCCCGGTGATCTGGACACTCGGAGAACAGACCTACCGCGGCATCGCGACTGAACTGCCAAGCGGCCTGCCAACCCACATCAGCGAGCGCTCAAGGGTGATCGTCGCGGTGGCCCTCGACATCGCGCACCATCAGGCGTTCATGCGCTCTTTCCTGCAGACGCTGTGGCTCTTTGTCGCAGGCGCTGCGGCGCTGACCGGCGTTCTCGGCTGGGCCGCGGCGCGGCGCGGCTTGGCGCCGCTGCGCGCCATGCGCGAGCAAGCGCAGGTGGTCACTGCCCAACAACTGAGCCATCGCCTGCCGCTGGAGTCGGCGCCGGTCGAGCTGGCGGAACTCGCGCATTCCTTGAATGAGATGCTGGCGCGCCTGGAAGAAGCGTTTCGCCGACTCTCCGATTTTTCTTCCGACATCGCGCACGAGTTGCGCACGCCGGTCAGCAACCTGATGACTGAGACCCAGGTCGCCCTCTCAAGAGCGCGCAGTGCCGACGACTACCGCGGCATTCTCGAGTCGAATGCCGAGGAGTTCGAGCACATGGCACGCATGATTTCGGACATGCTGTTGCTGGCCAAGGCCGAAAACGGCTTGGTGGTGCCGAACCGGGAAACGCTCAATCTGGCAGCAGAAGTCCTTGCCCTGTTCGACTATTACGATGCGGTGGCCGAGGAAAAGGGGCTGCACCTCACGCTCGAAGGCGACGCCGAGGTCAGCGCAGACCGGCTCATGTTGCGCCGCGCGCTGGGCAACCTGCTGTCCAACGCGGTGCGGCATTCGGCGCCGAACGCGACGCTACGGGTCGAGATCAGCGCGAGCCTGGACGCGGTCTCGATTTGCATGGAGAACACCGGCGACACGATTCCTCAGGAGTATTTGGAGCGGGTGTTTGACCGCTTTTTCCGGGTCGATCCCTCACGCCAACGCAGCAGCGAAGGCAGCGGCTTGGGCCTGGCCATCACCAAGTCGATCATCGTCGCCCATGGCGGCATGATCTCGGTCGCCTCCATTGGCGCAGTGACCACGTTCACGATCAGACTGCCAACACCTCATTTCCCATAAGCGCTGCCAACCTCGTTCGCAACCAATGCCTTGGGCTGATTCCATCCGAAGTTGTTAAAACTTGAAACTTGATTACTTGCGCAAAACCTTTTGCACGGTGTCCGCCACATTCTCTGGCGTGAAGCCGAAATGCTTGAACAAGGCCGGGGCCGGCGCGGACTCACCATAGCTGTCGATGCCGACCACCGCTGCGCAGCCGTATTTCCACCAGCCCTCAGAAACACCCATCTCGACCGCGATACGGGGTACACCGGCCGGCAGCACGCTGCTCTTGTAGGCGCTGCTTTGCTTGTCAAAAGTGGTGTTGCTGGGCATGGAGACGACGCGAACCGCTATCTTTCTGGTCGCCAGAATTTCTTGCGCCCGGAGTGCCAGTTGCACTTCGGAGCCGGTGGCGATGATGACGGCCTGGGTTTTTTTCTTCAGCCCCACTTCGGACGGTTCAGCGAGCACGTAGGCGCCCTTGCTGATGTCGCCCAGACTGGCCTTGGGCGCGTAGTTAATGTTCTGGCGCGAGAGCAGCAGGGCGGTGGGCTTGCTCTTGTTCTGCAGCGCCACGGCCCAGGCGACGGCGGTCTCGGCGGTATCACCCGGACGCCAGACGTCCAGGTTCGGGATCAGGCGCAGCGATGCGGCGTGCTCGATCGACTGGTGCGTCGGGCCGTCTTCGCCCAGGCCGATCGAGTCGTGCGTGAACACATGCACCACGCGCAGCTTCATGAGTGCGGCCATGCGGATGGCGTTGCGGCTGTAGTCGCTGAAGGTCAGAAAGGTGCCGCCATAAGGGATAAAACCGCCATGCAGCGCAATGCCGTTCATGATGGCGGCCATGCCGAACTCGCGCACGCCATAGTTGATGTGACGCCCGCCCACCGCCACGCCATCGGCACCGGCGCTCTGCACCACGCCGCCGGTGAAGTCAAAGCGCAGGCTCGGTGTGCTCTTGGTGTTGGTCAGGTTGGAGCCGGTCAGGTCGGCCGAGCCGCCCAGCATTTCCGGCAGCGCTGCCGTGAACGCTTCCAGTGCCAGTTGCGAGGCCTTGCGCGAGGCCACGGTTTCAGCCTTGGTGTGGGCCGCCACCGCCGTGTTCACCGCCACCTGGGCAAAGTTTTTCGGTAGCTCGCCCTTCATGCGCCGCACCAGTTCTTTGGCCAGCGCCGGGTGGGCCGCTTTGTAGGCGGCGAACTTGTCGTTCCAGGCTTGCTCGGCTTGCGCCCCGGCGAGCCTGGCGTCCCACGCGGCGTAAACGTCTTTGGGGATGACGAAAGGCTTATGGGGCCAGCCCAGCGCTGCGCGGGTGAGCTCGATCTCTTGCGCACCCAGCGGCTCGCCGTGGGCCTTGGCGGTGTTGGCGCGGTTCGGGCTGCCTTTGCCGATATGGGTTTTGCAGATGATCAGCGTCGGCTTGTCAGCCGACTTCTTGGCCTCGGCCAGGGTGCTGGCCACCAGCGCGGCGTCGTGACCGTCGATCGGGCCCAGCACGTTCCAGCCGTAGGCGACAAAACGCAGCGCGGTGTTGTCGATAAACCAGGGCGCCACCTGGCCATCAATCGAGATGCCGTTGTCGTCGTACAGGGCAATCAGCTTGCCCAGCTTCCAGGCACCGGCCAGGGCGGCCGCTTCGTGGCTGATGCCCTCCATCAGGCAGCCGTCGCCCATGAACACAAAGGTGTGGTGGTTGACGACCGCGTGGTCCACATCGCCATCCTTGCGGTTGAACTCTGCGGCCAGCAATTTCTCGGCCAGCGCCATGCCGACCGCATTGGTCAGGCCCTGGCCCAGCGGGCCGGTGGTGGTTTCGACGCCGGGGGTCACGCCCACTTCAGGGTGACCCGCAGTTTTGCTGTGCAACTGGCGGAATTTTTTCAGCTCGGCGATCGACAGCTTGTAGCCGGTGAGGTGCAACACCGCGTAGAGCAGCATCGAGCCGTGCCCATTGCTCAGCACGAAGCGGTCGCGGTCAAACCAGTGCGGGTTGGCCGGGTTGTGCTTGAGGTGTGACCCCCACAAGGCCACCGCCATGTCGGCCATGCCCATGGGCGCGCCGGGGTGGCCCGAGTTGGCAAGTTGCACGGCATCCATCGCCAGGGCGCGAATCGCATTGGCCATGTCGGCGCGGCTTGCGCTGCTGGTTTGTTCTGCTCGTTCTGTATCAGCCATCTGTGCCAACTCCGGGATAGTTCTGGGGGTGTAAGGGGAAGCCCGTTATTTTACCGGCCGCAGCCAGGCGCAGGATTTGCGCGGCTGACAGGCCGCTGCCCCGCCTGCAATGCGTATAGTCGCACCCATGCAAAGACTGCGCTTGAGCACTGCTGGAGAGACAGCCCCATGACACCCGCCCCGATCAAAGCCATGATTCTGGCCGCCGGGCGCGGCGAGCGTATGCGGCCCCTGACTGACCGCACGCCCAAACCGCTGTTGCAGGTACGGGGCAAGCCGCTGATGCAGTGGCACCTAGAGGCCTTGGCACGTGGCGGATTTAACCACGTGGTGGTGAACACGGCCTGGCTGGGGGAACAGATTTCACACACATTTGGCAGTCATTTCGCCCCTCAACCCTCATTGAATAAGCGTAGTAAGCCATCAAATTCAGAGCACGTGGAAATTGCTTACTCGCACGAGGGGCAAGACTTTGGCGGCGCACTGGAAACCGCTGGCGGCATTGTGCGGGCCTTGCCGCTGCTGTGCCCGCCAGACGCCACCGGGGCGCGCGCCAACGTGTTCTGGGTGCTGGCCGGTGACGTGTTTGCGCCCGCTTTTGTGTTTAGTCAGGCCGCCGTGGACCGCTTTGCCGCCAGCGGCAAGCTGGCCCACCTGTGGCTGGTGCCCAACCCGACGCACAATCCGCGCGGCGACTTTGGCCTGTCGGTAAACCCAGGCGACGCGAATGCGGTGGGCTTGGCGCTGAACTTGTCCGACAACGACCTGCGACCGCGCTGCACCTACTCCACCATCGGCCTGTACCAGCGCGCCCTGTTTGCTCCGCCCTGGTGCGCCATCCCCGCTGGCAACCCGCATGGCATCAAAGCCCCGCTCGCTGCGCTGTTGCGCGCCGCCATGGACAATGGCCAGGTTAGCGCTGAAATTTACCATGGGGACTGGACCGACGCGGGCACGCCAGAGCGGCTGCAATGGCTGAACCGGGCCCCATCCGTACCAACTGGAACTAAACCATGAACCCCTCTGCCACCCCTTCCCTTTACGCCCAACGCCGCACCAGATTGGCCGAGCAGCTCGGTGCCAAAGGCATCGCCATCCTCCCCACAGCACCGGAGCAGCAACGCAACCGCGACACCGATTTTTTGTACCGGCACGACAGCTACTTTTATTACCTGACCGGTTTTACCGAGCCCGGGGCCTGGCTGGTGATCACCGGGGACGGCAAGACACGCTTGTATTGCCAGCCCAAAGATCCAGAGCGTGAAATCTGGGATGGCTACCGGCTGGGGCCGGTTGCCGCCCCCGCACAACTTGGCGTGGACGCTGCTTTTCCGATCGCAGAACTGGACGCTCACCTGCCCGGACTGCTGGACGGCCGCGATGCTGTGTGGTATCCGTTTGCCACCCACAAGGGGCTGGAGTCACGCATTGACGGCTGGCTCGGCAGCGTGCGCGCCCGGCTGCGTTACGGCACCCTGGCGCCTGAGCAGCAGCGTGACCTGTGCGGCTTGCTGGACGAGATGCGCCTCATCAAGGACGCCTGCGAGCAAGCCACCATGCGCCGTGCCGCGCAGATCAGCGCCGGCGCGCACATCCGCGCCATGCAGCTCTCGGCCCGCATGCTGCGCGAAGGTCACGACGTGCGCGAATTCCACCTGGACGCCGAGCTGCTGCACGAGTTTCGCCGCCAAGGCTCGCAGTACCCGGCCTACAGCTCCATCGTGGCGGCCGGCGCCAACGCCTGCGTGCTGCACTACCGTGCCGACACCGCACCCATCCGCGACGGCGAGCTGGTGCTGATCGACGCCGGTTGCGAGCTCGACGGTTATGCCTCAGACATCACGCGCACCTTCCCGGCCAACGGCCGCTTCACCGGACCGCAGCGCGCGCTCTACGAGCTGGTGCTGGCCTCGCAAGACGCCGCCGTGGCCGCCACCCGCGCCGGCGCCCGCTTCACCGACCCGCACGACGCCACCGTCAAGGTGCTGGCACAGGGCCTGCTGGACCTGGACCTGCTGGACAAGAACAAGGTGGGTACGCTGGATGACGTGATCGAGAAGCGCGCCTACTTTCAGTTCTACATGCACCGCACCGGCCACTGGCTGGGCATGGACGTGCACGACTGCGGCGCCTACACCGAACCGAGTGAAGTGGGTCAGACCAGCGAGCGCAAAGACGCGCTGACCGGCGAGACCATCATCAATCGCCCGGCGCGCATTCTGCAACCCGGCATGGTGCTGACGATTGAGCCCGGCCTCTATGTGCGGCCCGCCGAAGGTGTGCCCCAGAAGTTCCACAACATCGGCATCCGGATTGAAGACGACGCCATCGTCACTGCCACCGGCTGTGAACTGATCAGCCGGGGTGTGCCGGTGAAGGCGGACGAGATTGAGGCGGTGATGCGGGGGTGAGGGGCTGCTGGCGGCCATGATCGGACCTTGCTCGCCGTATTCCTGAAGGAGATATTGCGTCCATCGCGGCAAGGCAGATAATCTCGATTCGAGACGTCGCACCAGCGACTCACATTAATCACCCTTGGCACTGTGGAGTGTTTCTATCCCGACACGCGAGAAGCCTCGCCCCTCTGCTCACCCTCAACTCAAGATGCACGAAATGCTCGCCTGGTTGCTGCGCCGGGATACCCCAAAGTGGTTTCTCGTGTCGGCGGCAGTGCTCGTCCTCGGTGGTGCGTGGCTGTTCCTCGGGATACTTGGAGACGTGGTTAGCCGCGATCCGCTCGTGGAACTCGACGCGCTCGTCTACGAGTTCGTCCGGACCCTGCGAACACCCGGCAGCGACAGCTTCTTCGTCGCAGTCACTGAACTCGGGGACGTCCAGGTGGTACTGCCGGTCATCGTGGTTGCCCTGGGCTGGTTCATCGCGCATCGCTGCTGGCGCACCGCCATCTATTGGCTTGTGGCGGTCGGCGTGGCCGAGGCCTTGGTGAAAGTCATCAAACTCTCACTGCACCGTCCGCGGCCCGGCGCGTTATATGTTGGCATAGAGCAGTTCTCGTTTCCAAGCGGGCATGCCACGCTGGGCGTGGTCGTCTACGGCTTTCTCGCATTCCTGCTGTGCGTGCAAGCGTCACGCAGGGTTCGCGTGTTCATCGTGTCCGCAACAGCGCTGCTCATCGGCTTGGTCGCGTGGTCCCGGCTCTATCTGGGGGTCCACTGGATGTCTGACGTCTTGGGTGGCTTGAGCTTCGGTATGGCCTGGATCGCGGCTCTCGCAGTGGCGTATCTATATCAACGCCGCGATGCGCTCCGTACCGCAAGCCTCGCCATGGCCGTGCTTTCGACCTTCGTCATTGCCGCGACGGTCAATGTTGCCACCAGTCACGCGATCGATTTGGTTCGCTATGCACCCGTACCGGTAAACAATAAATGAAGCGTGCCCACACTCAGTGTGAACACGTCAGTTGACGATCGGTCGACTACTTAGGGTCTTGGATTCAACAGGTCGATGCAACACACTAGAAACTGCGTAAGCAGAAGGAGTGTTGCAGATGAAGCAAAGACCTAGGATTTACTACTCTGATAGCCAGAAGGCTCTGATGTGGGAACGCTGGAAGAAAGGTGAATCCC
>JAUXOA010000008.1 GCA_030682475.1 Rhodoferax sp. | reverse complement strand
GCTGCGAATGCCTTCGACAATCGAGCGATCTTCCTCGCTCAAGTTCAGTTCTGTCTGACGCATGACCACTCCTGTTTATGCCGACTGGCGATAGCTGGAGTGTACTAACGTTTCGTTATTTACGTGTCAATGTACTAGTGTGCGGTGTAGCCGCCATCGATGACCAACTCGGTACCTGTCACGAATTTGGATTCATCCGAGGCCAGATAGACCACGCCCATGGCGATGTCGTCGGGCTCGCCCATGTGCCCCAAGGGATGGAGCGCGTCAACGGCTTTGCGGCCGGTGGCGAGGTCGCCACCTTGGGACTGCAAAAAGCCCTCAACCATCGGCGTCCAGATAAATCCGGGGTGGACCGAGTTCACCCGAATGCGATCTGGCGCATAGATCAGTGCGTCGGTTTTTGACATCAGGCGCACCGATCCTTTGGAGGCATGGTAGGGCGGCACGTCAGGCGCGCCAACGATGCCGTAGATCGAGGAGATAATGATGCTGCCACCGCCCGCGCGCTTCAGGTGCGGGATGGCGTGCTTGACACCGAAGAACACGCCCTTGACGTTGACCGCCTGGACATGGTCCCACTCGGCTTCCGTGATTTCGTGCGTGGGCTTGTTGACCCCCGCGATCCCGGCGTTATTGACCAGTACATTCAGACGTCCGAAATGTGCCGCGGCGGCGTCAGTGGCGCTGTGCACGTTGGCCTCGCTGCTGACGTCGACAGCCAGTAGCGCGACAGAAAACCACGCCCAACGAGTTCGGCGGCCAGCGCTTCGCCTTCGCTGTCAAGCATATCGAACACCGCAATCGCCGCCCCTTGTTCGGCCATGCGGATCGCGCAGGCACGCCCTATACCCACTGCGCCGCCGGTAACGATCGCAACCTTGCCTTTGAGTCTGTCCATGCCAATTTTTCCTTTGTTCACAGAGAGCAGGCCAGCTGCCTTTTCCTGACAATCATATTGATACCGGGAAGACAAGAAGCCATTGATTTATATCAATCGTTCGGACGATAGATCATCCCGAAAATCGGGTTCTGTCGCATTCGCACGTCCCTGCCATGAATGCGATTAAGCTGCCTGCCTGTGATTTGAAGGGTATGACACTTGTGCTGGCGTCCAAGTCGCTCCAAGTCGCTCCAAGTCGCTGAAGCGCGGCCGGATGCCGCGCGCATCGTCAAGCAGCCATGCGCGCTATTGACATGAAGTCCCCTACCTGAAGCGCCTCGGACCAGAGCTCGACTGGTACCGCGTCGGGCCGCTGGCGCGCCTGCAGAACTGCGACTTCATCCCCAGCCTGCTGGCCGAAGCGCAGCGGCGCGAATCCCTGGCCTGGGCCGGGCGTTGGTTCACGAGCCAGACGTTTCGACTCGATCATCGGGCTTTGCACCCTGGCTCTTCCACTTTTCATAACACTCCAGGCCGCAAAAATGCACAACGTAGTCCGTCGCCTCGGGAATCGTGGCTTCGGATATAGGCACTTCCTTCAGGCATATCTCGCATGCGATGTGTTCCACTTCGACCGGTTTGTCATTTGCAGTCATAGTTCGCTCCTTGTAATACAAGCATCGTTCATCAGCAAACACGCTATCGCTTCACCAGCACCTCGGGGTTCAGCGGCGTGATGGCCTTATTTTGCGTCAGGAACTCAATCAGGTTGTCGGCCGCGAGATTGGCCATGGCCAGTCGCGTCGACAGTGTGGCGCTGGCAATGTGCGGGGTCAGCACCACATTGGGTACGCTCAGCAGGTCCGGGTGCAACTGGGGCTCGCCTTCAAACACGTCCAGCCCGGCGCCGGCTATTACCTTATTGCGCAGGGCCACTGCCAGCGCGGCGTCATCCACAATGCCACCGCGCGCAATGTTGACCAGCGTGGCCGTGGGCTTCATCTGCGCCAGCTCGGCCGCGCCAATGGCATGGTGCGCGGACGCTGAGTAGGGCAGCACCAACACCAGATGATCGGCTGATTTGAGCAACTCTTCCTTGCTGACATAACGCGCCTGGCATTGCGCCTCGGTCGCAGCGTCGAGGCGGGAGCGGTTGTGATAAATCACGTTCATGTCAAAACCGTGGGCACCGCGCTGCGCAATGCCCTGACCGATGCGGCCCATGCCCAGAATGCCGAGCGTGGTGCCGTGAATGTCAGAGCCGGCGAACATGTCGTAACTCCACTTGGTCCATTTTCCAGCCCGAAGGAAGTGTTCGGCTTCAGTCATGCGACGCGCCGTGGCCATCAGCAGGGCAAAGCCGAAGTCGGCCGTGGTTTCGGTCAGCACATCCGGCGCATTGGTGGCCAGCACACCAGCCGCCGTCATGGCGGCGAGGTCGAAGTTGTTGTAACCCACGGCCATGTTGGCGCAGATTTTCAAATCGGGGCAGGCCGTTAGCACTGCGGCGTCAATGCGCTCGCCGCCAGTGGTGAACACACCCTGCTTGCCTTGCAGTTGGGCTATCAGCTCGGCAGGGGTCCAGATCTCATCGGCCTGGTTGGAGACCACGTCGAAGTGCTGCGCCAGTTTGGCGATCACTTCCGGGAAGATGGCGCGGGCGACGAGGATCTTGGGTTTGCTCATACAGATTGTCCTTAACGAAACCAGATAAAGGTCATGATGATAAATAGCGGAATCAGGATGGCACCCGACCATGCCATGTAGCCAAAGAAACTGGGCATCTTGACGCCCCGTTCTTCAGCGATGGCCTTGACCATCAGATTCGGCGCGTTGCCAATGTAGGTGTTGGCGCCCATGAACACAGCGCCGGCTGAAATCGCGGCCAGTGTCGGCGCCAGCGTGTTCATCAGCACCTGGGGGTCGCCACCCGCCGTATTGAAGAAAACCAGGTAGGTCGGCGCGTTGTCAAGGAAGGAGCTCAGGACGCCAGTGGCCCAGAAATACATCGCCGGATCGGGCGTGCCGTCGGGCCGCGTCACGGCCAATACGATGGCGCTGAACGGCCCGTTCACGCCGGCCTTGAGCATCGCAATCACCGGAATGATGGTCAGGAAAATGCCGGCGAACAGCTTGGCCACCTCCTGCATCGGCCCCCAGGAGAACTGGTTGTTCTCGTGGACCGGGCTGGGTGTGATCCTGAGCGATATGAGGGTCACGGCAATCAAGCCGACATCACGCACCAGGCCGGGCAGGCCGACCTCCGTCCCAAATAGATTGAAAACCATGCTTGATTTCCAGAAACCGCTCAGCAGCACCAGGGCCGCGATCACGCCGAGCAACCAGAAGTTGGCAACGCCATCGAATCCGATGCGCTTGCTGTCAGGGGTTGGGTCGATCGGCAGAATCTCTTCGCGCCGGTGGTAGTACCACCAGTCAATCGCATAGAAAAGCGCCAGCAGCGATCCCACGAGGAAAAACGTTTCCGGGAAGATGTGTCTCACGGTCCAGAAAAAGTCCACGCCCTTGAGAAAACCGAGGAACAAGGGTGGATCGCCCAGCGGCGTCAGCGAGCCGCCGGCGTTGGAGACGATGAAGATGAAAAACACCACCCCATGGGCTTTGTGCTTGCGGTTGTCATTGGCGCGGATCAGCGGCCGGATCAGCAGCATGGAGGCGCCGGTGGTGCCCATGAAGCTGGCCAGCACCGCACCGATGGCCAGGATCGCGGTATTGAGCCCCGGGCTGCCGTGCAGGTTGCCACGAATGAAAATGCCGCCCGCCACCGTAAACAGAGCCGTCAGCAGCAGGATGAATGGCAGGTACTCGGCCAGCAATGCGTGAACAAGGTTCACGGCAGTTGCGCCGGGCCCGAACGCATAAGCAAACGGTAACAGGAAGACGAGTGCCCAGGCGGCGGTTACCTTGCCGAAGTGGTGGTGCCAGAAGATCGGCGCGAGCAGCGGCATCAAAGCAATTGACAGCAGGAGGCCGGCAAACGGCAGCCCCCACAGCGGCGAGAGCTGGCTACCGTCGAGCTGCGCAGCCAGGGCCAGGCCAGGTGAGAGTGCCAGCAGCGCCGAGACAGCCAGCAAAGGGGTATGTCGCATGTATTTTGTCTTCTTTCAATGGGGTCAGAGGATAACGGATCACGGCGCGTGCATCCCTTTGGGCATGCGCACACTTTGGCAGTAGCCCTTACGCCAGCCAATGCGTGAATTCTTCCACCGGCACCCGCGGGGTGTGAAAGGAATTCACCACATCGGCCTCATCCGCATAGCCCAGCGCCATGCCGCAGACCAGCATCTCATCCGCGTCGGCCCCGATGTGCGGCAGGATGATTTTGGCGAAACAGTTCCACGCCTGCTGTGGGCAGGTGTGCAGACCGCGGCCGCGCGCCGCCACCATGATGTTTTGCAGGAACATGCCGTAGTCGAGCAGCGAACCGCGCCCCATGACGCGATCAACCGTGAACATCAGGCCGACCGGCGCGTCAAAGAACTTGTAATTGCGCTGGTGCTGCAGATGCATCCTGTCCCGGTCGCCCTTGGCAATGCCCAGCAGGCCATACAGGCCCCAGCCGTTCTCGCGACGGCGGTCAATGTAGGGGCTGACCCATTTTTCTGGGTAGTAGTCGTACTCTTCGCGGTAGTCGGCGGCCAGTGCCGGATTGGCGCGAATGGTATCGTGAGTGGCGCACACCTTGTCCACCAGGGCCGCGCGGCTGGCACCCTGCAACACGTACACCTTCCAGGGTTGGGTGTTGGTGCCCGAGGGCGCCCGGCTGGCCACCTGCAGCAGCTCGGTGAGGGTTTGGCGTGAAACAACTTGGCTGGTAAAGGCACGGGTCGCCATGCGCGAGGTGATCGCGACGTCCACGGTGGTTGGGGTCATACAAGGGTTTCCAGAACAGATTTAAGGTCCAAAGGCAAAGGCACCGGGCGGCGGCTTTGTTTGTCAACATAGACGTGGATAAAGTGACCCTTGGCTGCGGTCAGTGGCGCGTCCTGGGCAAACAGACCGACCTCGTAGCGCACACTGCTTGAGCCCAGCCGGGCGACGCGAATACCGGCCTCCACCGTCTGCGGAAATGCCAGCGGGGCAAAGTAGTTGCACTGGGTTTCTATCACCAGGCCGATGGTCTCGCCGTGCTGTATGTCGAGCACGCCCTGCTCTATCAGGTAGGCATTCACTGCGGTATCGAACCAACTGTAATAGACCACGTTGTTGACGTGGCCGTAGGCGTCGTTGTCGATCCAGCGGGTGCCCATGGTGCGAAACACCTTGTAGGCACTGCGCGGCTCGGGCTGGGGTTTTTCAGGTTTGGTTTCGCTCATGGGGCCTGATTTTGCCAGTGCGCCAGCCTCAGGCCTGCAAAGCCAGCCAGGTTGGCGGCAATGTCTTCATGCCGAGATTGTGTCGGGGTAATGAAAACCACGACTTCTAGAACTGGTGGTCTAATATGCTGCATTGCAACAAAAATCGCTTGCAAAGGTTAGGGATAACCCTATAATTCAAACCATGCTGCACTGCAACATGAACCAAGCTAAAGCTGGGTTTCGGCGCAGATACTTTTTTACCTCACTCTTATTGGAGAAATTTATATGTTGACCGTCGAACAAGTTATGGCTTCACAAAAAGCAAGCGTCGATACCCTGCTGGGTCTGACTTCCAAAGCCTTCGAAAGCGTGGAGAAGATTGTTGAACTCAACCTGACTGCTTCCAAAGCGGCTCTGACTGAGTCCGGCGAGCACGCCAAGGCAATTTTTAGCGTGAAAGACGCACAAGAATTGATGGCCCTGCAATCCGGCCTGCTCCAACCCCTGGCTGAAAAGACCGCTGCTTACAACCGTCACCTGTATGACATCGCTTCTGGCTCCAGCGCTGAATTGAGCACGACGTTCGAAGGCCAGGCGGCTGACGCACAGAAGAAATTCATGGGCTTGGTGGACAGCGCCGCCAAGAACGCACCGGCTGGCTCCGAGTCCGCTGTGGCCGTGATGAAGAGCGCCGTGGCCGCTGCCAACAATGCACTGGAGTCTGTGCAAAAAGCTGTCAAGCAGGCTACCGACGCCGCTGAAGCCAATTTCAAAGCCGTCGCTGCTACCGCTGCTGACGCAGCCAAACCGGTCGCCAAAAAGCGTTAATTCATGACGCTGGTGTGAAGTAAGGCAAAGACAAAATCGCTTTTCTGGCGCTCTGACACCACAAAGCCTAGGGAAAACCCTGATATACTTCACCCAAGTTAGATTTTTGAGAAACAGGTAGTTTCTACAGGTTGTCTCCTCGGGTCCTTTCGAAACTTTCAAGTTCAGGGATCCCTTAAGGGCTGGTCGCAAGACCAGCCCTTTTTTTATTGTAAAACCTTGCGGGACAGACCGCAGCCTGAGCCTTTGCGGGACAGACCGAAGCTACGCGCAGCGAGCAAGCTCTGTCCTCAACCGTTCAAGCGAACAAGCTCTGTCCTCAACTGATTATTTTGCGCCACAATCGACCCCATGCGATTCCTTCACACCATGCTGCGCGTTGGCAACCTGCAACGCTCGATTGACTTCTACACCCAGGTGCTGGGCATGCAACTGCTGCGCAAATCAGAAAACCCCGACTACAAGTACTCACTGGCCTTCGTCGGCTATGGCGGCAACCCGGAGCAGGCTGAGATCGAACTCACCTACAACTGGGGTGTCGATTCGTATCAACCGGGCACCGCCTTCGGTCATATTGCGCTGGGTGTGCCAGACGTTTATGCCGCCTGCGAAAAAATCAGAGCCGCTGGCGGCAATGTAACGCGCGAGGCCGGACCGGTAAAGGGGGGCAGCACCGTGATTGCCTTTGTGACCGACCCCGATGGCTACAAGATCGAGCTGATCCAGCGCTCTTGTTGAATGTCATTGCGGCCCCGGATCAGGTCCGGAATGACAAGCTGACTGCCTATACTGCCATTATGACCACCCTTGCCGATCTCCGCAAAAGTTACGAACGTGCCGAACTCAGTGAAGAGGCTTCGCATGTTGATCCCCTCCGGCAGTTTGAACAGTGGCTGCAAGAAGCCATTGCCGCTGAAGTGCCCGAACCCAACGCCATGACCTTGGCGACCGTGGCCAGCAACCTGCGTCCCAGCACCCGCGTGGTGCTGATCAAGGGCCATGACGAACGCGGCATCACCTGGTTCACCAATTTTGAGAGCCGCAAGGGACAGGAACTGGCCGGCAACCCGTTTGCGGCCCTGCAGTTTCACTGGGTGGCGCTGGAACGGGTGGTGCGCATCGAGGGCGTGGTGGAGAAAGTCAGCGTTCAGGAGAGCGATGACTACTTTCACAGCCGACCGCTCGATTCACGCCTTGGTGCCTGGGCATCGCCGCAAAGCCAGGTGATCTCAGGGCGCGGCGTGCTGCTGGCCAACGCCGCCAGATACGGAGCAAAATTTTTGCTACAGCCGCCGCGTCCGCCACACTGGGGTGGCTACCGACTCCAACCTGACTCCTGGGAATTCTGGCAAGGCCGCAAGAGCCGTCTGCATGACCGGCTGCGCTATACGTCAGATGGCAGGCAGGGCTGGATCCGCGAGCGCCTGGCACCCTGAACCGGCGGCCTCGTGCCTGCAGCCAGCCAGCAGCAGTTCCAGGCGTAGATTGGAGCTGGTACGTCAAGCGGTGCCGTCAAACCGGAAGCATGGCCCATGAACAAACAAGATTTTGCAAAACAGCGGGGCGCTATGGTGAGCCGCCAGATCGCGGGCCGCGGCGTGCGCTCGCCCCTGGTGCTCGACGCCATGCGCAGCGTGCCGCGCGAGGCCTTTCTACCTGTAAACCAGGGAGAATTCGCCTACGAAGACGCGCCGCTCCAGATCGCCGAAGGGCAGACCATCTCGCAGCCCTATATCGTCGCCCTGATGACCGAGGCCCTGGGTCTCCAAGGTGGCGAAAAGGTGCTCGAAATCGGCACTGGTTCGGGTTATGCCGCAGCCGTTCTCTCGCGCATCGCCAGCAGTGTTTACACGGTCGAGCGCATCGACCAGCTCGCCACCAAGGCGGCTGCCACGCTGGCCGCTCTGGGCTACCACAATGTCCATGTGCTGCATGCCGACGGCACCCTGGGCTGGCCCGACCACGCACCGTATGACGCCATCGTGGTTGCGGCGGGCGGCCCGGCGGTACCGCAAGCCCTGAAAGCCCAACTCAGGATTGGCGGCCGGCTGGTGATTCCGGTAGGGCCGGATCGGCAACTGCAGGAGCTGGTGCGGGTGACCCGCATCTCAGCGAACGAGTACAAAACCGAAGCTATCGCGGATGTGCGCTTCGTCCCCCTGGTGGGCGAGCAAGGCTGGGGGTCTTCTGTGCCAGCACCTCCGGCATGAAGATGAACTCGCCCGGTTCGTCCTCGTGATGCGCAGCGCAGCGCAGTTTACCCAAACCGGTCTAAAAACTCGCCTGCAAGCCGACCTTCAAACTGCGCCCTGGCAGCGGCGCCTTGCCGGCTGCGGTCTGGGTCAGGATGGAACTGGCGGAATAGGCTACTTCGTCGCTGAGGTTGTCGAGCCGGGCAAACCACAGCAGATTGGCGCTGCCGGTTTTCATACGGTAGGCCAGCGACGCATGCCACAGGGTGTAGGCGCCGGTGCTGAGTTGGCCGGTGGGTACCTCGGTTTGCGCCGCCGCATGGCTGGTGCCCAGGCGCGCGCTCCATGGGCCTTGTGCCCACAAGAGCGTGGCACCCACGCGCGCCGGTGCGATGCGGGGCAGCGACTGGCCGCTGCTGGTGTTGACCGCGCGCACCAGATCGCCACGCAGTTCCAGATCGACGGTGTGCGCGCCATCAAGCAGCCGCACATTGCCGCTGGCTTCCAGCCCGGTGAAGCGGGCCTGCACCTGGGTGTAGGCGTATTCGGGCAAGTCGTCCCGGATGACGCCGGTGGACTCCAGCGAGATGTAATTGTTGAAGTGGTTGACAAACGCACTGACGCCCAGACGGTGGGAGCCGCTCCTCCAAGCCACGCCCAGGTCCAGGTTGCTGGACTGTTCCAGTGCCATGTTGGCATTGCCGACCTCGTAGGCATGGGTGGCGAGGTGCGGGCCGTCGGCAAACAACTCGTAGTCTTTGGGGGCGCGCTGGGTGTAAGCCAGGTTGGATGTCAGTTGCCATTCGGGCACCACGTTCCACAAACCACCCAGCGCATAGCTGGCGGGGGTGAAGCGGCGGTTGGCCGGCGCAAACCGGGCAATCAGCGGATTGCCCAAAGATTCCACGTTGACGGATTCCAGGCGCGCACCAAAACTCAAGCGGCCCCAACTGGTGGCCAACTCTTCATAGGCAAACAGGGCGCTCTGGCGGGTTTGGCTGTAGGGCGCGAAGGCTTCCTCTCCATCGGCCGAAAAACCGGACGTGTCGGCCTGTAGCCCGATCACACCGTCGAGGCCGCCCAGCTTGGCGTGGCGTGCTTCCAGGCGCAGATCGTTGCCGCTGTTTTTGAATACCGTGCCGACGCTGCCGCCCTCATATTCGGTATGTGCGTACACGCTGCGGCCCAACTGCCCCTTGACGCTCTGAAACATGCCGCTCAAGCCGCGCATTTCACCCTCCAGGGCGTAACGGTCGGACTTCATGCCAATCGTCACTGCGTCTTCCGCCACGGTGCCGTAGTCGCTTTGGAAGCCGCTGATCGACGCGCCCACGTAGCCCTGACTGAAAAACACCGAGCCCCCCACTGCGGCACCCCGGGTGGCGCTGGCCGAGTTGCAAATTTTGTTGGCCAAGCTTGGCGCGCCGGGCTTGCTGCACGCCAGGGCCAAGGGCACCGCCACGTCACCGGTAGTGCGCTTGAACACGTCGGCGTGCAGGGCATAACGATCATTGCCGCCTTCCAGCAAAAAGCCACCGCCGCGCTCGGCGTTGCCGCTGGCCAGGCCCA
Organism: Rhodoferax sp.; assembly: GCA_030682475.1. Classification (GTDB taxonomy): domain Bacteria; phylum Pseudomonadota; class Gammaproteobacteria; order Burkholderiales; family Burkholderiaceae_C; genus Rhodoferax. Next base: position 1,335 of record JAUXOA010000008.1, on the reverse strand, counting down.
GGTCCACCTTGCCGGTCACACCCCCCTGGGCGTCAAACAGGGCTTCGCGTGGAATGCGGTTGTCGATCACATTGACCACGCCGCCGACGGCGCTGCCGCCGTACTGCAGGGCGCCCGGGCCGCGCAGCACTTCAATGCGCTCGATGCTCAGAGGGTCAACCGTTACGGCATGGTCGTAACTCAGGCTGGAGGCGTCCGCCACGGCGCCGCCATTGTTCAGAATGCGGATGCGGTCACCATCGAGGCCGCGAATGATGGGGCGGCTGGCGTTGGGGCCAAAGTAGGTGCTGCTGATGCCGGGCGTGCCGTCCAGCGTTTCGCCCAGCGTGGGCTTGGCACGAAATAGCAGCTCTTCCCCCGAATACTGGGCCGCAGGCACTATTAAATCAGTAGCGCCTAAGGGGTTGGCTGTGACGGTCACGGGGGCCAGCGTGGCGCCGGGCGGAGATTGGGCGAACACGGTCGCCGCAGAGATGGAGCCCAGCGACACGAGGGCAGACAAAAAATTTTTCATGAGGGAGTCCGTTGAATCAAAACGACGCGACCATCCGCCAGCAACAAGGCCGACAGACAGTGACTTCAAAAAGGGGATTCAGCGAACCGAAGGCGGGCCACGCGCTTGAAACAGCGCGTGCCAGCGGGCCAGCGCCGGGCCCGGGAGAACGGAGAAGACAAAAGGCGGCAGAACCTGTGGCAGCGCCAGCACCGGCAGGCCCGGCATGGCGTCAAAGTGGCTGGACTGATCGAACAGACGGCAATCCGAACCGCCGTTATGACCACTGAATGGCCGGGTGAAGAAACTGTCAGCACCCTGCTCCGGTTCGACCACTGCGTCCGCGACCTGCGCCACAGACGCGGCAGCCCCGGTCGCGCTCAATGGCCCATGCACGATGCCGTGCAGCAAGCCCAGGCTTTGACTCAGCAGCAAAACGAGCGCGAGCACGGCTACCGGGAGCAGCGCCCCGTACCGTTGCAAGTGTCGTCGGATCGTCAAAACAGGCATTCCCCCACTTTACACTGCTTCGGCAATGCGGTAGTACAGGCAGGCCTTAGGGTTCGTCGGCCAGGATTCCCCGTGACTGCAGCAGCGCGGCGCCTGCAAGCTCGCCACTTTGTAAAACAGGTCTTCCGTATCGCGGACTAAACTCCGTGGGCACTTTTGTGTCGTACCGCCGGAGCATCATTTTTGTCCTACTCGCATCTTCTTCTGGCCCTGTGTGTGGTTTTTGTCTGGGGCACCAACTTCGTGGTGATTCGCTGGGGCCTGGACGGCTTGCCGCCGTTTCTGTTCGCCACGCTGCGTTTCGCCTTTTCCGCCCTGCCCTGGCTGCTGTT
>JAUXOA010000007.1 GCA_030682475.1 Rhodoferax sp. | reverse complement strand
TGCCCAGGGTCTGCACTGGCACACCCAGTATCTTGGACGTCACAGGCACCGCCTGCCCGCCTTTGACCAGCCGCACCGCCTCCAGCTTGAATTCCAGGGTGTATTTGCCCCGGGTGTGTCCGTCTTTGCGTTTGCTCATTTCGTAATCTCCAATGTCTGAATTTGACCATCAGCTATGGAGTACGTTTTTCGGGGGCAAGGTCACTGTGCCGGGCAATCTGTATCGTTTGGCAGGAATGCACAGTGAAATTTGTCGCGCTTGGCGCCACGCACTGATGCGTCGAAGTCAGCGACACCGCTTGCCGTGGCACAGGTTCAGCCGTATTGCCGAACGTTTCATTCCGACCGTCCGTAACGCGCATCCATATCCAGAGGAGCGGTTCTACGCGTCACACACCTGAGGCAGGAGCCGTATGCGGTAATTCTGCACGTACGGATCTGTGCGGGGGGCGGGGGGTGACCTCCGTCCCTACCGCAACCACTGTACGTCCGGCAACCCACTTTGACCGACACGTCATCACCGTGCGCGAAGCCGCCGCACCAGTAGCCAAGGGAGGCGCAGCATAAAACCCAGCAGCAGGCGTGAGTGCATCCAGGTCAGCAAGAGGTTGTCGCGCAGGTAGTTGAAGTGCGACACGCCCCCTTCGTCGGCGCGGAAATATTTGACGCTGGCTGGCAGGTTGACCGGTTTGACGCCGCGCCAGCACAGGCGCACCACGGCCTCGGGGTCAAAGTCGAAACGGCGCATCCAGCGCTGCCCGTGCATGACGTGCCGCAGTGGCTCAATCGGATAGACCCGAAATCCGAACAACGAATCGCCAATGCCGGCCCACAGCGTTTCCAGATTGGCCCACCAGTTGGATACCTTGCGGCCGTTGACACGCAGGCGCGGTGCGTCGGCAGCAAACACCGGCACGCCCAGCACCATGGCGGCGGGCTGGGCGGCGGAGGCAGCCATGAAGCCGGGAATCAGCGGGGCCGGGTGCTGGCCGTCGGAGTCCATGGTCAGCACATGTGTGAAGCCTTGCGCTGCAGCGAGATCGAGCCCGTGCAGCACGGCAGCGCCCTTGCCGACGTTGTGCGGCAGCACCAGAACCTGTAACCCTTCATCCTGCGCCGCCAGCGCCTGCAGGCCTGCGGCGCTGGCATCGGTGCTGCCGTCCACCACCACCCAAACCGGCGTCCATTGCGCGCGTGCCGAACGCACCGTTTCATACACCTTGGGGCCGGGGTTGTAGCTGGGGATCAGCACAAGATGCGTGCGGGACACGGTGGATGGGGAGCTGGACGAAGAACTGCTCATTGCATTGCGTGAAAACCGGGGAGGAGAAACCAAACGCTGGTCAGGGCGGGTCAGGTCGGCGGCTCCGAAACGGGAAAGTCGGGCAACTGCGCATGCGCCAGCTCGGACTGGAAGTATTGCTCAAGCTCAGTGACAAAACGCGCGGTGTGCTGCGGCGGATCAAAGCGCTTGCCGAGCCGGATCCGGTAAGTGATCGGCATTTCCGGCGTCCACCGCACCGACCAGCCTTTGCCCAGAAAGCCCGAACTGGTTTCAATCAAGACCGTCTGCACCGGCACGCCGGCATGTTTGGCAATCAGGCCGGCAGTTCCCTGCATAGCGCCGACCGGAAACCTGGTGCTGCGCGTGCCCTCGGGAAACAGCAGCAAAGGGCTGCCCTGGTGCAAATCGGCAACGGCCAATTGCACCATGGTGCGCAGTGGCGTGTTGCGGATGTAGCCTGCCAGCCTGGCACCCCGGCCCAAAAAGACGTTGTTGACGAGCTCGGCCTTCATGATGCAGCCCGCATTGGGCAGCCGCGACAAGATCATGACGGCATCGAGCAGCGACGGATGGTTGGGCGCGATGATTATGGCCGGGCCGTCGCGCAAGGCATCGAGCGCTGTCAGGTCGAAGCGACAGATCTCCATGACAACCAGCAGGCGAAGATAGCTCCGGAACGCCACGGCAATGAGCTTGCGTCCGACCCGTTTGCTCAGCGCGCGGGGCAAAACCACACGCAGCGGAAAGGCCAGCAGCGTGACGCTAAGGCACACGACGCCCAGCAGCATGAAGCCCAGGTGCATCCTGAGGGTTTCCTGCAGGGCCCTGAGGCCGACGTATGGTTTAAGGCGCTCGTTCAGCACGGCATTCGACTTGTTTCCCATAAAATTCAGTACCTGTTTAAGGCTTCAGTTCGACTGAGTTTACCTTGGGGAAGCGACAATTTTGCGCTGATTCACCTGCTTCTGGCCGCTCTGCGGCATGTGCCGTGTATCGTACGCGCTTTAAAGCACCGTCTGTCTTACCGCATGCTCCCAGCGCTCCATCAATTCTTGGGCGCGCTCGGGTTCGAGCGTGGGCAAGAAGCGTCGCTCTGACCGCCATAGGTCGGTGAGCTCATTGGTGCTCTGGTAGACGCCGGTGGCCAGACCGGCCAGGTAGGCCGCGCCGAGCGCCGTGGTCTCGGTCACTGCCGGACGGACCACCGCAATGCCCAGTAAATCGGCCTGGAACTGCATCAGCAGATCATTGACACAGGCACCGCCATCGACGCGTAGCTCCGCCACCGACGCGCCACCGGCATCCACCGCGTCGCGACTCATGGCTTGCAGCAAGGCAGCACTTTGATAAGCGATGCTCTCCAGCGCCGCCCTTGCAATGTGCGCTACGGTGCTGCCGCGTGTCAGGCCGGTGATAGAACCGCGGGCCGCCGGCTTCCAGTAGGGCGCGCCCAGCCCGGTAAAGGCCGGCACCATCATGACGCCCCCCGAATCGGGCACGCTCTGGGCCAGCGCCTGCACCTCGGCGCTGCTGGGAATGGCGCGCAGGCCGTCGCGCAGCCATTGCACCACGGCGCCCCCGACAAACACGCTACCCTCGATGGCAAATTCGGTCTGCGCCGTGACCTGCGCCGCACTCGTGGTGATCAGGCCATTGTGCGAAGTCTGAAACTGATTCCCGGTGTGCATCAGCATGAAGCAGCCGGTGCCGTAGGTATTTTTGACCATGCCGGCCTTGAAGCAGGCCTGGCCGAACAAGGCACTTTGCTGGTCGCCGGCCACGCCGCCTATGGGAATGGCGTGGCCCAGCAGGTCCGGGCTGACTTCGCCATAGAGCGCGCTCGATGGTTTGACGCTGGGCATCATGTGGGCCGGAATCTCCAGCGCCTGCAGCAGCTCGGGGTCCCACTGGTTGCTGTGCACATTGAACAGCATGGTGCGTGACGCGTTGCTGACATCGGTGGCGTGAACGGTGCCCCCGGTGAGACGCCAGATCAGCCAACTGTCCACTGTGCCAAAGGCCAGTTCACCCTGGGCGGCCTGCCGCCGGGCCCCTGGCACATGGTCCAGAATCCATTTGAGTTTGGTGCCGGAAAAATAGGCATCGACCAGCAGCCCGGTTTTGGCCTGGATCAGGTCGGCCAGTCCGCGCTCGCGCAGGGCCGCGCAGGTCGGCTCGGCGCGCCGATCTTGCCAGACGATGGCGTGGTGGATCGGCAGGCCGGTGGCGCGGTTCCAGACCACGGTTGTTTCACGCTGGTTGGTGATGCCGACGGCGCGCACGGCGCTGGCCTGGATGCCGGCCTTCGCCAGCGCTTCGCGCGCGGTGGCCAGTTGGGTGCACCAGATCTCCTGCGGGTCGTGCTCGACCCAGCCCGGCTGCGGGTAGATTTGCGTCAACTCCTGCTGCGCTTGCGCCACGATGCGGCCGTCGGCGTCAAAAACAATGCTGCGGGAGCTGGAGGTGCCCTGGTCCAGGGCGAGCAAGTAGGTCATGGGAGTGCCGTTGAAAAGGGAGGGTTGCAAAGGCCGGTACCCGAGCGCTCAGGGCAGGGCCACGTCGCAACGCACCTGCGCCTCGGCCAGCAGGGCCGGAAAAGGTTCGGGCGGTGCTGCGTCGGTGAAAAGGCGGTCAATCTGCGACAGGCGGCCCACCTCCACCATGGCGGGGCGGTTGAATTTGCTGATGTCAGCGGCGAGCCAGACCTCACGCGCGTGCGAAAGAATGGTTTGCGAGACTTGGACTTCGCGGTAGTCGTAGTCGCGCAGTGAGCCATCGGCCTCAATACCGGAAAGGCCAATGAGGACAATGGCCACCTTGAACTGGCGGATGAAATCCACGGCCGCTTCGCCGACGATGCCCTGATCGCGCCCCGCATCACGCCCCCGACCACAATCACTTCGCTTTTTGGGTTGGCGCTCAGGATGCTGGCCACGTTCAGGTTGTTGGTGATGACACGCAGCCCCGCGTGACGAAGCAACTCCCGGGCAATCGCCTCGGTGGTGGTACCGATGTTCAGGATCAATGAGCAATCGTTGGGCACGGCCGCGGCGACGGCGCACGCGATGCGCGCTTTGCCTTCTGCGTGCAGGCTTTCGCGCTGCTGGTGGGCAATGTTCTCCACCGTTGAACCGGGAACGCGCACTCCACCGTGAAAACGCGTGAGCAAACCCTCGTCCGCCAGCCGTTGCACATCACGCCGCACGGTTTCCAGGGTGACGCCCAGCTTGTTGGCCAGTTGTTCCACCGTGGCGGAACCCTGAGACCGGACGACGGCAAGCAAGGTGAGCTGTCTGGGGTTTGGATTCATTCTGGTGTTTTAACCCGAATAGGGAGACCCTGACTGTAAAACGAAAGAAAACGAATCTCTAGAGGGTAAATATCGAGGCAAAAGGAAGTAAAACGAACGATAATCCCCGATGTTGAAAATGCGAATCGACTTGGAATGCAAACAATAAAGGTGGCGTGATGCAGTTGACTCTGGAAGGCATCAGCATGTCCGCGCCGATCCAATATTGACCCAGGGCGGGTTGCCGATTCTTGAATCAGCAATTATGGATAAGTGTACTCAATAGCTGGTTTTTCGACTTTTCTCCTGTCGTGGTGGTCTTCATTCAGGAACTGCACGGGGGAAAGGAGCGAAGGGCGTAGCCCGTAGCGGATCTCCCCCGTGCGCGCCATCAGAGCGGGTCGTCTGGCGGTGTTTCTTTGCCCGCTTTGCCCGCTTTGCGTGTTTGCTCCCTCGCTTTGATGCGGCTCTTCGCCGCCATGCTGCTGTGCTGGAACCTGTGTTTTCCACGACAGCACCAAGGTGCGATACTCGGGCTGAGGCGGTTGATGTTCAATCCGCCACGGTCACTTCTCTGGCAACGAGCGATGTTGTCACTCTTGGCCTTCCATTCTCCTGGTGACCTATGAACGAACCAATGATCCCGCGTACTCCGAAAAAGTCTGCGTCAGTTGCCAAGCTGGGCAACGCCAAGTCCGCCGGGGCGAAAATGGGGCGCATTCGCGCCGATGATTCCACTGAAGCTCATTCGCGACTGGTTCTCCTGGCCATGATGGCTTTTCGCGACGGCGATTTCTCGGTGCGTTTACCGGCGGATTGGACCGGGACGGATGGGCAAATGGCGGCGGCGTTCAACCAGACCATCGCGCAAAAGGAGCGCATCTCGATGGAAGTCACGCGCTTGCGGGCGTCGGTGGGCAAAGCGGGAAGGCTGAAGCAGCGCATGTCGCTGCCGGGGTCGGTGGGTGGGTGGGCGGCGGATGCCGATTCCATCAATACCCTCATCGACGATCTGGTACGCCCGACGACAGAGATCGCGCGGACCATCGGCGCGGTGGCCAAGGGAGACCTCGGTCAGTCGATGGAACTACAGGTCGACGGTCGCGACCTCGAGGGCGAGTTCCTGCGCTCGGCAAAACTGGTCAATACGATGATCGAGCAGCTCTCGGTTTTCACCTCGGAAGTGACCCGCGTCGCCCGCGAGGTCGGCACCGAGGGCAAGCTCGGTGGCCAGGCCAAGGTGAAGGGCGTCTCGGGGGTGTGGAAGGATCTCACCGATTCGGTCAACCAGATGGCCGGCAACCTGACCGCGCAGGTGCGCAACATCGCCAACGTGACCATTGCCGTGGCCAACGGCGATCTGTCCAAGAAGATCACCGTTGATGTGCGCGGCGAGATTCTGCAGCTCAAGGAGGCCATCAACACGATGGTCGACCAACTGCGCTCCTTCGCCTCGGAGGTGACCCGTGTGGCGCGTGAGGTCGGCACCGATGGCCGTCTGGGCGGGCAGGCGGTGGTGCCCGGCGTGGCGGGTACGTGGAAAGACCTCACCGATTCCGTCAACTCGATGGCGAACAACCTGACCTCGCAGGTGCGCAACATCGCCACGGTGACCACCGCCGTGGCGCGCGGCGACCTCTCACGCAAGATTACCGTCGACGTGAAGGGCGAGATTCTGGAGTTGAAAGAAACCATCAACACGATGGTGGATCAACTGAACGGCTTTTCATCCGAGGTCACGCGCGTGGCGCGCGAGGTCGGCACCGAAGGCAAGCTCGGCGGCCAGGCGGTGGTGCCGGGTGTGGCCGGCACCTGGAAGGATCTGACCGACTCGGTCAACTGGATGGCTTCGAACCTGACCGGGCAGGTGCGCAACATCGCCGACGTGGCCACGGCCATCGCCAAGGGCGACCTGTCATCGAAGATCACGGTCGAGGTGAAGGGCGAAATCCTGGCCTTGAAAGACACCATGAACACCATGGTGGACCAGCTCAACGCCTTTGCCTCGGAAGTCACCCGCGTGGCGCGCGAGGTCGGCACCGAAGGCAAGCTCGGCGGCCAGGCACAGGTGCCCGGCGTGGCGGGCACCTGGAAGGACCTCACGGACAACGTCAACTTCATGGCCTCCAACCTGACCGGCCAGGTGCGCAACATCGCCGAAGTCACCACTGCGGTGGCCAATGGCGACCTGTCCAAGAAGATCACGGTCGACGTGAAGGGTGAAATCCTGGAGTTGAAGAACACCATCAACACGATGGTGGTTCAACTCAACGGCTTCGCGTCTGAAGTCACGCGGGTGGCCCGCGAGGTCGGCACTGAAGGTGCGCTGGGCGGGCAGGCCGAGGTGCGCGGCGTGGCCGGCACCTGGAAAGACCTGACCGA
>JAUXOA010000001.1 GCA_030682475.1 Rhodoferax sp. | reverse complement strand
TGGCATGCCGGCCTCGGCCTGCCTCAAAAAGCCAATGATTTGCTCTTCGCTGTATTTGCTGGTTCTCATATCCGTCATTCTCCTGGTTGACGGACTTCCTGGAATTTACGATGGTATGGCTGGGAGGGGGCAGGTCAGCCGGCAAAGTGTCGGCGGTGGCGGGTCAAAAGGCCCAGCACATCCGCAACCGGGGTTTTGATAGCCAGTACTACCGCGACATGATCGTGGCGATGGTGCGCGAGCATCAGCCCGTGTCGCGCGAGGATATTGACAAGCTGTTGCTGGACAAGCTGCCAGAAGTACTGACGTAGGCTCAGAAGCTCTCGAAAATTCACAACCTGTTGTCATCACAGTCTGGTAAAACCATCCGAAACGTCGGGTCGCGGGCTGTTTCTCAGTGGGTTTTGATGGAGGAGAAAAACAATGGAAAACAAACGAACTAGCAATGGTGGTTCGTCGGCATTGCAGAAAACTTGTTTGATTTCAATAAGTTAGCCTTTGTTTAGCAGGCAGTTGACATTTTGTTTAACAAAGAGAGTACGCGCCGGGTGACCCACAGATCCGCAACTTGATGCCGCAATTTGCGACTTCAAGTTGCTATATTTTTGATAGCCTCTTACGCAATGGGTACGGGGGCTAGAGGTCGATTTGGCATGCACAGTGCGCCTGTTGGGCGCAACCTCCCCTAAAATCCGCCCATGCACCCCGCCATCGCCCAACGCCGCTCAGGCATACGTGTTGGCCAGCATCAACCGCAACCGGGAATCAGTCTATGCAGCGTGACCCGCGCCTTTGCGTTTGAGGTCGCAATTTGCGACATCAAGTTGGCCGCGCTAGACAAGAAGCGAGCTAGGCGCTAAAGTAAGGATTCCTTACTTTAGCCAATTTACCATGCTCGCCAAAATTACTTCCAAAAACCAGCTCACGCTGCCCAAGAGCGTGACGCAAGCCGTGGGTGCCACGGAATACTTTGACGTGGAAGCCCGCGCCGGGCAGATCATTCTCACGCCGGTGCGCATTCAGCGCGGTGACGCTGTGCGGGCCAAACTGGCGGAGCTGGATTTGAGCGATACAGACATTGCGGATGCCGTGGCGTGGGCGCGGTCCACCGTCGCAGCCCCCGTATTGGCTGCGGAGCCAGTGGCGTCTTACGGCGCTGTTACTGCGAAGATCAGGCCGGCGACACGCAAGAAGGTCGCTTCTAAAAAGCCAGCGTCCAAAGCATGAGCACCCCTTTGCGCGTGGTGCTCGACACCAACGTGGTGCTCTCTGCGCTGGTGTTTGGCGGTGGCTTGGCTGGGCGGATGCGCGTGGGTTGGCAGCAGGGCGGTTTTGTACCACTGGCAAGTACTGCGACTGTGCAAGAACTGGTGCGTGTGCTGGCGTACCCCAAGTTTCGCCTCTCCAAACAGCAGCAAGATGAGTTGCTGGCCGACTACCTGCCCTACACCCAAACGGTACGTATTGGGCAGCCACCCCCGTCAGTGCCCGAGTGCCGCGACCCACTGGACGTGCAGTTCATGCACCTGGCCGTGGCGGGCAAGGCAAAGGTGCTGGTTTCTGGTGACCGGGACTTGCTGGCGCTGGCGGATGTGTTTGAAAAGACCTGCGGGTGCCCTATCGCGAATCTGGATACGTTTCTTCAGAGGTACACCTTGCCGCTTGAGCAGTACACAGCGGAACGTGTGAGAGAGTTTGACGCCGCCGAATCAAAACTGGCAGCCGTGCTGCCAAAGTCACCAAAAAAATAATCCATTTTTGAAAAAGAACCCCCATGAACTCCGCCACCATCGTCCAGAAACTCTGGAATTACTGCAACGTGCTGCGCGACGACGGCATGAGCTACGGCGACTATGTCGAGCAGCTCACCTACCTGCTGTTCCTCAAGATGGCCGACGAACGCAGCCAGCCGCCCTGGAGCCAGCCCAGCCCGATTGCCAAAGGCTACGACTGGCCGTCGCTTCTGGCCAAAGACGGCGATGAGCTGTTTGACCACTACCGTCACACGCTGGAAAAACTGGGTGCCGAGAAGGGCACCATCGGCCTGATCTTCGGCAAGGCCCAAAACAAGTTTCAAGACCCGGCCAAGCTGCGCCGCCTGGTGGTGGATTTGATCGATTGCGAAAACTGGTCAGCCATGGGCGCCGACGTCAAAGGCGACGCCTACGAGGGCCTGCTGGAGAAGAACGCGCAAGACACCAAGAGCGGCGCGGGGCAGTACTTCACGCCGCGCCCGCTGATTCAGGCCATGGTGGACTGCATTGCACCCAAGCCGGGCGAGACGATATGCGACCCGGCCTGTGGCACGGGCGGCTTTTTGTTTGCTGCGCACAACCATGTGGCCGACCACAACCCCAACCTGACGCGCGAGCAAAAGAAGCACCTGAAGGAACACGCCCTGCGCGGCTGGGAACTGGTGCAAAGCACGGCGCGTCTGGCGGCCATGAACATGATGTTGCACGGCATTGGCTCGGACAAGTCGGTGCCGATCGTGGTGGCCGACGCTCTGGCCGCCGACCCCGGCGAGCGCTTTGAGGTGGTGCTGGCCAACCCGCCTTTTGGCAAGAAAAGCAGCACCATGATCACCGGGATGGAGGGCAAGGTGACGACCGAGAAAGACGTGATCGAGCGCGACGACTTCTGGGCCACCACTTCAAATAAGCAGCTCAACTTTGTGCAGCACATCAAGACGCTGCTCAAGCAGCACGGCCGCGCGGCGGTGGTGCTGCCCGACAACGTATTGTTTGAAGGCGGTGCGGGCGAGACCATCCGCAGACGGCTGCTGCACGAGTGCGATGTGCACACGCTCTTGCGCTTGCCCACCGGCCTGTTCTATGCCCAAGGTGTGAAGGCCAACGTGTTGTTCTTCGATCGCAAGCCCGCCAGCGAGACGCCTTGGACCAAAAAGCTGTGGATTTACGACCTGCGCACCAACCAGCACTTCACACTCAAGACCAACCCGCTCCGGCGCGAGCATCTGGACGAGTTCGTCAAGCTTTATAACCCGGCGAATCGGCATGAGCGCAAAGCCACGTGGAGCGCTGAGCCTTCGACCCTTCGACTAGCTCAGGACAGGCCAGGCTCAGGCCGAACGGGGCCGGAAGGGCGCTGGCGTGTCTACGACTACGCCGACCTGATCGCCCGCGACAAAGCCAGTCTGGATATTTTCTGGCTCAAAGACGACAGCCTGGCCGACAGCGACAACCTGCCGCCGCCTGACGTCATCGCCCAGGAGATCGTGGACGATCTGGAAGCCGCGCTGGAGCAGTTCAGGTTGATTGCGGGGGATTTGCAGTCCAGCGAGTTACCCGCCTGAATGTGTGCGCGCTGCCGTATTCATAAGCGCTGCGGCACGGCGCTGGCTTCGTCAATTGAGTCACCAGCCGTGGCGCTAAACTTGACGTTCGTCCGAACCCTCACTTGATCCCTTGCGTCCTGGAGATGCCAACATGTCCGCGCTTGCCCCGTTTCACCTCGCCATTCCCGTCACCTCCCTGGCCAAAGCCCGCGCCTTTTACGGCGATTTGCTGGGCTGTCCGGAAGGCCGTTCGTCTGACGATTGGGTGGATTTCAACTTCTTTGGTCACCAGGTCGTGGCGCATTTATCCCCCAGCGAAGCCGGCCACCGCAACACCAGTGCAGTGGATGGCGACAAGGTGCCGGTGCGTCACTTTGGCATGGTGCTGCCCATGGCCGAATGGGAGAAGATGGCCGACAAGCTGCGCGCCGTGAACACCCAATTTGTGATTGAGCCCCACATCCGGTTCAAGGGCCAGGTGGGCGAGCAGGCCACCCTGTTCTTTCTGGACCCGTGTGGTAACGCCGTGGAATTCAAGGCTTTCGCCGATCCCTCGCGCCTGTTTGCCAAATAAACCTTCAACTATGATTGGGACATCGCCCGATCGACTGCATCGCTCCAGCCGCCGGCCAGGTAACCGGGGTGGGTGGCCACGAACTGCGCCAGGATTTGGGTGACAGGAGGGGCGGTCGGCGGCGACCTGGGTATTGCGGGCCATGGTGTCTTTCGACAAGGGGCTTGTTAGGCGTGAATAATTGCTATTAAATTTGGTGGACTGGAACGCTAGCTGTCGAGTTGTATGCCGCGCTCGCGCGCCAGCTTGGTCCAGCGGGCAATATCGGCGACGATAAATTCGCCAAACTTTTCCGGTGTCATGATGATCGGTTCAACCGCCTCCACCGACAGTTTTTCGCGCAGGTCGGGTGCCCGAAGCACCGTTGCCAGCGTCTCATTGAGCTGTTTGACGATCGGGGCCGGCATGCCGGCCGGGCCGACCACGCCGTACCACTGCTGCGCATCGAAGCCCTTGAAGCCGGACTCGTCCAGCGTTGGCAGATCCTTGAACTGCGGGTGCCGCTGCAAGCCCGTCACGGCCAGTGGACGGACCCGACCGGAACGGATGTGCGGCACTGCGGCGGCCAGACCCGGGAACATGGCCTGGGTCTGGCCCCCAATCAGGTCGGTGAAGGCCGGCGCTATGCCACGGTAGGGAATGTGCACCATGAAAGAGTTGACCTGCTGTTTGAACAGCTCCATCGTCAGGTGCGTCAGCGAACCAGCACCGGCCGAACCGTAGCTCAGCTTGCCCGGGTTTTTGCGCAGGTACTCGATGAATTCCTTCACGTTTTTGACTGGCAGCGATGCGTTGACCACCAACACATTGGGTGTGCCGCCGATCATGCCAATCGGTGTGAAGTCCTTGACTGCGTCGTACGGCAGTTTGCGGGTGGCCGGGCTGGTGCCATGGGTGGCCACATAACCCTGCAGCAGCGTGTAGCCGTCGGGGGTGGCGCGGGCGGTGGCCTGGCAGGCAATCACACCGCCGCCGCCGGCCTGGTTGTCAACGATAAAACTTTGCTTGAGCAAATTGCCCCAGCGCTCGGTCACGGTGCGGCCTATCATGTCGCTGCCACCACCGGCTGCCACTGGCACGATGTAGCGTATCGGCTTGGCCGGGTAGGCGGCTTGCGCCCATGCGAAGCCGGGCAGGCCCAGCAGCGCGGGAGCTGCTTGAAGAAGGGTGCGTCGTTTCATGGTCTTGTCTCCAGTGAGGGTTGGTGAGGGCATGTTAATACGGATCGGGGTTCAGGCCATGGCCTGCGCAACCCGCAATAATAGAGGCTATGCAAATTCCTACCCGCTCCCTGAATCTTTCCGGCGCCACCAATTTTCGCGATCTGGGTGGCTATGTCGGGCAGGGTGGGCGCACGGTGCAGTGGCGGCGACTGTTCCGCTCAGACCATCTGGCGGCGCTGACGCCGGAGGATGTGGCGCTGCTCTCAACCCTGGGCGTGACACGCGTGTGCGATTTTCGCGGTGCGGCCGAGCGCGCGCCGCTGGCTTGCGCGCTGCCGGGCGTGGTCGTGCATTCGCTGGCGATTGAGCCCACGGTGGTGCAGCGCGTGAAGGCGCTGCTGGAGTCCGGCCACCGGCTGACGGCGCAGGAAACGGTGCGCCTGATGCAACAGACTTACCGCGCCTTCGTGCACGATAATGCGCCCCGCTTTGCCGAGTTGTTTGGTCATCTGCTGGAGAGTGATGCGCCACTGGTTTTTCACTGCACCGCAGGCAAGGACCGCACCGGCTTTGCGGCGGCGCTGATCCTGCTGGCCCTGGGCGTGCCGCGCCCGGTGGTGATGCAGGACTACCTGCTGACCAATGACTTGTATCGCATGCCAAAAGCCAGCCCCGGCCTGGCGTCGCAGGAGGTTCTGGGCGTGCTCTGGCGCGTGCAGGAAGACTTTCTGGACACCGCGCTGCACACCGTTGAGGCCGACTATGGTGGCGTGCCGCGCTATCTGGAACAAACCCTGGGCGTGGGCCCCAGGGAGCAGCAGCGGCTGGCAGCGCTGTATCTGCAGGCTCAATAGGTGCCAATATAGTCCTTTTTGCTCACTTCAACGCCGTTATGGCGCAGGATGGCATAGGCGGTGGTGATGTGAAAAAAGAAGTGCGGCAGGCCGTAATTGAGCAGATAAGACTGGCCGGTAAAACGTTTTTCTTTAGGCGTGCCGGCCTGCGTGATGATCTCACGCGTGGCGGCTGCATCGAACTTGCTGACCTCCAGCCCTTCAATGAAAGCCAGCACCGTGTTGATGCGCGCCTGCAGATCGACAAAGGTTTGTTCGGTGTCTTCCAGCTTGGGCACTTCCACGCCAGCTAAGCGCGCCGACACGCTTTTGGCGAAGTCGGTGGCCACCTGCACCTGGCGCAACAGGGAAAACATGTCAGGGAACAGGCGTGCCTGCAGCAGCGCGCTGGGGTCGATTTTTTTCTCGGCAGCGTGTGCTTCAGCTTTGCGCAAAACCTCTTGGAGTCCACCCAGCATCTGTTTGAAAACGGGAATGGAAGTGGTGTAGATAGAGTTGGTCATGGGTTCTTTCGTTAGAGGGAGTGCAGATTTTCGCTTGATTGGAGTGCCCGTGTGCCGGGCCGGGACTACTGCGTGAATTAAATTAAATGGCCGTCAGACGCCAGAGCGAGGTCACTTCACGCGACCTTGCGTGGTGCAGCGGATCGCTGGCATCCGACGCTTTTGCATGCTGCGGCTTGGCATCGATTCGACTCACAACCCGCAAACCGTTATTCTCAAACGCCGCCAACAGTTCTGCGCGTGAGCGCAAGCTTAAGCGTTCGGCCAGGTCAGACAAGATCAGCCAGCCCTCACCTTTGGGCGCCAGGTGTGCGGTCAAGCCCTTGAGAAAACCCAGCAACATGCGGCCACCTTCGTCGTACACCGCGTGTTCAAGCGGCGAGCTGGGCCGCGCCGGCAGCCAGGGCGGATTGCACACCACGAGGGACGCGCGGCCCTCGGGGAACAGGTCGGCCGACACCACCTGCACTTGGTCCGCCATGCCCAGTTGAGCCAGATTGTCACGCGCGCAGGCCAGTGCGCGTGGGTCCTGATCGGTCGCCACCACCTGCTTGACGCCACGACGTGCCAGCACGGCCGACAACACACCGGTGCCAGTGCCAATGTCAAACGCCACAATCGAGTCCTGCCCGGTCAGGGGCTTGGGCAAGTGGGCCGTGGCGACCAGTTGGATGTACTCCCCCCGCAGCGGCGAGAACACGCCGTAATGCGGATGAATACGGTTGTTGGGAGCATCGCCCAGTGCCGCAATTTCAACGCCTACTCGGCGCCATTCGTGCGCGCTGGTGATGCCCAGCAGCTCGCGCAGCGAGGCCACCGAGGTGCCCGCAGCCGCGTCCACCGGGCCCCAGGCCTCGGCGCAGGCTGCTTTCGCATCGGGAGCGCGGCGCAGGGGAATGCTGTAGTCCGCATTGAAAGGGATCAGCAGCCTGCCCAACATACGTGAGCGCTGCGACTGGGCCAGGCGATGCCGGTGAAAGGCGTCAGCAAGAGGCACTACCTCGGCTGCTTTTTTGCGCTTGCGTGTGGGTGTTTGGTCAGCTCGGCGCGCCAGCGCCTGCAGCAATTGCCGGGCGTTCTGAAAATCGCCGCGCCAGAGCAGGGCCGTGCCTTCGCAGGCCAATCGGTAAGCGGTGTCGGCCGTCGTGGTGTCGTCAGCCAGGACGACCCGCTTGGGCGGTGGGGTGCCACGTTCTGAACGCCAGAGTGCTGAACAAGCTTCGCCAGCCTCGGTCCAACTGATAACAGGCGCTGGGCTCTTGAGGGTTTCGGTACTGACAGGGGGAGATGAGTTAAGCATCGGTTGGGTAAGCGCAAATAGTGATTAAAGGTGTTTTAACAGATAGACCGTCCGGCTGGCGTATGCGGGCTTTCCCTAGTACGAAAAGATGCTGATGGACCGCCATTTGACAGCTGGCGGGCGCATCATCAGAGGCTTGAAAAACCCACTGGAGACATTGATGCGTCGCAATACCTTTCTTAAATCCATGGCGGCCCTGGCCGTCACTGGTGGCCTGCCGCTATCGGCCCTGGCCGCCACCAACATCAAGATGATGATTCCCGCCAACCCCGGCGGCGGCTGGGACAGCACCGGCCGCGCGCTGGGCCGGGCCCTGCAAGACGCCAAGGTGGCCGACACGGTGACTTTTGAGAACAAGGGTGGTGCCGCCGGTGCCCTGGGCCTGGCCCAGTTCGTCAACGCCAGCAAGGGCGACCCGAACGCCATCATGGTGATGGGCGCCGTAATGCTGGGCGGCATCATCACTGGCAAGCCGCCGGTGACTTTGAGTGCGGCCACGCCACTGGCACGCCTGACCAGCGAATACAACGTGTTCGTGCTGCCCGCCAACTCACCCTTCAAGAGCATGAAAGAGGTGATTGAGCAGCTCAAGAAAGATCCTGGCAGCGTCAAATGGGGCGGCGGTTCACGCGGCTCCACCGAGCACATTGCGGCGGCCATGATTGCGCGTGAAGTCGGTGTTGACGCGTCCAAGATCAACTATGTGGCGTTCCGGGGTGGCGGTGAAGCGACGGCTGCCATTCTGGGTGGCAACGTCACCATCGGTGGCAGTGGTTACAGCGAGTTTTCCGAATACATCAACGCCGGCAAGATGAAGGCGCTGGCGGTGACCTCGGGCAGCCGTCTGAAGGGCGTCAATGTGCCGACACTGAAAGAGCAGGGCATCAATGTCGAAATCGGCAACTGGCGCGGCGTTTACGGCGCACCCGGCATCACGCCGGCGCAGCGCAAGACGCTGATCGACATGCTGGTCAAGGCCACCAAGTCCAAAGCCTGGGCCGAATCCCTGGAAAAGAACAACTGGACACCGGCCTTGCTGACCGGCGCAGAGTTCGAGAAATTCGTCGATGACGATTTTGCGTCCTTGCGCGCCACCATGGTGAAGTCCGGCATGGTGTGACAGCACCCATGACACAAGACCTCCGATCCCCCTCTTTTTTTCAAACCCTGGTCGGTATCGGTGTGCTTGTGCTGGCGCTGGGCCTGGCGGGCGGCGCTGTGAACATTCCGTCGGCGGCCGGTTATGCCGGTGTCGGCCCCAACTTTTTGCCCTGGCTGGTGTCTGTGGCGCTGTTGCTGTGCGGTGCGTTCATGGTGTATGAGGCCCGCAGCGGCGGCTTTCGCCACATGGAGGAGGCCACGGGTAGCGACCAGCCGTACTGGCCTGGTTTTGTCTGGATGTCGGCCGGCCTGCTGGCCAATGCCGCGCTGATCACCACCCTGGGCTTTGTATTGAGTTGCACCTTGACCTTTGTGCTGGCTGCGCGCGGGCTGCGCAATGCGCAGGGCCAATCGGACCGCAGCCTGAAACCGTGGCTGACGGACAGCGTCACCGGCCTGTTGATTGCGACGCCCGTGTACTGGATGTTTACGCAATTCCTGGCCATCAACCTGCCCGGCCTGACGCAAAGTGGTTGGCTGTGATGGACATCTGGAACCAGTTGCTGCAAGGCTTCGCCACGGCGGGCACGCCAGTCAACCTGTTGTGGGCCTTCGTCGGCTGTGCGCTGGGCACGGCGGTGGGCGTGTTGCCCGGTATCGGCCCGGCCACGGCAGTGGCCATGCTGCTGCCGATCACAGCCAAGGTCGATGCCACGGCGTCGATGATCTTCTTTGCCGGCATTTACTACGGCGCCATGTATGGCGGCTCGACCACCTCGATTTTGCTCAACACGCCGGGCGAAACGGCCAGTATGGTGACGGCCATGGAGGGCAACAAGATGGCCAAAAGCGGCCGTGCCGGTGCCGCGCTGGCGACCTCGGCGATCGGCTCGTTTGTGGCGGGCACCATCGCCACCGTGCTGGTCACGCTGTTTGCGCCCGTGGTGGCCGAGTTTGCCGTCAAACTCGGCCCGCCGGAATACTTCATGCTGATGCTGCTGGCCTTCACCACCGTGAGTGCCGTGCTGGGCCAAAGCACGGTGCGCGGGCTCACCGCACTGTTCGTGGGTCTGGCCGTCGGTTTGGTGGGGCTGGACCAGATCACTGGCCAGGCGCGCTATACCGGCGGCGTGCCTGAGCTGCTCGACGGCATCGAGATCGTGCTGGTGGCGGTGGGCCTGTTCGCGGTGGCCGAGGCGCTGCACGCCGTGCTGTTTGAGGGCAAGAGGGGGGTGGAGTCTGAAAACAGAATGAGCCGGGTCACCATGACCGGTAACGATTGGCGTCGCTCACTTCCGGCCTGGCTGCGCGGCACGGCCATCGGCGTACCATTTGGTTGTATCCCCGCCGGCGGTACCGAAATACCCACCTTTTTGAGCTACGCGACCGAGAAGAAACTCGCCAAAGGCAGCAACAAGGCCGAGTTCGGCACCCAAGGTGCCATTGAGGGCGTGGCCGGGCCGGAGGCCGCCAACAACGCGACCGTGACGGCAGCACTGATCCCGCTGCTGACCCTGGGCATTCCGGTCTCCAGCACCACCGCCATCCTGCTGGGCGCGTTCCAGAACTATGGCATCCAGCCCGGGCCACAACTGTTCAGCAGCTCAGCGGCCCTGGTCTGGGCCTTGATCGCCTCCCTGTACATTGGCAACGTGATGTTGCTGGTGCTGAACCTGCCGCTGGTGGGGATCTGGGTCAAACTGCTCAAAGTGCCCAAACCGCAGCTCTACGCCGGCATCCTGATCTTTGCGACGGTGGGTGCGTATGCCATGCGCCAGAGCGCGTTCGACCTGTTTTTGCTGTATGCCATTGGTGTGCTGGGGCTGGTGATGCGCCGCTTCAACTTTCCGACTGCGCCGGTGGTGATCGGCATGATCCTGGGCCCGCTGGCCGAGGCCCAGTTGCGCAATGCGATATCGATCGGCGAGGGCAGTGCCATGGTGTTTTTACAGCGCCCCATGTCGCTGACGCTGCTGATCATTGTGCTGGCGGTGCTGGTGCTTCCGCGTTTGCTGAAGCGGAACTCCCGGCGGACGGACCTGGCGACCAAATGAAAATACCCGCGCCGGATTTCTCCTGCGCGAGCACTGAGTTCGGAAACAGCAGCGACTACTCAGTCGTCACCGTGCCCTTCTTTAATTTTTCTCTTTTTTCTCTTTCTTTTCTTTTTTCTCTTTGCCATAGCCCTTGCCGTCGTCGCCGTGCTTGTTGCGATAGTCGGGTGCATACACATTCGTGTACCAGTCCTGCTGGACGAAGTAGACCGGCTGGCCGCAGGCGTTGTACTTGCGGCAGTGCTTGCTCCATTTTTTCTCATGGCCTGGCGGCACGCTCAAATAGATGGGCTGACGCACTACGCCGACGGGTACCTGCCGAATGATCACCGGCGCAGAGTAGATCAGTTGTGGTTGTGGCGCGTTGCCGATGTCGATGCGACCGTAAAAGCCGGGCTGGCCGATGCTCACCGAGACGCCGACGTCGGCCGCCAGTGCCGAGCCCGCCGCTGTAGCCAATGCGGCTACGATCAAGAAACGTTTCATACTTTTCATATTGATTCTTTCAAAGTGAGTGGTCGTTACTCAACGCGCGGGCACTGCTTGGGTTGACAGCGATTATTCCCCAGCATTGATATTCAGGGTCGCGAACGTAGTCCCAGGCAGGTACCAATGCACGTACACTTCGGCACCGCAATGGGTTGCGAATCAATAGGCAGGAAGTTTCGATGAAGTTGAAGATGGCTAATAACTCGCTGTTTGCGATTTTGCTGCGCTCGCCGTGGTGGATCAGTATGGCGGTCGTGGTGCTATTGGCCCTGGCCTCCCGCGCCTTGCTGCCCGAGCCGTATGTGGCCTTTGGCATGATGGGTGGGTTTCCTTTTCTGGTCATCGGCATCATGGCTGCGTGGCGGCAGTGGCACGCGCCCAGTCCGGCCCGCATGGCCGAGGCGCTCAAGGCGGCCGGTGCGATGTCATGGCGTGATTTTTCCAGCGCCATCGAACAGGCCTATGACCAGCAGGGTTATGCCGTCACGCGATTGAACAACAGGTCGGCTGACTTCAGCCTGGTCAAGGGCGGACGCACCACCCTGGTGAGCTGCAAACGCTGGAAAGCGGCGAGCCATGGCATCGACGCCCTGCGCGATCTAGTGGCGGCAAAAGAGGCGCAAGATGCCCATCAAAGCACCTACATCAGTCTGGGCCAAGTGACTGACAATGCCCGCCAGTTTGCGCAGGAGCAGGGCATTCATTTGCTGTCAGAGAACGAGCTGGCGCAGTTGCTGTCAGACAAAAACTGACCTCAGTCCTTACAGAATAAACGCAGATAGCGATCTCTCAGCCTCGCCGCAGACCTCATCGCCTCAGCCGTGCTGAACGCGCTGGGCCTGCGTCTGGCGGTGCAACCTGCGCACCCTACGGTCGCAACCTGATGATCACGCCGCTGCCCAGACCATGACCGTCCCAGGAGGGTCTTTTTTCGCATTGGTAAGTGGTCGGATGAATGCGTCAGCCCTTCGGCTTCCTGCGCTACTTGCCTCCTCACCACGGCGGGGGAACGGTCAGTCCGCTGCCACTGAGGCATGGCAGGGATAGCTGGGCTATAGTGGCGCTCTGTTATCCAGCTTGCTGGTTTTTCTGGAGTTGATATGGTGATTTTCTTGCCTTCGGAATATCGTGAACGCCAAGCTACATGCGGCTTGGCAGAGTATTCCAGCGCCGGTGTTAGGGCGACAAAAGCCATGATAGGGCGACAAAAACCTGTCTCCCTATATTGAGTTGAACTAAACCGCTGACGCGGTGGCTGGTCCTCACAGGCCGCCACCGCGTTTTGTTTTGGGCGTGGCTTGCTCAGGTGGGCGTTGAGTACAAGCCTTCGGGTTGGGGAATGTTCCCCGACTTGAAGGAGAAACGTCATGACCGAACTACGTCAACGCATGCTCGACGCCATGGTGCAAAGAGGCTTTGCGCAACGCACCCAGGAAACCTACATCGGCGCCATCCGACGCATGGCCAAGCACTACCGGCGCGACCCCGCGCTGTACACGCCCCAAGAGGTGCAAGCCTACCTGCTGCACATGGTCAAAGAGGAGCGGCTGTCCTACAGCAGCATGAACCAGGCCGCGTGCGCGGCACAGTTCCTGTTCCAGACCGTGCTGGGCCATGGGCGCGAACAATTCCACATCCCGTTTGCCAAAGTCCCCGCCAAGCAACCCGAACTGCTCGCGCGCGCAGAGATATCGCGCCTGCTGGCAGCCTGCACCCATCCCACTCGGCGCATGCTATTGCAAACCATCTACGCCACCGGCTTGCGCGTCTCCGAGGCCTGCGCGCTGCGCGTGAGCGACATCGACAGCGCACCCGACCGCATGTGCGTGCGCGTGGCCTGCGGTAAAGGTGGCAAGGGGCGCTACAGCATCCTGAGCCCCACGCTGTTGGAGCTGCTGCGTTTTTACGTGCGCTACGTCCGTCCCGCCACCTGGCTGT
This sequence comes from Rhodoferax sp., assembly GCA_030682475.1. Lineage (GTDB taxonomy): Bacteria > Pseudomonadota > Gammaproteobacteria > Burkholderiales > Burkholderiaceae_C > Rhodoferax. Next base: position 2,754 of record JAUXOA010000001.1, on the reverse strand, counting down.
TTGCCGGCTCCAGCGGCAAACAGCCCATGAACATCGAGTTGGCCCAGCGTGCCTACCGCGCGGCCTGTGCCCGCGCCGGGATCTACCCAAGAGCGGGGGCATCCACACTCTGCGCCACTGCTTTGCCACCCATCTACTGGAAGGCGGCGTAGACCTCTTTACGATTCAAAAACTGCTGGGCCACAACCACATCGCCACCACCGGGCGCTATCTGCACCTCATCAGCCCACAGTTCCACCCGCCCAAAGAGCTCGACCCGCTGGACCTGCTGGCTGGGCTGCGCCTGTTCTAAACGGCCGCCACCCGCGCAAGCACTGCCATGGCTGGCACCGTGGCTGCTGTGCTGCGCCGCTTTGGCGCGCAATACCTGGCGACGCACACCCTGAGCACACCCCAGGCCAAGGCCTGGCGGGGCATCGCGGCCTGTCGCACCGCCGCGCTGGGCGGCCAGCAACTGGCCTGCGACGCCTGTGGCCACAGCCACTGGCAATACCACTCGTGTCGCAACCGGCACTGCCCGCAGTGCGGCACCCGGGCTAAAGACACGTGGCTGCAAGGCCGGCTGGCCGAGGTCTTGCCCGTGCCCTACGCGCACCTGGTGTTCACCCTGCCGCACGGCTTGAACGCCCTGTACGGCGCGCATGCGCGCTGGGTGATCGACACGCTGTTTGCCTGTACCGCGCAAACCCTGACGGAGTTTGCCGCCGAGCCGAAGTGGCTGGGGGTGATTAAGGGCACGCCAGCCTTCAGCCTGGTGCTGCACACCTGGACGCAAGACCTGCAGCGCCACATCCATGTGCACGCGGTGATGGCCTGTGGGGTGCTGACACCGCACGCACAATGGGCAACGCCGGTGCGCAAGCCCGACTTCTTGTTCCCGGTGGCGGCGCTCTCAAGGGTGTTTCGCGGCAAGTTCATGGCGGCGCTCAGCGCCGCACACAGGTGCGGGGCCATTGAGCGTGACCCGCAAGGCAGCGACTCAACCTGGAACGAGCGCCAGCGCCAACTCTACAAACATGACTGGGTGGTGTACGCCAAAACGCCCTTGGGTGGCCCGGCCCAGGTGCTGGAGTACCTGAGCCGCTACACCCACCGCACCGCCATCAGCAACGAGCGCATTGGCACCCTCAGCGACGACGAAGTGGCATTCACGGTGCGCGCCCAGACCCAAGGTGGCAAGCGCATGGAGCGACTACCCGGTTGCGAGTTTGTGCGCCGTTTCCTGTCCCACGTCTTGCCCACCGGCATCAAACGCATTCGCCACTACGGGGTGCTGGCCTCAAGCTGCAAAGGGGTCAAGCTGGAGGCGGCACGACTGGCTCTGCAAATGCCTGCGGCCCACCCACTGGCAGCAGAGTCGGCCAGCGCATTCATGACTCGGGTGGCCCAGATCGATGTGGGTTTGTGCCCGTGTTGCAGGCGAGGGCGTTTGCGCACCGTTGAGGTGTTGCCCTCGCCCCGGCACTTGCCTGCGCCCGGCGCACCGGGGGCAACAGGTTGGCCCCAGCAGCGCGGACCACCATGAGTCAGTACGGGAGTTGGCGAGGAGGCTTAAAGAAGCAGCGCCTGCGGCGCTGGGGGCGGACTTGCGCTGCACACAGAAAATGTGCCGCCGCAGATCGGCTGCGTTGTTGTTTCTTGGCCGGAAAAGCGCTGATTGAGGGACTTGGCGCGAGCGGTTTGTGTTTGAAACCACAAAGCCGCGTCATAATTTACGCATGCAGTCGGGGGCAAGCGTACTAACCCCCTATGCCAGCGCTACCGCCACCCTCTGGGCGGCGGTTCAGTCCAACAAGGTTTATCTGCCGCAGGAGGCGCTCTTGGTTTCTGTCAGCTTGGCCTCGCGGCAGATAAACGCTATTCGTTAACGTGCAAATAGCGTCCGTGGTAATCTACGTCCCATGAGCCAAATTTCTGTTGCTGACATTTTGGAACTGCCCGTGCAGGAGCGCATTCATCTTGTTGAAGTGATTTGGGAAAGCATTGCTGCCGTCCCTCACGCCATTGAGGTTTCGCCCGAGCTAAAAACCGAACTCGAAGCGCGTTTGGCCGATTTTGAGCGAAACCCGGAGGCAGGTTATTCCTGGGATCAGGTAAAAGCACATCTAAAAAGCGGCTCGTGGCGTACCGCTTGAAGTTTGCCGGTCGGGCCGTTCGTGAAATTGGCGAAGCGTTCGATTGGTATGAGGAACAGAGCAAAGGGCTAGGCTCTGAATTTGAGTTGGCTTTTGAACTTCAACTCAAACGCCTTGAGCAAGTCCCGCATTTGTACACAGAAATTATGCCGGGCGTACGCCGCACGCTTTTGCCACGGTTTCCGTATGGTGTTTTTTATACGGTCAAGAATGATTTGGTTCACGTTTTGGCCGTCATTCACAATGCGCGCAATCCACAGCGGTGGCCACATGAACGTGCCCGTTAATCGGGTAGGCAACGGCTTCTAACCGTCGCCCCCCACACCACCCACCGTGCGGGTCCGCAGTGGGCGGTTCAACAAGTCGGCACGCTCGACGAAGCCTTTCCTTTCTTTGCCGTGTAACCCTGTGCCTTGCACCACAGGTCCTTCACACTGAGCAAGCCCAGCTCCCTTAACCACGCGTTGGAAACTGCCTGGTTGATGACTGGCGTTCTGGACATCTGCCAGTAGCTGTTGCTGCTGACACCGTGCTGAATCGCCGACTTCAGACTCACGCCCAAAGCCAGCAAGTTCTTGATCTTCGTGCGCGCCCAGCGCCACTGTTTCCAGTAGCACAT
>JAUXOA010000100.1 GCA_030682475.1 Rhodoferax sp. | reverse complement strand
AAAAAATCCAAAAAAGTCAGGGAGAAATTACCAAGAAAGGAAGTCAGAACCAGGCTGGCCAAAAAGTTGATAATTTAGCCGTCCTGCCTGGGGGAATTTGACTGGCCAAAGGTGGGGGAATTTGAAGTGGCCATCAGGGCGTTGGGGGTTTCTCTCAACATCCGCATGAGGTACATATGGAAATTGTTAAAACCTATTTGTTTTTTAGCGGCCATGACGAAGATCACCCGTACCTGATTGACACAATTTTTTACGAAGGCGCTTGGTGGCTTGTCGCAAGTTGGCTACAACATCACTCCACAGGACATCGCATCCCAGAACGAATAATTCAAATGGACGGATTGACAGTTCGTTTTCAGGAAGTGGAAGGCCATCCTTATCGGTTCTTATTGAACAACGCACTACCCAAGTCCGTCCTCGATGGTGTGCAGCAAGAGGGCTACACAATGGCAATTCATCCTTCCGCACTCGCCGAAAGCCAGGGGCCGAAGTTAGTTCATTAGCTATGTCGCTCATTTCTCCCTCCAACCCGTCGTTCGAGTGGGACGCCGCAAAAGCGCGGCGCCCCTCAACTTTACGTTATACGGCCACCTCATCATGACCACTGCCAATCTTGGCGATCAGCTCAATCTTCTCATCGCGGATGCGAAGGGTGCGCTATTCAATCAAGCAGAACTGGCGCAACTTATGTATGGTGCGCTCGACATCGCTGTTCGGACCATGCAAGCATCTGAGGAGGAAGAGATCGAAATCATCTACCCGGTCGGGTGGCTACCTGATCGTCAACCGATTCAAAGTAGTTGGAAGTACAAGAAGGACCAACTGCTTGGTCGGTATCAGTTCTTGGCATTTCACCAACTTGCGGTCAATGGACTCTTTCAGCTCGTAGCAATCACAGAAGCACTCTTGGCTGACATAGTTCGAGCGCTAGTGATCAAATACCCACACAAGTTGGGAGCAAAGCGCACCATAACGATTCAGAACGTCCTCGAAGCGACATCAATCGAGGAAATTCACCTTCGCGCCACAGATACATTGCTCAACGAGCTCTCGTACAAGTCCCCAAGCGAGTTTGCAGAAGCACTTCAAGCCGTCGTCTCGATTCACCTACTTGAGTGCCCCGCATTTCATCAGTACATGGAGATTAAGGCCTCCCGCGACATCTTCATTCATAACAGAGGGATCGCTAACGACAGCTATATCCGGAAGGCAGGCACACGAGTTCGCGTCAAGTCCGGCATGAACTTACCCGCCGACATCCAGTACTTTCTAGAGTCCTACGAGGCCTGCCTACAACTAAACGAGTGGCTTGAGCGCCAACTGCACGAACGGTGGCATAGCAACACCTATGAGGGCCGGCAATCGAAGCAATTCGAAATTCCTATGGCGAGCCCAGAAGCACCAGCCGTATAGCTATGTTTTCAACCGGACGCGGTGGTACGGTGCACCGTTTCCTGAAAGTGCTTGGCCCGCGCCGGTTAAAACCACTACAAGGGCTTCCCTACCTCTGCATCACCTCGTGATATCTGTCGTTGCTTATTCAGTGCAAGGCATGTGGACTTTGAGCCTACAAACGGTCATTAGTGCAAGTTCAATTCCTGCGGACCCTGATTGAGAAGACGCGCGCCGAGGGCTGAGGGCTGCGGCTCCGAGTCCGCCTGCGCGGACTTGGACAGCCCGAAGAGGAGGAGCTATGCGACAACGCGACCTGCAAGGGACATTCGTTAGTCGAGGCTCTGGGTGATTTCTCACCCGGTTGACCTCCTTGAGCTAAACGAGCATTCCCCGGCGCAGGTCCAAACCTTTCACTCATCAACGACAAGTCATCACACGGTGACACTGGCAATTTTCCCTGTTTGAGTTTTTGTTCTTGCAATGGCGGTTTGCTTCATGCAGGCATTTTGAAATCCTCACCCCGCTGTAGCATCGCCCAGCACATGCGCGCATTCTTGGCCGCAATGGCCACCACCGCCTTCCAGTAACCCCGCCTCTTCTGCACCGAAAGAGCCCAGCGGCTCACTGGATCGGTCTTGTTCTTTGCCGCCGCCAGTACCGCCTTGCCTCCCATGATGAGCAAGGTGCGCAAATACGGGTCACCCGCCTTGGTAATGCGCCCCAGGCGCTGCTTGCCACCCGAGCTGTACTGACCCGGCACCAAGCCCAGCCAGGCACAGAACTGGCGACCGCAGGCAAAATCATGACCTTTGCCCACGGTGGCTACGATGGCGCTGACACGCCTGCATTTCAGCATTGACAATGCGTACGTTATTACGTACCATTTAGACTTCTTTTAGGGAGTACAAAATGCACGCACTTACCGCTAGCGAAGCTCGCGCGAATCTATACCGGCTCATTGATGAGACAGTAGAGTCTCATGAACCGATCATCATTTCCGGAAAGCGCAGCAGTGCCGTGTTGCTCTCTGCCGAAGATTGGAGTGCAATTCAAGAAACCTTATACCTGCTTGCCGTGCCAGGTATGCGCGAATCCATCAAGACAGGTATGGCTGAGCCCCTCGCAAAAAGTGCGAAGGAGCTTAAGTGGTGAGTTGGGCGGTTGTTTATGCCAAGCAAGCAATGAAAGATGCAAAGAAGCTTGCTGCAAGTGGTCTTAAGCCCAAGGCGCAAGAACTGCTCGCGGTTCTTGTCAACGATCCATTTCAGAACCCACCGCCCTTCGAGAAGTTGGTCGGAGATCTTGCAGGCGCGTACTCGCGCCGAATCAATATTCAGCACCGCATCGTGTACGAAGTTTTTGCCAAGGAGAGGACCGTTCGTGTCCTGCGCATGTGGACTCACTATGAATGAGCGGGCTAACAGGTCGGCCCACGCGGACACACAACGCCAGGTTGCAGCTTCGCTGCGTGTGTTGCGTGCCGTTGGCCTTCGACGTGTGTGCCGTGCATGGCACGAATCCAGTCGGGTGCAAGTCCCGATACCAGGCCTATGTAGAGCCGAAGGTTAGCCAAAGTTGCCGTCGGCAAATGGCGTAGTATGACCGGGCATGACTATGACCCCCGAGAATATCGAACGCATCGCCGCACTGACGCTGGCGCATTACGAGCAGCGCGCACAAGCGTTCTGGGAAGGCACGCGCGACCATGATGTCAGCCAAAACATCGCCGCGCTGCTGCAATGGATCGAAGCGCCAGCGCCGTTTGAGTTGCTTGACTTCGGCTGCGGGCCAGGACGTGATCTCAAGACCTTCAAGGAACTCGGCCACCACCCCACCGGCCTGGAGGGGGCCGCGCGGCTTGCCACGATGGCGCGCTCCTACAGTGGCTGCGAAGTGCTGCACCAGAATTTCCTGGAACTCAATTTGCCTGGCGGGCACTTCGACGGCGTGTTCGCAAATGCCGTGCTGTTCCACGTTCCCAGCCAGGCCTTGCCGCGGGTGCTGAGCGAGCTGTACGCGACGCTCAAGCCAGGCGGTGTACTCTTCAGCTCGAACCCGCGCGGCGACGGCCAGGAGGGCTGGAGCGGCGACCGCTACAGTGCCTTCCATGATTTGCAGACCTGGCGGAACTACCTGTCAGCAGCCGGCTTCGTCGAACTGACCCACTACTATCGTCCGGCTGGCCTGCCGCTTGAACAGCAGCCCTGGCTGGCCAGTGTGTGGCGCAAGCCGACGGCCTGAGCGTCGGGCCGCTTTGGCGTGATGCGGGCCCAGCCACGCGGCAGCATCAACGACTGGGTCGCGCTGGCCTACGACGATGTCGATGCGCGCATCTGGCCAGTAGCCAAACGCTCGCTGCTGGCGCATGTGGAGCGCGTGCAGGTCCTGGCCCCAGACTAGTATCCAGACGCAGAGGTATCGGAACAAAATGAAAGTGATGGATTCGTGCTCAGGCCTAGGCGCAAACCGCAGACATAGCCATAGCTATGGCGAGGATTTGCAACGACGGCATGGGTGCGAAGACGCGCTTTCATGTT
>JAUXOA010000098.1 GCA_030682475.1 Rhodoferax sp. | reverse complement strand
ATCAATTCCGGGAAATACGACGGCCTGCCCTTCAAGGCGGCGGTTGATGCCGTGGCCGCGGACTTGACCGCCCAGGGCCTGGGCGAGAAAAAAACCACCTGGCGCCTGCGCGACTGGGGCGTGAGCCGCCAGCGCTACTGGGGCACGCCGATTCCCATCATCCACTGCGAGGAACACGGCGCGGTGCCGGTGCCGGAAAAAGACCTGCCGGTGGTGCTGCCGCAGGACTGCGTGCCTGACGGCTCCGGCAATCCGCTGCACAAACACGAAGGTTTCCATGCTGGCGTGACCTGCCCGATCTGCGGCAAGGCGGCGCGGCGCGAGACCGACACCATGGACACCTTTGTGGACAGCTCGTGGTACTTCATGCGTTACTGCGATCCCAAGAATGATGAGCAGATGGTGGCCGAGGGCGCCAATTACTGGATGCCCATGGACCAGTACATCGGTGGCATCGAACACGCCATCCTTCACCTGCTGTACGCACGCTTCTGGACCAAGGTCATGCGCGACCTGGATCTCGTCAAGGTCGATGAGCCCTTCACCAAACTGCTGACGCAGGGCATGGTGCTCAACCACATCTACTCGCGCAAGGGCGACAAAGGCGGCATCGAGTACTTCTGGCCGGCCGACGTGGATGACATGCACGACGAATACGGCAAGGTCACTGGCGCGAAGCTGCGCAAGGACGGCTCGCTGGTGAACTACGAAGGCGTGGGCACCATGAGCAAAAGCAAGAACAACGGTGTCGATCCGCAGGACCTGATCGACAAATACGGCGCCGACACCGCGCGCCTGTACACCATGTTCACTTCGCCACCCGAAGCCACGCTGGAGTGGAACGACGCCGGGGTGGAAGGATCCTACCGTTTCCTGCGCCGCGTCTGGAACTTCGGCGTCAAGCTCGATGCTATGAATTTGGGAGCTACTGGCGCCTGTCCACAATGGGCTGGAGCCCAATTTGACAAGGAAACGCAGGCGCTGCGCCGCGAGATCCACACGGTGCTCAAGCAGATCGACTATGACTACCAGCGCATGCAGTACAACACCGTGGTGTCGGGCAGCATGAAGCTGCTCAATGCGCTGGAGGATTTCAAGGGTCAGTCCAGCCCCGGTTCCGCCTTCGCCCTGCGCGAGGGCATGGGCATTTTGCTGCGCTGCCTGTATCCCGCCACACCCCACGTGACCCACACCCTGTGGACCGACCTGGGTTTTGCCAGGGACCAGGGCGAACTGCTCGACGCACCCTGGCCCGAGGTGGATTCGACGGCGCTGGTGCAGGACGAGATCGAGATGGTGCTGCAGATCAACGGCAAGCTGCGCGGCGCTGTCACCGTGCCTGCCGGCGCCGACAGGGCCGCGATCGAGGCGGCGGCGCTGGCGTCGGAGGCTTTTGTCAAACAGGCAGCGGGCACCCCGGCGAAAAAGGTTATCGTGGTGCCAGGCCGCCTGGTCAACATCGTCATCTGAAGGAAAGCACCATGCAACGTCGCGTTTTTCTGCTGGCCGCAGCGGCGGCCGCCGGCCTCAGCGCCTGCGGCTTTGCGCTGCGCAAGGCGCCCAACTACGCCTTCAAGACCCTGTTCAACACGGTGGGTGAAGGCTCGACGCTAGGCACCGAGCTCAACCGCAATCTGGAAGCCGGCGGCACGGTCAAGGTCATCCGCGATCCGCGCCTGATCGAGCAGGCCGAGGTGATCTTCGATGTGGTGACCGACCAGCGTGAAAAAGTCGTGGTCGGGGTCAATGCGTCCGGCCAGGTGCGCGAGTTCCAGTTGCGCACGCGTTTCACCTTCCGGCTGCGCACCCTGGCGGGCAAAATCCTGATCCCGCCGACGGAGATCCTGCTCCAGCGCGACATCACCTTCAATGAATCCGCGGTGCTGGCCAAGGAAACCGAGGAAGCGCTGCTCTACCGTGACATGCAAAGCGACATCGTCCAGCAGGTGCTGCGCCGGCTCGCGGCCGTCAAGGAATTGTGAAGACCGTCCCGACGCCGGACCTTTACTGAGAAAAACCGTCATGGAACCGGACCGCGCCGACCTCAAGCTGCTGGCCTTGCTTCAGCAAGATGGGCGCACCAGCGTGCAGGCGCTGTCGGAAGCGATTCACCTGTCGGCGCGCGCCACGCTCAACCGCGTGCGCCGGCTCGAAGCCGAAGGGCTGATCCAGGGCTACCGCGCGTTGGTCAGCCGGGCGGTGCTGGGCGAACAAATCGTGGTGTTTGCCGAAATTGCGCTGAAAGACCAACGCCAGGCGACGGTGCAGCGTTTCGAGGCCCGCATGGCAGCCAGCCCGGAAGTGGTCGCCTGTTACCAGATCAGCGGCCGCTATGACTACCTGGCGCGGGTCTGCTGCCCCGATCTGCCTCGTTACCGCGAGCTGACGGATGGCTGGCTGGACGACGTGGGCCTTGGCATCGAGAAGATCGTCACCAACACCGAGTGGCAAACCCTCAAGGAATTTGCTGGCTTTCCGCTGCCGCAGCTTAAAAACTGAGGTGTGAGAAACCGACTTCCGAATCGGAAGTCGCATGCCTGTCCGACGTCCGTGGCAGGCAGCGCCAGCCGCTGATTTTCACCATCGCCGAAGCTGCAGGCGCCTACAGTGGTTCTCAACAGGAGAGTCACCATGGATACAAAAACAGTAGCAACATCGCAAGACTTCATGCGGGTTGAGGAGCAGGTCTGTGCCCGAAACTACCGCCCCGTGCCGGTCGTCATCGACCATGCGAAGGACTGCCTGATGTGGGACGTCGAAGGCCGCGCGTACCTCGACATGATGAGTGCTTACTCCGCCGTCAGCCACGGTCACCTGCACCCGCGGCTGGTGGCGGCCGCCGTCAATCAGCTCGGAAAAGTGGCCGTGACCTCGCGGGCTTACCACGGCACCACGCTGGGGCCGTTCCTGGACAAGCTGTGCCGCCTGGCCGGGTTTGAACGCGCCCTGCCGATGAACACCGGCGCCGAAGCTGTGGAAACCGCGATCAAGGCGGCGCGCCGCTGGGGCTACCGGGTCAAGGGTGTGCCGGAGGAGCAGGCCGAAATTCTCGTGGCGCGTGGCAATTTCCATGGCCGCACCACCACCGTCATCAGCGCTTCCAGCGAGGCGGACTACCGCGCCGACTTCGGGCCGTTCACGCCGGGCTTCAGGTTTTTCGATTTTGGCGACATGGCCGGTGTGCGCGCCGCCACCTCGGACAATACCTGCGCGGTGCTGGTCGAGCCGATCCAGGGCGAGGCCGGCATTGTGTTGCCGCCAGCGGGCTTCTTCACCGAGTTGCGTGACTGGTGCACGCGGCAAGGCCTGCTGCTGATTCTTGACGAAGTGCAGTCCGGCCTGGGTCGCACCGGCCGCTGGTTTGCGTTCGAGCATGAGGGCATACGCCCCGACGGCCTGATCCTCGGCAAGGCCCTGGGCGGCGGCCTGCTGCCGGTCAGCGCCTTCCTGGCGGACAGCGCGGTGATGGAGGTGCTCACGCCGGGCAGCCACGGCTCGACCTTCGGCGGCAATGCGCTGGCCGCCGCCGTCGGGCTAGAGGCGCTGCAGGTGATGGAGGATGAAAACCTGGTAGCGCGCAGTGCGGCATTGGGCCGGCACTTGCTGCAGCGCCTGGTCGCGGTGCAAGGGCTGGCCGCGCCGCTGGTGCGCGCGGTGCGCGGTCGCGGCCTGTGGGTGGGCGTGGACATCGACCCGGCTTTCGCGAACGCCCGCGACGTCATCGAGCGACTGGCGGCACGCGGCGTGTTGTCCAAGGAAACCCACGAAACCGTGATTCGTTTTGCGCCACCCTTGACGGTGACGCGGGCGCAGCTTGACCAGGCGGTCGATGCCTTTGCGGCTGTACTGCTTGAACTGAAAGGAAGCGAGACTGCTGAACGCGTGGCGACTGTGCCCAGGGTTGCAGCAAGCCCCGCCTCGGCGCCGCAGCTGCTGATGAGCCCGCCCGACTTCTTTGAAGTGGGCTACGCCATCAACCCGTGGATGGACCCCGCCCGGTGGTCGCTCGATGCCAAGCGGCTGACGCAAGAGGCACACAGCGGCTGGGCCGCGCTGAAGGCCTGCTACGAGGCGCTCGGTGCGCGGGTGGTTGTCAAGCCTGCGGTGCGCGGGCTGCCCGACCTGGTGTTTACCGCCAATTGTGCGGTCGTGCTGGACGGCAAGGTGCTGCTGGCGCGTTATCTCAAGCCCGAGCGAGCCGGCGAGGAGGCGCATGGCCGGCGTCTGTTTGAACAGCTGCACCTGCGCGGCGAGGTCGATTCGCTGCACCGGCTGCCTCCCGGTGTGTTTCTGGAAGGTGCCGGTGACGCGATTTTTGACGCCGGCCGGGGCATCATGTGGATGGGATACGGCCAGCGCTCCAGCCTGGAGGCACGCGACACGGTGGCCCGGGTGTTCGGCATCCCGACCCTGTCGCTGGCGCTCAGCGACCCGCGCTTTTACCACCTCGACACCTGTTTTTGCCTGCTCTCGGGCGGCGAGGTTCTTTACTACCCGCCGGCTTTCAGCGAGGCCGGCCGTGCGCAGATCCGCGCGGTGGTGGGCGATCAGCTGATCGAGGCAGGAAACGACGACGCCCTGCACCTGGGCGTCAACTCGGTGTGTATCGGACGCGACGTGGTCATGTGCCACTGCAGCGCGCCAACGCGGCAGGTCCTGGTGGCGCTCGGCTACCGCGTGCATGTGGTGCCGCTGGGTTCGTTCAACCGCTCCGGCGGCGCGGCGTACTGCCTGACGCTCACACTGAACAAACTGTACCGAGGCCGCTCTGCCCCGAGCGCCTTGCCTTTGGCCGAGGCAGCGTAAACTTCAGGGCATGCAGCTTGCACCCGTCCAACTTCAGCAACACCTTGAACGTGGCCTGAAGCCGCTCTACACCCTGCACGGCGACGAGCCCTTGCTGGTGCAGGAGTTTGCAGACGCCTTGCGCGCCCACGCCCGACTTCAGGGCTACACCGAACGCACGGTACACACCGTGGCCGGTGCGCATTTCGACTGGAGCGAGGTGCTGGCCAGCGGCGGCTCGCTGAGTCTGTTCGCCGACAAGCAGATCATCGAAATCCGCATCCCCAGCGGCAAGCCGGGCAAGGACGGCTCGGTGGCGTTGCAGCAGATCGCCGAACGCGCGCAGGGCGACGACAGCACCTTGACTTTGGTGCTGCTGCCCCGACTCGACAGCATGACGACCAAGGGCGCCTGGTTTGGCGCGCTTGAGAGCTTCGGCACCACGGTCAAGTTCGACCCAATTGACCGTCGCAACCTGCCGCAGTGGATCGCGCAGCGCCTGCAACAACAAGGCCAGCGGGTTGCCGCGGGCGCGGAAGGCCAGCGCACCCTGCAGTTTTTCGCCGACCGCGTCGAGGGCAACCTGCTGGCCGCGCACCAGGAAATCCAGAAGCTGGGTCTGCTCTACCCGGCCGGCGGGGGCGGGTCTGCAGAACTCAGTTTCGACCAGGTCGAAAATGCCGTGCTCAATGTGGCGCGATACGACGTGTTCAAGCTGTCCGAGGCGGTGCTCGGTGGCCAGGCTCTGCGCGTCCAGCGCATGCTCGACGGTCTGCAGTCCGAAGGCGAGTCGGAAGTGCTGGTGCATTGGGCGCTGGCGGAAGATATCCGCAGCATGAAGCGGGTCAAAGACGCCTTGGGCACGGGCCGACCCATGCCCATGGCCCTTCGCGAGAACCGCGTCTGGGGTGTCAAGGAAAAGCTGTTTGAACGTGTGCTTCCGCACATGGGCGACACTACGCTGGCCAACTTGCTGCATGCCGCCCACAAGGTGGACGGCATCGTCAAGGGCCTGAAGCAGGCCGACTGGCCGCACGACGGCTGGCAGGCGCTGCACCGGCTGGCCGGCATGGTGTGTACAGCCTGTACTGCACCGGCTCCCCGCAGCCCGCAGCTACCGTCGGGCGCAGCCAGGCCCTAGCGCAAGCGTCACCCCGCTTCTGCGCCAGATCATGGCGCGGTGCCTGGATCGGCGTTACGCTAGCGTCCATGCAACAGACGGCCTCGCTTTCCAAAAAACTCATGCGCATAGGCGCCGGCCTGCTGGTGGTGGCCCTGGTTTCCATCGGGTTGACCTTGTGGGTGACCTGGCAGCTTGAAGGCGGCGCAGCGGCCGTCAACGAAGCCGGACGCATGCGTATGCAGACCTGGCGCCTGGCCAGCGCCGTGCAGGCAGGCGTGGAACGCCCCGAATTGCAGGCGCTGGTGGCCCGGTTCGACGAAAGTCTGACCCTGCTGCGCGAGGGGGATCCTTCCAGGCCACTGTTCGTGCCCTGGGACGACCAGGTGCGCGCGCGTTTCAACGATGTCGAGTCCCTGTGGCAGACACAGCGACCGCTTTGGCTGGCCGAGCCGGCTCCGGCGGCCCAGGACCTGCTTCAGGCAGGTGCAGCCTTCGTCGACGCCAGCGACCGCCTGGTGCTGGTGATCGAGCGGCACCTGTCCCGGCTGACCGCCATCCTGAACCTGTTCCAGTTCCTGATGATGGGGCTGGCGATTGGCGGGGCCGTCATCATGCTTTTCACTGGCTACATGTACGTGATCAATCCCCTGGCACAGCTCCGGGAGGGCTTGCGCAAGCTGGAGTCCGGGGATTTCAGGACACGCATCGAGGTCGACACCGTGGACGAGTTCGGACAGGTGGCGGCAGGGTTCAACCACATGGCGGCAACCCTGCAGTCGCTTTATGAGGGGCTGGAAGCCAAGGTCGAGGCCAAGACGCGGCGCATCGAGGCGCAACGCGCGCGGCTGGAAGCCCTGTACAAGGTCAGTGCCTTTCTGGCCCAGGCGGGCAGCATAAACGAGCTGGCTCGCGGCTTTGCCCAGCGCGTGCGCGCCGTGATGAAGGCAGACGCCGCCGCTGTCCGCTGGTCCGACGATGCCAACCAGCGCTACCTGATGCTGGCTTCCGACTGCTTCCCACAGGAGCTGGTGGAGGAAGAGCGCAGCCTGCTGGCCGGCGCCTGTGCCTGCGGCAACCTGCGCCCTGACGCGCGCACCCGCGTGATTCCCATCCTCAGCCACGAGGAGGCGCCGGTTCGCCATTGCGCCAAGGTCGGCTACGAAAGCGTGGTTGCGGTGCCGATACGCCTGCAACAACGCCTGCTTGGCGAATTCAACCTGTTCTTTCGAACGCCAGTCATGCTGAGTACTGACGAAATTGAGCTGCTGGATGCGCTGGCCAGCCACCTGGCCAGTTCGCTGGAAGGGTTGCGTGCCGACGCCCTGGACCGGGAGGCGGCAGTGGCGGAGGAGCGCGCGCTGCTGGCGCGCAACCTGCATGACTCGATTGCGCAATCCCTGGCCTTTCTCAAGATCCAGGTGCAACTGCTGCGGACAGCCGTGCACAAGGGTCAGGCGCCCCAGGTGCAGGGCGCGCTCGATGAGCTGGACGTCGGGCTGCGCGAAAGCATCAGCGATGTCCGGGAGTTGCTGGTGCATTTCCGCACGCGCACCAACACCGACGACATCGAGCAGGCGCTGCAGGAAACCCTGCAGAAGTTCCAGAGCCAGACGGGTTTGCCGGTGCACTTGCAGGTACAGGGCCAGGGCCTGCCACTGCCTTCAGACGTGCAGGTGCAGGTGCTGCATGTACTCCAGGAAGCCCTGTCCAATATACGAAAACATGCGGGCGCCACGCAGGTCAGCCTCGAAGTGCACAAGGGCGCACGCTGGCGTTTTGTGGTGCGCGACAACGGCGCCGGCTTTGACACGGGCAAACACCCCGGGCAGTCCCATGTTGGACTGAACATCATGCGTGAGCGGGCCGGGCGCATAGGCGCCGAGGTCGAGATCGTTTCCAAGGCTGGCCAGGGAACCACCGTAACGCTGATACTGCCGCCACATCCGGAAGTCGGCTCCACCGCCGCCGGGACGCCGGGAGTGGCACCAACGACTGCCGGCGTGCATGGGGGCTGAGGAGAAAACATGACCATGCCCATCGCCCTGCTGGTGGTCGACGACCACACCCTCTTTCGCCGCGGTCTGGTCGCTCTGCTTTCGCTGGATGAACGTTTCCATGTGGCGGGCGAGGCCGGCGATATCGGCGAGGCCTTGCGCTGCGCGGAACGCAGCAAGCCGGACCTGATCCTGCTGGACAACCACCTGCCCGGCGTCCTGGGCGTGGACGGTATTGCGACCCTCAAGGACGCCGCCCCTGGCACCCGCATTTTGATGTTGACAGTGAGTGAGAACGAGGACGACCTGTCTGCAGCCCTGCAGGCGGGCGCCGACGGCTACCTGCTGAAAACCGTCGAACTTGATCGCCTGGCGGAATCCATCGTCAAGGTGCTGGACGGAGAGTCGGTGGTCAGCCCGGAAATGATGACCAAGCTGGTAGCCGCCTTCCGGTCCAAGGCCCCGCCGAGCTCCCATGGCGAGGTCGCTGCGGTGAATGTTGGCAGCAGCGGGGAAGTACCGGCGCCAGCTCGGCCGGATGACTCCGCCATTGCGCTGCTGTCGGCGCGCGAGCGCGAGGTGCTGGCGCTGATCGCACGCGGCGACAGCAACAAGCTGATTGCGCGCAAGCTCGACATCGCGGAGACCACGGTGAAGATTCACGTCCAGCACATCCTGCGCAAGCTACAGCTCAGTTCGCGGGTCCAGGCAGCCGTCTACGCGACTGGCCGCGACCTGGCTTGATAAAAATCAAGGTCGGCGCAGTTTGACCCGGCAGTAGTTCTTCAGAACGAGATGGCCGGGTCCGTGATCGCTTTTTTTGTGCCGTTTCCCTGTTCCTAAGAAGGATATTCAGCGGCACGTTAAAGGCCGACAGTCATGCCATGTGTCTGGAGAAACAACATGGCCTCTGAACTGGGCAATTCAAGAAAAGCGTGGTCGGTGCTGATCGTCAGCACGCTGGCCTTCACCGTCTGTTTCATGGTCTGGATGATGTTCGGCGTGATCGGCATCCCGATCAAGAAGATGCTCAACCTCAACGCCACGGAGTTCGGCCTGCTCGCGGCCACACCGGTCCTGACGGGCTCGCTGATCCGCGTCCCGCTGGGCATCTGGACCGACCGCTACGGCGGGCGCATCGTCATGACCATCCTGATGGCCATCACCGTGCCCGCGATCTGGCTCATGAGTTACGCCACGGCCTACTGGCACTTTCTGGTGATTGGCCTGTTTGTCGGTCTGGCTGGTGGCTCGTTCTCGGTGGGCACGCCCTATGTGGCGCGCTGGTTCCCGAAAAGCCGCCAGGGCATGGCGATGGGTGTGTACGGCGCCGGCAACTCGGGTGCCGCCGTCAACAAGTTTGTGGCGCCGGTGCTGCTGGTGGCTTTTGGCTGGGCCATGGTGCCGCAGGTGTACGCGGTCATCATGCTGGGGGCGCTGGTGCTGTTCTGGCTGTTCAGCTACAGCGACCCTTCGCACCTGGTGCCCAGCCATGTCAAGTTCAGCGACCAGCTGAAATCCCTGAAGGATCCGAAAGTCCTCAAGTACTGTCAGTACTACAGCATCGTGTTCGGTGGTTATGTGGCCCTGTCCCTCTGGATGGTGCAGTACTACGTCGGGGAGTACGGTCTGGACATCCGCGTGGCGGCGCTGCTCGCGGCCTGTTTCTCGCTGCCGGGCGGCGTGTTGCGCGCATTTGGCGGGGTGTTGTCCGACAAGTACGGTGCGCACAGCGTGACCTGGTGGGTGATGTGGGTCAGTTGGGTGTGCCTCTTCCTGCTGTCCTACCCACAGACCGACTTCACCATTCTCACGGTCAACGGCCCGGCGACTTTCCACATCGGCCTGAACGTCTACACCTTCACTGTGCTGATGTTCATCCTGGGCATTGCCTGGGCCTTCGGCAAGGCCAGCGTTTTCAAATACATCAGTGACGATTACGGCGCCAACATCGGCGCGATCAGCGGCATTGTCGGTCTTGCGGGCGGCTTGGGTGGTTTTGTGCTGCCCATCATCTTCGGCGCTCTGATGGACCTGACCGGCATCCGTTCCAGCGCCTTCATGTTCATGTACGGCATCGTCTGGGTCTCGCTGATCTGGATGTACTGGACCGAGGTGCGCCGCACTGAAGTCATGGGCAAGAACGCGGCTGGCGCACAGGCCTGAAACAGCTCCTTTTCGAGAACATCACATGAATACCAAAACCAGTTCCAGCGTTGACATCACCGACTGGCGTCCCGAGGACGAGCAGTTCTGGGAAAGCACCGGCAAGCGCATTGCCTACCGCAACCTCTGGATCTCCGTGCCCAGCCTGCTTTGCGGCTTTGCCGTCTGGGGCATGTGGGGCATCATCACCGTGCAGATGCTTAACCTGGGTTTTCCCTTCACCCAGGCCGAACTCTTCACGCTGACGGCCATTGCGGGCCTGGCCGGCGCCACCATGCGCATTCCGGCCTCCTTCCTGATCCGGCTGGCCGGCGGGCGCAACACCATTTTCCTGACGACCTCGATGCTGCTGGCGCCGGCCATCGGCACCGGCATCGTTCTGCAGCACCCCGAGTGGCCGCTGTGGTCCTTTCAGCTGATGGCCCTGTGGTGCGGGGTGGGCGGCGGAAACTTCGCCAGTTCCATGTCCAACATCAGCACTTTCTTTCCGAAGCGGCTGCAGGGCACGGCGCTTGGACTGAATGCAGGCCTGGGCAACTTCGGCGTCACCACCATGCAGATCGTCATCCCGCTGGTGATGACGCTGAGTCTGTTTGGTGGCCTGGCAGGCGAATCGACCAATCTGGTCAAGGACAGCGGCTGGATCCTCGGGAAAATCACGGCCGGAACGCCTACCTGGATACAGAACGCAGGCTTTGCCTGGCTGTTGTCACTGGTGCCGCTGTCTGTGATTTGCTTCTTCGGCATGAACAACCTCAAGACCGTCTCCCCAGACATTGGCGGCACCATCCCGGCCTTTCTCAAAATCATCTGGCTCTACACGCTGTCGTTTGTGCCAGCAGGCATCGGCCTTTACCTCTACCTGCCCAAACCCACCGGTCTGGGCTTGCTCAACATGTGGATTGCGATGCCATTGATTGTGGCCAGTACCTTGCTGGTGCTTAAGCTCACCGCCTTTGGCACGATGAAAGAAGGCATCACCAAGCAGTTTGCGATCTTCAGCAACAAGCACACCTGGTCGCTGACCCTGCTGTACATCGTGACTTTCGGTTCCTTCATCGGTTTTTCAATGGCTCTACCGCTGGCCATCACAGTGATTTTTGGCATCAGCCATGTGCCGGATGCCGCCGGCGTCATGCAGCATACGCTGAAAAATCCAAACGCACCGTCGGCGCTGACCTTTGCCTGGATAGGCCCCTTTGTCGGTGCGCTGATCCGGCCCGTGGGTGGTTGGGTCTCGGACAAGGTCGGCGGCTCCATCGTGACGCAGGTCATCTCCGCCGTCATGGTGGTGGCCTCCGTCGCCGTGGGTTACGTCATGCTGCTGGCCTACAAGTCGGCGACGCCGGAGCAGTACTTCCTGATCTTCATGGTGCTGTTCGTCGTGCTGTTTGCCGCCAGCGGCATTGGCAACGGCTCCACCTTCCGCACGATTGGCGTCATCTTCGACCGCCAGCAGGCCGGCCCGGTTCTGGGCTGGACCTCGGCCATTGCCGCCTACGGCGCCTTCATCGCCCCGGTGGTGATTGGTGCGCAGATCAAGGCCGGCACGCCGGAAAACGCGATGTACGGTTTTGCCGTCTTTTACGCCCTGTGCCTGGTGTTGAACTGGTGGTTTTACCTGCGCCGCGGCGCCGAGATCAAAAACCCCTGACCCGCTGCCGAACCCCGCATTTACCGCCTTACCGGAGAACACAAAATGAGTCATTTTCTTGATCGCCTGAGCCACTTTTCCAACCCCAGGGAGTCCTTCTCCGGGGACCATGGTGTCACCACGGCCGAAGACCGGACCTGGGAGGACGCCTACCGCAACCGCTGGGCACACGACAAGATTGTGCGCAGCACCCATGGCGTCAACTGCACGGGCTCCTGTTCGTGGAAGATCTATGTCAAGGGCGGCATCGTCACCTGGGAAACCCAGCAGACCGACTACCCGCGCACGCGCTGGGACATGCCCAACCACGAACCACGCGGCTGTTCGCGCGGCGCCAGCTACAGCTGGTACCTGTACAGCGCCAACCGCGTCAAGTACCCCATGGTGCGTGCGCGCCTGCTCAAGCACTGGCGCGAGGCACGTTTGACGCTGCCGCCGGTCGAGGCCTGGGCGGCCGTGGTGCAGGACGACGCCAAACGGCGCGACTACCAGAGCGTGCGTGGCCTCGGCGGTTTCGTGCGTTCCAGCTGGGACGAGGTCAACGAGATCATTGCGGCCTCCAACGTCCACACCATCAAGAAGCACGGCGCCGACCGCATCATCGGGTTCTCGCCGATCCCGGCGATGTCCATGGTCAGCTACGCCGCGGGTTCGCGCTATCTGTCGCTGATAGGCGGCGTGTGCATGAGTTTTTACGACTGGTATTGCGACCTGCCTCCGTCCAGCCCGCAGGTCTGGGGTGAGCAGACCGACGTACCCGAGTCGGCCGACTGGTACAACTCCGGCTTCATCATCGCCTGGGGCTCCAACGTGCCGCAAACGCGTACACCCGACGCGCACTTCTTCACCGAAGTTCGCTACAAGGGCACCAAGACGGTGGCGATCACGCCGGACTACTCCGAAGTCGCCAAGCTGTCTGATCTGTGGCTGCACCCCAAGCAGGGTACCGACGCTGCAGTCGCCATGGCCATGGGCCATGTGATTTTGAAAGACTTCTATTTCGGCGGCAACGGCAAGCCGCGCTCGGCCTACTTCGACCACTACGCACGCCGCTACACCGATTTGCCCATGCTGGTGATGCTCAAGGAGCACACGCTGGAAAACGGCGAAACCGTCATGGTGCCGGACCGCTACGTACGCGCGTCCGACTTCAACGGCAAGCTGGGCCAGGCGAACAACCCGGAGTGGAAAACTGTTGCCTTCGATGCGCAGGGCAAGGTCGTGCTGCCGCACGGCGCCATCGGCTTTCGCTGGGGTCCGGACGGTCGGGCCGACGCCGGGCAGTGGAACCTGGAATCCAAAGAAGCGCGCCAGGGTGACGAGGTCACGCTCAAGCTGTCGGTGATGGAGGGTGATGCACCCAGCGCTGACAGCGCCAAGGTCGGCTTTCCGTACTTCGGCGGCATCCCCCATGCGCATTTCCAGAACAACGAGCAGAGCGATGTGCTGGTGCGCACGGTACCGGTGCAGCGCATTTCACTCGGCAAGGCCGGCGAAGAGCGCTCGGCCCTGGTCGCGACGGTGTTCGACCTGCAGGTCGCGCAATACGGCATTCCCCGCGGCTTGCCCGATGAACTGGCCGCCGCCGACTTTGACGACAACACGCCTTACACCCCGGCCTGGCAGGAGCAGATCACCGGCGTGCCACGCGACCAGATCATCGCCGTCGCCCGCCAGTTTGCCGACAATGCCGACAAGACCGAAGGCCGGTCCATGGTCATCATTGGCGCCGGCATGAACCACTGGTATCACAGTGACATGAACTACCGCAGCGTCATCAACATGCTGATGATGTGCGGCTGTATCGGCAAGAGTGGCGGCGGCTGGGCGCACTACGTGGGCCAGGAAAAACTGCGGCCCCAGACCGGCTGGACGCCGCTGGCCTTCGCGCTGGACTGGATACGCCCACCCCGGCAGATGAACTCCACCAGCTTCTTTTATGCGCATACCGACCAGTGGCGCTACGAGAAGCTTGGCGTGGACGAGGTGTTGTCGCCACTCGCCGACAAGAAGCTCTACGGCGGCAGCATGATCGACTACAACGTGCGTGCCGAGCGCATGGGCTGGTTGCCGAGCGCGCCGCAACTGCAGACCCACCCCATGCAGGTGGTGAAGGACGCGCAGGCGGCCGGGCTGGATGCGAAAGACTATGTCGTCCAGTCGCTCAAGGACGGCTCGCTCAGGATGAGCTGCGAGGATCCGGACCATCCGGACAACTGGCCGCGCAACATGTTTGTCTGGCGCTCCAACATCATCGGTTCGTCGGGCAAGGGCCATGAGTATTTCCTCAAGCATCTGCTGGGTACGGACAACGGTGTTCAGGGCAAGGATCTGGGGGCCGAAGAAGGCAAGCCCGAGGAAGTGGTCTGGCATGACAAGGCGCCCGAGGGCAAGCTGGACCTGCTGGTCACGCTCGACTTCCGCATGAGCACGACCTGCCTGTACTCCGACATCGTGCTGCCGACCGCAACCTGGTACGAAAAGAACGACCTCAACACCAGCGACATGCACCCCTTCATCCATCCGCTGTCTACCGCGGTGGACCCGGTGTGGCAATCGAAAAGCGATTGGGAGATTTACAAGGGTTTCGCGAAAAAATTCAGCGAGCTGTGTGAAGGCCATCTGGGTGTCGAAAAGGAAATGGTGCTGACCCCGGTGATGCACGACTCGCCGGGCGAGCTGGCCCAGCCTTTTGACGTCAAGGACTGGAAGCGCGGTGAGTGCGAACTGGTACCAGGCAAGACGGCGCCCCAGATGCAGGTGGTCGAGCGCGACTATCCCAACGTCTACAAACGTTTCACGGCGGTCGGCCCCCTGCTCAACAAGGTGGGCAACGGTGGCAAGGGTATTTCATGGAATACCGAGACCGAGGTCACGCAGCTCGGCCAGTTGAACGGCCTCGTGACAGAGCCCGGCGTGACCCAGGGCTTGCCGCGCATCAACAGCGACATCGACGCCTGCGAAATGGTGCTGCAGCTCGCGCCTGAAACCAACGGCCACGTGGCGGTCAAGGCCTGGGCGGCACTCGGCAAGCAGACCGGCCGCGAGCACACGCACCTGGCACTGCACCGCGAGGACGAGAAGATCCGCTTCCGCGACATCCAGGCGCAACCGCGCAAGATCATCAGCTCGCCGACCTGGAGCGGCATCGAGTCGGAAACCGTGTCGTACAACGCCGGCTACACCAATGTGCATGAATTGATCCCATGGCGCACCCTCACGGGCCGCCAGCAGTTCTACCAGGACCACCCGTGGATGCTGGCTTTCGGTGAGGGCCTGGCCAGCTACCGGCCGCCGGTGAACCTGAAAGCCACCGCGGGTGTGCATGGTATTCGTACCAATGGCAACACAGAGATATTGCTGAACTTCATCACGCCGCACCAGAAGTGGGGCATTCACTCAACGTACACCGACAACCTGTTGATGCTGACGCTGAGCCGGGGCGGGCCCATCATCTGGCTCAGTGAAGATGATGCCAAGCTGATCGGGGTGAAAGACAACGACTGGATCGAGGCTTACAACGTCAACGGCGCGATTGCCGCGCGGGCTGTCGTCAGTCAGCGCGTCAAGCCCGGCATGGTGATGATGTACCACGCGCAGGAAAAAATCGTCAATACCCCGGGTTCGGAAATCACCGGCCAGCGTGGCGGCATCCATAACTCGGTGACGCGCATCGTGCTCAAACCGACCCACATGATCGGTGGTTACGCGCAGCTTTCCTGGGGCTTCAACTACTACGGAACCATAGGCACCAACCGCGATGAATTCGTTGTGGTGCGCAAGATGGACAAGGTGGACTGGCTGGACACGCCGCGCGAAGATGAAAAAGCGTTCGCCGTGCAACAAATGGGAGAGGCAGCATGAAGGTACGCGCGCAAATCGGCATGGTGCTGAACCTGGACAAGTGCATTGGTTGCCACACTTGTTCTGTCACCTGCAAAAACGTCTGGACCAGCCGGCCCGGCATGGAATACGCCTGGTTCAACAACGTCGAAACCAAGCCCGGTATCGGTTACCCCAAGGAGTGGGAAAACCAGGACAAATGGAACGGTGGCTGGGTACGCAGGGCAGACGGCTCCATCGAGCCGCGCCAGGGCGGGAAATGGAAGCTGCTGATGCGCATCTTCTCCAACCCGAACATGCCGCAGATCGATGACTACTACGAGCCCTTCACTTTCGACTACGACCATCTGCAGTCGGCGCCAGAGATGCAGGCAGCGCCGACGGCGCGGCCGCGCAGCCTGATCACCGGCAAGCGCATGGAGAAGATCGAATGGGGCCCGAACTGGGAAGAAATCCTCGGGGGCGAGTTTTCGAAGCGCAGCAAAGACGCCAACCTGGCGAACTTCGACCAGGTCCAAAAAGACATGGTCGGCCAGTTCGAAAACACCTTCATGATGTATTTGCCGCGCCTGTGCGAGCATTGCCTCAACCCCGCCTGTGTGGCGTCCTGCCCTTCGGGCTCGATCTACAAGCGCGAGGAAGACGGCATCGTGCTGATCGACCAGGACAAGTGCCGCGGCTGGCGCATGTGTGTCTCGGGCTGCCCTTACAAGAAAATTTATTACAACTGGAAAAGCGGCAAGGCCGAGAAGTGCACCTTTTGCTACCCGCGCATTGAAGCCGGCCAGCCAACCGTCTGCAGCGAGACCTGCGTGGGCCGCATCCGCTACCTCGGTGTGGTGCTGTATGACGCTGACCGCATCCAGGAAGCGGCCAGTGTGGAAGACGACAAGGACCTGTACCAGGCCCAGCTCGACATCTTCCTGGACCCGAACGATCCGAAAGTGATTGAGCAGGCGCGCAAGGACGGCATCCCCGAAGCCTGGCTGGAAGGCGCCCGCCGCAGCCCGGTCTACAAGATGGCTGTGGAGTGGAAGGTGGCGCTGCCGCTGCATCCCGAGTACCGCACCTTGCCCATGGTCTGGTACGTGCCGCCGCTGTCGCCAATCACCTCGGCGGCCAACGCCGGCCAGATCGGCATCAACGGCGAGCTGCCCGACATCGCGCAGATGCGCATTCCCGTGCAGTACCTGGCCAACCTGCTGACCGCCGGCGACACGGCACCGGTGATCCGCTCACTGCAGCGCATGCTGGCGATGCGGTCCTACCAGCGCAGCAAACATGTGGACCAGGTGCAGAACCTGGCGGTGCTGGAGCAGGCCGGGTTGACCGTGGCCGAGGTCGAGGAGATGTACCACATCATGGCGATTGCCAATTACGAAGACCGCTTCGTGATCCCGAGCAGCCACCGCGAATACGCCGAGAACGCATTCGACATGCGCGGCGGTTGCGGTTTCACCTTCGGCAACGGTTGCTCCGACGGTGCCAGCGACGTCAGCCTGTTCGGCGGCAACAAGAAACGCACGATTCCCATCAAAGTGGAGGCCTGAACCATGGCACTTTTCAACAATCCCCCAGCTGTGGCATCAAAGAGCCTGCGCGTGCTGGCCAGGCTGCTCGGCTATCCCGACGCCGAGTTGCGCAGCCATCTGGGCGCACTGCGTGAGGCACTGCATGAAGAGCGTGCCCTGGAGCCGCAAAGGTTGACCGAGCTGGACGCCCTGATCGAAGCACTCGCGCTGGCGCCGGCGCTTGGGACCGAGGCGGCCTATGTCGAGTTGTTCGACCGGGGCCGCGCCACATCGCTGCACCTGTTCGAACACGTTCACGGCGACTCGCGTGATCGGGGGCCGGCCATGATTGACCTGGCGCAAACCTACGAGAAGGCCGGCATGTACCTGGCCGAGGGCGAGATGCCGGACTTCCTGCCGGTGGTGCTCGAATTCACCTCGACCCAGCCGCCGCGCGAGGCGCGCGAGTTTCTGGCCGAGATGGCGCATATCTTCAATGCGATTTTCGCGGCGCTGCAACAGCGCGAAAGTGCCTACGCCTCCGTGTTGGGTGCCTTGCTGGAGCTGGCCGGCGAAAAGGCCCAGCCGGTGCAGATCGTTGCAGAAGAACCTGTCGACGCGGTCTGGGAAGAGCCGGTCGTCTTTGACGGCTGTTCGACCAAGGGCCAGGGTAGACCTGACCAGCCGCAACCGATCCACATCGTGCCTCACGTACGCAAGGCGCGCCCCACCCAAGGAGCACAAGCATGAGCACCGGACTTCACGGATTTCTTTTTGGTGTTTATCCCTACATCTGCCTGACCGTGTTCCTGCTCGGCAGCCTGATCCGCTTCGACCGCGACCAGTACACCTGGAAAAGCGACTCTTCGCAATTGCTCCGCCCCGGCCTGCTGCGCTGGGGCAGCAACCTGTTCCACGTGGGCATCCTGTTCCTGTTCTTCGGCCACCTGGTCGGCCTGCTGACACCCCACGCGGTGTACGGCTTCTTTATGGACGCAGCGACCAAGCAGCGCATGGCGATCTACGCGGGCGGCATTGCCGGCATCATCTGTTTCATTGGCCTGTCGATGCTGATCTACCGCCGCGTGTTTGACCCGCGCATCCGTTACACCAGCCACAAGACCGATCTCGCGATCCTGCTGATCTTGTGGGTACAACTGGTGGTGGGCATGATCACCCTGCCGTATTCGTGGGGGCACGCCGATGGCAGCGTGATGTTGATCCTGGCCGAATGGGCGCAGCGCATTCTCACCCTGCGCGAGGTGGATTCTGCAGCGCTGGCTGTGCTGCCCTGGCCCTATCGCTTTCACATTGTGTTTGGCATGACCATCTTCCTGCTCTTCCCCTTCAGCCGCCTGGTGCATGTGTGGAGCGGCTTCGGATCGGTCGCTTACCTGTTCCGCCCCTACCAGCTCGTGCGCAGTCGCCGCCTTGGCGTTCCCCGGGCCAAGTCGCCCGGTGCTCCTTGACCCTCACCATGAACCAGGGACCTTCCATGACCACACAGACGCCTTCTTCACCCGCCGCAACCCAGGGCTGCGGCAGCGGTTCCTGTCAGTGCGCTCCTGCCTCCGCGGCCCAGCCTGCGGTGCAGGAGGCTCTTGTCAATGGCATCGCCCTGCATGCGCCCGGACAGCAGCCGGACACCGATACGTTGCGCGAACTGGCCTACGCCGAATTGCTGCGCCAGCAGGCGGTGTCGCAAGGGCTGCTGCCGCGCCGCACTGGTTTGACCACCCCGGAACTTGGCCAGGCCGAACGCGAGATCCTTGAGGCCATGGTCGATCGGGAGGTGGTCACGCCTCACCCGACTGAAGTGGAAGGGCGGCGTTATTACGAAGCGCACAAGGCCCAGTTACTGGTAGGGCAGGCGCTTCACGTGCGGCATATCCTGTTTGCGGTCACGCCCGGCGTCAACGTTCAGGCACTCACCGTTCATGCCGAGCGCGCCTTGCTGGAACTTTCGCACAAAGGTGTGGCTCCCGGGCGCTTTGCGCAGCTGGCTGGCGAGTTGTCCAACTGCCCGAGCAGTGCGCAGGGCGGCGACCTTGGCTGGATCACGCCGGACGATTGTGCGCCCGAACTGGCGACCGAACTGTTTCATCTCGAGCATGCGCAAACCGGCACTGGTGTGCACCCGCGCCTCTTCCACACGCGTTTCGGTTTTCACATCATCGACGTGCTGGAGCGCCGCAGCGGCACTCAGCCCGCCTATGAGGAAGTGCGCGAGCGTATCGCAGCCCTGCTGACCATGCAGTCACGCGCCAGGGCGCTGCACCAGTACATGAGCCTGCTGGTGGGAGGGGCGGAGATAGAAGGTATCGCTCTTGAGGGAGCGGATTCGCCTCTGGTGCAATGACCGAAGACGTTGCAAGCGCGGACGAACTGCTGCTTCGCTTGCGGCGTTTTCACTCCGACTATTTTCCGCTGCACCAGCAGCGTTTCCAGGACCTGGTGGCGCAGGGGCAGCACCCCAAGACCCTGTTCATCGGCTGCTCGGATTCACGTGTGGTGCCCTACCTGCTGACCGGTGCCGGCCCCGGTGAGCTTTTTATCGTGCGAAACGTGGGAGCCTTCGTCCCGCCATATGACGGCTCCCACGGATGGCATGGCACCACGGCGGCGATCGAGTTCGCGGTGCTCAGCCTGCATGTGGAGCGCATCATCGTCTGCGGCCACAGCCACTGTGGTGCCATCCGGGCCGCCTATGAAGGGGTGCCCGAAGAAGCCGTGGCCCTGCAGGCCTGGCTCAAGCTGGCCAGCGAAGCCTTGCTGCCGGTCCAGGCCAGCCCCGAAGCCCTGCGCCGCACCGAGCAGCGCGTCGTGGTGCTGCAGCTCGAGCGCCTGATGGCCTACCCGATGGTCAGGCGCGAAGTCGAGAAAGGCGCCCTGACGCTGCATGGCTGGCACTACGTGATTGAGGACGGTGAAATCCACATCTTTGATGTACGGCAAGGAAGTTTTGTGCCAGCTGCGATAGCCTCCAACAGCGGCACTGGCCCGTACCAACCTTATGTGGAACACGATGGACAAATCATCAGTTATTGACCCGGCCCACAAGGCCCATGTCGACACGGCTGCCGCGGCAGCGCTACTGCAAACCCTTGCCCGTGATTCGGGCCTGCAGTCCTGGACCCTATGCGGCCGGGCGCTGATCCCGGTGGTCCAGGGCGGCATGGGCGTGTGTGTATCGGCGGGAGGTCTGGCAGGTGCCGTGGCGCGCCTGGGCGGGGTTGGTACCCTGTCCTCCGTGGACCTGCGCCGGCTGCATCCGGACCTGATGGCCGCAACAGGCCATCTCGACAAGGAGCCGGATGCCCGTGAACGCATCGATGCCGCCAATCTCGACGCGCTGGACCGGGAAATCCGCCGGGCGCGCGGCTTGTCGCAAGGCCGGGGGCTGATTGCGGTGAATATCATGAAGGCGCTCAACGCCTACGAAGACTACGTGCGCCAGGCTCTGGCCAGCGGCGTTGATGCCCTGGTGGTCGGCGCCGGCCTGCCGCTGGACTTGCCGGAGCTGGCGCGGGACTATCCCAAGGTCGCGCTGATTCCCATCCTGTCGGACGCGCGCGGCGTGCAGTTGCTGGTGCGCAAGTGGCAGAAAAAGGGTCGTCTGCCCGATGCCATCGTGATCGAGCATCCCGGCCTGGCCGGTGGCCACCTGGGCGCGGCGAAGGTCGCGGACCTGCATGATCCACGCTTCGATTTCGAGGTGGTCATCCCGCAGGTGCTGGAATTTTTCAAGGCAACAGGTATCGAGCGCGAAATTCCGCTGATCGCCGCCGGCGGCATCAACTGCCGCAACGACATCCTGCGACTGCAGGCCCTGGGCGCCTCCGCCGTACAGCTCGGAACGGCTTTTGCCGTGACCCAGGAGTGTGATGCCGATCCCGCCTTCAAGAAAGTGCTGGCCGAAGCCAAACCGGAAGACCTGGTGGAGTTCATCAGTGTGGCCGGCCTGCCGGCACGTGCGGTGCGCACGCCCTGGCTGGACAAATACCTTCGCCTCGAGCCCAGGCTTCAGGCGGGCGCCCATGTCAAGGCCAAATGCAACATGTCGTTTGACTGCCTCGCCCACTGTGGCCTGCGCGACGGCGTGGCCAGCATGGGCCAGTTCTGCATCGACCAGCAACTCGGCCATGCGTTTGATGGCGATGCGCGCAAAGGCCTTTTCTTCCGTGGTGCCGCCCGGCTGCCGTTCGGCGACCAGATTCGTTCGGTGCAAGAATTGATGCAATGGCTGCTTGGCGGCATTCTGCCGGCAGCGACCCCTGCAGGAGCATCCGCATGAAACGAGACCAGTTTGGCCGGCCCCAGGACCTGACGGCCGCTCAACCCATCAGCCACGACGTGCTGAAGGAAAAATACCTCAAGCCTGGCGAGTCGGGTGTGGAAGACCTGTACCGGCGCGTGGCGCGGGCCCTGTCCTCGGTCGAGCCGGAAGCGGAACGCGCCAAATACGAGGCCCTGTTTCTCGAGAATCTGCACGCCGGCGCGATAGGCGCCGGCCGCATCATGAGCGCGGCAGGCACGGCCATCCAGGCCACGCTGATCAACTGTTTTGTGCAGCCCGTAGGCGACTGCATCCAGGGCATGGATGACGGCGGCTATCCCGGCATTTACGAGGCCCTGCGCGAAGCCGCTGAAACCATGCGGCGCGGTGGCGGCGTGGGTTACGATTTTTCACGCATTCGCCCACGCGGCGCGGAGGTCAAAGGCACCGCGTCCATGGCTTCCGGCCCCTGCAGCTATATCAACGTTTTTGACCAGTCCTGTTCCACCGTGGAAAGCGCGGGTTCACGGCGCGGCGCGCAGATGGGCGTGCTGCGCATCGACCATCCGGATGTGCACGAGTTCATCACCGCCAAGCGCACGCCCGGGCGCTGGAACAACTTCAACGTCTCGGTGGGTGTGCCGGACGCGTTCATGCAGGCGCTGGCCGAAGACCAGCCCTGGGAACTGGTACACAAGGCCAAGCCCGGTGTGCCTTTGATGGAGCAGGGCGCGTTTCAGCGTGCGGACGGTCTCTGGGTCTACCAGACGGTAGCGGCGCGCGAGTTGTGGGACACCGTGATGCGTTCGGCTTACGACTTTGCCGAGCCCGGCATCCTGTTCCTGGACCACATCAACCAGGACAACAACCTGCGTTACTGCGAAGAAATTGCGGCGACCAATCCCTGTGTGACTGCCGATACCTGGGTGATGACTACAGAGGGGCCGGCACAGGTGTCGGATCTGGTGGGGCGGCCCTTCAGTGCGGTGGTCGATGGCAAGGCCTACGCTGTGAAAAGCGACGGTTTTTTTCGGACCGGCCACAAACCCGTGCTGGCTTTGCGCACGCGCGAAGGGCCGGTCTTGCGCCTCACCGCCGACCACAGGGTGCGTCGTGTGGCGCGCAGAACCCGCTACATACTGGAGGCCGAGTGGGCTGAAGCTGCACAACTGCAGGCAGGCGACGAAATCCTGCTGCACGATCACCGCGCACTGGGCGGGTGGGAGGGCATCGGCACGCAGGCCGAGGGTTATTTGCTGGGGCTGCTGATCGGTGATGGCACGCTCAAGAGCGACAAGGCGGTTATCTCGGTGTGGGCGCCTGAACTCAAACTGGCCGCAAACGGCACGGTGGCCTATGCGCAGACAGGTGCTGCCGGTATCGTGCACGCAGCCGAGGCCGCAGCCGCCACTTTGTCGCACCGGTCTGATTTTCGGGGCTTTCAGCGCCCCGTGGCGGGACGGGGCGAAGCGCGCATGGCCTCTGGTGCGGTGCGACGCCTGGCTCAGGACATGGGCATGCGTCCGGGGCACAAGACGATTACCGCTGTCATGGAGAAAGCCTCGTCCGTCTTTGCAGAGGGGCTTCTGCGTGGCTTGTTTGACGCTGATGGTTCTGTGCAGGGCTCGCAGGAAAAAGGCGTCAGCCTGAGGCTGTCGCAAAGCGATCTGGGTTTGCTTCAGACGGCGCAGCGCATGTTGCTGCGTCTGGGCATTGTCTCCACCATTTACTCTAACCGGCGTCTGGCGCAGGCGCGCCCCTTGCCGAACGGGCGCGGCGGCTTGACGGTTTATGAAACAGCCTCGCAGCATGAACTCGTCATCAGCGGGGACAACCTGCGGATTTATGCGGAGCGCATCGGTTTTGCCGATACCGACAAGGCAGGGAGGCTGGAACAAGCGCTGGGCAGTTACAGCCGCAGCCTCAACCGTGAGCGCTTCACGGCCACGGTCGAATCACTGACCGAGGGCGGCTGCGAGGACGTTTTCGATGTGACGGTGGCTGACATCCATGCCTTCGATGCCAACGGTCTTTACGTGCACAACTGCGGCGAACAGCCGCTGCCGCCTTATGGCTGCTGCGACCTCGGCCCCGTCATCCTCACGCGTTTTGTGCGCAACCCCTTCGGCATGAGTGGCACGCCGGCTTTTGATTTCGAGGCTTTTGCCAAGTCGGTGACCATCCAGGTGCGGGCGCTCGACAACGTGCTGGATGTGACATTCTGGCCATTGCCGCAACAACAGGCCGAGGCCGCGGCCAAGCGCCGCATCGGCGTCGGCTTCACCGGCCTGGGCAATGCGCTGGCCATGTTGTGCCTGCGTTACGACGCGGCCGAGGGCCGCGAGATGGCAGCACGTATTGCCATAAGCATGCGCGATACGGCCTATGCCGCATCGGTCGCGCTCGCGAAGGAAAAAGGCGCCTTCCCGAAGTTCGACGCCGACGGATATCTCGCCACGGGCACCTTTGCCAGCCGCCTGCCGGCCGCGCTGCAACAGGCCATACGTGCCAACGGCATCCGCAACAGTCACCTGCTGTCGATTGCACCAACCGGCACGGTCAGCCTGGCGTTTGCCGACAACGCCTCCAACGGCATCGAACCGCCGTTTTCATGGATGTACCGCCGCAAGAAACGCGAGTCCGACGGCAGCACCACAGAGTACGCGGTGGAGGACCATGCCTGGCGCCTGTACCGCGAACTCGGCGGCGATGCGGACAAACTACCCGGCTACTTTGTCTCGGCGCTCGAGATGTCGGCAGACAGCCACATTGGCATGATGGAAGCGG
>JAUXOA010000094.1 GCA_030682475.1 Rhodoferax sp. | reverse complement strand
AGAAAAGGATTGCGCGCAGCCTCCGCAATGGCACGGTGGTATTGAACGTCCTCTTCCACACCGTCGCCACCGGCTTGCACGGCCTTGTCGAGCGCGGCAATGGACTGCCGGATGCGTTTGATATCGCTCAGAGTTCGCCGTTGCGCCGCCAGCCCGGCCACTTCTGCCTCCAGCGCGCGACGCACCTCCACCATCTGGATCACCGCCTGTTTCGAGACCGCAGACTTGGCATCAAAGTTGAGCGGCGAAAAGCCCAATTCCTTGACATACACGCCGCTGCCTTGCCGCGAATCGACCAGCCCCAGCGACTTGAGCCGCGAGACGGCTTCCCGCACCACCGTACGGCTGACCGAGAACTGCTCCACCAGCGCAGCTTCTGTCGGCAGCTTGTCGCCCACAGCCAGGCGGCCCGCCCGGATCTCGGCTGTGAGCACATCCGCCACCTGATCTGAGAGGCACGCACTGGGTGTGATGGACTTGAACTGGGCTGTCATGGAAAACCTGGAATTTATCGTACAACTCTAACGCAATCGAACCCTTTTTTTTGGCATTTGATTGAATTCAAGTAAAACCACATAATCCACCGTACTAAACTACAGACTCCTCCAGCTACACGCCCGGCGCGTTCATGGAGGGCTCCATCCACCGTGAAGAAACCGCCCATGACAACCTTTGCCCAATACCCCAGCCTGACTGACCGGACCGTGCTTATCACAGGAGGCGCCACCAGCATTGGTGCCTGCCTTGTCGAGCAATTCGCAGCACAAGGCGCGAAGGTCGGCTTCATCGACATCGACGCTGCGGCAGGATCGACGCTGGCGAGCGCACTGGCCGGAGCGCGGCACGCCCCGCTATTTGTTCATGCTGACTTGACAGACATCGCTGCGTTGGAGAGTGCCATCGAAAAGGTGCGCCAACACTTTGGCCCCATTAACGCACTGCTGAACAACGCTGCCAACGATCGCCGTCACACCATTGAAGAGACCACCCCGGAGACCTGGGATGCTGGCATCGCGGTGAACCTGAAGCACCAGTTCTTTGCTGCTCGCAACGTCGCGCCAGACATGCGCAAGACCGGTGGCGGAAGCATCGTGAATTTCGGCTCCCTCAGCTGGATGCTCAAACAAGGTGGTATGCCGGTATACACCACGGCCAAATCTGCTGTGCAGGGCCTGACGCGCAGCCTCGCGCGCGATTTCGGGCCATTCAACATCCGGGTCAACACACTGGTACCGGGCTGGGTGATGACAGAAAAACAGCTGCGCCTCTGGGTTGATGACACAGCTCGCGCTGATATCGCGCGCGGCCAGTGCATCAACCAGCCGGTATTGGCAGAGCACATTGCCCGTATGGCGCTTTTTCTGGCGGCGGACGACAGCGCCATGTGTACGGCGCAGAATTTTGTGGTCGATGGCGGCTGGGTGTGACCGAACGAAGCCTTGTTGCCGCAACAGCCTGATTAGGCAAGTACCCTGCCTGTTCGCTCGGCGCGCTGCGCCGAGCACGTTGGTTGCGAGTACGGGCCGAGGCTCGCCGCGACCACCTCAGCCTGGCGGGCCTGGTTCCTGCCCTACCGGGACTGAGTGACTGGCTCTATCGTCCGAGCCAGTGCCGAGATCACCCATGATTGGCAAAGCGCAGCGGGCAAGTACGGCGAGGGCCGCCGCAAACAAGGCGACCAGGCCCAGCGCCACCGGCAAGGTGGCGACCTGCGCCACCGCACCGATCATGGGGGGACCCGACAGAAAACCAAGATAGCCCAAACTGGCGACGCCGGAAATGCCATGTGCGGGCGAGATACCGGGCACCCGCGACGCGCAGGCGAAGAGCACCGGCACCACGTTCGCGATGCCCAGGCCCACCAGCGCGAAACCTGCCAGCGCCGCCGCCGGATGGCCGATCAGCAACACCGCCAGCATCGCGATGGCGGCCAGCGTGCCACCGACACTCAGCAGGGCCACGGCACCCAGTCGCGCACGAGCCCGGTCACCCGCGAAGCGGCCGATGGCCATCGCCACCGAGAACGCCGCATAGCCCAGTGCCGCCAGGGCTTGCGGCGACGCCAGGCTCTCGCGCAGGTAGAGCACGCTCCAGTCGTACATGGAACCCTCGGCGACCAAGCCCAGCGCGGCCATGGCGCCGAGCAGGACGATCACACCGTGTGGCCGCATGAAACTGTGGCCCGCTTCGTCGCTCGTGTGCGCCCACGCCGGCCGCCAGCATCGCCAGCGCCACTTCGGCCTCGCTCAGGCCGTGCAGGTGCTTGAAGGTCGGTACATGCACGCCCCAGGTCGCAAACGCCAGCCCGTTCAGGAAAAAGTGAAGATTCGTTGCCAGTCGCGCTGATCGGGGAACTGAAAGCGACACCCGGTCACTTGACGTGACTGCGCCAGTTGTACTGCTGCTTGAAGCCCAGCAAGCGCTTGATCTTCTCATTGCTCAGCAGGGTCTCAAACTCGCCGAGGGTCTTCTTGACCGGCACCGTCGGATAAAAGCGCTTGAGCAGCTCCGCCGTCGGCAGGTCGGACGAGACATCATCAGCGGCAACGTTCATCACCTGATAGCCCAGGCCGTCCTTGTCGACGCCCAAGCGCGCTGCGGTGGCCAGGTCGCGGGCGTCGATGTAGCTCCAGGTGATGCGGCGGCGGAAGCCCGGGTCCTTGAAGTATTCGGGAAACTTCGCGTAGTCCACCGGGTCGATCACATTGCCGATGCGCAGGCAGTAGATATCCGAGCCGGTTCGGGCATGGAATGCCTTGGCCGTGGCCTCGTTGATCACCTTGGACATCGCGTAGCTGTCCATCGGATCGACCGGGTATTCTTCATCGAGCGGCAGGTACTCGGGCATGCGGTAGTTGTCGGCGAAGACGATGCCGTACGTTGTTTCGCTCGATGCGATGATGACTTTCTTGATGCCGTACTTCGCCGCCGCGTCAAGCACGTTGTAGGTGCTCATGACATTGATGCGAAAGACCTCGTTGTCCGGGTGCGTCATGATCCGCGGAATTGCCGCGAAGTGGATGATGGCATCGATCGGTGCCGGTTTGATGGATTCGCTGAATTCGTGCCGTACCGTTGTACTGCACAGCGCATTGAAGACCTGGCCGGCGTCGGTCAGATCGGTAATCATGGTTCGGGCCGCGGAGTTGGGCAGAACGGTGCGGTCCAGGTTCATGACCTGGTGTCCGTGGTCAAGCAGATCCTTGACGACCCATTTACCGGCCATGCCGCTGCCGCCGGTGACGATGATGTTCTTTTTCATTGCATTTCCTTTGATGGTGAGTGTGTTGGTTGTCTGGATTGAAATTATTCGGCGGCCGTCTCAGTGCCGGCTGGCCAAGGCGTCACGCACTGCCTCGACACCGCTTTGCGGCGAGGACAGGACGGGCACCTTCAAGTCGGTGAGTGAGGGGACCAGCCGCGCCATCGACACCTGTGCCAGTACGATGACATCCACTTTGTCGGCCAGGGACTGGATCGTGCGCTTGACGATGTCGTCATGCAGCTCGGACTTGCCGTCCAGCAGCGCCTGGAAGCCACCTTCGGCCAATGCCTCCGTCACCTCGATGGATTTCCCGGCAGCCGCGGCCTTCGCCTTGATCAAGCGAACCGTCGGTTCGAGCGTTGTCTTGACTGTCGCGACCACGCCGATCCTCGGCCCTGCCGCGACGGCGCGCTCGGCCATGACATCGTCGATCTTGATGATGGGAATAGAAATGGCTGCACGGGCAGCGCTGGCCGCCTCACCCACCGACGAGCAGGCATTGAGCAGCGCGACGGCACCCATCTGCTGCCCCAGTTGCA
>JAUXOA010000077.1 GCA_030682475.1 Rhodoferax sp. | reverse complement strand
GCACTCGGGCTTCCTTTGCACACTCCCTCGCGGTCATGCACTTGCCGTCGGCTAGTGGTTAAGATTGCTCTCATGAGTCCAATTCGGTTCTCCCACAGGGGACTTTCACCCCATAAGTTCGCGCCCATGCTGGGCGCACACCCGCTGCTCAACCGGACATCACACAGCCGGCTTCGCCGTCTGTGGTCTGCCGGTTAGCAGCCACGGTGAACGACTCCTTATCCGGAAAGTTGAAAGACCGCAGTTTTGTGCAGCCAATTGAACCTGGTCGGAACGGTCAATTCCTGAAGGCGGGTGGTGTCTGGCAGGCTGGCGCGATTTTAAAAAGCGAAGCGTATGAGCGCCAGGCTGCCAGACACCACCCGCCTGCTTCAAAGCGATGCTCGCCGCTCAAGCGAACCCCGATTTCGGTTTCATCGGCGGACCCTGTGTGTTCGTTGGTGTGGGCGATTTCCACCAGTACCTAAAACTGGTACTATTCGAGCATGAAGCGGAAGCACCAGCGACTTATCGACTTGATTTTTTCCCGACCGACGAGCGCGAATATCCAATGGCGGGATATTGAAGCCTTGTTCGTTGAGCTTGGTGCGGAAGTTGAAGAGCGAGCCGGTAGCCGGATTTCAGTATTTTTGTTTGGAGAGGTGCGCGTGTTTCATCGTCCACATCCATCACCAAATACTGACAAGGGTGCGGCCGCAGGCATCCGCAAATGGCTGGAGCAGCACGGAGTTGAACCATGAACGTAATGACTGTTGACGATTTTCACGCAACGATTGAATTTGACCCGGATCTCGATCTTTTCCGGGGGGAAATTCTTGGCCTTAATGGTGGCGCTGACTTCTACGGAAAGAACCCGAAAGCATTGCGCACAGAGTTCAAGCGTTCACTCCAAGTCTTTCTCGAAGTATGTGCCGAGAAGGGGATTGAACCGCGACGCCATTTTTCGGGCAAGTTCAATTTGCGAATTTCTCCCGATTTGCACGAGAAGCTCGCTATCGCTGCGCAGGCCCAGGGGAAAAGCATCAACACACTGGCACAGGAGGCGCTACGGGAGTGCGTTGCGTCATGAGGACGCCAGTTAACTGGTCATTCCATCGGACGGCTGCGCCGCCCGTTTGACGACAAAGCCCTGACTTTTCAGTGCCTCGATGATCCGGTCGCAGTGGTCGCCCTGCACTTCTATCACCCCGTCCTTGACCGTGCCACCCGAGCCGCAGGCAGTTTTGAGTTGCTTGCCCAAGGCGGTCAGGGCCAGCGGATCGAGCGCCAGCCCCCGCACCAAAGTCACGCCCTTGCCGGCACGGCCCTTGGTTTCGCGCGATACGCGCAGCACGCCGTCCGGCAGCGGCCGGGCCGGGGCGGCGCTACAGCGGCAACTGGCCATCGGTTGCCGGCAACCGGGGCACATGCGCCCGCTGTCGGTGGAGTAGACCAGGCCACCGCTTGTGGATATGGATTTCATGGAAGGGTGAGAATTTGCGAAGTCATCTAAGGCACCAAGCCCAGCGCATGCATGTAGTCCGGCTGCACCATCAGCTCGTCCCACTCCGGAGCGGGAGTACGCGGCAAGAGCGCACGGCGACGCTCTTCGCTGGCCTCCAGCGGCTGCCACCCGCCTTTGAGCTGCGCTTCGGTCAGACCGTCAATCAGCGCGTCCAGCGCCCGGCCCTCGCCGGCACTGTTGGTCAGGGACTGGTTGCACAGCAACACCATGTCGCAACCGGCATTGAGGGCGGCCACCGCCGCCTGGGTAGGGCTGACCGGCTGGCCGTCAAGGATGCGGGCCCCGGCCATCGACAGGTCGTCGCTGAATATGGCGCCGCCAAACCCAAGTTGTCCGCGCAAGATGTGGTTCAACCACTTCGACGAAAAACCTGCCGGGCGGGCGTCCACCTTGGGGTAGACCACATGCGCGGGCATCACGCTGGTCAGCGTGGTGTTGAGCCAGCCGTAGGGGGCGGCATCCTCATTCAGTATGGCTTTCAGGCCGCGCTTGTCGACCGGAATGTCGGTGTGTGAATCGGCTTTTACAAAGCCGTGACCGGGAAAGTGTTTGCCGCAATTGGCCATGCCGCTCTGCAGCAGGCCGTGCATCAGGCTCTTGGCCAGCAGACTGACCACGCGCGGGTCACGGGCGAAGGCTCTATTTCCAATGACGCTGCTCTCGCCGTAGTCCAGATCGAGCACCGGGGTGAAGCTCAAGTCGACGCCGCAAGCGCGCAGCTCGGCCCCCAGCACAAAGCCGCAGGCGGTGGCGGCGTTGGTGGCTTGCAGAGCGCCGCTGCCCGCGCCCGCCTTGCTATCGCGCAGCCACATCTCGCCCAAGGCCCGCATTGGCGGCAGATGGGTAAAGCCACCGGTCTTGAAGCGCTGCACGTGACCGCCTTCGTGGTCGACGCAGATCAACAGGTCGCGGCGCACTCGCTTGATGTCGCGGCACAACTGGGTCAGTTGCTGCCGGTCCTGGAAGTTACGGGCAAACAGGATGATGCCTCCCACCAGCGGATGTCGCAGACGTTGGCGGTCTATTTTGCTCAAGCGCAAGCCGGCGACGTCGATGACGAGGGGTGCGTGTTGTGACATAGGGGGCTTTCAATAAAATTGTTGGCTGAACATTGAGTAGCTACTCTTGTTTCATGGGGGCTAGCGGCCCTGTTTTCTCTACAACGCAGAAGCTGGCGGCGTAATCGGTTTCATCCGTCACGCTCACGTGCGCGCTCAAGCCGCGGGCTTCAAACCAGTCTTTCAGCCCACCATGCAGCACGAGGGTGGGCTTGCCACCGGGCAAGCTGCCCACCTCGCACAGATGCCAGCTCATGGGCAGGGTCATACCCAGACCGATGGCCTTGCTGAAGGCTTCTTTGGCGCTGAAGCGGCTGGCCAAGTAGCGAACGCCGCGCTCGGGCCAGCGCGCGCTGCGGGCTTGCCAGGTAGCGAACTCGGCTTCGCTGAGTATCTTGCGGGCAAAGCGATCACCATGGCGCGCCAGACTGGCACGGATGCGGCGCACATCGCAGATGTCGGTGCCAATGCCGTAAATCATAGTCTTGGCGTGGAACCGGCTTCGACAGGCTCAGCCCGAACGGGCCGGGGCGAACGCACTGTCGATGCAGCGCAAATAGGCCTGCACCGTGGCGCTGTAGCCCAGCTCCAGCGCGTCGGCAATCAGGGCGTGGCCGATCGAGACTTCGCTGACACCTGGGACCTGTTTGAGGAAAGCGGTGAGGTTGTCGCGGTTCAAATCGTGGCCGGCATTGACAGCCAGACCGACAGCCAGCGCGGCTTGCGCAGCTTGGGCAAAGCGGGCCAACTGGGTAGCCTGCTGCGGCCCACCCCAGGCGGCGGCGTAGGGTTCGGTGTAGAGCTCCACGCGATCGGCACCCACAGCCTTGGCTGCCGCCATGACCTGCGGCTCGGCGTCCATGAACAGACTGACACGCAGGCCCCAGGCATGAGCCTGGGCAATCAGGGGGCGCAGGCGATCAGCATCGGCAGGAAAACTCCAGCCCTGGTCGCTGGTGAACTGCCCTTCGCTGTCGGGCACAAACGTGAGCTGGTGCACCGGCAGCTTGCGATCCAATAAGTCGCGCACGCAGTCCATCAGGTTGTGAAAGGGGTTGCCCTCGATATTGAATTCACGCTCCGGCCAGGCCTGCAGCAGCACGGCCAGGTCGCGCACATCATCGGCCCGGATATGGCGTTCGTCCGGTCGCGGATGCACCGTGATGCCGCTGGCCCCGGCCTGCAGGCACAAGGTGGCCGCACGCGTGAGGCTGGGGATGCCCAGATGGCGCGTATTGCGCACCAAAGCCACTTTGTTGAGATTGACCGAGAGGGATGTCTTCTTCATAGCGATTGCAGATCGATCATCATTTGCCGCGTACGCAGCGTGCCCACCCCACAATGATAATTCAGCAGGCTGCGCAACTGGGGTTTGAGTTCAGCCATCACTTGCGAGCAGGCCCGCAAGGTGGCGGTGAACGGCGCACCGACCGCCAGCGACTGTTGCAGCGCGATCCATTGCGCACCGCTGAGGCTGGCCCGGTCCGACGCATTGGTCTGCCGCAGGCCCCCCTCGGGCACCAGGCTGTAGCGATGCTCCGGGTCCAGCCCCAGCAGCGTCATGGTTTGCGCATCCAACATGGGCAAGAGCCCGATTTCGCGCAGCAGCAGCAAGTCAAAGGCGCGCAAGGCCGGTTGCAGGGCTTCGCCATGCTCAGACGCAAGCACCTGCACCACGCTGGCGTAAACGTCGAACAGACCCGGGTGTGGGTCATCCCGCGCCAGCAGCGTCAGCAAGAGTTCATTGAGGTAATAGCCAGACAGCAGCGCGTCACCGGTCGGCATCACATGGCCGCCCTGCCACTCCGCCCCTTTGAGCGTGCGGATTTCGGCATCACCACCAAAAGACAGGTGCAGCGGCTGCAAAGGCAGCAGGATCGGGCGAAAGCTGGAGCTGGGCCGCTTGACGCCCTTGGCCACCAGCGCAATGCGGCCGTGGTGGCGGGTAAACACTTCCAGAATCAGACTCGACTCGCTCCAGTCATAGCGGTGCAGAACGTAAGCCGGCTCCTCGGAGATGCGCTTACTGGTAGCCAAAGCTGCGCACCCGCGCTTCATCGTCGGCCCAGCCCGAGCGCACCTTCACCCACAGCTCGATAAACACCTTGGCGTCCATCAGTTTCTCCAGTTCAACGCGGGTCTCAGTCCCGATGCGCTTGATGCGTTCGCCCTTGTCGCCAATCACCATCGCTTTATGGGTGTCGCGCTCGACCACGATGGTGGCGGCAATCTTGAGCAGACGCTTGTGGCCCTTGCGCGCAGGCGGCTCTTCCTCAAACTTGTCGATGACCACCGTAGAGGTGTACGGCAGTTCATCGCCGGTGAGGCGAAACAACTTTTCGCGCACGGTCTCGCTGGCCAGGAATTTCTCGCTGCGGTCCGTCAGTTCGTCTTGCGCGTACCACCAGGCCTGCTCGGGCAGGTATTTTTCGCAAAGGCCGAGCAGGCGTTCAATGTCTTTGGCGTTCTTGGCCGACATCGGCACAAACTCGGCAAACGCATGACGTTGCTGCATCTCCTGCAACCAGGGTGCGATGTCAGCGCGGCGGTTGACCTGGTCCAGCTTGTTCGCCACCAGCAGGGTGGGAATGTCTTTGCCCAGCAGCGCCAGCACCTTGGCATCGGCCTGGTTGAACATGCCGGCCTCCACCACGAACAAAATCAGGTCGACATCGGCCACCGCACCCAGCACGGTTTTGTTGAGGGAACGGTTCAGGGCGTTGTTATGGCGCGTCTGGAAACCCGGCGTGTCGACAAACACAAACTGCGTAGTGCCCTGGGTGTGCATGCCGGTGATGCGATGGCGCGTGGTCTGCGCCTTGCGCGAGGTGATGCTGATCTTCTGGCCCACCAGGGCGTTGAGCAAAGTCGATTTACCAACGTTGGGTTTGCCAACGATGGCAATCAGGCCGCAGCGCTGACCTTCAGCGGGTGTGCCCGCAGGGCTTGCCATACGCATGCTTTTGAGCATGCTTTCGACGTCATTTTGGCCTTCAACCCCCGTGGAATCTGCAGGACTAGCTTTTGATTTAGTGGCCGTCATAATTTGCCGCCGGGCCGCCCCCTGTCGCGCGTAGGGGTCATATCTTGGCCCTTTCCTTGATTGTTTGCAGCATCGCGGCAGCTGCGGCCTGTTCCCCGGCACGGCGCGATCCGCCGATGCCACGCTCTGAAAAATTGAGCTCGATAATTTCACATTCGACGTCAAACGTCTGCTTGTGTGCCGCACCCTGCGTCCCGACGACGCTGTACAGCGGCAGCTTCATTCTGCGTCCCTGTAACCATTCCTGCAGCTCGGTCTTGGGGTCTTTGCCAATGGCTTCCATTTCCGGGTTGATTTCCACCGCTTTGAACAGGCGATGGACCAGCCCTTGCGCCGCTGCAAAACCGGCATCCAGATAGACCGCCCCAATCACGGCTTCCAGGGCATCGGCCAGGATGGAGGGCCTCTTTTGCCCACCGGAGCGAACCTCCCCCTCACCCAATCGAATGACCTCGGGCAAACCAAGCTCGACTGCCAACTGGTGCAGCGTGTCCTGCTTGACCAGATTGGCACGCACCCGCGACAGGTCACCTTCAGGCAGTGCGCTCAGACGTGCGTACAGCAAATCGGCCACTGCAAGGTTCAGGACCGAGTCACCCAAAAACTCCAGCCGCTCATTATGATCCAAGGAGAAACTGCGGTGCGTCACTGCTTGACTCAACAGATTAGTATTCGAGAATTCATGCTGCAAACGGCGTTGCAACGCAATCAAGCCTTCATTCACGCTCTGATATCTCTCTCATATCCCGGTACCGGCGCATTATTTGGACCGTCCGGTGTATTTGAGTGTCAGGTAAGCCGGACCGGTCAGATGAATTTCACGCTGGTAAGCGAAACTGACAACCACTTTGTCGCCTTCTTTGGTGACATCAAGATCTTTGCCCGTAATGGAACTGATATCGTCAACTGCGGCAGCCTTGTCGAAAATACTGCGCACTTCAGCCACTGAATTACCTTCACGCGCCTTGTTCACTGCTTTAAGAACCGCCTGATATTCGATCGCTGTTGGCACAATCTGCGCGGCGATCAGCCCGGTCACGGCCAGCAAGCCGCCAATCACCAAGAGCCCCAAGAAAGACAAGCCGCGCTGCCTGGATTTGAGCTGATGCTTCATATCATCTCCTAATCAGTTGGGGACAGAGCTTGCTACGCTTCGCGTAGCTGCGGACTGTCCCGCTTGCGCCGGGCATCGGTGATGCCCGGCGGGGTTTTCTAATGGTAAAGCCAATTTCAATTAAATGACCCGATGCGTTTGAGACTGCTGAAGTTCATCCAGACAAAAAAAGCTTTGCCGACAATGTTTTTGTCAGGCACGAAACCCCAGTAGCGCGAATCCAGCGAATTATCGCGGTTATCGCCCATCATGAAGTAGTGGCCTTGCGGCACTTTGCACACCACACCTTCGACACTGTAGCGGCAATTTTGCCTGAAAACAAAGTCGTCCGCCCCCGGAACAAACGCCGAACGGTCGTCGTCATTGAGTATCCCGTGCTTGTGCTCG
This sequence comes from Rhodoferax sp., assembly GCA_030682475.1. Taxonomy (GTDB): domain Bacteria; phylum Pseudomonadota; class Gammaproteobacteria; order Burkholderiales; family Burkholderiaceae_C; genus Rhodoferax. Next base: position 101,687 of record JAUXOA010000077.1, on the reverse strand, counting down.
CCCAGAGCTTCTTCATACTGTTTGGAATAGCGCATTGCGTCTTCATCAAAGAACTCCGGTAGCGCCACCGTCGCTATCACTTTGCCGTTAATCGTCAATCGCTTGTTGAGATAGGCCACCTCATCGCCGGGTACACCCACCACCCGCTTGATGTAATCCAGGCTGGGCTTGGGCGGGTAGCGAAACACCATCACATCGCCGCGCTCGGGCTTATTGCCCTCAGTGATCTTGGTGTTGATGACCGGCAGGCGCACACCGTAATGAAACTTGTTGACCAGAATCAGATCCCCCACCAGCAGGGTCGGAATCATGGAGCCCGAAGGAATCTTGAAGGGCTCGAACAGGAAAGAACGCAGAAAAAACACGGCAATAATCACCGGAAAGAGCCCGGCGGTCCAGTCCAGCCACCAGGGTTGCGCGAGGATGCGGGCCCTCCCCTCGGCAACGTTGCCGTCAACCTGGCTGATACCTTGTCGGCCCAGTTCTTCGCGGCGCCGGATGGTATCTACTTCCAGCAACGCTGCCGCTTTTTGACGCTGCGGCAGAAAATAAAAACGCTCAGCCAGCCAGTAAATGCCGGTAACGACGGTTGCCAAAAATAACAGGAGTGCAAAGTTGCCTTCGACGATGCCAAAGTACCAAGCACTGGCGTAGCCCACGAAGGCCGCCAGAATAAAGGAGGTCAGAACCTGCATGAGAAACTTACCCCCACGCTTGTCGTTTCACGTACTGCGCTGCCCCCCAAGGGGGCCCTCACGCCTTGGGACGGCCCGGCGGCGCTCAAGCGTCCACCTGCAAAATTGCCAAAAATGCTTCTTGCGGCACTTCAACCGAACCAATCTGTTTCATGCGTTTTTTACCTTCTTTTTGTTTGTCGAGGAGCTTGCGTTTGCGCGAAATATCGCCGCCATAGCACTTGGCAATCACGTTCTTGCGTAACGCTTTGATTGTCTCACGCGCGATGATGTTGGCCCCGATGGCGGCCTGAATCGCCACGTCGTACATCTGGCGGGAAATGATCTCCCGCATCTTGGCGACCACCGCCCGGCCGCGGTATTGCGACTGCGAACGGTGCACGATGATCGACAGCGCATCGACCTTCTCGCCGTTAAGGAGAATATCGACTTTCACCACATCGGCCGCGCGGTACTCTTTGAACTCGTAGTCCATGGAGGCATAGCCGCGCGACACCGACTTGAGCTTGTCAAAGAAATCCAGAACAATTTCAGCCAGCGGCATCTCGTAGGTGAGCATCACCTGGCGACCGTGGTAAGCCATGTTCATCTGCACGCCACGCTTCTGGTTGGCCAGCGTCATCACGGCGCCCACATAGTCTTGTGGCATGTACAAATGCACGGTGACGATGGGCTCACGCACTTCATCGAGCCGTCCCTGATCGGGCATCTTGGACGGGTTCTCGACCATCTTGACTTCGCCATCAACCGCAACCACCTGGTACACCACGCTGGGCGCGGTGGTGATCAGGTCCTGGTCAAACTCGCGCTCCAGACGCTCCTGCACGATCTCCATGTGCAGCAGTCCCAGAAAGCCGCAGCGAAAACCGAAACCCAAGGCCTGCGACACCTCGGGTTCGTAGTGCAGCGATGAATCGTTGAGCTTGAGCTTCTCCAGGCTGTCGCGCAAACCTTCGTACTGGTTGGCCTCGGTCGGATAAAGCCCAGCAAACACCTGCGGCTGGATTTCCTTGAAACCTGGCAGCGCCTCAGTCGCCGTGAAGGCGGCGCCGCCGGTGCCGGGTCTGATCAGGGTGATGGTGTCACCCACCTTGGCGGCTTGCAGTTCGCGAATGCCCGCAATGATGTAGCCCACCTCACCCGCTTCCAGCGAGTCGCGTGACTCATTGGCGGGTGTGAAGACGCCAAGGGTGTCGGCGTTGTACATCGTGCCCGTCGCCATCATCTTGATGCGTTCACCCTTGGCCAGGCGCCCATCGACCACCCGCACCAGCATCACCACGCCGACATAAGTGTCGAACCAGCTATCAACGATCATGGCCCGCAGTGGTCCTTGCGGGTTGCCCTTGGGCGCAGGGATTCTGGCAACCACGGCTTCGAGAATTTCGTCAATCCCCATGCCGGTTTTGGCCGAACAGGGAATCGCATGCGTAGCGTCAATGCCGATCACATCTTCAATTTCAACTTTGGCGTTATCAGGATCTGCATTGGGCAAATCCATCTTGTTGAGCACTGGCACCACCTCAACGCCAAGTTCCAGCGCGGTGTAGCAGTTGGCCACTGTTTGCGCTTCCACACCCTGGCTGGCATCCACCACCAGCAATGCACCTTCGCACGCAGACAGCGAGCGGCTCACTTCATAGGAGAAGTCGACATGCCCGGGGGTGTCGATCAGATTGAGGTTGTAAATCTGTCCATCGAGCGCCTTGTATTGGAGCGCTACCGTCTGTGCCTTGATGGTTATCCCACGCTCTTTCTCGATGTCCATCGAGTCCAGCACCTGTGCTTGCATCTCGCGTTCCTGCAAACCACCACAGCGCTGAATCAAGCGGTCTGCCAATGTAGATTTACCATGATCAATGTGCGCAATGATCGAAAAATTTCTGATGTGATTCATCAACGAGAACACTTAAGTGATTGAATTAAAACGATGAGACAAGAAAAAAGGGCGCGTCGAATTCTGACGCGCCCTGAACCAACAATCATTGGCAACTGCGAAGGTTGGAAGTTCATTGTAGGCAAAAAACCATGAACGTACAGTCCAAAAAACAGCTGCCATGAGTCGTTGCAGTGCAGCAACAAGAATCTTATACACAAGTTATTAACAATTTTGATCGAACATCATCTGAACAACTTGTGGGCGAACTGTGGACCGCCTGTGGGCCTCTCCAATTCATCCCGTATCGTGGACTTCGGCTCTTTCAATATGCCTGTAATCCGTGATGATCAACCGCCATTCTAACCAAATCAGCAATTATCTGAAATAAAAGTTAGTGAATACACACACTGAATAAGCAAAAAAAGACAGGTGAAAAATATATTTTTCACCTGTCTTTTGAAGCCAAATTCAACAAAAAAGACCCAAAACCCGAGTCCGGTTCGGGGTCTTGTGGTTCATTTTCGCGCTTAACGAGCCGGTCGAATTACAACAATCTGGGCCATTTCACCCCGCCGAATCACCATCGCAACGGGCTTGCTGCGGTCGATCTTTGCCACCACGGCTTCGAAGTCCTTGATGCTGGCAATCTCGGCGTTGGCCAGCGCCACGATCACATCACCCTCACGGACTCCGGCACGGGCCACCACATCCGTGACGGCATCGACCCGCACGCCACCCTTGATCTTAAACTCTTTCTTTTGCGCATCGGTCAACTCGCTGACAGCCAATCCAAGCGCATGCCCGGCTGCGGATGGTGGCTTCGGTTTATCTTCCTTGTCAGCAGTTTTCTTGACCGGTTTGTCGGTCTCGACCTCCGCAATCGTGACCGTCAGTTCTTTGTAGCCACCACGACGAAACACCGTGAGCGCGCTGCGGGTGCCGGGTTTGGTTGCGCCGACCATGCGCGGCAGGTCGCTCGACTTCTCGACCACTTTCCCTTCAAACCTGGTAATGATGTCGCCCGCTTCAACGCCCGCCTTCTCTGCTGGGGCGCCGACCTCGACCCCGCGCACCATTGCACCCTGCGGTTTGCCTAGTCCGATGGACTCCGCCACCTCTTTGGTGACCTGGTCAATCTGCACGCCGATGCGACCACGCGTCACGCGGCCGGACGCACGCAACTGTTCACTTACACGAAACGCTTCATCCATCGGAATGGCAAAAGAGATGCCCATCGAGCCACCCGAGCGGGAATAAATCTGGCTGTTGATGCCGACCACTTCGCCGCGCATGTTGATCAAAGGGCCGCCTGAATTGCCGGGGTTGATGGCGACATCGGTCTGGATGAAGGGCAGGTAGTCACCGGTGTCGCGCTGTTTCGCGCTTACGATGCCGGCCGTCACGGTATTGTCCAGGCCAAACGGAGAACCGATGGCCATCACCCATTCACCCACTTTGAGCCGACTCACATCGCCGATCTTCACCGCTGGCAAACCCGTGGCTTCGATCTTGAGCAGCGCAATATCGCTGCGCTTGTCAGCACCCATAATTTTGGCCTTGAACTCGCGTTTGTCGGGGAGGGTGACAACCACCTCGTCAGCCCCGTCAACGACATGTGCATTGGTCATGATGAGGCCGTCCGCCGAGAGAATGAAGCCGGATCCAACACCGCGCGGCTGCTCTTCCTCTTGTGGCGCAGGGCGCTTCGGATGCGGTGACTGACGCGGCATATTGGGAATGGGCAGCCCGAAACGACGGAAAAACTCCAGCATTTCCTCCTCGCCGGGACCGCCAGGAGCGGCCCGTGCAGCAACTTTTTCAAGTGTGCGGATATTCACCACCGACGGACCGACCTGCTCTACCAGATCCGTAAAGTCCGGCAGTGTGCGCACTTGGGCTACCGCCGACGTGACTGGCACCAGTGCGACCGCTGCTGTCACCACCCAAGCCCCTGCCAGAACACATGCGTTTAACTTCTTCCAACCGAGTTGCATCATCATCGACCTCTCTTTGAATAAAGTTTCATTTTTCCCGCTCAAGTCCCTGCGCAAAGGCCGTCAGGGTTTGGGCCGGGACTTCGCCGACTGCCGTCAGCCACCAGTCCCCGATGCGTCGTGTTAGCGTGTGGGTGGCGCCCATGGCCATACTGCCTGACTGACCATGGCGCCGGGCGTCAAAGGCCTCAACAAAAAGCGACACCGAAGCCAGTCCGTCAGAAAAAATCCATTGCAGAGTGTTCTCGTGGCGGGCGTCGGCCCCTGCACCCACCGGCCGCTTGTAGCAGCTCATGGGTTTGAAGCCGGGCACCGTCTTCTTCAAGACCCAGCCCTCGGCGGCGGCCGTGGTTTTCACCATAGCAGGTTTCTCGATCTGGTAGCCCTTTGTATTGTCCATCATCTGGGTCAGCTTGGCCATGCTGACCGGAGCGTCCAGTTGCAGCTCGGAAAAAGCAGCCTGCTCCAGCACCTGCCCAGCTCCGTCCAGGGTCTGCAACTTGACCACCAGCCCGGTTTTTTTCTCGGTCCAGACCCGGTAGCCAAAACGCAAACTGTCTTCGGGCCACAGTTGCACCACATCCGCTTCAAAACCGGCAACGCGCTCGCTGCCAGCCGCCTTGATACGGTAAAACTGCGCAATGGAAGAGTCATTTGATTTCAGTAAATTCGGGAACAGTCCCAGTGACTCACGTTTTTCTGCCACCACCACCCGGCTCTCGGGCAAAAAGGTCAGCACCTGATCGTTGCGCCGGAAGGTGGACCGGGGAGCACCCGTCAGGGACTCAACACGCTCCATCTGCTGCTCACCATCACAGACATGCCAAATGCGGGCGCTGGACAGGGTGTCCCCGGCAGAGACCACAAAGGTTCCGATATACGCGCGTCGGCGCGACGCCTCGTGCGTGCGCATCAGCCAGTCACTGACACTGCGGTCCGCCACTTTGCCGGCAACGAGCGTGGACGCCGCAGAGGGAAATTGAGTTTGCGCCACCAGCAGGGAGTTTAGCGACATGAAAAACATCCCTGCGACGCTGCTAATGAGCGCTTTGCTTGCCAGTGGTTCCATCCTTCTCAACGGGCTGCTCCCTCAAACGTGGCGTTGCGAAGAAAACCCGCTGGCATCTGAAGCGCCGACGTGCCGCCAAACTGCCTGTGTGCCGCCAGCAGCGCATCGAGTTGCGGATCGCGGATCATGCGCTGTGGCTCCCCAGCGGCCACGGCGGGGGCCTCCTGCTGTAACGCCATGTCGACTTTGATGGTCTGCACCGGCACCTGCGCGAGCTGCGGCGCCCCATGCTGATCACTCCATCCGCCTATTCCCTGCCAGCCGATCACCGACACGACCGCCAGCGCCGCAGCCCCGGCCAGCAGCTTCCAGCGAAAACTGGTGTCGTTGGCACTCACCTTTTCTGATCTATTTATGCCTCTAGCTCCCGTCAAACTTGTATTTTCAGTTATTAAATAAGTAGCATCCACGCTTGGCACGAGCGACGCCTCCTGCTGCAAACAAAGCTTCAGACGCTGCACAAAAGCAGCGTCGTGACTGTTGACCATTGTTTCTCCAGACCGCAATACGTCGCCCACCAGATGATAGGCATGCCAGCTTAGCCTGGCATCTTCCGTCTGGCTGAGCCACTGCACCGTGCGGGCGAACTCTGCCCCGCGCAACTGCCCATCGGCCAACGCCGATACAAGTTCATGATTCTTCATAGTTTCTTGCATCATTCTCTCCAGTCTCCACCAGTCTTACCAGCGCTTGCCGGTCTGCTTTTCCAGCATCGGCTTCACTTTGGTCGAAATCGCTTCCCGTGCGCGGAAAATGCGGGAGCGAACGGTGCCGATCGGGCAATTCATCACCCCGGAAATTTCCTCATAGCTCAAACCTTCAATTTCCCGCAAAATCAAGGCCTGCCGCAAATCTTCTGGTAAAACCTCCAGAGCGGTGTTCACAGCGACCGCAATTTCCTTGGCTGCCAGCACCGACTCCGGCGTTTCATCAGACGTTGGTTCACTTTCGGCGTAGTAAGTTTCATCGCCGTCCTCAGTTGATTTAAAAGCGCTCTGCGACACGGTGGGATCGCGCTTGAGTTCCAGCAAGAACTTCTTGGCCGTATTCACCGCGATGCGGTACAGCCAGGTGTAGAACTGGGCGTCCCCGCGAAACTGGTGCAGGGCCCGGTAGGCACGGATGAAAGTCTCCTGGGCGATGTCTTCCACCAGGTCCACATCGCGCACCATGCGGCCAATCAGGCGCTGAATCCGGCGCTGGTACTTGATGACGAGCAGCTCAAAAGCGCCCTGGTCCCCCGCCACGGCCCGCTCCACCAGCATCCCGTCGCTGTCGGCAGCGCCGGGCGGCAGTCCCAAGGGAGGCTCATTTGACTCTCCGTTCACGACTTCACCTGTATGTCCAGTCAGCATCAACACTGGCGTCCTGGGCCTGACCCGTGGCGCCGCGAGAGAAGACAGCCCGACGCAAAGTGTTCCAAAGCGCCACCTCACCCGTGCGCTGTGGCCAAAGCCAGACCCGGGCGCCACGGTCCGGGCGCAGACTCAACACCAGACAAAACTGCAAATCAAAATGAACCGTCAGAACCCCGCAGACCGACGCGTCACCGCTGGTCCAGTTCCAGGCTTGCCCGTCCCAGCGCAAGCTGCCCCGTGGGGTGCGACGCCAGGCCTCCCCAGCGACGACGCAGGCACCCAGCAGCGTCATGGCAAATAGCCATTGACGCCACCCGGCAGGGTCTGCCTGATAGCGCCACAGCAAGCCGGTTGCCGTTGCGCCCAAGCCCGCCAAGCCCAGCAGCCAGCCCTGAAAACGCGAACGCCCCACCGGATAGGTGACCGCAGGGGCGCTGTGCATGCTGGAATCAATCTGTTGGTGGGTGTTTGAATCGAGTGGTCAAAAGAAACGTTAGGGCGTTCGCTTGAAAACAAGCGAGCCGTTGGTGCCACCAAAGCCGAAGTTGTTTTTAAGCGCCACGTCAATCTTCATGTCACGCGCGGTATTGGCGCAGTAGTCCAGATCGCACTCGGGATCCTGGTTGAAAATATTGATGGTCGGCGGGCTCTTCTGGTGATACAGCGCCAGCACAGTAAACACCGACTCAATACCACCAGCGCCACCCAGCAAGTGTCCGGTCATGGACTTGGTGGAGTTGACCACCGTCTTTTTCGCATGATCGCCCAAGGCCGCCTTGATGGCATTGGATTCATTCAAGTCCCCCAGCGGCGTGGAAGTGCCGTGGGCGTTGAGATAATCAATCTGGTCGGCGTTCACGCCAGCGTTGCGCATGGCACCCAGCATGGCACGGCGGGGACCGTCCAAATTGGGGGCTGTCATGTGACCCGCATCAGCACTCATGCCAAAACCTGCCAGTTCAGCGTAAATTCTGGCACCGCGTGCCCTGGCGTGTTCGTACTCTTCGAGCACCATCACGCCCGCGCCTTCGCCCAAAACAAAGCCGTCTCTATCTTTATCCCACGGGCGCGAGGCCGTTTGCGGATCATCGTTGCGTGTGCTGAGCGCCCGCATGGCCGCAAAACCGCCAATACCCAGCGGCGACACGGTTGCCTCAGACCCGCCCGCCAGCATGACATCAGCGTCACCGTATTCGATCATGCGGCCGGCTTCACCAATGCAGTGCAGTCCGGTGGTGCAGGCGGACACAATGGCCATATTGGGCCCTTTGAAACCAAAGCGGATCGCCACGTGGCCGGCGATCATGTTGACAATCGTGCCTGGCACGAAAAATGGGGAAATGCGACGCGCCCCCCGGCTCATGAACTCGGCGTGCGTGTCTTCAATCATGGGCAAGCCGCCGATGCCAGAGCCAATCAAACAGCCGATACGGGTGGCCAACTCATCTTCCAGCGCTTCGCCGGTGGGCAGATTGGCATCGGCAACTGCCTGGCTGGCCGCTGCAATGCCGAAGTGAATGAAGGTGTCCATCGTGCGCGCCTCTTTGACGCTGATGTAGGACCCCAGCTCAAAGCCCTTGACTTCGCCCGCGATTTTGCAGGCGAAGCTTGAGGCGTCGAACTTGGTGATCAGATCAATACCGGATTTCCCGGCAAGCAGGTTGGCCCAGGCATCGGTCACCGTGTTGCCCACGGGACTGATACAGCCCAAACCTGTTACAACAACGCGACGACCGGACATAGAAATTTGTTTACGCTTTCGGGTGCGTATTGGCGTAATCGATGGCGTTTTGCACCGTCGTGATTTTTTCGGCATCTTCGTCCGGAATTTCAATGCCAAACTCGTCTTCCAGTGCCATGACCAGCTCCACTGTGTCGAGGGAATCTGCACCCAGATCAGCCACAAAGGCTTTTTCATTAGTGACTTGTGACTCTTCCACGCCGAGTTGTTCGGCAATAATTTTTTTCACGCGTGCTTCGATATCGCTCATGGGTTCCCTCTGAGGGTAGTAAATGAATCCGTGATTTTAGCCGGGCTTCGGGACGATTCCCCAATCCGGCTGCCGAACGGATAAATCGGCTTACATAAACATCCCACCGTTGATGTGCAACTCCTGCCCCGTCACATAGGCCGCCTGTGGCGAAGCCAGATAGGCCACCGCATGGGCGATGTCCGATGGCTTGCCCAGCCGTCCCAGCGGGATTTGGCCCAACAATGCTTTGTGTTGGTCTTCCTTCAGGCTGGCGGTCATGTCGGTTTCGATAAAACCCGGTGCTACGCAATTGACCGTGATGTTGCGCGAGCCGAGTTCACGCGCCAGCGCGCGGGTCATGCCCGCCACACCGGCCTTGGCGGCGGCGTAATTGACCTGGCCCGGGTTACCCGAGGCGCCCACCACGGACGTGATGCTGATGATGCGGCCATAGCGTTGTTTCATCATGGTCCGCATCACCGCACGGCTCATGCGAAACACGGCCTTGAGGTTGGTGTCAAGCACCGCATCCCACTCATCGTCTTTCATGCGCATGGCCAGATTGTCGCGCGTGATGCCGGCGTTGTTCACCAGTACCTGCAGTCCGCCATGCTCTTTGACAATGGCGTCAATCAAGGCTTCGGCGGCCTGCGCATCGTTGACATTCAAAGTACTGCCGCTGCAGCCGGGGAAAGCCGCCAGGGTTTGCCCAATTTTTGTCGCTCCGTCGTCGGTCGTGGCGGTGCCAATAACCTTCAGACCCCGTGTTGCCAGCTCCAGGGCAATAGCCGCACCAATGCCGCGCGAGGCACCCGTCACCAGGGCAACCTGACCTTCAAATTTGACATCACTCATGCTCTGCACCCCAAAGTACGCTTTTCACATCGGCCAGACTGGCCGGGTCCAACAGCGCCATGCCGTTCAATTCGGGGTCTATGCGTTTGACCATGCTGGCCAGCACCTTGCCCGGACCGCATTCCACGATCGCAGTCAATCCGCGCGCCTTCATCGCCTGCACGCACTCCACCCAACGCACCGGCCCGAAGGCCTGGCGGTACAGCGCGTCGCGAATACGATCAGCATCGACCTCAACCGCGACGTCAACATTGTTGATCAACACGATTTGCGGGGGCAAAAACTCGACAGATTCCAGTTTTTCCTTGAGTCTTTCTGCAGCCGGTTTCATCAAACTGGAGTGAAAAGGAGCAGACACGGACAGCGGCAACGCCCGCTTGGCACCGTTGGCTTTCAAAATCTCACAGGCTTTGTCAACCGCGGCTTTGCTGCCCGCAATGACGGTTTGAACCGGATCATTGAAGTTGACAGCCTCCACCACTTCAGATGAATTTTCGCCAAATTGCCGCGTCACCTCTGCGCAGTAGGCTATCACTTTTGTAGCGTCCATGCCCAGAATGGCAGCCATGGCACCGGTGCCTACCGGCACCGCTTCCTGCATCGCCTGGGCTCTGAAACGCACCAACGGGGTGGCCTGCGTCAGCGTCAGCACACCGGCGGCCACCAGGGCCGAATATTCACCCAGCGAATGTCCCGCCACCGCGCTGGGCGCAACGCCCGTCTCAGCCAGCCAGACCCGGTACGCCGCCACCGCTGCTACCAGCATCACAGGCTGGGTATTGGTCGTCAGAGTCAGCGCTTCTTTGGGACCGCACCGGATAAGCTTGGCCACATCTTCGCCCAAAGCATCAGAGGCTTCCTTGAGCGTTTCAAGCACCACTGGATGATCGCCCCACGCGTCCAGCATACCGACGGACTGGGAGCCCTGACCGGGGAAAACGAAAGCAAAAGGTGTCATGCGCTTATTGTAAGAATCACAGTTAAATAAGGCTCAGGCCCTTGCTTCGCCTGCACTTTTAGCTACAGTTGCAATAGCACTGCACCCCAGGTGAAACCACCGCCCACACCTTCGAGCAGGAGCAACTGACCGGGTTTGACGCGGCCAGCGCGCACCCCGGCGTCCAGCGCTAGCGGAATAGAAGCAGCGGAGGTATTGCCATGCTGGTCCACCGTCACGATGACTTTGTCCATTGACAGTTTGAGCTTTCTGGCGGTGCTCCGCATGATGCGAATATTGGCCTGGTGTGGAATCAGCCAGTCAATATCAGCCGCTGTTTTACCCGCCTTCGCCAGTGTGGCGCGGGCGGCTTCATCGAGCACACCCACAGCCAGTTTGAACACGGCCTGGCCATCCATTTTGAGCAGCGGGTGGCCCAGCACATTGCCACCCGACACATGGCCCGGCACACACAAAATGCCAACATGCTTGCCGTCCGCATGCAAATCGCTGGCGAGAATGCCGGGGGTATCAGACGCTTCCAGCACCACGGCACCGGCGCCATCACCAAACAGCACGCAAGTGGTCCGGTCCTTGAAATCAAGAATGCGTGAAAAGACTTCTGCGCCAATAACCAGCGCCTTGCTGGCGGCACCGGTCCGGATCATCGCGTCGGCAATGGTCAGCGCATAAATAAAACCACTGCACACGGCTTGCACGTCGAACGCCGCGCAGCCATTGGCCCCCAGCTTGTTCTGCAAAATGCAGGCGGTCGAGGGGAACACCATATCGGGCGTGGAGGTGGCGACGATGATCAGGTCAATATCTGTGGCCAGGGCGCCGGCCGCCTGCAAAGCCCGGCGCGCCGCCTCCAGGCCCAGATCGCTGCTGCAAACCTCTGGCGCAGCAAAATGACGCGCCCGAATCCCGGTGCGCTCAACAATCCATTCGTCCGAAGTTTCAACACCTTTGGCCGCAAGTTCTGCTACCAGATCGGCATTGCTCAGTCGTCGCGGTGGAAGATAGCTGCCGGTACCGGTGATGCGTGAATAGCGTCTCATTGATCAGGCGTGTGCGACCGCATTAGGCAGTGCGAATGACTCGCTGGCGACCAACAAAGGCGCAGTATGAGCAATCCGGACTCGAACACGGTCAAGCAAGTTGTTCCGGGCTGCATCATACGCCCGCTTCAAAGCGTATTCAAACGCCAGCTCATCGGCTGAGCCATGGCTCTTGAACACCAGGCCGCGCAGGCCAAGTAAGGCGCCACCGTTGTAGCGTCGGTGATCCATCCGCTTTTTAAGCGCGGATATGATGGGGTAAGCAGCAATTGCCGACATTTTTGTAAAAATATTACGGGAAAACTCAATCTTTAAAAAATCAACAATCATCGTCGCCAAACCTTCACTGGCTTTCAAGGCGACATTGCCGACAAAACCATCACACACCACAATGTCGGCAGTTCCTTTGAAAATATCATTGCCTTCGACATTTCCATAAAAATTAAAGTCACCCGCTTTGGAAGCAGCCCGAAGCAATTCACCTGCTTTTTTGATGACTTCATTGCCTTTAATGGCCTCTTCGCCAATATTGAGCAAACCCACCGTGGGATTGTCGTTGCCACTCAGAACCGACACCAGGGCGGAGCCCATCACGGCGAACTGCAGCAAGTGCTCGGCCGTGCAATCGACGTTGGCGCCCATGTCCAGCACTGTGGTGGCCTGACCCTTGGCATTGGGAATTTGCCCGGCGATTGCCGGGCGGTCAATGCCATCCAGGGTTTTGAGCAAATAGCGTGAAATGGCCATCAGCGCAGCGGTGTTGCCGGCCGACACGACCGCCTGCGCCGCACCATCCTTGACCTGCTGGATGGCCACTCGCATGGAAGAGTCTTTTTTTCGTCGCAGGGCCACTTCGAGTGGATCGTGCATGTCGACGACCTGGCTGGCCACAATGACTTTGGCACGCAGATGGGAAAATGCGTTCAGGCTGTCCGGCAAGCCCACCAGGAGCAACTGCGCGTCGGCGTGGCTGTCCAGAAAATTGCGGCAGGCAGGCAGCGTGACACCGGGGCCATAATCTCCTCCCATGCAGTCGACAGCGATAGTGATCATGGGAAATAGTGCAAGCAAACAAGTGGCAAGCGGGTACCGGAAGCATCAAAACAAAGGCCCGACGCTACAAACACGGTAGCCTCGGGCCTTGGCTTAATGAGAACGATCAAGCTTCAGACTTGGTCTTGAGCACTTGACGGCCACGGTAAAAGCCATTGGGGCTGATATGGTGACGCAGATGGGTTTCACCCGTGGTGGACTCAAGCGCAATGCCGGGCACGACCAGCGCATTGTGCGAACGGTGCATACCGCGCTTGGAAGGTGATTTTTTATTCTGTTGGACAGCCATGATCTGCTCCTTGACGTGTAGGTTGCGAAGACCGCAACATCTTGGGTTAGTGGAACACGCGGCTTTTCACTCCGCGCGAAGCCTTCCATTATAGCGTATCACGCCGCTTTAAGCGGATTTGCAGCCCTGCAGCTTGGCCAACACCGCGAAAGGATTGCGTTTTTCAATCAATGCAGTGTCAAAACCCGGGTCCACCGCTGCCAGCTTGACCTCAACTGGGCACTCTTCATGACGTGGCACCACCGGCAAGGCCATCAGCACCTCGTCTTCGATCAGGCCAGGCAAGTTGAAGAAGTCCAGGCTCAGGGCCAGCACGTCCTCCTCCGCCTCCGCGTCCTGCGCCTCGGCCGCTTCTTCGCTGTCAACAAAACGGAAAGACCGGCGCGCGGCCACCGCGATGTCCACCAGACTCAGGCAGCGCTGGCACGTCAAGGGCAAACTGGCATCCACCGTCAAATGCAGCCAGACCTGCTCGGCGCCCGCTTGATCGACCCGAACCTCCCCGTGCGCTGACCAGTTAAGTACGCTTTCAGCCCCTAGCCCTTTTGTTTCCTGCATCAAACGCTCGTATTTCGATAGCAAATCATGGCCGGCGATGGCACTGGCAGACTGCGCAAACGCCTTAACGTCCAGACGGGGGGTAATAGACTCTTGTTTCATGCCCGCAGTGTAAGAGAATCACGCTATGTCTGAACCTACTCACCGAAAACTCGTCCTGGGCTCGACCTCGCCCTACCGCCGTGAACTGCTCAAGCGACTGCGCATTCCGTTTGAAGTCGCCGCACCCGACGTCGACGAAACACCGCAGGCCACTGAAACGCCGAAGCAACTGGCCTGTCGGCTGGCGATGGCCAAGGCGCGTGCCGTGGCCGCGCAATTTCCAGCCTGCGTGGTGATTGGCTCGGACCAGGTGGCCGATCTGGACGGCCAAGCCCTGGGCAAGCCGGGCAACCACGCGCACGCCGTCGCACAGTTGCAACAAATGCGCGGGAAAACCGTTATTTTCCAGACGGCGGTGGCGGTGGTGTGTCTTGAGACCGGGTTTGCGCAGATGGATCTGGCCCAGGTCAACGTGAAGTTTCGCCAACTCACAGACTATGAGATCGAAACCTACCTGCGCGCGGAGGCGCCTTACGACTGCGCCGGCAGCGCCAAAAGCGAAGGTCTTGGCATTGCTTTGCTGGAGGCCATTGACAACGATGACCCAACCGCGCTGGTGGGCCTGCCGCTGATCCGCACCTGCCGCATGATTCAAGCCGCCGGCATCAGAGTGCTATGACCATAACATCAACACCCCAAAACTCCGCGCAGGCCCCAAGCGGCCGTCTTTACCTGATTCCAGCTCCTCTTGATTTCGGCTGCGACAGCGAGATGGACCTTCAAAACACGATGCCCTGGGGCACCTTGAGCGTGGCGTCAAGATTGCAGTATTGGGTCTGCGAAAACGCCAAATCGGCGCGCGCTTACCTTAAACGCGTGAATGAAATCGCTCCCCTGCGCAGTCCACTCCAGGCACTGAATCTTCAGGAGCTGCCACGCGAAGTGCATAAAAAAGGAGATCACACGGGCAACTTTGACGCTCGCCATTTGCTGACTCCAGCACTGGACGGACATGACGTGGGACTGGTCAGCGAAGCCGGCATGCCCGCCGTGGCCGACCCAGGCTCATCAGTGGTACGCGCGGCCCATGATATGGGGATTGAGGTGATTCCCCTGACCGGCCCGGTCTCGCTTTTGCTGGCGCTGGCCGCCAGCGGGCTCAATGGCCAGAATTTTGCGTTTGCGGGTTACCTGCCGCAAGACGCCACAGAACGTGCCCAGCGCGTCCGGGAACTGGAGTCATTGGCGCTGAAAACCGGGCAGACCCAGCTCTTCATTGAAACGCCCTATCGCAATGCCGCCATGCTGCAGACGCTGCTGCAAACGTTGCAACACAACACCCGGCTGGCCGTGTGCAGCGGGCTCACCCTGAGTCGGGGTGTCTGCCGCAGCGACAGCATCAAAAACTGGCGGCAGAAGACCTCACCCCTGGACAACTCGACTCCGGCGGTGTTTGCTCTGGGACGATGAAACTGTTTATCGCAGTGCAGGAATCGACTTGATGGCGCGCACCGCGCCTTCGCCAATAGACGCACCAAAACGCTTGGCCAATCGCTCCGCCACATTGTCACGGCGGGTGTAGTCGATGATTTCTTCGGCCTTGACCACTTCACGCGCCACAAAGTCAAGGTTGCCCAACTGGTCAGCCAGTCCGAGTTCAATCGCCTGCTGACCGCTCCAGAACAGGCCGCTGAAAGTCTCGGGTGTTTCCTTCAGCCGGGTGCCACGACCGGCCTTGACCACGGCGATGAACTGCCTGTGAATCTGGTCCAGCATGGTCTGTGCAAAAACCCGCTGTTTCTCGGTTTGCGGGCTGAAGGGGTCCAGAAAACCTTTGTTTTCGCCCGCCGTCATGAGACGACGCTCCACACCCAGTTTATCCATCAGGCCGGTAAAGCCAAAACCGTCCATCAGCACGCCGATGCTACCCACAATGCTGGCCTTGTCGACAAAAATCTTGTCAGCCGCCACCGCGATGTAATAGGCTGCGGAAGCACAGTACTCTTCGACCACGGCATACACTGGCTTCTTGTGTTTGACCTTGAGACGTTTGATCTCGTCGTTAATGATGCCGGCCTGTACCGGGCTGCCGCCCGGAGAGTTGATCAGCAGGACCACTGCCTGCGCGCCTTCGTCTTCAAACGCGCCGCGCAAGGCGGCCACAATCAGTTCTGCGCTGGCTTCTGCCCCGGAGGCTATCTCACCCTTGATCTCCACCACTGCGGTGTGCGGCGTCGATGCGTCCTTGGAAACACCACTGCGACTCATCACAAACCAGACCAGAAGAACAAAAAAAACCAGCCAGGACAAGCGCACAAAAGTACGCCAGCGGCGTGCCAGCCGCTGCTCATTGAGCGCGGCAAAGGCCAGTTTTTCCAGTGTGGCGCGCTCCCAGCCCGGGCCCTCGGAGTGCCCCTCTTTTGCTCCGTTTTTTGCAGCGAACTTCTCACTATTGACAGGGGATGCAGTCTGATTTGATGTGAAATCTGGTGCAGGCGTTGGACCGAATTGCTCGGGGGATTTTTCGGGAATAAGGGGTTCGGTCATTTCAAAACTCTAAGGGTTTCAGGTTAGGGGCAGTATGCCAGTGCACGACGCCGTCCAGCTCGGACAGCTCAATCTTGATCAAGCCACCCAGACAGGGGCCACTGCGGCAGGCACCGGTCTGCGGCTGATAAGTGGCGCCATGCGTGGCGCACATCAGCCAGTCGCCAGTGCTGTCAAAAAAACGGTCCACCAGGTAATCCATCTCCATCGGCACATGGGCGCAACGGTTCAGGTAAGCATGCACCTGGTCCTGGTAACGAATGGCAAAAGCGCGGCAATCCTGGCCGTGATAGAGCACGTCAAACGCTACGGCTTCGGCGCTATTGACCAGATCGGCCGAGTTGCACAGGGGAATTGTCTGCGTCATGCTGGGGCTCATGCCTTTCAGGCGTTGACCAGCAGCCAGTCGTGCAGGTCGCGCACGGAATGGGCCACGTAGCGGGGCTTCAGGGCCGGGAACGCGTCGGGTTCGTGCGCGCCGTAGCTCACACCCACACTGGGACACCCGGCGTTGAGCGCCATTTGCAAGTCATGCGTGGTGTCGCCAATCATCAACGTGCGCGCGGGGTTCACACCAAACTCGCGCATCAACTCCTGCAACATGCGTGGATCCGGCTTGCCGGCCGTTTCATCCGCCGTGCGCGAACCATCGAACATGCCCTGGAGTTCCACCGCCTGCAGGACTTGATCCAGACCATGCCGGTTTTTTCCCGTGGCCACCGTCAGCACGTGCTGGCGTGCTTTCAAATCCGCCAGCATGAGCAAAACTCCATCAAACAGGCTGATGTCGTTCTGGTGGGCGATGTAATGGTGACGGTAACGCGCACCGAGCTCGGGATATTTGTCTGCGGGCACATCGGGTGCAGCGTGCGCCAGCGCCTGCATCAAGCCCATCCCGATGACATAGGCCGCATCCCGGTCACTCGGCACGGCGCCGCCCACGTCACGCACCGCGCTCTGAATGCAGCGCGTGATGATGGCAGTGGAATCAAACAGCGTGCCGTCCCAGTCAAAGGCAATCAAGTCAAACTGCCGGGATGTTGGCAAATCAGGATGGGGTGGGGGCAGCATGGGTAGAAAACGCTTCCAGAGCAGAGGGTAAAGGGGCCAGCAATTCCACGCGTTCGCCGCTGGCCGGATGATTGAACTGCAAGCGCCACGCGTGCAGGTACATGCGCTTGAGGGAGGGCGATGCCCCAGGCCGCAGCAGCGCCTTGTTCAGCTCAAAATCACCGTATTTGTCATCGCCTGCAATGGGGAAGCCCTCGCTCGCGAGATGAACGCGGATCTGATGGGTGCGCCCGGTCTTGATGGTGACTTCGAGCAAAGTAAAACCGGCGACCATCACGTCCCGGACTTTCACCAGGGTGACGGAAGGCATGCCGTCTGGATTATCCCTGGTCACCACCTTGACGCGGCGCTCGCCGTCGGGCAGCAGGTATTTGTGCAAGGGTTTGTCCAGTACCTTTTTGTTAGCCGGCCAGCGCCCTGCGACCAGCGCCAGATAAGTCTTGCCGGTTTCCCGTTCGCGAAACTGGTTTTGCAGGTTTTTGAGGGCGCTTCTCTTTTTGGCAATTAACAAAATACCGCTGGTGTCCCGGTCCAGCCGGTGCACCAGTTCCAGAAATTTGACCTGCGGTCTGGCCATGCGCAATTGTTCGATCACACCAAAACTGACACCCGATCCGCCATGAACCGCGACACCTGCCGGTTTGTCAATGGCGAGCAAACAGTCATCTTCAAACAGAACCGCAAACTCACGCGCCGGTGCGCCACGCGCCACACTGTCTGCCATCGCTTGCGTTTTTTCAGCCACCCGCTCAGAAATGCGTAGGGGTGGCAGGCGCACGGTATCGCCCGCCGCCACCCGGGAATCAGCGGACGCCCGGCCTTTGTTGACCCTGACTTCACCACTGCGGATGATGCGGTAAACGTGGGTTTTGGGTACGCCCTTGAGATGACGCATCAGGAAATTGTCCAGTCGTTGACCCGCAGAATCTTCATCTACGAGTAGGGTTTTGACCTGTGGCACCTGCGGGGCTGGATTGCCCCCTATAATGTGTTTCACTAGCGATGCGCTGTAAGTGGTTGATTTAACTGGAGGTTAACTTGCAGTTACGTGGAGTTTAGTCCACCCACCATCACCAGCCCCACTAGCAGGTCGATACCGCCGTTTGCCAATGCACGCAAATCGCAAGCCAGATGCTTGCGGTGGCCTGCAAAATAAACGGTCAAGACGACGCCTTGAAACACTGATACGGAATACCCCAAGTTCACAGACAGCCTGTCTGTGAACGGAATGAAGCGAGATGTTTGTGTTAATGAGCCTGATTGATAATTGCCTGCGGTGCGTTTTCGCCCCGTTTTTTGGCATGGATCGGCCATCTGCGCCCGCACGACGGGCGCAACCAGCTATTAATTTAATAGCATACCCACAACCCAAGCGACTCGCTCCCCTCCACGCGCCTACACTTGGACTCATCGTTTGAGTCTCTGTTCTCCGGCAGTTCCTCCTCAATTCAAAGCGTCAGTTCTGGTATCAAAGGCTCGTCAAGAGCATGTTTGTTATTTGAATTGAAGGAATACTAGCCATGAAACGGATGCTGATTAACGCCACGCAGGCTGAGGAACGCCGCCTGGCGATCGTCGACGGACAAAAACTGCTCGACTACGAAATTGAAATTGAAGGGCGCGAACAGCGCAAGGGCAATATCTACAAGGCCGTCGTCACGCGCGTCGAGCCGTCGCTGGAAGCTTGTTTTGTCGACTACGGCGAAGACCGCCACGGTTTTCTGCCGTTCAAGGAAATCTCTAAACAGTATTTCCAACAAGGTGTTTCGGTCAGCCAGGCCCGCATCCAGGACGCCATTCGCGAAGGCCAGGAACTGCTGGTGCAGGTGGAAAAAGAAGAACGCGGCAACAAGGGCGCAGCGCTAACCACTTTCGTCTCCCTGGCGGGACGCTACGTGGTGCTGATGCCCAACAACCCGCGCGGTGGCGGTGTCTCGCGCCGGATCGAAGGCGAAGACCGGGCCGATCTCAAGGAGGCACTGGACCAGCTCGAATACCCCAACGGCATGAGCATCATTGCGCGCACCGCCGGCATTGGCCGCAGCGCGCCGGAACTGCAATGGGATCTGAACTACCTGCTCAAACTGTGGAGCGCGATTGACGGCGCCGCCAAGGGTGGCAAGGGCGCTTACCTGATTTATCAGGAATCGTCGCTGGTGATTCGCGCCATCCGCGATTATTTCAGCAACGACATCGGCGACATCCTGATCGACACCGACGACGTGTACGAACAGGCCCAGCAGTTCATGGCCCATGTGATGCCTGAACACGCTGCCCGTGTCAAACGCTATCGCGACGACGCGCCACTGTTCAGCCGTTTTCAGATCGAGCACCAGATCGAATCGGCTTACGCCCGCACCGTGCAGTTGCCCAGCGGCGGCGCGATCGTGATTGACCATACCGAAGCACTGGTTTCAGTAGACGTGAACTCGGCGCGCGCCATCAAGGGCGGCGACATCGAAGAAACAGCGACCCGCACCAATCTGGAAGCTGCGGACGAAGTGGCGCGCCAGATGCGTCTGCGCGACCTGGGCGGCCTGATCGTGATCGACTTCATCGACATGGAAGAAAGCCGCAACCGCCGCGACGTCGAAACCCGCCTGCGTGACGCACTGCGGCAAGACCGTGCCCGTGTGCAGTTCGGCACCATCAGCAAATTTGGCCTGATGGAAATGAGCCGCCAACGCCTGCGTCCCGCTTTGAGCGAAGGTGCTTCCATCCCCTGCCCGCGTTGCGGCGGCTCCGGCCATATCCGCGACACCGAGTCCAGTGCGCTGCAAATTTTGCGCATCATTCAGGAAGAGTCGCTGAAAGACAACACGGCGTCGGTGCTGTGCCAGGTTCCGGTCGAAGTCGCATCCTTCCTGCTCAACGAAAAGCGCACCGAGATCGCCAAGATCGAACTCAAGCAGCGCATCAACGTGCTGATGGTGCCCAACAAGACGCTGGAAACCCCGAACTACAAGCTCGAGCGCCTCAAGCACGACGACCCGCGTCTGGACAACATCGAAGCCAGCTACAAAATGGCGGAGGACATAGAAGACCCCACCGCGGTGACGCGTCGCTCGCAGGAGCCAACCAACAAGCAGTCTCCGATCATCAAGGGCGTGTTACCCGATGCGCCGGCGCCCGTCGCAGTCCCCAAACCCGAGTCGGCAAAACCGGTAGCGACCGCAGCACGCACGACGCCAAGGCCTGTCCCGGCTGCGACCGCGCCTGCGCCAGCAGAAAATGGGTTCTTTGGCTGGGTTAAACAGTTGTTTACCCCTGCGCCAGCGCCACACGCCAAACCCGAGGCGCAAGTCAGCAAAGACGACAAGCATGAGGGTCGCGGTGGCCGTGATGGAGCCCATCGCAATGAGCCGCGTGGCGAAGGCCGTAGTGAGGGTCGCGACGAAGGCCGTGGTGGCCGTGGTGGCCGTGGCCGGGGTGATGGTCGTGGCGGCAGAGGCGGTCGCGGTGACCGTTCGGCTCAGGGCCCGCGCGAGCGTTTTGATACCGAAGGCAAACCCGTCACGATGGACACTGGCACCCGCATCGTGCAGGCACCGCTGAGTGGGCCAGGCCAGGATGCCCCAAGAACTGAACAAGGGCAAGACCGCCCACCCCGCAATTCAGAGCGTGCTGAGCGCAATAGCCGGGGTGAGCGCCGACCCGATCGTAACCGTCGCCCGGACGAAAGCGCCCGCACCGACACCTCCAACGCAGACGTCACCCGCAGCAACGGGGACACCGTGGCAATCACCCCGGTCGATCGCTCAGCACCCTCCGGGCACGATGTTGTAGCAAGCACCCACCATGGCCATGGCGCTAGTGAATCGGCAGCACGTCCGGAAGGCGCAGAGACACGCGAAAAAAACCCGCGCGATCGTTATAGCCGTGATCGTGGCCCCCGCAGTGAGCGCGCAGAGCAAGGTGAGCGCCAGCAACAGCCCGCGCGTGACAGTCAGTCTTTGCCTGAAGATGCGGCTGCCGAACCCCGCCGATCCTACTTCACCACAAACACTGAAGCACCCGCAACGGATGCAGTCACGGCCCCCGTGGCCCCTGTTTTCGAGCTGCCGGCAGCGACATCCTTGCCGCAAGCCCCTGCCACCCCGAAACCTGCCCCGACACCTGCAGTTGCCCCGGTTGCCGCCGCAACTGGCATGCCCAAACTACAGCCATTTTCTCTGCCCCTGGTCGAACTGGCCCAGGTGGCCCAGAGTTCCGGCTTAAGCTGGGTGAACTCGAACGCTGAAAAAATTGCGGCAGTCCAAGCGGCCATAGCCGCGGAGCCCAAGGCAATTCACGTACCGCGCGAACGGCCTGCAGTGGCGCAAATGGAGGATGGTCCGCTGGTTCTGGTAGAAACCAAACGCGATTTGCGCAACATGACGCTACCTTTCGAGGCGCTTCAGTAAGTCAAGCAATTACCCTCCCGTGGAACTGCAAAAAAGGGCACGTGAAGTGCCCTTTTTTATGCCCATCAATCCCGCTCAAAAGAGACCAAAGTACGCACAGGTCCAGCCTCAGCCCTGGATCTCAAGCGAGTTACGTTGTTGCCGCCTTTGCCGCGTTTTGCCAGGCTTGCGTCGAAGCGGCAACATCACCCCTGCGCTCGGCCAACTCGGCCAGTGCCTGCCAGACATTTCGCTCCAGCCCTGCGTCCTGCAAGCCCGACAGTGACTGCTTCAAAAGCTGCTGCGCTTTGCCCCACAACTGAAGTCGCATGCAGGTGATTCCGGCGAGATACTGCAAGGCCGAGTCGCCTGGATTGGCCATCTGTGCTTGCTCGATCCGGGTCAGCCAGGCGGCTTCTGGTGCACCGGATGCCAGCGCAAAACCACTTTCCAAAATCCGAATGAGACTGATGCGTTGCACCTCCGTCAAAACCCCCGATTGCGCCACCATACGCTCCCAGACCGGCAGCAACCAGGTACGGGCGACCTCGACATCGCCGCCCAGCTTGAACATCCTTTGAGCGGCTTCAATGACAACTTCAGGCATCCCGTGCTCGGCCGTATCGAGCTGCTTCCACACAGTTTGCAACTGGTCCGGGTCGTGCGCTGTCAAAACCAGTTCCAGCGCCAGGACACGTAAAATTCCCTGCGCGGCCACTTCGGAAAAAGCGCGATGCTTGGTCAAAAGACGTGCGGTCTCCAGTGCCAGCAGCGGCTGGTGCGCCATGCGCGCGGCCCTCAAGCGCAAACGCAAGGCGATGGTTCGCCGGGAGGCCCCTTGAGGCAGTTTATCGAGCCATTGAAGGGCGCCTTCGGCATCGCGGTCTTCCAGTGCCCAGCGGGCCGCGCGCAACTGCACCCCCTCGCGGGTTTCCTGCGCATCGCGCCGCGAAGCCTGTTCCAGCGCCTGGCGAAAATGCGCCTCACGCGCCGCTTTGTCCTGCAGCGCCTGGGCACTTTCCGCGGCCAGCAGGTGCGATAGGGCGCGCAGGCGCCCCGAATAGACCAGTGTTTCACCACTGCGCGTCATGGCGCTCTCCCGCGCCAGCACCACCTCAGCAGCTTTTCTGGCCCGGATAAAGCGCCCAGCCACCAAATGCGAGAGGGCGTCCAGCAAAGCGACATGCATTGCGCGTTCCTGGTGCTGGATGCGCCAGGAACGCGCGTGGCCCGGCATGGCAAACAGGGCCGCCAGCGCGCGCAAGGCCACATGCAGTGTCGAAAACAACAGCGCCAGCAGCAGCAGCACCAGATTGAGAGACAGATCAAGCCGGTAAGGTGGCCAGAATACGGTGATGGTGCCCTGGTTATTGCCGGCAAAAAGCGCGATGGCGACCGCCATGCCAAACAATGCCAGAAACCACAGGGCGGCCCGCATGTCTACCTTCCAGCCGCCGCCGTAGTGAGGGCGGCGAGTGTTTCATCCACGCGCGGCAATTGCAGCGTCTTCATCTGTGCATGCACCTGCTGCAACAAGGTAGCGGCGGTCTGCGTTTTGCGCGACGTCGTATCAAAGTATTTGTTGAGCGACAGTGAGGCCGCCGCCAGATCGGCCCGCGACGACTCCAACTGCCGGGCCAGCAGCCCGAGCCGGGCGTTGAGCAACTTGAGCTTGAAGTTTTCCCGCAAGAAAAAAGACTGTTCCGGCGACAGCAGAGCCGCCTCAGGCTGTTCGATGCGGCTGACCCGCAGCAGTCCGCGCGCCTCGTCAAACACCACCTGCAAACTGCGTTGCCACCACACGGGCACGGCATCCGTACCCTGGCGCTTGATTGAGGCCGTGGCAGGCGCCGACGCCACCGCATTGGCCAGCACAAGCTCATCGGCCAGGCGCACCAGTTCATCCAGCTTCACCAGAAGTCCCGGTGTATCGCTGACGGCAGCCGATTTGATACGGTCAATGTCCCGTGCGATGGCCCGCTGCAGGGGCGTCAGTCGGGGTTGTGCCGCTCGCGCCACCCGTTGCTCGGCACTTCTCAAAGCCGCCAGCAAGGGCTCGACACTGCCGGTGAGCTGGGCCTGCTGCTGTGCCAGACGAATCGCCGATTCAATGTCAACCACCAGGTTTTCATCGCGTGAACGCGATAGACTTTGCATCAGCTCTTCAAGCTGCGTTCGTTGCAGGGCGACCTCGCTCAAGCGAGCCTCGTAAACAGCCACCCGCGCCGCCGTTTCGCGCGCCAGCTCCTGCGCCTGTTTGGCAGTGGCACGGGCCTCCAGCGACTGGGCGCCGGTGTCGGCACTCTGGCGTGCCAGTTGTTCTTGGATGGATGAGAGTTTCTGCCACAGAAGACCACTGGTCAGCAAGGCGGCCAGCGCCACCACAGCCAGACTCATGATGACCCCGCGCGGCACGGTCTTTGGCGTGGCAGGGTCGGCCTGGACGTCCGCAGTTGCGGGTACTGCCGGTTCCTCCCGGAAGGCATCCCCGCCCGTGCGGGCAGCGATTTCGGGGTTGGGATCGGAGTTCATTGCATCATTTTAAAGTGTTGGGGACAGAGCTTGTTCGCCTTGAGATGTTGAGGACAGAGCTTGCTCGCTTCGCGTAGCTGCGGTCTGTCCCGCAAAATCTCAGGATGCGGTCTGTCCCACAAGGTTTAGCGAAGCCACCACGTCGGGCAGCGTCGGGCGTGACTCACCAACAACACCAAAACCGGCCTTTTTCGCTGCCTCTGCAATACGCGGGTGGGTCGCCAGCGCGCGCGCTTGGACCCAGCTTTGCCCGGGCAGCCAGGCCCTCAGATTGGCCACCGCTTCCGTGCTGCTGAACAGCCAAACCGACCCGTCGGTGGCGGCCTGGCGCGCCAACTGGTCTTGATGGGTGCTGAATTGAGGTGTACAGCGCTGGTAGGCCAGCACAAACTCGGCCCGGCCACCCGCTTGGGCGACTCGATTGGCGAACCACTCACGCCCAGAACCTTGCCCCGCGCCACCGCGACCGGGCGGGTCGCCACCCCGCACGATCAGCACCCGCGCGCCCGCTCGCACCTGCACGGCTACCACCTGCCACAAGGCTTCGGAATCGAATTGAGCGGTGTCAGGCGCCGGGACATCAATCCGCTCAGGTGCAAGGCCCGCACGCAACAAAGCCCGGGCCGTGCCGGGACCGGTCGCCCACGCCCTTGTTTGAATGGCAGACATCAGCATGAATTCAGGGGCTAACAGCGGTTTTGATGCAAAAAAATGCGCTACCGCATTGCCACTGACAAACATCACACCGACATAGTCGGCCAGATGCTGCCACGCCTGCACCAGGTCGGCCGGGTCGGCCACCGGGCCCACTTGGATCAGTGGTAGCGCCACTGCATCAAGGCCGAACGCTGACAAATCAAGCGCCCATCGTTGCGCATCGCGCTCTGGGCGGGTAACGATGACCCGCATGGTCAGGCACGACCCTGCGGCTCACCTGGCGTCAGGACTGAGCCCCCTTTGGCAGCCACACCAGCCCGCAAATCGGCCGCCACCCGCACCCCCAGCGCGGCAGCGTCGGCCAGATCGGTGACGGGCGCGCTCATCCGCACGCACACCAGCTCCAGCACGCCCTCGGGGTCGCCCCAGGCCGCATCGAGGGTCAGCGTATTCGCGCTGAGTGTGGCAAACGCGGCCAAAGGCATGGAGCAGCTCCCGCCCATCGCCCGGCTCACCGCCCGCTCGGCCGCCACCGCCAGCCAGGTGGTGTGGTGCGCCAGCGGTGCCAGGGCATCGATCACCTCCTGACGGTTGGTGCGAACCTCAATCCCCAGCGCGCCTTGCCCGGCGGCAGGCAACATCGCGTGCGGCTCAAAAATGTCACAAATTCGCTGGCCCAGACCCAGCCGCTTGAGTCCGGCGGCCGCCAGCACGATGGCGTCATAAAGCCCGTCATCGAGCTTGCGCAGTCGCGTATCCAGGTTGCCACGCAAGGGCTCAATTTTGAGGTCCGGGCGCAAGGCCCGCAGCAGGGCCATGCGTCGCAGGCTGGAGGTACCGACGACGGCACCCTGCGGCAGACTGGTCAGCTTAGCAAATTGCTTGGAGACAAAAGCATCGCGCGGGTCTTCCCGTTCCATCACGCACGCGAGAACAAACCCTTCAGGCAGCTCCATCGGCACGTCTTTGAGAGAATGCACGGCCAGGTCAGCCCGACCTTCTTCCAGTGCCACTTCCAGTTCTTTCACAAACAGGCCCTTGCCGCCCACCTTGCTCAGGGAGCGGTCCAGAATCTGGTCACCCTGGGTGGTCATGCCGAGCAGGCTCACTTGATGCCCGCGCTGTTCCAGCAGCGCCTTGACATGCTGGGCCTGCCACATGGCGAGGCGACTCTCTCGTGTTGCTATCGTCAAACTGCTCATACGCTCTGGCTCTAAGTTGTAACTTTTTTGTGATCTTGGGTGAACGTAAGATGCTAGCATGGCCCGGGTTGCCATCTTGAGCAATTTCCTTTTAAAAACGCCATGATCCAAGTTCCAAAATTGGCGCCCCCTGTGCGCAGCAAAGACAACGAACGCCCGCTGGTGGAGGACATCCG
Organism: Rhodoferax sp.; assembly: GCA_030682475.1. Lineage (GTDB taxonomy): Bacteria > Pseudomonadota > Gammaproteobacteria > Burkholderiales > Burkholderiaceae_C > Rhodoferax. The sequence continues at coordinate 75,357 of JAUXOA010000077.1, read as the reverse complement.
GCTTCTGGGTCGAATTCTGGGTGATGTGATCCGCGAGCAGGAGGGTGTCGCGGCGTTCGAGTTGATCGAGCAAATACGCAAGCTGTCGGTGGCGTTTCGACGTGATGCAGATCATGAAGCCGACAAGGCGCTCAAAAAGCTGCTCAAGGGGTTGAGCGGCGACAGAGCAGTCAGCGTGATTCGGGCCTTCACCTATTTCAGCCACCTGGCCAATCTGGCGGAAGACCGGCATCACATTCGCCGCCGGGCCATCCATGAGCGCGCTGGCGACACCCAGGAAGGCAGCATCGAAGTGGCCCTGTCCCGCTTGCGCTGGGCCGGCATTGCGCCTAAAACAATAGCTGAAACGCTGGCCAACAGCTATCTGTCCCCGGTGCTCACCGCCCACCCCACCGAAGTCCAGCGCAAAAGCATTCTGGACGCCGAGCGTGACATCGCCCAGTTGCTTAACGCCCGCGACGACATCAAAGTCAAGGCCGCCTGCGTCAACTCGCGCAAAGACGCACTGACACCGCGCGAACTCAGATCGAACGAGGAACAGATGCGTGCCCGCGTCTTGCAGCTCTGGCAAACCCGGCTCTTGCGCTTCACCAAACTCACCGTCGCCGACGAGGTCGAGAACGCCTTGAGCTATTACGAAACCACTTTTCTGCGTGAAATTCCCAAGCTCTATGCCGATCTGGAACGCGAACTGGGCCAGCACCCGGTGCACAGCTTTCTGCGCATGGGCCAGTGGATTGGTGGCGACCGTGACGGCAATCCCAACGTGAACGCGCAAACGCTGATCGACGCCCTGCGCCGCCAGGCTGAAGTGGCGCTGCGTCACTACCTCACTGAAGTGCACTACCTGGGCAGTGAATTGTCACTCTCGGCCATGCTGGTGGACTGCCTGCCTGACATGCAGGCACTGGCTGACCGATCACCCGACAGCAACGAGCACCGCAAGGACGAACCTTACCGACGGGCCCTGATTGGCATCTACGCCCGACTGGCCGCCGCACTCAAAGATCTGACCGGCGGCGACGCCGCACGCCATGCCGTCGCACCGCAAAACGCCTACCGATCAGCAGAAGAGTTTCTGTCAGACCTGCGCACCATCGAGGCCTCTCTGCTGGCCCACCATGGTGCCGCGCTGGTGGCGCAACGTCTGCACCCACTGATTCGGGCGGTTGAGGTATTCGGCTTTCATCTGGCGACCGTGGATTTGCGCCAAAGCTCCGACCAACATGAAGCCGTGGTGGCCGAGTTGCTGACTGTTGCGCGCATTGAATCGGGTTATGAACGCTTGGGTGAAATGGCCAAACGCAGTCTGCTGGTCAAGTTACTGAACGATGCCCGTCCCTTGCGCGTGATGGGCACAAGCTACTCGGTCCTCGCCCAGAGTGAACTCGCCATATTTGAGGCCGCCAAGGTCATGCGCGAGCGCCTTGGCGCACAAGCCATCCGCCACTACATCATCAGCCATACCGAAACGGTGAGCGACTTGCTGGAGGTGCTGTTGCTGCAAAAAGAGGTGGGCTTGCTGCAGGGCACGCTGGATGCCCACGCCACCTGCGACCTGATCGTGGTGCCGCTGTTCGAGACCATCGAAGACCTGCGCAATGCAGCGCCCATCATGCGCGAGTTTTATGCCCTGCCCGGCGTCTCCCAACTGGCTCAACGCAGCGGGGCCGAGCAGGACATCATGCTGGGTTACTCCGACAGCAACAAGGACGGCGGCATCTTCACCAGCAACTGGGAGTTGTACCGGACCGAAATTGCCCTGGTGGAACTGTTTGACCAGCTTGCCCAGGACACTCAAGCCAAGGGCACACACCCGATTCAACTCAGGTTGTTCCATGGTCGGGGTGGCACCGTCGGCCGTGGCGGCGGCCCCAGCTACCAGGCCATCCTGGCGCAACCCCCCGGCACCGTGCGCGGACAGATTCGCCTGACCGAACAGGGCGAGGTCATCGGCTCCAAATACGCCAACCCCGAGATTGGCCGCCGCAACCTGGAAACGCTGGTGGCCGCCACGCTGGAAGCCACGCTGTTGCAGCCCACCAAACCGGCGACCCAACCATTTTTGCTGGCCGCCGCTGAGCTGTCCCAGAGCAGCATGGCGGTCTACCGCAAGTTGGTGTACGAGACCCCCGGATTTGACGCGTATTTTTTTGAATCGACACCGATCCGCGAGATTGCGGAGCTCAACATTGGCTCACGCCCCGCTTCCCGTTACCCGACCCCCACGCTCGGCACTGGCGTATCCTCGCTGCCCCCCCTAGAGGCTGTTTCGCCTCGGGGTGGCCCAGCGGCTAAACTTGCCCCCACGCTCGGCACTGACGTGTCCTCGCTGCCCCCCGAGGGGGCTGTTTCGCCTTGGGGCGGCCCAGCGGCGAACCGCGACCCACGCATTGAAGACCTGCGGGCCATTCCGTGGGGCTTTAGCTGGGGCCAGTGCCGTCTGACGCTGCCGGGTTGGTACGGTTTTGGTTCTGCGGTCGAGCTGTTCCTCCAACCCGTTCGCCCTGAGCCGGTCGAAGGGCTGCCAAAGGTTTCGACAGGTTCAGCCCGAACCGACCATAAAGATCGCCTGGCCCTGCTGCAGCAGATGTACAAGCAGTGGCCGTTTTTCAGAACGCTCCTCTCCAACATGGACATGGTGATGGCCAAAAGCGATCTGGCGCTGGCGTCGCGCTATGCCGAGCTGGTGGGAGACGCCCGCCTGCGCAAAAAAATCTTCACGACCATCGAGGCCGAATGGCACCGGACAGCCGCTGCGCTGGGCATGATCACCGGTGACAAGCAGCGACTGGCCAACAACGCGGCCCTGCAACGCTCCATGCGCCATCGCTTTCCCTACATCGATCCCCTGCATCACCTGCAGGTGGAACTGGTGCGCCGCTTCCGGGCCGGTCAGACCGACGAACGCATACAGCGCGGCATCCACATCTCGATCAACGGGATTGCGGCCGGGCTGAGAAACACGGGTTAGGATTTTTTGGGTTGGGAGACTTGCTTCTTTTTACTTTGATTTGGTTTGGTTTGTTTCCCCCACTCACTCCCCCCGGAGAGTTCCCCCCCTATCCCCCCAGCCCCCTTTCCACCCCCGCCGGGGTGGAAAGGGGGAGTCTCATTTGACCGCGCGCGCCGACAACGGAATTACAGGGAGCAGTCGCGACTGTTTTTGATGGGCAAGATCGCAGGGAGCCGGTCGTAGGGGTGTTTTTGATGATTAGGTACGTTCGCTGCCCGGCGTCTGCGACGGCCGGGGAGGGGGACAAAACTAGCGAGCGTCGGCTTCGTACTCAGCCGTCGCAGACGCTGGGCGGCTGATGCGCAAGACTGGTCAAGATTGCTACGACCGCTGGCCTGAAGTCTTGCCGCGCGGGAGCAGTGGCGCCCTTCGCGTTGTAGAAGCGTTGCCAGAAACCAGAAGCAAAATCCAGGCTCCCCTCTTCCGCCCGGCGGGGCGGGAGAGGGGCGGGGGGGAGTGAGTGGGGGAAACAAACCAAGTCTCCATTGGAAAAGCGCAAACAGCTAAATTTAAATAAATTTATAACGCCCGGTTTATCCCGCCACCAGTTCCCGCACCGCCGCCAATTGCCGACGCGACACCAACAGCAATTCATCAAGACTGTTGAGTCGCACCGCCCAGCCTTCGCCCTCTTGCGGATCGTGGTGTTTTTCCAGCGCCCGCACCGCGTGCCTGGCAACCAGGGCATTGCGGTGGATGCGCATGAACCGAGTTGGGTACTTTTCCTCCAACTCACTCAAGGAACCCTCCAGGATGTAGCTCTTGGCGGCGGTGCGCACGGTGATGTATTTGAGCTCGGCCTTGAGGTACAAGACTTGTGACAGGGGCACCCGCTCGGTCCGACCACGATCCTGAATGATCAACACTTCCTCAGGTAAATCGGACTCCAGCCCCCGACTCGATTGCATTAATCGTTCTACTTTTTGTAGCGCCGCTTGCAAACGTTCGAGCCGTACCGGCTTGGTCAGATAGTCCACCGCTTCCAACTCGAACGCTCGCACCGCGTGTTCGGCATAGGCCGTCACGAACACCACAGCGGGCGGACTGGGCAGTGTGCGCAGGGTCTGCGCCAGGGTCAAGCCGTCTGCGCCGGGCATGTGAATATCAATCAGCGCCACATCGGCTTTTTGGCGCTGCAGCCACTCGACCGCCTGCGTCGCGTTGGCGGCCTCTGCCGCCACGCTGGCAGCCGGCGCGGTGCAATCCCCCAGCAGGGTTCGCAGGCGCGCGCGCGCCAGCGCTTCATCGTCGACGATCAGCACCTTCAGACGCATGGCAACTCCCTGGCGTTCATGCCGGCACCTCGATCCGGACTTGAAAGACCCCGTCCTTGAGAGCGCTCTGGAACTGGCCCTGCACATCGTGCAGCAGGTTCAGCCGATCACGCACATTGTCCAGCGCCAGCCCGTTGCCGCGCTCGCCATGACCGGCAGGCACGGTGTTGGTGATCTTGATGACGACCGTGGAGCCACGCCGTTGCGTGGATATCCGGATTTGCGCGCCATCGGGACTGGGCTCCACGCCGTGCCTGACCGCGTTTTCCACCAGGGGCTGCAACAGCAAGGGCGGCAATTTGGCCGCAGACGCTTGCGCGTCCAGAGCCCACTCCACCTGGAGCCGATCACCAAAACGCACCTGCTCAATGGCCAGATAACGCTGAGCCAGGGCAATTTCATCGGCCAGGGTGACAAACTCGCCCTGTTCCATCAGTGCATGGCGAAACAAATCGCTCAAATCTTCCAAAAGCAGCTCGGCCTTCGCGGGCTCGGCGCGTACCAGCGCAATGGCACTGTTGAGCGTATTGAACAAAAAATGCGGGCGGATGCGGGACTGCAATTCACTCAAACGAGCCGCCGTGGCGGCAGGCGTTTTGCCCCGGGACCGCCACACCAGCGCAGCCACCAACGCCGCTGACAACAGGGCACCGCTGAAGGCGCTGGCCAGCCAGGGCGCCGGCTCCAGCAAGCCCACCATGGACAGCACGCCACAACCATAAAGACCGGCCAAGGCACCCAGACCCACACCAGCCCCCTGCTGGGCTGTGGTGCTCAGGCGCGCCAGCCCCTTCTTGAGACTGCAAGCTGCTATCAGCCACGCCAGCGTCGCCGGTAAGACGCCCCCCGTAAACAAGGACAGACGCGTGAACCAGTCAAAGAAGGTGGACGCGCCAAACATGGCACCCACAGCCACCACCGCCTCGACAAACAGGACGGCCCTGAGCACCACGCCCACATGGCAGGCGTCGAACACCAACACCCGCGCTGGACTCGGCGCAGAAGGCGCGGGAGCCAGATCCTGGAAGACCGATAAAATTTGGGAGTCTTTCATTGAAAATGGGACCTTATCCTGATTCATGCCCGATTATTGATGATCTGTTACTGCCACCCCAATCCTAAACCCCAACCCTTGGCGCGACCCTCACAAGCCGACGCCCATTCCCATGTCACACAACCAATTCGACAAAAAGTCCACTGCCTGGTCTGCCCTATTCTCCGAGCCCATGAGCGATTTGGTCAAGCGCTACACCTCGAGCGTGTTTTTTGACAAACGACTGTGGCAGGCCGACATCGCCGGCTCCCTGGCCCATGCGGAGATGCTTAGCCACCAAAAAATCATCACTGCAGAAGATTACAGCGCCATTCAGCGCGGCATGAACGCGATTGCGGCGGAAATTGACACCGGCCAATTTGAGTGGAAACTGGATCTGGAGGACGTGCACTTCAACATCGAAGCGCGCCTGACGCAACTGGCCGGTGACGCAGGCAAACGCCTGCACACCGGGCGCTCACGCAACGACCAGGTGGCGACCGACGTGCGCTTGTGGCTGCGTGGCGAAATTGACTTGATCAGCGGACTACTCACCGATTTGCAAATTGCGCTGCTGGAGGTGGCCGAGAAGAATGTCGAGGTGATTCTGCCGGGCTTCACCCATTTGCAGGTGGCGCAACCCATCAGCTTCGGCCACCACATGCTGGCCTATGTGGAAATGTTCAGTCGCGACGCCGAACGCATGGCGGAAGTGCGTTTGCGCACCAACCGTCTGCCGCTGGGCGCCGCCGCCCTGGCCGGCACCAGCTACCCGCTGGACCGCGAACGCGTGGCCAAAACCCTGGGCATGGTCGATGACCAAGGCCAGCCTTGTGTCTGCCAGAACTCACTGGACGCGGTGAGCGACCGCGATTTCGCCATCGAATTCACCGCTGCCGCCTCGCTGTGCATGGTGCACATCAGCCGTTTCAGCGAAGAGCTGATTTTGTGGATGAGCCAGAACTTTGGCTTCATCAGAATAGCCGACCGCTTCACCACCGGCAGCTCCATCATGCCGCAAAAGAAAAACCCCGATGTGCCGGAACTGGCGCGCGGCAAGACCGGCCGCGTGGTCGGCCACCTGATGGGCCTGATCACCCTGATGAAGGGCCAGCCACTGGCCTACAACAAGGACAACCAGGAAGACAAGGAGCCGCTGTTTGACACGGTCGATACGCTCAAGGACACGCTGCGCATCTTTGCCGAAATGGTCGGCGGCCAGCTCAACCCCAACACGGGTGTGAAGGAGGGCGGCATCACGGTCAAACCCGAGGCGATGGAGCGCGCCGCGCTCAAAGGCTACGCCACCGCCACCGATCTGGCGGACTACCTGGTCAGACGCGGCCTGCCGTTCCGCGATGCCCACGAGACCGTCGCCCACGCGGTGAAAGCCGCCATCTCGCACCAGGTCGATTTGTCGGAATTACCATTACAGGTTTTGCAACAGTTCAACCCGAAGATTGAGAAAGACGTGTACGAGAGCTTAAGTCTACGCGGCTCGCTCAATGCGCGGGACATTCTGGGTGGCACGGCGCCAAAGCAGGTGCGCGCGCAGATTGCGCGGCATCGAGCGCGGTTGGGCTGATGGGCTTGATTTTCTCCATTGCGGCCAGCGTTCATTGCTATTAATTCAGTAGCTGTCTGTGCAGGTGACACGGGGGCTAGAAGCCGGAATTTCTTATAAACTACCGCATACAGGGGCCGACCGCAGGGATCACCCCAACCATTCTGCGATGTATCCGACTACACCGCGGACCGTACGGCCTACATCGTTAGCCCCATATGAACCTGATCAACATCGTCGATCTCACGCCATCCGACATTCGGACAATCTGGAGGCTCGCAAGTGAAACGCCCCAAACAATGCATGGGACCGTGGGGTGGTCATTTGAGGGAAACGGGATACGCACTCGTACGACATTCATACAAGCCTTCCGCGATCTTGGCTTGTCGTACACCGAATTGCCCAACCTTCTGAAAACCGGCGAACGCACTTGCGACCTGGCAAGCTACCTCGATCCTTTCTATGCGATGTATGTCGTTCGCGAATCTAACCATCAGCGCCTCGCTGAGTTTGCTTCAACATCGAAGCGGCCTGTCATCAATGCCATGTCCCAGGACGGGCATCCGTGTGAGGTTCTTACGGACGCCTACTACATTCAGTCCGCCATGGGTCCAATCGAGCGTATGAGAATCGGCCTTTGGGGTCCGACCACAAACGTTTTCAAGTCGTGGTACGAACTCGCGGCCGTACTCGGGTTTAACCTCTACCACCTTTGCGATTCCAGTTTTCATGTATCCGGGGATCACGTTGCCTATCGAGACGCCCCGGATGTCGAAGTCGACGTTCTGGTCACCGACGGATGGCCTTCCGACTTCGCAGATTCATCTTGGTCGCTCACCTCCGAGCATCTGGCACGCTTGGGAAATCCCCGCCTGTTACCCACACCACCGTTCTCTATCGGCAAGGAGCTTGCCATCGATCCCACGTCATATTCTGGCTTCGTGGGCTATCAGCAGAAAGAACTTCTCTTGCCAGTCCAGCGCGCCATCCTTGCATACGCAAGGGGTTAATCGGGAAATTTGGGTCAAATTCCAATCGCTATGCCCATGACAACCTACGTTGCACTTCTGCGTGGCATCAATGTCTCTGGGAAGAATTCCATCCGCATGCCTGCGTTGCAAAACAGCATTTCAGGCTTGGGATTTCGGGACGTTCAAACCTATTTGCAGGGCGGGAATATCGTTTTCCGTACTGACCCATCCGATGAGGCCACGCTTGCCGCAAGCATCAAGACCAGGATCGAGCAGGATTTCGGGCATGAGGTTCCAGTTCTGGTGCTATCGGCAAAAGAGCTGGATTGGATCGAATCGCCAACTCGAATCCGTTCTGGCCGCAGACCGGCGGCGAAGAGAAGCTGTTTCACTGCACCTTTCTCTTCCAGCCGGTTGCTCCGGCTATTTTCCAGACGCTGAAACTTCCCGCTGCCGCTGGTGAACGCGCGGTGTTCGTTGGGAGCGCGGTTCTGCTGCACTGTCCGCACGGGTACGGCAAAACGAAATTGAATAACAGCTTTTTCGAGCGTGCGCTCGGCGTCCCGGCCACCACGAGAAACTGGCGCACCGTGCTTGCGTTGCAAGCGCTTTGCTCAGCGCCATGATTCATGGATCCCGGCCTTCGCCGGAATGACAAATGGCTCTTGTCAAGCCTTGTTGATCGGGATGTAGATTTCCCCGCCGCCCTGCTTGAATTCCTGTGACTTGGCGTCCATGCCGACACTCAGTGCCTGTTCATCGCTGACGCCCCGGGTCTTGGCGTATTCGCGCACCTCCTGCGAAATCTGCATGGAGCAGAACTTCGGTCCGCACATGGAGCAAAAATGCGCCACCTTGGACGAGTCCTTGGGCAAGGTCTCGTCGTGGAAGCTGCGCGCCGTGTCGGGGTCGAGCGACAGGTTGAACTGGTCCATCCAGCGGAACTCGAAGCGCGCCCTGGACAGTGCGTCATCGCGCGCCCGCACCCCCGGGTGCCCCTTGGCCACATCGGCTACATGCGCGGCGATCTTGTAGGTAATGATGCCAACTTTCACGTCGTCGCGATCCGGCAAACCCAGGTGTTCCTTCGGCGTCACGTAGCACAGCATGGCGGTGCCGAACCAGCCGATCATGGCGGCGCCGATGCCACTGGTGATGTGGTCGTAGCCGGGCGCAATATCGGTCGTCAGGGGCCCCAGCGTGTAGAACGGCGCCTCGTGGCAGTGCTTGAGCTGCTCGGTCATGTTAGCCTGCACCATGTGCAAGGGCACGTGGCCAGGGCCTTCAATCATCACCTGCACATCCTGCTGCCAGGCTTGCTGCGTCAGTTCACCCAGGGTGCGCAATTCGGCGAACTGGGCTTCGTCGTTGGCGTCGGCACCCGAGCCGGGACGCAGGCCATCGCCCAGCGAGTAGCTCACGTCGTAGGCTTTCAGAATTTCCGTCATTTCATCAAAATGGGTGTAGATGAAATTCTCTTTGTGATGGGAAATGCACCACTTGGCCATGATGGAGCCGCCACGCGAAACGATGCCGGTGACGCGGTTGGCCGTGAGGTGAATGAAGGCCAGGCGCACGCCGGCATGCACCGTGAAGTAATCCACGCCCTGTTCGGCCTGCTCGATCAGCGTGTCGCGAAAGATTTCCCAGGTCAGGTCTTCGGCCACGCCGCCCACTTTTTCCAGTGCCTGGTAAATCGGCACGGTGCCGATCGGCACCGGCGAGTTGCGCAAAATCCAGTCGCGCGTGGTGTGGATGTTGCGGCCGGTCGACAGGTCCATCACGGTGTCTGCGCCCCAACGCGTTGACCACACCAGTTTTTCGACCTCTTCTTCAATGCTCGACGTGACCGCCGAGTTGCCAATGTTGGCATTGATCTTGACCAAAAAGTTGCGGCCAATCGCCATCGGCTCGACTTCCGGGTGGTTGATGTTGGCCGGGATGATGGCGCGGCCGCGTGCCACCTCGTCGCGCACAAATTCGGGCGTCATCACTCGCGGAATACTGGCGCCAAAGCTGTTGCCAGCCAGGCGCTTTTCACGCTCGGCGTTGCCCAGGTACTGCTCCATCCACGCCAGCTTCTGGTTCTCGCGGATGGCCACGTATTCCATCTCGGGCGTGATGATGCCGCGGCGCGCATAGTGCATTTGCGAAACGTTGGCTCCTGCTTTGGCGCGGCGCGGCGTGCGCTGCAGACCGGCCGCCTGCAAGCGCAGATTAGCCAGGATTTCGGTCTCGCCGTTTTTCTGACCATCGTCCAACGCAAAGGGGGTGCGGCCGGTGTAGGACTCGGTGTCGCCGCGCGCCTCGATCCAGCTATGACGCACGGGCGCCAGACCCTGGCGCACATCGATCGCGACCTGCGGATCAGTGTAGGGGCCGGAGGTGTCGTACACCGTAATGGTCTCGCCGTTGCTCTGCATGATTTCACGCATCGGCACCCGCACATCGGGCTGCGTGCCAGACACGTAGATTTTACGTGAAGCCGGCAAAGGCTCGCGCGAGAGGCTCATCAACTGGCTGAATTTATCGGGTGCGTTCATCGCTATAGTCTCCTGAAGATGTGAAAAACAGCTCCGGAGAACAGTCAATCAAGCACGCGAACAGGGAGGACGGCGCGGTGCCCAAGAAACCCCAAAAATTTGAGCAAAGGGCAATAGGACTGCAGCCTGGCTCTTCTTACGCCGGCATGAACCGGATCAAGTTCGCGGGTTTGGTCGACCATCTCAGCGCATCCACAGCGCACCCCGGGCAGGTCGCAGTGTAAGCGATTCCGCATCAATCCGTTAAGCCGCCGCCCAGCAGACGCTAATCCGAAATAATTTCAAGCACCCACAGCGGGTAGCCCTTACCACGCAGACAAATGATTAAAATTTGCGGTACAGACCGTTTCCTGAAGGCTTGCGGGACAGACCGCAGTTACATGCGAAATCGGCCCGTGCCGATTTCGGGGAAGTGAACAAGCTCTGTCCCCAACAATTCAAGGCGAGCCAGCTCTGTCCCCAACTATTTAGGACCTCCATGCCCGTGATCACCAACATCGAAGACCTGCGCGTTCTGGCCAAGAAGCGTGTACCCCGCATGTTCTACGACTACGCCGACTCCGGCTCGTGGACCGAAAGTACCTACCGCGCCAATTCGGACGATTTCCAGAGAATCAAGTTGCGCCAGCGCGTGGCCGTGAACATGGAAAACCGCAGTACCGCTACCCAAATGGTGGGTTTGGACGTGAAGATGCCGGTAGCCATCGCCCCGGTCGGCCTGACCGGCATGCAGCACGCCGACGGCGAGATCCACGCGGCCAGGGCGGCCGAAAAGTTCGGCATCCCGTTCACGCTGTCCACGATGAGCATCTGCTCGATTGAAGACATCGCCGAGAACACGACGGCACCGTTCTGGTTCCAGCTCTACATGATGCGCGACCGCAAGGCGATGGCGCGCATGATCGAACGCGCGCGCGCCGCCCGCTGCAGCGCCCTGATGCTGACACTCGACCTGCAGGTGATCGGGCAGCGCCACAAGGACCTGAAGAATGGACTCACCGCGCCGCCCAAGCCGACCCTGTCCAACATCGTCAACCTGATGACCAAACCACGCTGGTGCCTGGGCATGCTGGGCACGCGCCGACACACCTTCCGCAACCTGGTGGGCCATGTCGAAGAGGTGACCAACATGAGTTCGCTGGCCTCATGGACCAACGAGCAGTTCGACCCGCGACTGTCGTGGGCCGATGTCGAATGGGTGCGCAAGCTGTGGGGCGGCAAGCTCATCCTCAAAGGCATTATGGACGTCGAAGACGCCCGCCTGGCGGTGGCCAGCGGGGCCGATGCCATGATCGTCAGCAACCACGGCGGGCGCCAGCTCGATGGCGCCCCTTCCAGCATCGCTGCGCTGCCCGCCATCGTCGAGGCTGTGGGTTCGCAGATCGAGGTCTGGATGGACGGCGGCATCCGGTCCGGGCAAGACGTGCTCAAGGCCTGGGCGCTGGGTGCCAAGGGCACGATGATCGGCCGCGCCGTGGTCTATGGCCTGGGCGCCATGGGCGAGGCCGGCGTCACCAAGGCACTGCAGATCATCCACAAGGAACTGGACATCACGATGGCGTTTTGCGGCCACACCAACATCAATACGGTAGAGAAAGGCATTTTGCTGCCGGGCACTTACCCGACTTGACGAACAGCCCTATAGCAGGTGCGTCACCAGCTTGGGCATGGTAGGGCTGCAATGGCAATTAAGCCGGGCGGAAGCCTTTGGCGAGCTTGATGAAATTGTCGCGTTGGGGCGATATGGTTTTGCTCGGGCCATACATCTGCAAGGTGATACGGCCAATCGATGTCTCCACCAGTGCCGTCATGAGCGTTTGATCCGGCTTGACATCACCAGTCGGTCCCATGCCCACACCGCGCGCATAGCTTCCCTGTAGCTCCACCAGGGTGACCTCGATGTCGCCACCTTTGCTGGTGCTGATTTTTGGTGCCACCGGCTTGCCGTCGGCAGTGGCAAATTGCGAGGCCCAGCGCTCGATGTTCGCGTCATGACTGCCGCCTTGCCCTTTCGGGAAGAAAAATGCAACAAGTTCGCCAGCCTCAGCGCCGCCAGCAGGTGGCAAGGCAAACTGGGCAACGCGCATGGCGCTGCCCGGTTGCGTTGGTGTCCAGGCGGCAGGCACCGGGGAGGCAAAACCCTGAATCACCAGCCTGTCGGATTTTGCGAGTCGGGCGACGGCTGGCGGTGCGACCGCAGCGAAAATCGGTGCCGCCGCTTCCGGTGCTGCAACTGGCGGCACTTGGGCCACTGTAGCTGCCGCTTGGGCTGGAGAAGATTGGGCTGGCGGTGCGGCGGGTAGTGGCTGTGCTTTGCCGTCTGCTTCGGGCGGGCTGGATTGTCCGCAGGCGCTAACAAGAAGAAGCGAACTGGCAAAGATGGCCAGCGCGGCCAGGATACGCGTGTTCATGGGGTAAGGACCTTTGCTAATGTGAGGCATGGCTGTGAGTATAAAACCCGGAAATTAGCAAGCCGTCTATTGACGCTGCGAACTGATCCGGATTTTCAGACCTTTCGCGCCGGGACGCACGGGCTCGGTCACGCCCTCGAAGTCACCGGCACTGGGTGTGGCACTACCCGACTTCGAAATACGCGCGCCCACCACCACCATCGGAAAGCCCGACAGCTTGGCATCGGGAACCATGCTCATGCTGTCATCGAGCACAAAGCTCACCGGCAGATCTTTCACCTGCTTGCGCAAGACCGCCAAGGGGAAACGCGGACCCTGCGCAGCGCGGGCGAAGATAAAGACGGTGTCGGTAGCGGCAACCTTGGAGCGCAAGGCAGCGTCAAGTTCGACCGTCCCTGCAACTTCGACGCCGGCCCCAGCAGCCACCGCTGTCGGTGCGCTTGCTGCTGCAGCCATCGGTGCTTGCGCGCTGGCCGCTTGGCCGGCCTGAGCTTGCGCCTCGCCGATGCTGTTCACGGTCGAACGCGCGATATCAGACTCCGGCGGCACCAGCAGCAGAATTTTTTTCCATTGCGTAACGGCACCTTGATAGTCGCGCCGCTCGAATGCGGCACTGCCGGACAAGGCCAGCGCCTTGATATTTTTCGGGTCGGCGGCCAATGCACGGGCGATCAGTTTTTCTGGCTCGCCTTGCAGGCTTTTGTTCAACGACATGGCCAAGGTGTCGGCGTAATCGGCCAGCAGACCGGCGTCGCCGGGGACCAATTTCACCAGGCGCCCATAGGCATCGGCGGCATCACCGAAGCGACCCAGTGCATTGTAAGAACGCGCCAGCATGCTCCAGCCTTCCGCATTGTCGGGTTCCTTCTGCAGGCGCTGTGCGAGGGCGCCAATCATGTTGATGATCTGCTCCTCGGTCACCGCGTGCGCTTGATCCTGCGGTGCGGTGACCTTTGTCGGGTCGAGTCCAGCGGGCGAGCCCAGCAACAAATACAGCGACACGGCAACGAGCGGTACGCTCAGGCCGACCCCCACCGCAGTCCAGCGCTTGTCCGCTGTGGCTCCGGTGCTCGCCACACCGGGCTGCACGTCTTCGGCCACGCGTCTTTCCAGTTCCTGCCTTGCGCTCTCATAGGCCGGTGCATTAATGGTACCGGCCGCCAGATCGGCATCGAGTTCGCGCAACTGATCGCGCAGCACCGTCAGATTGACTTCATCGCGCAACGCATGGGGCTTTACAACAGCCGTTTTACGCAGCAGCGTCGGCAAAACAAAAAGCAGGGCAGCGGCCAGCAACAGCGCAGCGACAATCAAAAATACGGTCATTGGGTCTCTTTCATCTCGGGAGTGGCGCGCAGCAGATCTGAGGCGCGCTGCATTTGGGCTTGCGGCAATGCATCAACGTGCGGACGGCCACGGCGCAGCTTCAGGCCGAGAAACACAATGCCGCCGATCAGCAATAAAAAAGGTCCGAACCAGAGCAGCCAGGTGGTGACCTTGACCGGTGGCCGGTACAGCACAAAATCGCCGTAGCGCTGCACCATGTAGTCGAGAATGTCTTTGTCCGACATACCTTGCTCGAGCTTTTCGCGCACCTGATTTTTCAGGTCGACTGCCAGCGGGGCGCTCGAGTCGGCAATGGTCTGGTTCTGACACACCAGGCAGCGCAACTCTTCGGCGATCGCCATGACATGCTTTTCCAGTGCCGGGTTGGCGGCGACCGGTTGCGCTTCACCGGCATGGGTGAGCGCAGTCAATAGCGCAAAAAAACAGCCAAAAAATAATTTACGCACGGTTCAACTCTTTAATCAAAGGTAGGATTTTGTTATTGATGTCTTCGGTGCTCACCGGACCAATATGCTTCATCCGGATCACGCCGAGCTTGTCAATGACGAATGTTTCAGGAACGCCATAGACGCCGTAGTCAATACCAACGCGGCCGTCCGCATCGAATGCCGACACCTTGTAGGGATTGCCGAACTGACGCAACCAACCGACCCCGGCGTCACGCCCGTCCTTGTAGTTAAGGCCCAAAATGGGCACCACGCCCTGCCGGGCCAAGTCCATCAACACCGGATGCTCCACGCGGCACGACACGCACCACGAGGCCCAGACATTCAACAGCCAGACCTGCCCCGCCATATCCTTGGGCGAGATCATTTTGGTGGGTTCATGCAATTGCGTCAAGTTGAATGTTGGCGCCGGTTTGCCGATGAAGGGGGATGGAATCTCGCGTGGATTCAAACGCAGCCCAATACCGAGAAACACGACCAGCGCAACGAACAGGCCGAGCGGCAAAAGAAATCGTTTCATGCGTCGGCCTTAAATTGCAGCGGTGATTGGCTGAACGCCAACTGCTTCCGGTGCGGCCGCTTGCCGCTTGCGTGAAGCCATGCGATAGCGGCGGTCGGACGCCGCTAAAAAACCACCCAAAGCCATGATCAGGCAACCCGCCCAGATCCAACTGATAAAGGGTTTGTGCTGGACGCGCACAATCCAGGAGTCCTGACTGGCCGCCTCACCCATCGATACATAGAGGTCGCGCGTAAAACCCCGGTTAATCGCGGCTTCGGTCATCGGCATCTTTTGCACCGTGTAGAGCCGTTTCTGCGCCGCCATGGTCGCAATTTTTTTATCGCCGTACGTGACGTCGAAAGTCCCTTGCTCGGCAATGTAGTTGGGGCCCTTGATTTCCCTCAGATCGGTCATGCGGAAGGTATAGCCACCGGCGCTGGTGGTGTCGCCCACGCGCATGACGACCTCGTTGCTGGTCTCCAGGCCATTGACCAGCGTTACGCCGATCACGAACACGCCAATACCGGCATGCGCCACCAGCATGCCCCAGTAACTGCGCGGCTGGCTGGACATCCGTTTCCACAGCGGTGTGCCGGCCGGTGCGCGACGTAGTCGCTCCAACAGGTGGGACGCAGTGGCAAGCAAGACCCAGACCGCGAACGTGACGCCGAGCACCACCATCGGCGATGGCGCAAACAGCAAGGCCGCGGCCACCGCAAACAGCAATACGCCCAGCGCGATCCAGCGCAGGCGGTGCAAAACATCCTTGAAGGACGCGTCTTTCCAGCGCACGAGAGGTCCGACCGCCATCAGCAGCAGAACCGGGATCATCAAGGGGACGAATACCGACTCGAAATACGGTGGGCCGACCGAGATTTTGCCGAGGCCCAGCGCATCCAGGAGCAGCGGATACAGCGTACCCAGCAAGACCGTGCCGGCCGCCGCCAGCAACAGGACGTTATTGACCAGTAGCATGGATTCACGCGAGAACAGGCTGAATTTGCCGCCCAGACCGATTTTGGGTGCACGCCATGCATACAGCAGCAGCGAGCCGCCGATCACGATCGCGAGAAACACCAGCAGGTAAAGGCCACGGCGCGGATCGGTGGCAAAGGCGTGGACCGAGGTCAGCACGCCGGAACGCACCAGGAAGGCACCGAGCAGCGACAGCGAGAAGGTAACGATGGCGAGCAGCACCGTCCAGCTCTTAAAGCTGCCACGCTTTTCGGTGACGGCCAGCGAATGGATCAGCGCGGTGCCGACCAGCCACGGCATGAAGGAAGCGTTTTCCACCGCATCCCAAAACCACCAGCCGCCCCAGCCGAGCTCATAGTAGGCCCAGAAGCTGCCCATGAAAATGCCGAGCGTCAAAAACATCCACGCCGCCAACGTCCAGGGCCGCGACCAGCGCGCCCACGTGGCATCGAGTTGACCGCCCATCAGCGCGGCAATCGCAAACGAGAAGGCTACCGAAAAGCCGACGTAGCCCATGTACAGCAGCGGCGGATGAATGATCATGCCAAAATCCTGTAGCAGCGGATTCAGGTCACGTCCATCCACGGCGCCCGGCAGCAGACGGTCAAACGGATTGGAGGTGAACAACATGAAGCTCAGGAAGCCGACGCTGACCAATCCCATCACCCCCAGCACGCGGGCCACCGTTTCGTCCGGCAACTGGTGGCTAAAGCGGGCAACCGCGAACGTCCACATCACCAGCATCCAGGTCCATAGCAGCAAGGATCCTTCGTGGCTGCCCCAGGAGGCGGCAAAGCGGTAATAGACCGGCAGCGTCGAATTCGAATTGGTTGCGACATTGGTCACCGAAAAATCGTTGCTGACAAACGCATAGACCAGGCATGCAAACGCGATCGAAATGAACACGAACTGTCCGGTGGCCGCCGGTCGCGCCAGCGCCATCCAGCGCTCATTGCCGCGAAAGGACCCGGCGATTGGAAGGGTGCCCTGTGCCAGTGCCAGGCACAGCGCCAGAATCAACGAGAAATTACCGAGTTCGGGAATCATTTGATGTCCTTGGTCTGATTGCCGCCGGTGACGCCGGCGGCTTGGTTGGCCTGTTTGCCTTTTTCCAGCGCATAGGCGGCTTCCGGCGGCATGTAGTTTTCATCATGCTTGGCCAGCACCTCTTCGGCCAGGAACAGCTTGTCCTTGCCCATCTTGCCCTGTGCCACCACGCCTTTTCCTTCCTTGAACAAGTCGGGCAGAATGCCGCGGTACTGGACAGGGATGCGCTGCGCATTGTCGGTCACGGTGAAAGCCACGGTCATGCCGTCAGCCTGCCGTTTTATACTGCCCATCTCGACCATGCCGCCCATGCGAAAGCTGCGGCCCTGCGGCGCTTCGCCGGCCAGGATCTGGGTCGGCGTGAAAAAGAACACCATGTTTTTCTGGAACGCCGACAGCACCAGCCACGCCGCCAATGCCAGCGTGGCCAGCCCGGTAGCGATCAGGATCAGGCGTTTATGCCTTGGTTTCATCATGGTTTATCTCCTTGTGCGCGGCGCATGGGGGGTGCGCGCGTTGGCCAGTTGTGCGCGGATCGACTTGCCGCGCTGCTTCAGTAGCATGACTTCACCCGCTATGAAACCGAAGACGACGACAAACGAACCCCACACGTACAGGGCGTAACCGCCCATCGCAAAAAAATCACTCCAGCTTCCCCAGATCATTTTTTTGCCTCCATGGTTTGTTTGACCCAATCGGTGTGCCGTTCCCGCTCCAGCACGATGCAGCGCACACGCAGCAGCGTCACGGCAATGGTGTAGGCCCAGAACGCCAGCGCCATGATCAGCATGCCCAGCAGCATGGTCATCGCCATGGTCGGCGCGTCTTTCATATTGAGCGATGAGCCCTGGTGCAGCGTGTTCCACCACTGCACGGAAAAATAAATGATCGGGACATTGACGACACCGACCAGGGCCAGTATGGCGCCCGCCTTGTCGGCACGCCGCGGCTCGTCAATGGATGCCTGTAGCGCCATGAAGCCGACGTACAGGAACAGCAGGATCAAGGTGGACGTCAGGCGTGCATCCCAGACCCACCAGGCGCCCCAGGTTGGCTTGCCCCACAGTGCGCCGGTCCACAGGGCGAGGAAGGCGAACATGGCGCCGGTGGGCGCCAGCGCACTGGCCATCATGGATGACATGCGCGTATTGAAAGCCAGGCCGATGGCGGCCCAGAATGCCATCACCAGATAGATGAACATCGCCATCCAGGCCGCCGGCACGTGCAGAAAGATGATGCGGTAGGCCTCGCCCTGCTGGTGATCGGTCGGCGCCACAAAAAAACCGACGTAGAGACCGATCACGCCAAGAATCACAGCAATGGCGGAAAACCAGGGAATCAGTTTTCCTGAAATCGAGAAGAAATTCTGCGGCGACGCGTATTTAAACCAGTGAATACGGCTCGATTCGCGGGTATCGGACGGGATGTTGTCAGAGATAGACACCGGTGCTAGTGCTTCCAGAAATAGGGTTCGGTCGGCTGCTTGGCGCAATATAGTCGTTCATGAGCACAGGCGCGCGGGATTGCAGATATTGTCCCTCTGCAGGGCAGGAATTTTACCACGTTACTCAAGAGAAACGCGCAGCGACGCCGCCGTGGCCCATGGCGCAAGCGCCGCTGCGCCTGCCAGTACACCACCTAACAACAACAAATGTGCGCTGCTGCCGAGACCGCTGGCTTGCGCACCCACTGCACCGGCACCGAAGATGAGAACGGGGATGTAAAGCGGCAGTACCAGCAGCGATACCAAGACCCCGCCACCGCGCACACCAAGCGTCAGCGCGGCGCCGATCGAGCCGATCAGGCTCAATACCGGTGTCCCGATCAACAAGCTGAAAAATAGTACCGCAACCGACTCGCGCGGCAGGTCAAACTGCACCGCGAGCAATGGCGCCAGCAAGACCAGGGGCAGACCCGATACCAGCCAATGCGCAATGACCTTGCCGATCACGATCACCGTCAACGGCTCGGCAGCCAGCAGCATTTGCTCCAGCGTCCCGTCTTCGTAATCCAGCGCAAACAAGCGCCCCAGCGCCAGCATCGACGCCAGCAGCGCGGCCACCCACAGAATGCCCGGCGCCATCGTGCGCAGCAGCGCCGCCTCCGGCCCGACCCCCAGCGGGAACAGAGTGGCCACAATGACAAAAAAGAACAAGGTGGTGAGCACGTCCGAGCGGCGCCGAAACGCCAGCAGCAGGTCGCGCCGAATAATGCAGTTGAGTGCCTTCAGCATGTGGCGTCCCGGCTCAGGTCCAGATACAGCAAGCGTTGCGCGCTGAGATCGATTTCCTGATGCGTTGTGTAAATCACCATACCGCCCTGCGCAAGGTGCTGGTTCAAGGTGCCGCAAAGCGCCGTGACCGCCTTCTGGTCGAGTGCCGTGAACGGCTCGTCGAGAATCCACAAGGGCTTGTGCATGCCGAGCCACAGCCGCGCCAGCGCGACACGTTTGCGTTGCCCTTGCGACAAGACCCGGGTTGGCAGATCAGCGGCCCGGGCCAGACCGAGCGCCTCCAGCGCGTCATACGCCTGGTCGCGGCTGACCGGATTACCCGACAGGGTTGAAGCGACGACAACATTTTCCCATGCAAGCAGATCGTCCTTCACGCCGTTGGCATGGCCGAGATAGATCAACTGGCTGCCGAATTCTTCGCGCACCGCGCGCAGTTTACGTCCGAACCAGCGCACTTCTCCCGCAGCCGGATAGGTCAAACCACACAGCATGCGCAGCAGACTGGTCTTGCCGCTGCCATTGGTGCCGGCGACGCGCATGGCATCGCCCGCCTTGATTTCAAAATTGATGTCATTGAACAGCTCTCGCTCGCCACGTGTGCAAGCAAGCTGATACGCCTGCAAAGTCATTTGCCACCCCCATTGGCGGTGGATGGTACAGCATGAGGCACGTGCGACTGATCGACGGCAAGGCTGGCTGCATAGCGAATCAATCCGCGGGCCGATCCGATCTTGTCCATCACCACACTGAGTCAGTCATCCTGCCTTCTTCTTTTCCGATATCATCCGCGTCCGCAGCGCCGGGGTGATTTCAATATTTCGGTTCACGTCAATCAGCATCACTTCCTTTAAACCCAGGCGCTGCGCCATCACCTGCCAGTGCTGCGGGCCGACAATAAACAGCGGTTTGGTATTTCCGTCCGAACGCGTGCCGGCATCGGTGCCGCCGGCGGTGATGATGGTGACGGACGCGACCAGATCAATCGGCTCGCCAGTTCTGGGATCGATAATGTGCGGACGGCGTTTGCCATCCTGCATGAAATAACGCTGATAGTCGCCACTGGTACCAATCGCTTCATTGTCATGCAGGTCCACGCTGGCAACCATCCCGTCGCCGCGCGGATCCTGCACGCCGACCCGCCATGGGCGTTCGCCGGGCTGACCGATGGCGAGAATGTTGCCACCGATATTGACCAGCGCCGCCTCGACCTGCTCGGCGCGCAAAATCTGCGCGGCCCGGTCCAGCGCATAGCCTTTCGCGAAACCGCCCAGATCCAGCATGACCGCCTTGTTGCGGCTTGAAATCCGGGTGCCGTCAAAGACCAGGTCGCTCATGCGCGGATTGGCATCGACCCAGCGTTTTACTTGCGCAGCCGACGGCCCTTGCGGCGTGATTTCGCTGCTCTGGAATCCCCACAAGCGGATCAAACGACCAATCGCCGGGTTGAAAGTGTTGTCGGAATTTTCTGCAAGAGCGGTGGCTGCCTTGAGCAGGTCCACCATTTCGGCATCGGCTTGAAAGGTTTCGCCACGGGCGATGCTGTCGTTGAGCGCGGTTAGCGCGCTCGGCTGCCAGGCATGGAACTTGTGGTGCAAGCGTTCGAATTCCTGCAGCACCCTGGTGCCCAGCACGTTTGCGCGCGCCTGCGATTCGCCGTAAATGCTGATCTGGACGCTGGTGCCAAACACCTTGCCTTGCGTTGCATAGGTGTTTTCATTTTTCTTGCAGCCAGCCAGCAGCGTTGACAGCAACATCAGCGCCGCCAGATAGCAAACATATTTACGCATGAGCGCCATGGGGCATGGCTCGGCAGACCTGCTTACGTCTATTTATTTGCCCGGCTTCAAATGTGCAACGCCGCCAAAACTGCCAATCCACTGGTCACCGCCAGCACCGGTCGCCATCGAAAACACATTGTTCGAAAACAGACCCTGTTCGGTCGTCATGACGACAAACTTATCGCCTTCGCGCCGTGCCAGACCATTGTTGGTGCCGATCCACAGCACGCCCTTGTCATCCTGATGCAGCATGAACACATGGTTGCCGGGCAAACCGTCCGCAACCGTGTAGTTACGCCAGGTCTTGCCGTCAAAACGGGCCAGGCCACCGCCCCAGGTACCGGCCCAGACAACGCCATCGCGGTCCACCTGTAGCGCGATAATGTAATTGGGGTTGTAAGCGACACTCACGCCCTGCAACCCCATTTCCTCTTTTTGCTTGGCATGATGCGCGGACACCTGTGCCGGGTCGTTGTTGAACTTGATGTCGTCCTTGACCTTGTCAAACGGTGCACCCAAGCCCTTGGCGTGATTCCAGTTGTCCCACTTGCCATCCTTGTAGCGCACCAGACCGCCTTCGGTTGCCATCCATATTTCACCGTTCTTGCCTTCGGCGACGCCATACACCCAGTCGTTGAGCAAACCACCTTTGGTGTTTTCAACCGTGAACAGATCCCACTTGGAACGATCCTTGAGCGCGCCGCCGCGTATCCGGTTGGCGCCCGACCAGGTTGCCACCCAAACGTCACCGTTGGCCACCTTCAGCGCGCCATAAACGAACGCATCGCCCAGGCCGTCGGGGATATTGAAGTTTTCCCAGGTGTCCTTGGCTTGATCGTACAAGGACATGCCGCCGCCATAGGTGCCGACCAGTATCTTGCCGTCCAGTTTGCTGACGTGAAATATGCCGTTCGACAGCAAGCCGTTGCGGGAGTCGAACAAGCGATAGTCGTCGGTACTGGTGTCATACCGAATCACACCGCCGGAGGTGCCGACCCACAGCAATTTACCATCCAGCAGCATCGATTTGACATTGCGGTTACCGACGCGAAAGTGGGTGAATTTAGCGTTCGGGTCGACTTGCACCTTGCCTTGCTGCTGCGGTCCGCCCTGCGTGTTCGTCGCCGGATGATTCGGCGACATTTGCTCACCCGCTTTCAACTGCCCGGCAACCGGCAACTGCAACGCGGTACCCTGCGATTTGGACATCTGTTTCAGACCGGCGTAATAGGCGCCGCTAATCAAGCCCGCCACGCCAACTACCCCGGCCACGATGATGACGATAGATTTCTTGTTCAATTGCACCATGATTTCCTTATTTCCCTTTTGATTGACCGACACGCGCGACGCCACGTTTGGTTCCGGCCCAGATGTCCCCGTTCGGGGCAACCGCGAGCGCATACACGTTGTTGTCGAGCAGTCCGCTCCGGTTATCAATGCTGCGCCAGCTCTTGCCGTCGTAGCGTGTCAATCCTTTGTTGGTGCCGAACCAGAAGACGCCTTTCGCATCCTGCGCCATGCTGTACACAATGTTGCCGGCCAAGCCGTCCTTGGTCGTGAAGTTGGTCCACTTTTTGCCGTCAAAGCGGCTCACACCACCGCCCCAGGTGCCGGCCCAGATCGACTGATCTGCGGCCACCAGAATCGAGAATACATAGTTTGGGTTGTAGCTCGGCGAACCATCTTCCGAACCGAGTCCCAGATCATGGCGTGAGCGCGTACCAAGCCCGGTATTCGGACTTGCCAGCAACTTGCCCGGATTGGCGGCGCCCATGCCATCCTTGTGGGTCCAGGAGCGCCAGGCCTTGCCGTCAAACATGGAGACGCCGCCCTCGGTGGCGAACCAGACCTGATCGCGCGCATCGACGCCCAGGCCATACACCCACTCGTTGACCAATTCCTTGACGTAGGTGCGGAATTTCAGGGTTTTCATGTCGACCACATTCGCGCCGGCCCAAGTGCCAATCCACAAGTCACCATTTTTCTGATTCGCGAATGAGTAAACCCAGTAATCGGCGAGGCCGTGCATCGGAAAATAGGTTTTCCATTTGCCGTCGCGATAGCGCGATACGCCACCGGAGTTGGTGCCAAACCACTTGTAGCCTTGCTGGTCGATGCCAATGGCGAACACGTATTCATTGGCCAACCCGCTCGCACGGGTAAAGGTGTTTCGCAGTTTGCCGGAAGCCACATCGATTTCATGCACCCCCTTCGATGTCCCGACCCACAGCGCACCCGCTTTCTGCTCGACCGCCAGGGCACGGACGTAGGCGCTGTCGCCGACGTTGAAGGTTTCAATAACATGGGGCGCAAGCCCACCGTCCACGGTCTTGCCCTGGGCATGAGCCACACTGACGGAGATCGCAATCGATGCGCTCAACAACAAGAATTTCAACAAACGCATCAATGCAAAGTTCTCAAATAAGCAATCACATCCAGAATATCCCGGTCAGGCAAGATGCCCTGAAAAGCCGGCATCGCGTTCTTGCCCGAGCGGATGGCGGTGAGCAAAGTGAAATCGGGCCGCAACAGGCCCTCGCCGCGATCAAAATTGGGCGCACCGGGCATCACGCTTCTTCCGGTTTGGCCATGACAGATCGCGCAGTTGGCGGCAAACAACTGGCGCCCCTTGTTGGTGTCTGCGCCCTGCGCCGCACCACAGGCCAACAGCAGGGTTAATCCCGCCAGCGCCGTGCTAAAAATGTTCGTTGTCAACTTCATTTGGCACCCCCCTTTTTGTCCTTTTCCTTGTCTATCACAGGCGCTCTTTTGTAGCCGGGCGACAAGGCGATTAGCTTGGCTTCCCATGCATCGGCCTGTGTGATATCGACTGCAACACCCATGCCACCGCTTCGGTAGGCCTCCATCATCAATACCACGGCCTCCAGATAGCCTTTTTCCGCTGCCCGCAAATTATAAAATCGCGCTTGCTCAACATCCTTCTTGACGCCCTCGCCCTTGAGGTACATCTGTGCCAGCCCATATTCACCGGCGGCATTGCCCTGGACTGCCGCTTTGCGGTACCAATCTGCCGCCTCTACGTCCTCTTCGGCTTTGTCCAGGATATCGGCCAAGCGTACCTGCGCTGGCGCATAACCTTGTTCCGCCGCCTTTCTCCATAAGCCCATCGACGCCAGCAAATCGCCGCGTGCGAATTCTTTTTCCGCCAATTCGGTATCCTGTTCAGGTCCCGCCACCGCCCAAGGTGTGATGAGAGCCCACAACACCATTCCCACACCCAGGTATTTCAGACCTGTTTCAAGCATTGTTTTCTTTTTCATGTGTTTTCCTTCTCACTACACAACAAGAGGACCAGCGCGTCAGGCCGATCGGGTTTCGTGACGGGACTCATACCATATTATCCTGTAGCAACCCATGCGTTTCCAACTCTTCCAGTTTCCGATAAAGACTGGACAAGCCTATTCCCAGTTTTAACGCTGCCACACGGCGATCGCCAGCCGAGTCCTCGATCGCCTTGCAAATAAGCGCACTCTCGAACCGCCTGACCTGATCGCGCAGATTATCGCCGCCATCCGGTATCGCCAATCCTGGCATTCCTGCGCGCGCACCCTTGGTAATATGGGGCGGCAGATCAGCACAAGTGACATGCCCTTCGTCCGCCAGAATCAATGCGCGATCAATCACGCTCTCCATCTCCCGCATATTCCCCGGCCACTCGTACGCAATCAGAATTTCTTCCGCTTCGGGGTCAATCGATATCTCTCCCCCCACATTCAGGCGTATCGCCCCTCGTTGCAGGAAAAATAGCACCAATTTCGCAATATCCTGACTCAGTTCACGCAATGGCGGCGCGTGGATATGGAACACACTCAGGCGGAAATACAGGTCTTCGCGGAATCTCCCTTCGGCCACCATTTGCGTCAGGTCGCGATTGGTGGCCGCCACGATCCGCACATCGGCGCGCCGCGCCTGTTCGCTGCCGACCGCCCGGATCGATTTTTCTTCGATCACGTGCAGCAGCTTGACCTGCAACAGCAGCGGTAACTCGCCAATTTCATCGAGAAAAATCGTCCCGCTGTCCGCTTCCAGAAAGAGGCCTTTCCTGGCCTTGTCGGCGCCGGTGAATGCGCCCTTGGTATGGCCGAACAATTCGCTTTCAATCAGATTTTCCGGCAGCGCGCCGCAGTTCACCGGGATGAAAGGCGCACTGGCGCGCGGGCTTTGCTGATGAATACGGCGCGCGATGACGCCCTTGCCGGTGCCGCTTTCTCCAGTAATGAGAACTGTACTGTCGGTGGGCGACACTTTGGCGATCAGGCGATCCAGATCACGCATCGCGGGCGATATGAAGGCAAACTGTTCTTCCTTCTTGCCCTGCACCAGACTGCGCAGCACGCGATTCTCGGCGTGCAAACCGCGCATGTCGCCTACTTTCACGAGACGCAGCAGCATCTCCTCGTTGCGTACCGGCTTGATCATGTACTCGGATGCGCCGGCCTGGATCGCTTCAATCGCGGTGTCCACCGATGCGAACGCAGTCATCATGATGAAACTGGTATCGACTCCGGCAGCGCGAACTCGCCGCACCAATTCAATACCGCTGATATCGGGCATTCTTATATCGCAAATCGCGACCTCAATATCGCCTTTGGACAGGCGTTCGAATGCCTCCAGGCCATTCGGTGCCTGAAAAACGTTGTAGCCCGCCCTGAGCAAATACGCCGTCAGTATCTGTCGAATCGCCGGCTCATCATCAATCACCATCACGTCCAGGGATTTCATATGAAATTCGCTTCGTTAAAGGCGCTATCGTTAAAAGGGAAAAAGACCTGCACTCGCGTGCCCGTACCCGGGGTGGAATCGATCTCGATGGTGCCGCCGTGCTTCTTGGCGATCGAGTAACACAAGGACAATCCGAGTCCGGTGCCCTTACCAGCCGACTTGGTCGTGAAGAAGGGCTCGAATACCCGGCTCAGCGTTTCCTGCTCGATGCCATGGCCGTTGTCCTCGATGACCACACAGGCGCGCTCAGTGTCCGCGCGCGTGCTAATCACGATGGTTGGCGTACGGCCTTGCACGCCTTCCAATGCATCCATGGCATTGATCAACAGATTCATGATGAGCTGCGTCAGTTGATCGGCGACGCCGTAAATCGCCGGTAACTGGGCATCCAGATCGAGCCGCAAGGTGACGTGCTGCAGGCGTTTGTCGTAGCGGATCAAACTGCTGGTACTGCGCAACTGCTCATTCAAGTCGAGAAACTGCGCTTCGGCGGCGCGCGGTGACGCGAACTCTGAAATTTCGCGCGTGATCGCAGCCAGCCGTTGCGTCTGCGCGTAAATCAGGTCCGGCCGACAGTCGTGACAATCTTCTACCCTACAAGCGCCTCCGCTCGCCGCGCGACGTTCGATCATTTCTTGCGCGATGCCGGAAATGGCGGCAATCGGATTGCCGATTTCATGCGAGACGCCGGCAGCCAATGCGCCAATAGCGGCCATTTTTTCCTGATGAAAATACTTTTGCCGCTCGAGCATCAACTCTTTTTCGTGCTGGTCCAGCGTGTCCGCCATACTGTTGACGGCCATCATCAACTGGCCGACTTCATCGTGCCGCGTGATCGCAATCGGCTTGCCACGAAAACCTTTCACGATTTCCAGCGCCCTGTTTTGCAGCATCCGCAAATCGTCGGTCAAGCGCCGGAAAAACAAGCCTATGATTGTGCCCACCAGCCCCAGCCCCAGCATCCCGAGCAGGAAGGTCGTCATCGCCGCTGAGTCACTCTGCGTGCGGTAACGCTCGGACATCGATTTTCGGCTCTCTTGCACTTGCTCTGTCAACAAGGCGAGATCATTCTTGGTCTTGAGCAGTGCAACGATCAGCCGGTTCAGATTGGCCCTGGACGAATCCTTGTTGACCTCGTCCCAGGCCGCATTCAAACCTGCCACGTTCAGGGAAGCGTCGGGCAAACGTGCTGTCAACTCTGCTTGCCGACGCTGCAACAATTGATAATGCATCTGGATACGCTGCATCCCCGCTGCATGGTCGGACGCATCGATATTGACGAATATCGCCATTAGCGCATGGAAGGTCGAGACGTCCGCCTGCCTCAACATCGTTTCGGTTTCAATCGTCCGCTGTATTTCTTCGAAATCGTGCAGCAACAGGTTTTTTTGATGAAATGCAAATAGGGCGATGACGACCGAATAGAACATCAACGCGGCGAACACGATCAGTCCTTTGATTCTGATGGACAGGGCGAAACCACGCCCGTTATTTGCGAACATTCGTTCCCCCCCCGTTTGTACGCTGCTGCGCCTGATAGAGGCCTTCCAGCATGCTGACCATCTCGGGGCTGCCCCACGCGTGCAGTCCAGTCATGCGCCGCAGCAGGGTGCGGTCCGGCGCAATCACAAAAGTCTCCGGATAAACCTTCAAGGCCAATTGACGCGACATCTTGCCGTCCTGATCAAAAAAATTGCCAAAGGTGATGCCATTCTGTAAAAGAAATTCGGATGCCAGTAAAGCATCCGCATCGACGGACAGACCGATCACCACGAAACGTTTCGGATCCAGTATCTTGCTCAAATGCTCCAGGTCGGGCATCTCGCGGCGACACGGCGGGCACCATGTCGCCCAGATATTAAGCACCAGTATTTTCCCTTGCCAGGCTTGGCCGGCATCGCTTCCGCCTGAAATGAAATCAAGCATGGAAGACGGAAAAGCCTGCCCTTCCATCAATAGGGGTATGGCCGGCGCGGCTGCTTTATCGCAGGCCGCAAGGGACGCCAGCAAAAGGCACACTACCGTCACGCGCCGCAGGCAGAACACGAGACTGACCGAACACTGCGGGGTAAGCATCATGGATTCACGACTCGCTTTGCGCCTGCAATGGCGCTTTTCTCACCATTGTCTCCCTGGGCCGTCTTCATCTCGGCTTCCCATTCCCATAGGGCTGCATTCGCCTTGGGCAAATAGGCATTGTCTGCTTTGCTCAGGTGAACGTAACTGCGCATGGCGCCCAGCGCACCCGGCAGATCGCGCAAGCCTTCCAGTGCGACGGCCAATCCGTAGTAGGCGTTGAGCTGATGCTTATTCAAATCGATCGCCACGTTGAAAAAGTCTCTGGCCATCGCGTAGCGCTGCACGCCGAGCATGGCAAAGCCCATGTTGACATGCGCTTCCGGCATCTGCGGCGCCAGCTCGAGGACCCGGTGCAATTCACTCGCGGCCGCCTCAAACTGCTTGGCGTTGAGCAAAGTCACACCCTGCGCGAAGCGGCGCTTGACTTCTTCCTTGCGCATCTGGGCTGCGTGCCCCGTGGCGTCCTGGCGCGGATCCGCGCGTTTGGCCGCCACTGCGGTGCCGTGGTCGGCCGAGCCATAGGCCAGCAGCAGGCCAATCGCCGCGGTCAGCCCGAGCGCGAGCGCTATCGCAGGCCACCTGACATCGCGCCGACCTGGGTTCTGTGTCGGCGTGGGCCAGCCGGCACGCAGACTGCGCAGGACGTTCAGCACGAACAAGGCAGCACCGACTATGGCCAGCAAGCCACCCAGCCCGGCCAGGCCCATGGCAGCAAAATAAGCTGGATATTGCACGATGACGTCGACGTGCAAAGTCTTGCGCGGCACCCCGAGCGTGCCCGACCAGGCCAGCGCCAGCGCCAGAATCATCAGGCCCGAGCCGTACAGCAGCGGCTGCCAGCGCAGTAGCGCGCCGCCGCCGACACGCGCGCCGAAGGTCGGCAGCAACTGGTAGCCCAGCGCCATGTAAGCCAGCGTCACGGCGCCGACCGTGCCGTGGTAATGCGCGGGCACCATGGTCGAGTCACTCTGGATCAGCGCGCCCAGCACGCAGCCGAGCAGGAACAGCAGGATCGACAACAGCAGGGCCGGTGCTTGCGGTGCCGTCCAGACCGCGCGCTCCGCACGGTTTAACAGCAGCAACAGGCGCAGCGCCAGCAGCGCGGCGGCCGGCCAGATACCCAAGGCCATCAACAGCGTGAAGGCACGGCGAAAATCGGGGCTGTCAATCGGATAATTGAGATAGATGACAGGCGCCACCAGCACCGGAACGGCAGCCAGCAGCAGCAAGCCGACCAGCCAGCGACGCGGCGCAATCGCCTGCCCCAGCAGCTGTTCGCCCAATACACTCCAGACGCTCATCAACAGAATGACGTGGACAAACTGCAAGACGTGGCCCGGTCCCCAGGCCAGCAGCTCGAATCGGGCCTGATTGGTGGGCAAGCCCGCCATCGCCATGGACGCCAGCCAGGCACCGAGCGCCACCGCTGCGGCCAGCATCGACAACAGCGCGCCGAGGCGCCAGACCGGCCCCTCGTTTAACTGGCGCAGCGCACCCGGCACCGAGGCCGCACCCGACAGCGCGACCCCGGCGATGAAGAGCGCCAGACCGGCCAGAAACACCGGATGATCGAGCACCGGCACGTAATTGACCAGCACTGGCTGCGCGGCGTCGAAGAAGAGCGGCAGCACCATCGCCATCAGTCCAGCCACAGCCAGCGCCAGCGTGGTCCAGCGCAAGGCGCTAGCCTGCGTACCGGCTGCCAGCGTCCAGAACGCAGCGGCACAAGCCAGAAACCAGACCACCACCGCCAGGCTGACATGCAGTACCAGCGCGCGGCCGAACAGTTCACCAGAAGCGACGAGCGTGCCGAGCCAGGGGGTACGCGCGGCAATCAGCAGAACTGCACACAGCGTTGAGAGGGCGAGCGCGCTTAACGCCAGCAGCAGCCAGCCAGCGGTCAGGCGGCGGACATCGGGATGGGCGTGGAGTGCGGATTCCATGGGGGCGCTTGTGCTTGAACAGCGAGTCAACAACGAGTCAAAGGGAGTGGGCTGCCAGGGGCTGGCGCTCAAAACGTGCCTTGATGCGGCCGATCCGTCACAAACGGCACCCCAAAAAACGTCAGGAACGCGATCACAAACACCGCAAACGCCATCATTGACGATAGCCGCGGCGCGGGCTTGAACGTCAGCCTCACATGCAGCGCCACGGCCAGCAACAGCCAGGTAATAAAGGCCCAGGTTTCCAGCGGATCCCAGGCCCAGTAGCGTCCCCAGGCATCCTGCGCCCAGATGGCGCCGGCCACCACCATCAGGCTGTTGAAGATCAACGCCAGCGCCATGAAGCGGTACGCCAGGTCGTCCAGTTGCTGGTCCGACGGCAAACGCTGGAACCAGATCAATCCGACAGCGCTGCGGCGCATCTGGATCACGCCCGCCAGCCCGACGGCCACCAGCATCGCGCCGAGGAATACCTTGCCTAACCCGACATGGATATACAGCCACGGTGTGCGAAACGATTTCGGAAAGTGCACCTCGCCCGGACTCGACAGCATCAGCCAGCCCATCATCACGAACAGGATCGGCATCACCAGCGCGGCCGAGGGCCGAATTTGCGGGATGCGCCAGTAGCTGATGACAAACACCAGCACCAGGCTCCAGATGTTGCTCGATAAAATTTCGAACATGGTGACAAACGGCCCCTGCCCCAGGCGCTCCCAACGAATCAGCAGGGCGGCCGTATGCAGCAGCCAGCCGAAAGAAATCAGTGCCAGAATCATTCGCTCAGGGCGCTTCTTCAGCACCACGGCACCGATCGCCAGCGAGCCACCCAACACGTAGCAGATGATGCCGGCCCACAAAATTTTTAGCTCAAGTTCCATCTATCTTTCTTCGCTGTTCCAGGGTGTTGACGCAAATTTGCGCCAGAAGTGCCAGGCCAGGCTCAAAATGGCAACGACGCAGGCCGCCAGCAGCCAGTGGATGGTCCAATCATAAAGCACCGAATAACCCATCCAGGTCCGCAAGCCGTCGTAGACCAGCCGTCCTTCGGGCAGCTCAATCGCTTCGGCCGCTTGCAATTCACGCCGCAAGTCGCCAATGCGCACGATGATCTTGTACTGGTTCGGCAACCGGAACTCGGACTGCTTTGCCGGATCAAGAATGACTTCGTCGAACTGGAGCATGGTCCAGACCTTGATCGCAGTGCCAGGCAATTGCCAATCGCGCGCTTGACGATACTCTTGCACCGGATAGGACGGCAGATGTACCGTCCCCAGCACCGGCTCGCCACCAGCGGCCGGGTACCAGACAAAGGTGGGAGCAAAACCCTTGTTCGAGCTGGTGTAAAAACGATAACCGGCCAGCACCAATGGCGTCTGATCGCCGATTTCAGTGCGCTGCTCCGCCCCATCGGCATCAAGGTAGCGTACCGCATTGCGCGTATTGTCTCGTTGCAGCCCGGGTGAATAAGCAATGCGAAAACTCTCGTTGCTGAAATGCACCCGATCCAGCCCAAACCGATGCCAGGGACCAGCCTCTAATGCGGTCAACTGGCCATCGAACTGCGCGCCTTCGGAAATTTCGACGCTCCCTTTCAGGTAAGTCAAACGCCCGGCCGCCGCCAGCAATACCAGCGCAATCAAGGCCAGGTGGAACACCAGCAGCGGCAACTGCCTGCGAAAGACGCCATTGGTGGCGACCGCAGCGATCAGGTTGATGGCCAGCAGCAGCAATGGCGCCGCCAGCCAGGGCGTGGCAGCGTGATCGAACTTGTAGACGGCGACCGAGGTGACGCCGAGCAGCAGCAAGCCGACCGGTGTGAACTTGAGCGACGCCAGCGCCAGAACCACTCGCATCAGGGCGGGTTGGCGCAGTTTTCGGTCGAATTCCGCATCCACTGCCGCCCCGTCTCCCCGTTGCCGGGCGCGCCGGAAGAGCCGCAATCGGCGGCGGTCCAGTTGCCGCTGGCCTTGAAGTTGCGCACCTTCAGGATGGCATTCATGTAATAAGGCCCCTGGTTGTAAGCAGCCGTCGTGCCGTTACGCACTTGGGTTCCGGCGGCCAGCCCGGCTTCCGGGCCGACATCGTTCAGGTTCACCAGAAAGGCCTTGTTTTTCCAGCCGTGCGGCACCGCCACGTGACACCAACTGCAACGCGTCCTGCCGATCCTGTCTGCGTGCGTCGCGTGCATGTTGCTGCTAAAGCCGCCAAAACCGCTGCTTTTGGACGCGTTGCGGTCAGCATATTGATAAATGTCGTGGCACTTGAAACACAGGCCGTTGGCCGCGATATCCGCCGCCGTAGGCGAGCGATCAGAAGCGCCGGTCGTAGCGCTCCAGGTTCCTTTCAGAATGAAATTATTGGTCGAGCCGTGGGGGCCCCAAGGGTTGCCGTTGTCACCACCGGTCGGGATCGCGGTGGTATTGCCGGTGCTGGATCCGTGGCAGTCCGAGCAGTACATGGTTTGGGTGCCGACCGCGTTCCTCCACGGCACCAGCCAGTTAGTCGCGTCGACCTTGCGAGATGAGGGGATGCGGCCGGTGTTGTCCATCACCGGATGCCAGGAGCGGTGGTTGTTGGTGTTGTAGGCTGCGGCAGCGCCTGCATCAGTACCCAGATTCAGCGGCTCACCCTTGTGCGCCACTGGCGCCTGAAATTCCTTGGCCTGGTTGGTGTACTGGGTCAGGTTGTTGGTACCGGTTGGCGTGCCGCCGGTAAAGCTGCCCAGATCCGGACGGTTGCCGGTGGGATAGGTGTTGTTGTCCGTGTAACCGTAATCGGAATGGCATTTCAGACAGATCTGGTATTCCCGCGTCACGTAGGTTTCGGTAACCAGAGAACTGGCATTGGTGCCCGGATCGCCGCGCTTGACGCTATAGCCGGAGGGCAGTGATTGAAACGATGCGGAACCGTAGGTCGGTTCGACCCCCCAACTGCCGCGCAGTACGCCTGATGCAATGTTAGTGTGATTCGTCAAGGTATCATCGGTGTGCGGATGGGTACCGGCCGGATCGGGTGTACCGGTAATGCTGCCGGGGGGCTTACCGCGAAAATCACGGAACTTCACCACCCGATGCGGGTTATGACAGTCGCTGCATTCGGCGTGCCGGTTGGTCAGGGTGCCGACACCGAGCTTGGCGCGCGATTCGAGCATGTCCTTGCCACACTTGCCGGTGGTTTTGCTGCAATTGGCATCGACGTTGTCGTTGAATACGCCGCCGATGTCATGCACCTCGGCAAGGGCAGGCTGATCGGAAGACTTGATCGGCATGCGCCGGGCTAAACCAAAATCGGTCTTGATGTCCGGAATGGCATTCGCCGTAAGCGGCGCATAGGTCACCGCAGAAGCGGCGCTGGTCGTGTGGCATTGATAGCAGGTTTCCTCGAGCGCGGCATTGCCGCCGGACTTGGGAATTGCTATGCTGTCGGTGCCTTCGCGCAGCAAGCGCCGCGCACCCTGCACGGTGTGCGTATCGTGGCAATTCAGACACCCTGCCTGCCATACCGGCGGATTGACATTGACAGGGGAATCCAGCGAGGACGGGAATTCACGTTGCTGTGCCGCCGTCGGGGTATAAGTCTGCGTCGCCACCTGGCTATTGGCATGCGCCGAATAGGCCCACGATACGCCAGCCTTGTCATGGCAAGCTAGGCAGATGATATCGCCGGCGGGGCTAAAAGCGCCGCCGGTCGGCTGCGTCACCTGGAAGCGGTTCATGCGAAGAAATTTGGCATTGCCATTGCTGGTGGTTTTATCACGCAGATGCGGGTCATGGCAGGTTGCGCACTGCATCTGGCCATTTTCCAGCGGCATTTTGGGTGGTGTGGCTCCGGCCACACGGTTCCCGACCAGCGCGCCATCGGGGCTGCGCAGTTCGCCATCGTAGCCGGCAATCGTGCTGCTATAAGTAAAGGAAATCGGATGGTCGGCACTGAGGTTGACACCCAAATTCCGGGTAAACCCAGTGGTTGCGCTGCCGCTCGGCATTTTGACCGGGGAAGCGGTGGTCATCGGGATGGTAACGCCCGTCGCACCGTTCAGTACGTTGACCTTGTCGATCGCCATCGTGCCATCGTGGCATGACAGGCAGAGTTTGGAGCCGCCGCCGGGCGCCGCCGCCAATTCCGCCGCATCGGCTTCCATTGAACTGGAGGCGTAAGGCGTATAAGTCTGGGTGGAGAGTGTGCGGTTCCAGAGTGGCGCCACAATGCCAGTGGTCGCCCCATGCGGCGTATGGCAAAACACGCAAACCTGGGTTTCAGAAGTCGCCTTGACGGCCCGGACCGGCACCGTGCCGCCGGAGGGGGTCGCCGAACCATCGGGGGCCGCAGACAAATTATGTTTGGTGCCGCGCACATCGGGAATCTTGTTCGTCGCCGCAATCTGCGCCTGCGCGATCGCAGCAACCAAGACCAGCCCAAGGACGATGAGCCCCGCCGCCGAACGCTTATGCCACGCCATCATGCTCCTCCCAGGAATTGAAAAATGACGATGCGGCCGT
Source organism: Rhodoferax sp. (assembly GCA_030682475.1). GTDB lineage: Bacteria > Pseudomonadota > Gammaproteobacteria > Burkholderiales > Burkholderiaceae_C > Rhodoferax. Next base: position 40,950 of record JAUXOA010000077.1, on the reverse strand, counting down.
TAAACATGTCGGCCACATAAATCCGTCCCTGCGGGTCGCTCCAGACGCCGGCCGGCAAATAAAACTGGCCAACTTCTTTGCCGGTGCCGCCAATCGGCAGCAAAAAATTGCCCTGGCTATTGAACACCAGCAGGTGATCGTAAAAAGATTCGACCACGTAAATATTGCCGGCGCCATCCACCGTCACGCCTTTCGGGCGTGTCAGGTTACCTATATAAAGTCCGCGCTGACCGAGCGTTCCGGCAGCCTTGCCTTGCGCATCGAATATCTGCACCCGCGCGTTCATGCTATCGGCCACATACAGCTTGTCGCCCGCGAACGACAGGTGGGTGGGGAAGTTCAACTCGCCGTCGCCCTCGCCGCGATTCCCAATGACCTCCAGCAGCACTCCTGCGTCATTGAACACCTTGACATCGTGCGCGTGCGTGTCTGACACGTAAATGCGTCCCCGCACCGGGTCGCGCGCCAGACCAGTGGGGCGTTTCAGGACCTCGTGACCGAAATCACCGAGCGGCTTGCCCTCAGGGTCCAGACGGAACACCCGGCCCAGTTCGGCATCCGCCACCAGAATCTGCCCGCCGGCACCGATGGCAATGCCGATCGGCGTGACAAAATTCCTCTTCGCCGTCGCCTGATTCCAGACCAGCAGCTTGCCAGCCGCCTGATCGAACACAAATATTGCGTGATTGCTGATATCCGTGACATAAACCCGGCCTTGGGCATCGACGGCACCGCTTTGCGGGCGTTTCAAGGTGATTTTTTCTTCGGTGTCGTCGAACAAGCCAACCAGCCAGTAGAACAGTTTCAAGCCGGCATTGCGCTGATTGGCCTCTTCGGAAACAAAATTCTCCTGGCCCAGCAATTGACCCACATAGCGGTAACGTGGTGTTTCCGGCGCCGCCGGCCAGATCCGCGCGGTGCTGGCAGTGCGGTAGTCGGGGTCGACGTGCATCACGTACTTGGTCTCCGCGCAGCCGGACAGCAACAGCAGGGCAGCCAGCCCCAGTAACCAGGCCTTGCTGCGAGAGCAATTGCTAATCATGAGCGCGCCCTTTCACCGCAGGTGATGCCACATGAAAGGTCTGAATGCGTGCATTCAGACTGTCGGCGACATACAGCATGTTTTGATCCATCCATAAACTGGTGATCCGATTGAATGAAGCGGGTATTGCACCGCTGCCGCCGACGCTTGCCACCAACTGCCCCTGCTCATACACCTTGATCGTGTTATCGAAACTGTCGCTGACAAACACGCGGTTGTAGCGGTCCACCGCAATCACACCCGGCATCTTCAGCGTACCCTTGCCGAGTACAGCAATATCTGTGCCATCTTGCCCGATTACGACCACCTGTCGGCTCAGGCGGTCGACCAGGTACAGGCCATCCGGCCCCTGCGCCATGGCTTCGATACTGCGGCCTTCACGTGAGCGCAGCGCCGACAGCACGCGCCCCAGGCTATTGAAGACCAGCACCTGGTTGCGCAGACTGTCGGCCACCCAGAGCCTGCCGCTCGACTCATCGAGCAACACCGCCACCGGACGCGCCATCTCCATGTCGTTGCTGAACCTTTGCAGCAGCCGGCCATCGAATGAAAAATGCAAGACCTGGCGCGCATTGGTATCGGCGACGTAAAGCGACAGGTCGGGCGCGACCGTGATAGCGGAGACGGCGCCGGCCGCATAGTCGGTGAACGGCGTCATGGTTTGCTGCGCCAGGTCATAGCGAAAAATCTGGCGGCGCCCGCCATCGACCACGTACACATAGTTGCCGCGCGCAGCCACCGCGGTGGGCGATTGCCATGAAAGGTAAGCACCAAAAGCTGGCTTGCGTGGCAGCGAAGACGAGGGGCTGGGCCGTGGCGCTGCGACCCAGGCGCCGGCCAGCGTGGCCCACGGGGTCAGCAGCGGCTGTTTGTTGGCAGTGCCAAGGGCAGTTTGCGCCGCTGCATGAACGCACAGCAGGGTTGCGACGAAAAATACCAGCCCCATGCGCCATGACGGGCCACGGTGTTGAAACTCAGGTACTGTCATCACTGCCTCCCCTTTTTTTACCAACGACCTGGTCCGGTCGTCGAGTCGCCGCCATAGATGCCGCTTGGCAGGCCGGGTTTGCCGGAATGGCACAGATCGCAGTGGGCCGCTCCCCACGCAATACGGTCGTTATGGCACATGCCGCAAAATTTGCCGTCAATAATATCCGCCATCAGTACGTCGTTGCTGCCGGCGCGCATTTGAAAGCCAAGTTCCGAGTGGCACACCTTGCAGCGAAAACGAATCCGGTGAAACCAGTGCTGGAAAACCACCGGGCGCACGCCCTCTTTTTCGGACCGTTTGTTCAGTACCACATCTCCATATTCCGCTTGTGCTGGCAGGCTGAGCAGTGCCAGCCAAACTGCAAACACGGCGCACACGAGGCGAACGACCCTCATTTGCGCACCACACTGTGACAGCGGTTACATTCGGTCAAAGGAAAGGCCACGGCGCCATGACAGACCCCGCAATACTCGCCTTGCAGGATTTGGAACATATTCATTGTCGTTGTAGCGCCCGCCTTGGATTTGAACAGTTTCTCATGGCAGTTGCTGCAGTCCAGCCACTCGGTGTGCTGCTTGTGCGGAAATCGCACCATCGGCAACTCGCCAGTGCGCGGCATGATCACGTCCTGGTCCAGTACCTTAATCGGGGTATCGGGCAAGATATTGGTGCGCGGCGTGATCAGGCCCTGTTCCAGCGCCTTGACCCAACGGACGTTGTTGCCAACCACGTCAGCCGGTAAACTGCGCAAGGCTTCGCGTGGTTCCTGTAGCATCTTGATAGCCGGATTGGCAGGATCATGCACACCGTCCTTGGCCAGTGGTAGCTGATTGCCGGCGCCCCAGGCCGGGCCGGCCAGCATCAGCATCGCCAGCAAGCCCAGAGCGCCCCACCTCATCAACGTCAAGACCCTTGTCACGTGCGTGCCCATGTGGTGCCTATCCCGGAATGTAGACACCCGCGCTGCGAATGGCTCGCACCAATTCCTTGGTCGAGTCTTCCAGCAGCTTGATGCCCGATTCAAAATCTTTTTTGGCCGCCATAGCCTCTGCGCTGGCGCGCAAGACAGCCGCCTGTTCGAGGTATTTCTGCACCATGCTTTCGAGGCCCGCATTGCTGGCCCGTTTTTCATTGAGCAACACCTTGATCAGCATATTGTGAGTGTCGTTACGATCGACCTCGTAGATATATTCCTCCTCCTTGCTGGCAAAATGCAGCGAGCGCACCAGGGTATCGCCTTGGCGCAGTCCCTCCACTGCCAGTTTTGTCGTGAGGTAAACCTTGTCCAGCAGCGCGCGACCCTCATCCAGTTTTCCGGCGGCGGCCAGCGCGGTGGCGTCGCGGATTTGCGCTTCGATCGTATTGCTGGTTTCGGTACCCTTGGCACCCAGGCGTTTCTCCACGCTGATGCGCTTTTGCGCCGCCAGCAAGGCCTTCACGCTTTCCATCCGATTATCGAAATCGAGTTTCTTTTTATCGCCGGTTATCTGTTCCGGCGCAGCCAGCCGCACACCCTCGAAAAACATCTTCGCCGCCTGATCCAGCAGGCGCGACGCATCTTCATAGTTGCCTGTCTTGTACGCGTCATCGGCCTGTTGCCGCAATTCGCGCGCTTTGACGCGCGACGCCAGCGCCTGCGGAACTGCACTCGCCTCAATTTGCCGGGCGGCGGACGATTTCTCGATCAGCGTCGCCACCGATGCAAGACGGCGCTCCAGTTTTTCCTTGTCCTCCGGCGGACGCGAAGCACGTACCGCGCCCGGATTGGTAGCCTGCGTCTGCTCGGCCGCTGTGACCATTGCAATGGGCAGACTGGCGCTCCATAACAACAGGATCAGGCCGTTTCTGAGATGTTTTTTCATAGGTACCTCTATGGCATGCTCTCTGGCGACTGCGGCACGACCAGACCCGCAATGCGCAATGAGCGCTGCAAATGGTTGGTCGCAAGCTGCAGGGTTTTCATGGCGGCGGGGTGGTCACCGCCGCTCGCCTGCTTTTGTGCCGCAGCGCGCAGATCGCGGCTCTGCTGCACATAGCGTTCGGCCAGGGTGGCCGATTCGCGTGTCGAATTCAACTGTACCAACGCTATCGGAATCAATTCTTCGTAACTGCGATTGCGCGCCAGTTCGTGCCGAAACTCATCGGTCGGCGAATCGAACTTCAGGCCATACACAATCGTTTCCGCCGCCAGCATTTTATTCAAGGTAGAAACCACGATCTTGTACGCGGCGTTCAAAACCACGTTGGCTTCGTACTGATTGCCGCTGGCGACAAGAGCGTCGGCCTTGTCCACCATAGCGTCGATCTGGCCAATCTCGGCGGCAACAGTCGCAGCCTGCCCTTTTCTTGTCGCCATGCGGCTTGAAAGGTTTTTATGCAGCGTTTGAAAGGTGTGTATCGCCTCGCGCAAATCGGTATTGCGGCTGCGCTCCTGCGCCGTCTGTTGTGCCACATCTGGCACCAGGCTGGAAGCTGAAACGATTTGCCGCAGCGACTCATCCAATAGTTGGAGCGCCGTTTCCGGGCGGCCTGCATGGGCCTCGGCTTGCGCCTTTGCGTAGTGCGCCTGGGCATCGGCAAGTTTCCTTTTCGCCTGTGTATTATTGCTTTGCCGGATGCGCTGTGCTGCCGGTGATTGCGCCAACTGCAGCTTGACCAGCCGCAGCTTTCTCTCCAGCGTCACGCTCAAGGGATTGGCACCAACTTCAGCACCGCTTGGTGCATCGGGCTTGGCCGCAGCGGGTAAGTGGTCGGCAGCCGGCGCCGCACCGGCCAACAACAACACTGCCCATGCGAACGTCGCGCGATGGCTGCCTTTTTTCATGGTTTGACTTCCGCCTTCACGGGCATGGTTTTGCTGTTCGAGTGGCAGCGGCGGCAGTCCGATACCGGGAACGCTACCTTGCCATGGCAGACGCCGCATTTCTGTCCCAGCAGGATCGCTGCCATGCTGATCTGGTTGGCACCCTTTTGCGGAATGAAAATTGCGGGATGGCAGTTGGAGCAGTCCAGCCATTGCGTGTGCTGCTTGTGCGGAAAAACCACGTCCGGCATCGAGCCTTTGACTTCACGCACGATGTTCAGATCCATCACCATCGCTGCGGTATTCGGATCATTGCGATCAACGCGCGGATGAATCAGATTTTGGTTGAGCGACTTCACCCAATCGATCCGATTGCCATCGTTGCTCTTGGGCAGTGGGGCGAACGCGGTCAGCGGCGGCTGCAGCGAAAGGGTGCCGTCGTTGGCAGGATCGTGAATGCCATCCTCCGCCGGCGGCAAGTTGCGCTGTGCAGGCGGACGCATCAATCGATTAAAGGTATTGACGTTGCCGCCCGGTGCAGTTGCGACCGGTGGCGCAACCGGCACAGTGGCGACCGGCGCAGTAACTGGAGCAGCCGGTGCAGCGACGGCAGGCGCTCCAGCCGGCGCCGTCTTGACGGCCGGCTCGGCTGGCTTGGCCGGTTTGACCGCCACTGGTGCGGGCGCTGCCGGTTTGGCCGCCACCGGCGCGGGCGCTGCCGACTTGGCGCTAGCAGCCGATTGGCTGATGATGTAATTCACCGCTGCCTGTACCTCGGCATCGGACAGCTTCGGATTGCCACCACGGGCCGGCATCATCGGGCCCTTGCCCTTGGTTGCACTCGCGAACAGCGCCGCTGACCCGGTCTTGATGCGCGGCGCCCAAGCAGCGACATCACCCAGTTTGGGTGCGCCGGCCGCGCCGGTACCATGGCAGGCGATGCAATTGCTATCGTAAATTGCCTTGCCGTTAGGCGGGTCAGCAGCAGCGACATCGGTCAACATGGCAAATGTCATGAAAAGAAAGAGCGCTGCGCGCAGCAAGATTGAGTTTTTCATGGCGGCTCCTATTTCTTCTGCTGCGGCTGTGCAGGTGCCGTAGCGCCGACGGGCGTGACCAGGGAATTGATGGTGCTCTCGTGCACCTGGGTCAAGGCGCCCGGTTTGCCGGTATGGCACAGGTCGCAGTTCTCTACTGACCACGCGATGTTGCCGTTATGGCAGGCGCCGCAGTATTGACCGTCGATGATCTTGACCATGTTGATTTCATTGCCACCGGCCTTGAATTTGAAACCGAGATCGGCGTGACATACCTTGCAGCTAAATCGAATTCGGTGGAACCAATGCGGAAATACGGCCGGACGCATGCCGGCAGCGTCCGAATAATTGTTCATAACGACATCGCCATATTCGGCATGCGCCGGCTGCATGTTTGCCAGCCCGGCCACCAGGAACATCAAGATCAGCAGCCCTCTCTTGATGGCTGCACCAAAGTTAATCAACATCAACATTTCAACCCACCTTCCAAAAAATAAACCTGAAAAACTCAAAAATCCCCAAAACTGCGCGAAATGGAAAACATGATGGATTTATTGATTTTTCTCACATTCTCCACATTCTCCACTTTCGTTACCGGACCGACGCTGCTCTTTTGTGGACTGCTGCTCGAAATCTGCATGCTGGCTTGCAATTGCGTGCGCCCGATTGAATAACTCAGGCGGTTACCCCAGGCCGCGAGCTCCTGGCCCTTGCCGCTGCCCAACAGCGGCAGCAGCGACTGACTGTTCAGGCGCAGATCAGATACGAAACGCAAGCGACGAACTCCGAGGACACGTTGATTTTGATAGCTGATGGAGCCGCCCGAGTTGGTCACAAAACCCCTGCTTGGCTCTGTGAGAATTTGCGGGTTGAGCGGGGCCGTATTGTCAATCATCGTGTTTGCCCCTTGGCGCACCGCTTGCACCGTGAGATTGCCAGTCCATGAACTGTAGCCGCTGGTCGGCAAATTACTTGAGGCCTGAAAATTGATGAGTTGAAAAAACTCCTGCTTGCCGTCCAGCGCCCGGGAATCACTCGCGCTCAAGCGGACCAGCGCCGCACCGGCTTGCTGCGACAGATCCCACGACAAGGAACCGCTATGGGTCAGATGTTGGGTGGCTCTGGCTTCGGCTGGACTGCTCGCCGCGCTGCCGCTGGCGGTAGCGGACACGCTTTGACTGACATTCATAGCGACCGTTGACCCGCCCTCCAGCCTGGTGCTGCGGCTCAGGTTGTGACTGAGTTGCAAGGTCAATTGACGGTCTGAATTCTCGTTGCCAGTCTGGTTGCCCAGATTGGCAGAAGCACCCCAGTTATACCGAAAGGTGCCCAGTTCAATGGCGTCGGGTTGATAGCTCGCGCCGACGGATTGGTTGGTATTGCTGCTGAGGGTTTTCACACCGTTGTTTTCCACCATATTGACGTTCACGCCGGCATTGATGCGAATGAACCGGTTGAATTCATAATTCACTCCCAGGTTGGCGTTGGCATTGAGAAAGCGGTTGCCAGTCAAGTTGCCATTGACGGCAAAGCCGGTGGAGTCTGACTCCAACGCGAACATGCGGACGCCACCCGTCACGGTCATCGGTTTTCCCTGCGGGCGCCAGAACGCATTGCTGCTGAGTTGCAGCAGGCGCATATCGTTATTGCCTTGCTGCAGGCGATAGTCGGAGCGACTGATATTGGCCAGGCTTTCTACCGAAATCGAGGGGTCCGGCGTGTAACTGTGCTGCAAGGACAGGTTGTTTTGCACCGCGCGCTCACCGGTGTTCTCGCGTTTGTTGGTGGCGCGGTCGCCGCTCAGTTGCAGGCGATGAAATTCGAGCCGGTGCGCCAACCTGAGCTGCAGGCTGTCCTGCAGGTCGCGTCCGGCGTCGGCGCTGGTTTGGGTGCTGCGGTCCCAGCCGAGCGACGCATCGCCCTCGGGACGGTAGTAGCGCTGGGTAAAGCCGTAGCGCTGACTGGCGTGACCATTGGCCAGCGCCAGATCGGAAGAAGCACGGCTGTCGTTGCGTTGAAAATGCGCCTGAAACGGAAATTTGCTTTGCGCCAGCACCGACAACTGTCCGCTGCCGGTCACGACGACGCTCTTGCTGCTGCTGGCTGCTCCGATGGTGCCGCTGCTGTCCGTTGAGGTCGTAAAACCCAGGCCACCATTGACGCGCGCGAACCAGGGCTGCCAGATATAGGTGTTGGTACTGGCGTTCAAGGTGGCCGTCAGCCCGCTTTGGCTGCGCTGTTGTCCATCAAAGCTATCGCGTCGAAGGCCATACGACAATGTACCGCCGATTCGCACCGGGGGCAGGAACCAGGTGAATCCCTGATTGTCATCGGACTCCGTGCTGCCGGTCGCTGCCGGAGCGGGCTTTTGCGCCGGGGCATCCGCCTCTGCGGGTGGCAAGGCCGGGTGCGCCGTGCCGTGGCACAGCACTGCCAGCAATGCGATCAGCAGTCTCACCTGGCAGTGGCCCCGCGCTGAGTTACCTGGCCAGCGGCAAAAAGCGCGACGGGTCAATCTGTATCGGCGTCTTCGTTTTCAGCTCCGCCACGAAGGCCGTCCAGGCGGCGTCGCTTTGCTCGCGCTGTGCTAATTCTTGGGCCCGTACTTTGACCGCATCAAACCCATGCAATTGGGCGGCCTTGCGGTCGGTCAGCCGAAATAGCGCGAACCCTTCCAGCAAACGCAGCGAATCGCTGATCTCGCCGGTTTTTAATTTGGACAGCGCCTCCTGGGTGCCTTCGGGCAGCATGCCACTGTGCAGATAACCCATATCGCCGCCCTGCTGCGCCGAGCCATCGCCGGAATGCTGGCGCGCCAGCGCCGCGAAATCCTCTCCGGCGCGTACCCGTTTGGCAAGTGCCTGCGCCTGCTCATCGGACTTTTTCCAGGTAGCGCTGGTGGCCGATGGATCAACCTTCAACAATATCACCGAGACGCGCATTTGCTCGGGCTCGGTAAACTTGACCTGATGCGCCGCATAATAGGCTTTGACCTGCTTTTCGTTCGGTTTCGCGCTTGAGCGCACGGTCTTTTCAAGCTGGCTCAGCAGGTCTTCCTGCTCCAGGCGAGCCTGCAAGGGTGGCAAGGCCTGCGCCCGGTTCTTTTTCCATTGCTCGCTGCTGGCATAGCGCTGCTCGTAGCTTTGCAGCGTTTTTTGAATCTCGGCGGCGTCCGCACGCAGCCCGCGCTGCTTGGCTTCGCGCAGCAGCAGGATGCGCGCGACCATCTGTTCGCCCACTTCACGCTGCAGCAAAGCGACTTCGTTTTCGGGCGGTTTGCCATGGTAGAACTTGCCGCGTGAGGCGACGCTGAACGCTGCGTTGTAGTCGTCCTGCGTGATCACGACGTCGCCGACTTTGGCGAAAACAGCCGACTGTGCGGCGGCGGCGGTGGCAGCCAGCAACGCCAACGAGAGCAACACAGCTCTCGAAAAATAATTCGGTAGGAGTCTCATGAAAGGCAGGCTTCCTCGTTAACGTTGAAAACCGGCAGGTTCAAAACCGGCAAAACAAAGGGTAGACAAGTTACCCTGTCTACCCCTCGATGGTCAAGCAACAATCAATTATCTACTACTTGATATGGCAAGCCAGGCACACTGCGCTTCCGGCATTGGAGATACGCAGGAAGGTTGTATTGGTGCTATGCGGATCGTGGCAACTTGCGCACTCAACAAAAGCCTGAGCTCCGGCAAGGGTAATCGCCGCAGTGCTCGTGCCGGCTGGAGTTGCGGACGCACCAGTCCGCGTGTAGAGCATCAGGTCGGTCTTCTGACGCCCTGCTCCTCCAGTATCGACCCACCATAGCGGCTGACTATTCAAAGTTGCGAATTGCACGCCTTTAAAATCAGTATCCTTAAAACCGCCATCGCCAATAGCGGCTTGCGTATATGCGACGTTGCCTGCCATGCCGCCGCCGTATTGAATGCCGATCGGATGGTCATTCTTTAAATCCTTACCGAGATTGGCAATCCCCGCCGCCATCGTGCCGGTGCCGGCAGACCAAGTGCCGGAATAAGCGCCACCCCCGAGACCCGAGCCCGGCGCATTGACCATGGTGTTCATGGCCGTCGCGCCGTCATGGCAGGAAAGACAGGCGAGCGACACGGAACCGACTGCTGCGGTTGCGCCATCCAGACTGGAAGTGCCCAAGGTGTTGTAGGTCGTGTAAGCACCCGCCGACGCCGTGCGGTTCCATAAGGGCAGTTCAGCAGTAGAAGCCGAGCCGTGCGGTGTATGGCAAAAGACGCAGATTTCAGTGGCACCAGCAGCAGTAGCAGTGAACTTGTTTGTAGCACTCCCGGTCGGGGTCAGATCATGCTTCCCGCCTGCGATCGCAGCCAAGGCCTGCTGACTGCCAAAGACCCCCATGGTCAATAACAAGATGGCCACACTGCCGACCCCTCGTGTCATGACGCCTTTTAACAAAGATTTGTTCATCATTTTGCCACCCGCCTTTCTGTATTTACATAGTCATGGATTAAAACCAAACCCAGTGCGTTGATTTTGACTCGTCCACTTCAATTAAGCAAGTTCCAGGCCAGTTATATGTTTGATTCAAATCAGACATTTTGGCGTTAAAAGAGGATTCTTTCCTTTCTCGCGATCCCCTGCTCCCGAAAACAGGAATCCGTTCCTGTTTTCGGGAAAATAACGCTGCTATTTTTTGATGACCGCTTCCTTCTTCACGGTAAAGCCGGCATCGGCAGCGAGCTTGGCCGGCCGGTAGATATCGACCTTGCTGAAGTACTGGTCCACCATGTAAACGCGACCGTCGCCATCGATCGCAATGCCGGAGGGCAGCATGTATTTGGCCATGCCGTCCCGCTCGGACCGGCTGCCAACCGACAACAAGAGCTTGCCCTCGGGCGTGAAGATCTGGAAATTGCCGAAGGCAGTATCGACGATATAGACGTTGCCCTGCGGATCGGTGGCCACTTCCTTGGGCCGGGAAAATTGTCCGCCCTGGCGTCCGATGCCGCCGAAGACCCGCACAAACGTGCCATCCGGGCGGAACACCTGGACCCTGAAATTGCCGCCGTCCACCACATACAGCAAACCATCCTTGCCAATCGTCACGTCGCGCGGTAAATTCAGCTCGCCCGGTTCCGAGCCGCGTTTGCCAAAATCCAGCAAATGCTGGCCGCTTTGGGCGTCGAACACGCGCACCCGATGTTCGTCGCTGCTGATGCCGCCGCTGTCCACCACATAAATGCGGCTGCCCTCGGCATCGACTGCGATGCCGGAGGGACGCACAAACCATTTTCCGCCGCTGGCCAAGGTACGCAGGTGTTTGCCGTCCAGGCCGTAAACCTGAACCAGTTTGGCCGCGTTGTCAACCACGTACAGATTGCCCTTGCCATCGACGTCAAGACCGAAGGGTGTGCCCAGCCTGCCAAGGCCGTCGCCGTCGCCGATCCGGTAAAAGCGCTGGCCCGGAATATCAAACACCGCGACCGAGCCCTGCGCCGTGTCGCTGACAAAGACACGGCCATGGTAGACCGCGACGCCATAGGGTTTGCCCAAGCCTTCGCCGACTCTCGTTTCCCCCAGCAGCAGCCGCCGCAGGGCGGCGTTTTTGTCTTCCTTGACGACATCGGCACTGCTGTAGAGGGTGCGCTCGTAGAAGAAGCGTGCTTCCTCCGGCGGCGGCGGAAAGACCGGAATTTCTGGCGCCTTGGTGGCTTGGGGCGGTGCCGCGCAAGCGGCCAGCAGCGCAATGCCGACCAGTTGGAGAAAGCCGAGCATGGTCCGGCGCAAAGTGTGTTTTTCCATGTTTAAGTTTTTTCATCCTCTTGTCAGATACAGGCGAGCTGAAACAATTTCAGATGTGAATAGTACAACATTGACAATGTACCACTCCAGCGAATTGCGCTTGCCTGACGCCATAGCACCCTCGAATGGGCGCTGATGCTTATTGCTGGACGGCTTGCTGCAACTTGGTCCGGTAAACCGGAGGAATTTTCGCCCAAACACCGTCTTGCAGGTAATACGGGACCGCGTTGAGCGCCGCGCGGTAGCTCTCCAGCGCCTGGGCCTGGTTGTTGACCTCCGCCTTGTTGTAAACATTCCCCAGGTTCAGCCAGTCATTGGCGACGTCAATCGGTGCCTTCTGGATGCGAAGCTCAAGCGCCTGGATGGTCAGTCTCCAGTCCCGGGTGGTGGTGCCGAGCAAATAGGTCAACATCATCACGCTGTCGTCGACCACATTGGCCTGCAAGAGCTCCCTGACAATTTGTGCCGCTTGCGGGTACTGCCCGCTCTGGATCAACAACAGAGCGTGCAGCGCGCGTACCGCAGGCGCGGTGGGTTGAAGTTTTGCCGCACGGTCAAAAAAGACCAATGATTTCTGGTAGTCGCGAGTTTGCAGATAAGCGCGCGAAATATTGGCCGTGAGCAGCACAATATGCGGGCGCGATACCAGGACCGATTCCCAGATCCAGACCGCGTTCTCCCAGTCGCCCCAACTGGCCAGTTCGTCAGCAACCAGGGGGGTGATCTTTCTGTAATGCGGATTGATCGCGATACCTTCGCGCATGAGCCGGCGTATTTCGGCCTTCGACTGGTCCCAGCGCCGGTCATCGGAACTGCCAGACCGGGTGATGGTCAGCGCCATCTTGTAGGCCCGCACCAGCCGACCTTCGCAGGCGATCGCTTGTTGTGCAATGTACGCCGCGAGCGCCGTACCAAGCACCGTGGCGCAGAAGGCCCCCCAGGCGTAGCGCGCCTGCCATGGCACCGCATGCCATAAAAAAGGTCTGCCAGCAGCCAGGCGAACATCAGAGGCGGCCAGAATGGACAGACTGAGCGCGAACAAAGCCCCGCTTGTTGCCAGGCGCCACGGGAAGCCCGCGTTGCTGACGAGCAGCAGCATCAGCAAGCTGGCCAGTGTCAAGGCGCGCAGCGGCGCTTCCTGTTTCCCCTCGCAAGTCTGATCTGACCAGGTTCGGCAGGCGGCCCATGTGAGATAGGACAACAGGCTCAAAAGAACCAGCCAGCCGGCCAGCCCGTACTCGGCCAGCAATTGCAATATCTCGTTGTGCGCGTATAAATCGGTCTCAATCTGGCTCCCCTCTTCCTGGTAGAGAGGCGCCTGCACTTCCCACGCGCCGGCGCCGACCCCGATCACCGGGTTGGCCTGGATCATTCGTCCGGTGGCCTTCCACATCAGGGCGCGGATTGAAAAAGACCCGTGGCTGTATTCCTCGGCCTTGGTCATCGACAAGGTGCGCTTGAGCGCCCGATCAATCGCGTCAGCTTGGCCATACTCGGCTATCAGCTTGGGGTTGGCCGTATTGATCGAGCCCAGACCCCAGACCGTGGTGATCAACAGCGCGACCAGCGCGATGCAATGGCCCATGCGCCAGTCTTTAGCGACAAACTGTTTTCTGTACAAACCGACGATGGCCGGAAGCAGCAACACCAACAGCCACAAACCCAATAGCGCAGAACGGGCCCCTGTCATCATCAGCGCCACGACATTGAAGCCAAGAGAAAATAACAACAGAAAAACCAAAGTCTTGTTTCGCACCCGGCTCATGAGCAGAACGGAAAAAGGCAGGGTGCAAACAAGGAATTCGGCGAAAAAATTGCGATTGACAAAGGTTGACGCCGGGTTGGCGAATTGGGGAAAGAACGTGAAATCAACCCAGAATTGCAAAGCGGCCCACAGTGATGCAAGCACCGCACCGAGGTGAATACCCCAAGCCAGTTGCGTGACCCGAACCAGGCTTAGCGTATTCATGCCCAGAAAAAGAATCAGGCTGAACACCAACCAGCGGATCGCTTCCACGCCGCCCAGGTAGGCGTGCGACCACGCCATACTGCCCAGGGCATAGGCCATGAGCACAAGCGGGAAACACAATAGGCTGTGAAAGTGCATCTCTCCTTTTTGCTGGCGCTGAGGCCAGAAAAAAGAAAATGACGCGGCCAGTGCAAAAAAAGAGACCAGGATGGACTTCAAGGTGTCTTGCAGCAGTTCTTCCCCTGGAACCCCCATGGCAGGCACCAGCAACATCATCAGAGACAGCAGGATGACCGTCCGGTTTTGTCGCTGGTCGATTGGCTTGTCTGGCGGACGGATCGGGAGTTCAGTCACCGTTTAAACACGCTCTTTTGATTGGCAATAACAAGGATAAATCATGACCTGGCATTAAACTTGCAGAGATTTGGTATTCATTATCGGCTTCTATTTCTTTGGAATTGTGCAGAGGTAACATCATGCATCGCGCTTGCGCAACCTTGCTTATATATCAAAATGACCCGAATCAGACCGTTTTCCCTCGCACGCACCCCGCTGCCACTCGCCTATCGTCGCTTCGCCTGTCTGTTGCTGCTCTGGATCGCGGGCAGCTTTTCGCCGGCAATGGCGGGCTCCCATAGCACGTCCAAGGGAGAGATCCGCCCGGCTGTCCTTTATCACAATTACTGCTCGGTCTGCCACGGCGACAAAGGCGATGGCCGCAGCCGCGCACAAAACAGCCTGAATCCGCCGCCGTTCGATTTCACAAAGCCGGCTGCCGCCCAACAGACGCGCGAGCGCATGATCGACGCTGTGAAAAACGGCCGCGCCGGCACCGCCATGACGCCCTGGAAAATCCAGCTCACCCAGAAGGAGATCGAAGCCGTCGTGGACTATGTGCGCAATACCTTCATGCCGGCCTCCGCCAACCCCGACAGCAGCCGCGGGCGCATCGTATATAGCAAGAATTGCTCGGTCTGCCATGGCGAAAAAGGCGATGGCCGCAGCCGCGCACAAAACAGCCTGAATCCACCGCCGCGCGATTTCACGGCCCCTGGCGCAAGCGCCGTAATGACGCAACAACGCATGATCACCTCGGTCACCTTTGGACGCCCGAACACGGCGATGGCCGGTTTCAAAACCCAGCTCAGCCAGGAAGATATCAGCGCCGTGGTGGATTACGTCCGCGAAGGCTTCATGGCGAGCACGGATGGCATTTCTGGAATCAGCAATGCCCGGCGTCAGGCGGCGCCGGATGAACCCAAGGCAGCGACGACGGCGATGGCCGCGAGCGCCCCAAAGCCAGCGACCGGACACATTCATAAACATGTCGGGACCAAGATGTCGGAGCCCATGCCGAGTGGCCTGAAAGGCAACGTGGCCAAGGGCGAGGCTTTCTACCTGGATAACTGCGCCACCTGCCACGGCAAGACCGGCGACGGTCGCGGACCGCGGGCCTATTTCATCAATCCGAAACCACGCGATTTTCTGCATCCCGCGTCGCGCCAGATGTTGAATCGTGTCGAGCTATTCGAAATGATTTCGGAGGGCAAACTGGGCACCGATATGCCAGCCTGGAACAAGGTGCTGAGTCCGCAGGAAATCGCCAATGTCAGCGAATTCGTATTTCAACGTTTCATCCAGCCAGGCGCAGGCAACCCGAAGTCAGCGAATGCTGCGAAACAGTGAGAAGCCTGCGTTTACTGATGCTGGTAGTGGCGCTGGCGGCGTGTTCTGATCCGCCACCGCCAACAGCGCCAGCGCCCCAAATATCGATCGCTCCTTCTGCCGCGTCTGCGGAGCATGAGTGGGGACGACGGATCTACAATTTCCGCTGCTATTTCTGCCACGGCTATTCAGGCGATGCGCAGACCCTGGCCAGCACTTACCTCGCTCCGCGTCCGCGCGATTTCATCGCCACTTCAGTCGAGCAAATAAGCCGGGAGAAAATGCTGGACGCCGTCACAAACGGGCGCACCGGCACCGCCATGCTGGGTTTCAAAGGGATATTGCAGCCGAACGAAATAGCGGCCGTGACAGACTTCGTACGCCAGGAATTCATGGTTGACAAAGCGACCAACACGCGCTACCACACACCAGAAAATGGCTGGCCGGATCACCAACGCTACGCTGCTGCCTTCCCGTTTGCGACTGGAATAATCGCGATCGACGCCCCAGTCGAACAAATGACGCCGGAGCAAAGAGCCGGTCGGCGCTTGTACATGGCAAGCTGCGTCAGTTGCCATGACCGCTCAAAAGTGAGTGAACCGGGTGCACCCTGGGACTTGCGCCCGCTTTCGTATCCACGCAACGGATTTTCACCGGGCGACAATTACGCTTCGCCTGGCCGTGCTTCACCGGGCGATGGGCCCAAAGTGGACGCCATCACGAGCGCCACACCCTATGCTCTGCATGACAAAGTGCCGCAGCTTGCAGGCTTGTCAAAGCAGGAACAACGTGGCGAAGCGCTCTACCAGCAGAATTGCGCGTTTTGTCATGCTGCTGACGGCACCGGGCGCAACTGGATCGGCAGCTTCCTGGAGCCGCACCCACGTGATTTAACCCAGGCGGCCTTCATGTCCGGCATGACGCGCGAGCGTCTGGCCGTCGTGATTCGGGATGGCTTGCCCGAGACCTCGATGCCGGCCTGGAAATCGGTGTTGCCGGAACCGGATATTCAAGCCGTCATCGCCTACATCGCGCGGGCCTTTCATCCGTTGGCGACGGGACCATCGACCACCGGCCACAGGCCTTAACCCAACAAAATGTCAAGGTCGGTCGTCTCCAGGATGTTGCTGCGAACCTCCTCCTTCATCCACAGGTCGCGCAGGTCAATCGGATTGAAATCGTCGGTCAGCAGCATCGCCGGGGTGTCGACGGGGAAACTGAATCGTTTTTGCAAGGCGTGGGTGACCAAGTCGCGGGCCATCGGATGGACCGGCTCCTGCGCGTAGGCGGCACTATTAGAACTGCGCTGGGCCCCGCGGTAGGCCAGCACGACCAGGTTCCCGCTTTGCTGCTGGGCCACGTCCCGGATCAGCGGGATGATCTGCACCTGGTCGAACACCGTTTGCAGTGTATGGATCACGGAGGCCGTCATGAAATTCTCGCGCCGAAGACTGCCGATCAGATTGATCGCCAACACGCCCTGTGGCTTGAGGCGCTGCGCCAGCAGCCGCATGGCTTCGACACTGAGCAGGTGGCCGGGCGTAGTGTCGCCGTTGAAGACGTCGAGCACGATGTAGTCAAAACTTTTCTTGCTCTGGGCCAGAAAGTGCCGCGCATCCTCGATATGCACTGGGATGGTTGCTGGAAAATTGAAGTGCTTGCGTGCCAGATCGACCACCGCTGGATCGATGTCAACCACTTCCGTTTCAATGCCGCGCGCAGCGTACCAGCGTGCAATGAACCCGGCACCGAGTCCAATGACCAAACTGCTGCGCCCGTCCGGGTGCAGGGCGACGGGCAGAAATTGCATGGGGTAAGGGTACTCGTAGACCGACAGACCGGTCGCTACGTCGCCGCCACCCTGAATCAGTCCATCGATCGCCAGTTCACGGGTATGGCGCTCGCCCGCCTGGTAGTCCACCACTCGCAGGTTGCCGTAAAAGCTGTCGCGTTTTTCAATGACAGTGGCGCGCGTGCCATCGACCAGTATTTTGGATGGCAGCGCGTCTGACGGTATCAGAAACAGGCCAAGCGGCAACAGCATGGCAACCAAGCCCAGTAATCTTTGACGCCGGAACGCGAAAAAATAGGTGGCCGCGAGCGCGCACAGCAGCGCGCCGGACAGCAGGAAGATCCGGCTCACGCCCAGCACCCCAATCAGGAAAAAGCCGGTGGCGACGGTGCCGACAAAGCTGCCGGCAGTTGATAAGGCATACAGTCCGCCGACCGTGCGTCCCAGGCTTTTCATTTCATTGGCCAGCAGGCGAACCAGCAGCGGCGAGACGCAGCCCAAAAGGAACAGCGCCGGCCCGAACAGCACGGCCGAGGCAAGCAGCGAGCCCAGACGCAAGCCCAAACCAACACAGGCCTTGAGCACCACGGCTTGCAGCAGCGGGACCGCCAACACACACAAACCGGCCGCCAGCACAATGGCATACAGCAGGGCGGGCGACTCGGTACGGTCGGCCAAACGGCCGCCGAAGGCATAGCCCAGCGCCAGCGCCACCAGGGTCACCGTGATGAGCGAGGTCCAGACAAACAGGGAAACACCGAAAAATGGGCCAATGACGCGCGATCCAAGCACTTCGACCACCATCACGATGGCGCCACAAAGACCGGCCGTCAGCAGCAGGTAGGAGCGCAACCATTGACTTGGCACAGGGCTGGGGTGAACTTGACTTGGCATCGACGATCCATGGAGACGAGGAGAATGGGGGTATGGTACGAGGTTTCCTGGCTCCCCAATACCCCATGAATGAGCATCCAGGCGGCGTGCGACGCCGCATCGCCCACCTTGACATGGACGCCTTTTATGCGTCAGTCGAGTTGCTGCGCTACCCGCAGCTCAAAGGTTTGCCGGTGGTGATTGGCGGTGGCCGGCGCGCTGAAGACGAAACGCTGCGCCAGACCTATGCAGGGCACACCCTGGCCGATATTCCACTGGACGCCTTCCACCGGCTCAAAGGCTATACCGGTCGTGGCGTGATCACCACCGCCACCTACGCGGCCCGTCAGTTTGGCGTGGGCTCGGCGCTGGGTCTGATGAAAGCGGCCAAACTGTGCCCGCAGGCGATATTGTTGCCGGTGGACTTCAATCAATACCGCAAATACTCGCACGCCTTCAAAGCCATCATCGCCGACATCGCACCGCTCATGGAAGACCGGGGCGTCGATGAGGTCTACATTGACTTTACCGAGGTACCCGGTGGCCAGCGCGAGGGCGGACGGGTGCTGGCGCGGTTGGTCCAGAAAGCCATTTTTGACCAGACCGGGTTGACCTGTTCAGTGGGCGTGGCACCCAATAAGTTGCTGGCCAAAATGGCCAGTGAATTCAACAAACCGAACGGCATATCCATCATTTTTGAGGGCGACTTGCAGGGCAAAATCTGGCCGCTGGCGTGTCGCAAGATCAACGGCATTGGCCCCAAGGCCGATGAAAAACTCCAGGGTCTGGGTATTGAAACCATCGGCCAGCTCGCTGCGAGGGAACTGCCCTGGCTGGTGCAACACTTCGGTAAAAAGACCGGCGCCTGGATGTGGGACGCCGCCCATGGCCGCGACCAGCGCCCGGTGGTGCTTGAGAGTGAACCCGTCTGCGTGAGCCGTGAGACCACGTTTGAGCGTGACCTGCACGCCGTGCGCGACAAAGTCGAACTGGGCACCATCTTCACCCGACTGTGCAGCCAAGTCGCCGCCGACCTGCAGCGTAAAGGCTATGTCGGCAAGACTATAGGCATCAAGCTGCGCTACGACGACTTTAAAAGCGTGACGCGCGACCAGACGCTGGACATTTACACCGCCGATGCCCAAACCATTCGCCACACGGCCGGACTTTGCCTCAAGCGCGTGCCGCTGGACCAGCGCCTGCGCTTGCTGGGGGTGCGTGTGGGCACGCTGGTCAAGGCCGGCGGCACCGAAACCTGTGAAGAAAATAGGCCATCAACCTCCAAATTATCTGCGTCATCAGCTACTGATTTAGCGACAAAAATCAGTCAACTCTTTTAAGCTGCTCCGTACGCAAGCCGGGTGCGATTGGCGTCCGCCGGAATTCAGGCAGCGCCTGCAACTACTGCCGGGCAGTGCGGGTGTTGGGGGGCAGCGCCTGCGGATAACTGGTGCGAAACGGGTTGATGTCGAGGCCACCACGGCGCGTATAACGCGCATAGACCGTCAGTTTGAGCGGCTTGCAGCGCGTCCAGATGTTCATGAAAATGCGTTCCACACATTGCTCGTGAAATTCATTGTGATTACGAAAACTCACCAGGTATTGCAGCAAGCCCGCCTGGTCGATCGGCGCGCCCGTGTAGCTGATCTGCACGCTGCCCCAGTCCGGCTGGCCGGTCACCAGGCAATTGCTTTTGAGCAAGTTGCTGGTCAGCACTTCGGTCACCGGCACTTCGTCCGCCAGCACGCGCAGCAGATCAGGCGCCGGGGTGTAACGGCTGCACTCCACATCCAGCCGGTCCAGACTCAGGCCACCCTGTTCATGGACCGATTCGCGGTCAAAGTGCTCGGGCAACAAGATTTTCACGCCCATCGAAGCCGGGGCCGGGCCACTGCCCGAAGGTTCACGCGACGCATCGCGCCACAGAGCTTCACTCAGGTCCGTCCGCAGGCGGGTTTTAAGCTCATCGACATCGGCCAAGCGGGTGTTGTTGAAACTGTTGAGGTAGAGTTTCAACGACTTGCTCTCGATGATGTTGGGTGATTCGCACGGTACGGTGATGTGCGCCAGCGCCACCTGCGGCTTGCCACGGGGCCCTAGCCAACTCAACTCAAACACGGTCCATATATCGGCGCCAAAAAAAGGCGCCACGCCGGCAATCCCGATCTCGGCGCGCTTGGCCGCACGCGCAATCGGGAACAACAGGCTGGCATCGTACTGGTCGATGTACGGTGCAGCCTTGCCGAGCAGGGAGTCTTCAGGCTGGTTCATGCTGCGACAGCCTTGCGGCGAAATACCAGCCGCTCCGGCTGGGAGGCTTGCGCGTCAAACGCGTAGCCTTCATCGTGAAAGCCTTCTAGTTGATGCGGTGTCATCAGCCGCTGCGTCGCCGCATAGCGCGCCATCAACCCGCGCGCACGCTTGGCCATGAAGCTGATAATCTTGTACTGGCCGCCTCGATATTCCTCAAACACGCACTGCACGACACGGGCCTTGAGCGTCTTGCCGTCCACCGCCTTAAAGTACTCTTGCGAGGCCAGGTTCACCACCACCGGCGAGACCTCACGCTGCAAACGCTGGTTCAAATAAGTCGCAATCTGCGAGCCCCAGAACTGGTACAGGTTCTTGCCTTGCGCGTTGCCCAATTTGGCGCCCATCTCCAAGCGGTAGGGCTGCATCCAGTCCAGCGGCCGCAGCACGCCGTACAGGCCACTCAAAATGCAGACATGGTCTTGCATCCAGGCCAGATCGTCTGGTTTGAGGGTCTTGGCGTCCAGCCCTTCATACACATCGCCATTGAAGGCCAGCACCGCCTGCTTGGCGTTTTTCGCCGTGAATTTGGGGCGCCAGGCCTGGTAGCGTGCCACGTTCAGGCCGGACAGCGCGTCGCTCAGGGACATCAGCTCGGCAATCTGTTGCGGCGAATTTTGTCGCAACAGATTGATCAGTTGTGTGGACTGTTTCACGAACTGCGGCTGGGTGTGCGGCACATCCCCCGCTGGGGTTTCAAAGTCGAGCGATTTGGCGGGAGAAAGAAGGAACAGCATGGGATAAAACGAAAAAAGGCTTCATCCCAGACTGTCCGTTGGGAAAATTCCGTTCGGGCTGAGCTTGTCGAAGCCTTCGCTGCCCTTCGACAAGCTCAGGGCGAACGGTGCTAATGGACAATCTGGGTTCATGATGAAGCCTTTATTATCGTGAAAGCGGCGACTACCGGGAACCCGGCTATTTCAGATCACCCGCCAGCGAAGCCAGTGTTTCAAGCGCAACCACCGTGTGCGCCGGGTAGTGGGTATGGTCACAGCCGAGTTTGACGCCGGCACCGGCCTTGACCGCCGCACACATAAGGGGGGTCAGCTCAAAGCGCACAAAATGCACGGCGGAAGTTTTTTCGTCGTTCTCGCGCTCCATATCTTCGTCGGCAATCGCATACACACGGGAATGACCTTCGACCTCGATAAACAGACGGTCTTCGACGCCGATCAGACGGGCCAGCTCGCGCTTGCGCTCGTTCTCATCCGGGTATTCGATCAGCATCGTGGCTTTCCAGTTGCTGCCATCGGGCACCAGCGGCGCATAGACTTCGATTTCCTGCAGGATGCCGTCTTCTTCAAATATTTTCTCGATGCGCAGCATCTCCTGAATCTGGTAGCGAATGGTGGTCTCGCTCTCGAACTGCAGGTTGATGTGCTCGCCCAGGCGCACGCTGCGCAACTTGCGCTGCGCCATGATGGAAAGCTTGTGGGCCTTGCGGTACTTGGTGTAGGCCTCCAGCGTCATGAGGCTGTCGGGGGTGATGTGGCCGGTAATTTGCATTTCAATTCCAAGATTCAACAATAATTTTCTCTGGCCGGGCATGGGGTGGGAATAGACCAAATGATTGCACGCTCAGGCGTGCTTTTTGGGCTGTTCTCACCCCATGCCCTGACGTCATCTTCACTTCAATCCGTAGGCCCTGGCAACCAGCGACAGCGGATGCTGCAACTCAGGCGCGCCCAAACCATTGACTTCAAAACCCTGGGCAATGTGGTGACCCCCCAGCGGACAGTCCGAGCTGATGAAGTCAGGCTTGACGCCATCTTTCATGCTGGCCATGGCTTTGAACAGCGGCTTGCCGATCTTCATCGCCTGCTGATGGCTTGCCTTCTTGACGCCAAAGGTGCCAGCGTGGCCCGAGCAACGCTCAAAGGTGTTGACCGTGGTGCCGGGAATCATCTTGAGCATCTCTTCGGTCTTCTTGCCAATGTTCTGGACCCGGCCGTGACACGGAATCTGGTAACTCACATTGCCCAGCGGCACCGGGAAATCGGTCTTGAGCAGACCGTCGCGCTTGCGCTGCATCAGGTACTCGAACGGGTCCCACACCGCCTCCTTGACCCGTTGCACATCAGCCTCGTCCGGGTACATCAGCGGGATTTCCTGCTTGAACATCAGGGCGCAGCTCGGCACTGCCGCGAGGATCGCAAAGCCATCCTTCGCGTACCTGGCCAGCACCGGGATGTTGGCTTCTTTGCTGGCGTTGACGGATTCCAGATCACCGAGTTCGAGCTTGGGCATGCCGCAGCATTTCTCTTTTTCGACGATCACATAGGGCACCTCGTTGTGGTCGAGTATCTTGAGCAAGTCCAGGCCGATGCCGGGCTCGTTGTAGTTGATGTAGCAGGTGGCAAAAATGGCAACCTGGCCGGGCGTCTTGGCGCCGTCAGTTACCACCGTAGCGCGGGCCGTGGGCGTGCCGGAACGGAATTTTTTGCTGGCCAGCGCGGGCAGCCAGGCATTTTTGTCCACGCCCAGCGTGGACTCCATCAGATTGCGCGCTATCGCTGTCTTGTTCACCGCGTTCACCACCTGCACCACGATCGGAATTCCGGCGAACTGACCATGCACATCGGTGGCGGCCAACAGCTTCTCGCCCAGGCCCACCTCGCCCTTCTTGAACTTGATGGCCTTGGCACGCAGCATGGTGTGCGGAAAATCCAGGTTGAACTCATGCGGCGGCACGTAAGGGCACTTGGTCATGTAGCACAGGTCACACAGATAACACTGGTCGACCACCTTCCAATAGTCTTTTTTATCGATGCCATCGACCTCCTGGGTCTTGCTCTCGTCCACCAGGTCGAACAGCGTGGGAAAGGATCCGCACAGGCTCACGCAGCGGCGACAGCCGTGGCAAATGTCGAAGATGCGCTCCATCTCGTGCAGGGTGGCTTCTTCGTTGTAGTAGTCCGGCCCCTTCCAGTCAATCGGGTGACGGGTAGGGGCTTGCAGATTGCCTTCGCGTGCCATGGTGGGTCTCGATGTCTTGATTTAGCAGATAAGAAATTTGCAAAGAAACCTCTATGGAAGCTCTGCATAACCCCTCCCGTTCGGGCTGAGCTTGTCGAAGCCTTCTCTAAGTTATTGATTTATAACGAAAGCATTTCGACAAGCTCAATGCGAACGGACTTATGCAGATGTTCCCTATCGAAGTTTCTTTGCAAACCCGCCACGCCTCGCGGCGTAGCGAGCGGCTGTCAGTATCACAGCCGCGCAGTAGCCGTCAAAGATCTAGTCAACCAGCTCGACCAGTGCCTTGGTGTAACGATTGGCGTGTGAACGCTCGGCCTTGGCCAGCGTCTCGAACCAGTCAGCCACTTCGTCATGACCTTCGTCACGGGCGGTCTTGGCCATGCCGGGGTACATGTCGGTGTACTCGTGGGTCTCGCCAGCCACCGCCGACTTGAGGTTGTCACGGGTGGCGCCAAAAGGCATGCCGGTAGCCGGGTCACCGCACTGCTCCAGCCATTCCAGGTGGCCGTGCGCGTGGCCGGTTTCACCTTCGGCGGTGGAGCGGAACAACGCTGCCACGTCAGGCTGGCCTTCAACGTCGGCCTTGTTTGCGAAATACAGGTAACGGCGGTTGGCCTGGGACTCGCCTGCGAAGGCGGCTTTCAGGTTGTCTTCCGTCTTGGAGCCTTTGAGTGCTGCCATGGAAATCTCCTAGTGGTTAAAAAAATGGGTACGTCTTGAACAAAAAATTGTCAAAGACGGCTACAGCTTAGCCGGGATAGGGACCGGCGTCTAATTGGCTGCCTCAATGTCATTTATTGTTTTTGACTATTAAAAATAGTCTTTGATAAAAATCAACAAAACTATCCACGAAGCAGTTTTTAATCAGGCTAACCCCACACACAAAAATTACAATAACGTGAATTCGTTATGCAGAAAGTGTTACTCACCATGCCCACGACACAGGCGACTTACACCGCAACGGCCTCCACCCAAGGTCCTGAATTCACGCAGGGCACAGGCTATCGCCTGCCAGAGTACCCTTTTGTCGAACCGGCGGAGTTGCGCACCGGCGAAGTACGCCGCCACCCGGTCGTGGTGGTGGGTGCTGGCATCACGGGACTGACCATGGCCTGTGCGCTGGCCAAGCTGGGGGTGCCTGCGCTTCTGCTGGACGAAAACAACACCGTGGGCATGAAGGGCGCATCTTCGCAGGGCATTTGCTACACCCAAAAGTCGCTGGAAATATTCCAGCGACTGGGTATTTACGAACGCATTGCCGCCAAGGGAAGCCAGTGGCATGTGGGTCGCACCTTTTCGGGCCACGACGAGGTCTACTCCTTTGACCTGCGCCAGCAGAGCAACTTTGGTCTGTCCTGTCAGCCACCCTTCATCAACATCCAGCAGTTTTATATTGAAGGCTACCTGGTGCAGCGCATCGCAGAATTGGGCTTTGTGGACCTGCGCTGGCAGTCCCGGGTGACAGACTTCGTACCGGAGGATGGGCTCAATACGCTCACCGTGCAGACACCAGCCGGCAGTTACACACTGCAGGCCGACTATGTGATTGACGCCACCGGATCGCACACCCCATTCCACACCTGGTGCGCTGCCACCATGACCTCCAGACGGGGCGACGACCGCTGGTGCATTGTCGACGTACGGTTCAAAAACCATCCGCCCATTGAACGCCATGCCTGGATCGAAGCGCCCTTCAATGAAAATCGTGCGGTCTGGCAACACCTGATGGCCGACGACGTGTGGCGCATTGATTACCAGATGGCGCCTGATGTCGACCCTGACGACGTGTGCCGGGTTGACGTGGTACGCGAACGTCTGCAGCGCCAATTTGGCGCCGACGTGGAATTTGAAATTGTGTGGGTCGGGTCTTACACCTACCGCAGCCAGTGTCTTGACCGCTTGCGCATTGGCAACGTTTTCTTCATGGGTGACACGGCAAAGATCGTCAGTCCTTTTGGCGCGCGCGGCGGCAATACCGGCATTGCCGACGCCGACAACCTGGCCTGGAAGCTGGCGGCCGTGTTCAAGGACCAGGCCCCGCCCGCGCTGCTGGACAGTTACAACGAAGAGCGACACGAAGCGGCCGCGCAAAACGTGCAGGTCACCAACCGCACTGCACGCTTTTTGCGGCCCGCGGATGGGGTCGAACGCCGGTTTCGCGCCGCCACCATCGGCCTGGCCCGGCAATACCCCTTCGCCCGCCAATTGGTGAACACAGGTCGCATGGCGGTGGCCAACAGCTACACCCGCAGCAGCGTATGCGGGAGCACCGGCGGACTGTCGGTACCGAACGTGGCTTTCCGCTGGGCCGATGGCAGCAGCGGTACCGTCAATGATCTGCTGGAATGGGCCAATGGCGACCTGGCTGTGCTGGTGTTCGGACATATTTCGCCAGCCGCCTGCGAGCGCTTGCGGCAGTTGGCCAGCCACGCGCCGGTGCGCTGTGTGCAGGTGCTGGAGGTGAACACTAGCCCACAGGCGGTGGAACACGTGATCGACCCACAAGGTCACCTGCAAGGCGCCTGTCACGTTTTTGGCCATGCCTGGGCGGTTTTGCGTCCCGACGGCTATCTGTCAGCCACGGGTGAAGCCGTTGACGCCCAATTGGTGCATTCCATCGAACATGCGCTTGGCATGAAGTGAGACCTTCCCTATGAAAACCACACTCCATTTTGAGGACGCTGACGCTTTCTACGAACAGTTGCTGGACGCCCATGCCGGGCTGGCCCGCGAACAATCCGAGTTGCTCAACGCCCGGCTCATTCTGCTACTGGCCAACCAGGTAGGAGACTCGAAAGTGCTGCGGGAATGTCTGCAGGCGGCCAGCGCGCCACCGCCCTGAGCTTGCTACGACACGCCACCCGGCATGGGGGGGCATTGAGGGGCGAATCGAAACCGGATCCGGCGTCGAATAAAATCATCTTTCTCCAGCCTATCTTCACCAGCGGCACCTGAATCAGTGTGCCGCTTCCGCCGCCAGTTGCCCGCACCGGGCCAGCGGGCGGAAACGCCAACGACACCATGAACGACGCACTGCAACAACCCGGCCTCAACAGCCTGTCCAAATCTTTTGAGCCGGCCGCCATCGAGGCCCATTGGGGACCGGAGTGGGAACGCCGGGGCTATGCCCAGGCCGGCTACCGTGGCAGCAAGGCGCCCCAAGACGGCGCTCCCTCCTTCGCCATCCAGTTGCCGCCGCCCAACGTGACGGGTACGCTGCACATGGGGCACGCGTTCAACCAGACCATCATGGACTCGCTGACCCGCTACCACCGTATGCGCGGTGACAACACGGTCTGGATTCCGGGCACCGACCATGCCGGTATTGCCACGCAAATTGTGGTGGAGCGCCAGTTGCAAGAGCAGAAGGTCAACCGCCATGATCTGGGACGCAAGAACTTTGTGACCAAGGTCTGGGAATGGAAAGAAAAGTCCGGCAACACCATCACCACGCAGATGCGCCGCATGGGCGACAGCGTGGACTGGAGCCGCGAGTACTTCACCATGGACGACAAATTGTCCAGGACGGTGACCGAAACTTTTGTTGAGCTCTATGAACAAGGCCTGATCTACCGTGGCAAACGGCTGGTCAACTGGGACCCGGTGCTGCAAAGCGCGGTGAGTGATCTGGAAGTGGAGAGCGAGGAGCGCGACAGCTTCATGTGGCACATCGAATATCCGTTCAGCGACGGGCCGCAATTGACGGCCGATGGAATGCCGCTGCGCGGCATGCACATTGCCACCACCCGGCCCGAGACCATGCTGGCCGACGGTGCCTTGGCCGTGCACCC
The DNA here is from genome assembly GCA_030682475.1 of Rhodoferax sp. Lineage (GTDB taxonomy): Bacteria > Pseudomonadota > Gammaproteobacteria > Burkholderiales > Burkholderiaceae_C > Rhodoferax. The sequence continues at coordinate 13,926 of JAUXOA010000077.1, read as the reverse complement.
TGAGGATCCACGTTACGCTCACCTGATCGGCAAAATGGTTGATCTGCCCTTGTGCAATCGCAAGATTCCCATCATCGCCGACGACTTTGTGGACCGCGCCTTTGGCAGTGGCTGCGTCAAGATCACCGGTGCGCATGACTTCAACGACTACGCCTGCTCGCAACGCCACAATTTGCCACTCATCACGATCTTTACGCTGGACGCAAAAATCAATGAGTATGGCCCCGCCGCCTACCAGGGCATGGATCGCTACGTATGTCGTGCGGCAGTGCTGAAAGATCTGGAGACGCAGGGATTTCTGGAAAAAGCTGTACCGCACAAAAATATGGTCCCAGTGTGCGCCCGTACCGGCCAGGTGATCGAACCGATGCTGACCGACCAGTGGTTTGTGGCCATGACGAAGGTGAGTGATAAGGACGCCACCGGCAAATCAATCGCGCAAAAAGCCATCGACGCCGTGCAGTCGGGTGAGGTGAAGTTTGTGCCCGAGAACTGGGTCAACACCTACAACCAGTGGATGAACAACATCCAGGACTGGTGCATTTCCCGCCAGCTCTGGTGGGGCCATCAGATTCCGGCCTGGTACGACGAAGACGGCAAGGTCTATGTGGCGCGCAATGAGGAAGAGGCGCAAGCCCAGACGCCCGGCAAAACCCTGCGTCGCGACGAAGACGTGCTCGACACCTGGTACTCCTCCGCCTTGGTTCCGTTCAGCACCATGGGCTGGCCCAACAATGCAGCGCTGGGCCGAGGCGGGGACGGATGCAGCGATTTGGTGAGCGAAGCGAGTATGAGCAAGGCCGTTCCCGCCTCGGCCCAGAGCGGGGCCGACACCAACAGCCTGAGCGACTATAACCTCTACCTGCCTTCAAGCGTATTGGTAACAGGCTACGACATCATCTTTTTCTGGGTCGCCCGGATGATCATGATGACCACCCACTTCACAGGCAAAGTGCCGTTCAAACACGTCTATATCCACGGCCTGGTGCGTGACGCGCAGGGCAAGAAAATGAGCAAGTCGGAGGGCAACGTGCTGGACCCGGTGGACTTGATCGATGGCATCGCCCTGCCCGAGTTGCTGCTCAAACGCTCGGACGGCCTGCGCAAACCCGAGACCGCCCCGCAGGTGCGCAAAAACACCGAAAAAGAGTTTCCGACTGGCATTCCCCCGTTTGGCGCCGACGCCCTGCGTTTCACCTTTGCGTCGCTGGCCTCGCTGGGCCGCAGCATCAACTTCGACAGCAAGCGCTGCGAGGGCTATCGCAATTTCTGCAACAAACTATGGAACGCCAGCCGCTTCGTGCTGATGAACTGCGAAGGCCAGGATTGCGGCTTGAACGAGCACACAAAGGAAGAGTGTGCGGTCGGTGGCGCCGCACACGGCTACCTGAATTTCAGCCCGGCCGACCGCTGGATCGTCTCGCTGCTGCAGCGCGCCGAAGCCGAGGTGGCCAAGGGCTTTGAAGAGTACCGCCTGGACAACGTGGCCAACACGATTTATGACTTCGTCTGGAACGAGTTCTGCGACTGGTATCTGGAAATCGCCAAGGTCCAGATTCAACAAGGCAAAGATTGCAAAGACCCGCAAGCAGGTCTGGCCCAACAACGGGCGACGCGCCGCACCCTGATTCGGACCCTGGAGACCATTCTGCGGCTCGCGCACCCGGTGATTCCCTTCGTGACCGAAGAACTTTGGCAAAAAGTGGCGCCGGTCGCCGGGCGTGCTGGCGAGTCCGTGTCGATTGCCGTTTACCCAGTCAGTCAGCCCGAGCGGATTGATGAAACGGCAATAGCCCATGTGAACAAACTCAAGCAGTTGGTGGATGCCTGTCGCAATCTGCGTGGCGAGATGAGCGTGTCACCCGCCACCCGACTGCCGCTGTTTGTCATCGCCACCCAGACTGGTGAAGTGGCCTTTTTGAAGCAGTCGGCACCGGTACTGCAGGCACTGGCCAAACTCAATGAGGTTCGCGTGTTTGACGACGAGTCCGCCTGGGCCGCCGCCGCCCAGGCCGCGCCGGTGGCCGTGGTGGGCGAAGCACGCATCTGCCTGCACATGGAGATTGACGTGGAAGCCGAAAAGATTCGCCTTGGCAAGGAGGCGGTGCGTCTGGAAGGCGAAATTGTCAAAGCCCAGGGCAAACTGGGTAACGAGGCTTTTGTGGCCAAAGCACCAGCAGCGGTCATCGAACAGGAACGCAAGCGGGTGGCCGACTTTGTGGCGACCCTGACCAAGTTGAAAGATCAACTAAATCGCCTGGGGTAAGGCGTTGTTTAGCGGCGGCGTAGCACGTGGATGAAGTCATCACCCACGGTCTGCTGCGCCAGCAGTTCATTGCCCGTCTGCTTGGCAAAAGCCTGAAAGTCACGCATTGAACCGGCGTCAGTCGCGACCACCCGCAGCGTCTGACCGCTCTGCATCTCGGCCAGCGCTTTTTTGGCTTTCAGTATGGGCAGTGGGCAGTTCAGGCCACGGGCGTCAAGTTCTTTGTCGATGTGCATCAAATTTCCCTGGAATCAGGCAGTTGGTCACGCGGGGAACACGCCGGTGGAAAGATAGCGGTCGCCACGGTCGCAGACGATGAACACAATGGTCGCGTTGCTTTCACGCCGGGCAAGCTCTTGCGCCACCCAGCACGCACCCGCCGCAGAAATGCCGGCAAAAATGCCTTCTTCCCGCGCCAGCCGCCGACACATGTCTTCGGCATTCTCCTGGCTCACGTAGATCAACTCGTCGACGTTGGCGGGGTTGTAGATTTTCGGCAAATATTCCTGCGGCCACTTTCGAATGCCGGGAATGCGGGAGCCCTCGTTGGGCTGTACGCCAATGATCTGGATGGACGGGTTCTTCTCTTTCAAAAACTGCGACACACCTGTGATGGTGCCGGTGGTGCCCATGGCACTGACAAAATGGCTTATCCGCCCGTGGGTGTCGGCCCAGATTTCAGGGCCGGTGGTCTCGTAATGGACCCGCGGATTGTCGGCATTGGCAAACTGGTCGAGCACGTGCCCTTTGCCATCGCGCTGCATCTGCTCGGCCAGATCCCGCGCGTACTCCATGCCGCCGCTCTTGGGCGTGAGAATCAGTTCCGCACCAAACGCTTTCATGGTTTGGACGCGCTCGATCGACAAGTCCTCCGGCATGATCAAAATCATGCGGTAGCCCTTGATGGCCGCGGCCATGGCCAGCGCAATGCCGGTGTTGCCCGAAGTCGCCTCAATCAGCGTGTCGCCCGGCTTGATGTCGCCACGTTCCTGCGCACGCGCAATCATCGACACAGCCGGGCGGTCTTTCACCGAGCCAGCCGGGTTATTGCCTTCGAGCTTGCCCAGAATCACGTTGCCACGGGTGGCATTTTCTTCAGCCCCAATGCGTTGCAACAGCACCAAGGGTGTTTTTCCGATGGAATCTTCAATGGTCAGGTATTTCATAGCCCATACTGTGCCATAATTTTGGTCTTCGCTTGAAACTGCCCGGGTGGTGAAATTGGTAGACGCAGGGGACTCAAAATCCCCCTCCGAAAGGAGTGCCGGTTCGATTCCGGCCCCGGGCACCATTGACAAGTTCGCTTTCGTTGGTGTAGCAATGACCGTCCACCGTAGCGAATAAGGCTGGCGCGATGCAGGATCGACGTCTTTAGCTGTCCGTGTTGATAGGATCGGATCGGCAGATTACGCTACCATTGAATCCATTGACAATGCCAAGGTGATGCAGTTGCAGATTCAAGCGGGCTCCTCGATGAAAAATTTTCCTATCGTTTGCGTCGGCGGTTCGGCCGGTGGCCTAGATGCCTATATCCGGCTATTGCAGAACCTTCCGGCTGACATGGGTGTGGCGATCGTCATCGTGAATCACATCACGATAATGCCGACCCAACTGCACGAAGTTCTCCCTCGCTTCACAACGATGCCGGTTGATCTCATCACGGAAAATTTGCTGATCGAGCCGAACCGTGTATTTATCATCCCCGCAAATCGGGACCTGCACGTCGAAGATGACGTGTTCAAACTAAAGCCGATATCAAAGCCGCGCGGCTGGCCTGATGTCATCACGGTTTTCCTGCGGTCTTTGACAAATTTCTGGGACGGCAAGCTGATTGCTGTGATTGTTTCTGGCTACGACGGCGACGGGGCAGCAGCCCTGCGCGGGATCAAGGAAGTAGGCGGCATTACCATCGCGCAAAAGCCCGCAACGGCGATTCAGCCAGCCATGCCGGAGAGCGCCATTGACAGCGGCTGCATTGATTTTGTGCTGTCGCCAGAAGATATCGCGCAAGAAATTATTCGCATTGCGCGCGTTGAAACCTGAGTGACACCGACCACGGGTCACACGCCGGTTGCGTCAACGTGCTGCCAGTTCGATTCCGGCCCCGGGCACCAGCGCTTACAAGCCGACGTCTACCGTCGGATAGCGCAAGCTCAGCCGCAGCTCACGTTTGAGGCGCGTGTTGTCCAGGCGGCGCGACTCGTTCATAAAACTCAACAGCATCAAGGGCAACTGGTCTTTTACCGTGCTTCTGGGTACGCGTGGCGGCCGTGGCAAGCCATACAAATCGGCCGCCAGATCAAAATAGTCTCCCATCTTGAGGCAGCTGTCGTCATTCACGTTATAGACGCGCTGCGGCTTGCCACGCCACAGCGCAGCAAGGCAGGCGCGCGCCAGATCGTCGGCATGAATGTGGTTGGTGTAGACGTCGTCCGCCGCCTGTAGCACCGGTGTGCCTTTGAGCAGGCGCTCACGCGGCGTGCCGCCCGCACGGTCGGGCGCGTAAATGCCCGGAATGCGCAGAATGCTGCTGCGGACCTGCGTGGCACGGCCAAAGAAACGAATCGCATTTTCAGCATCAATTCGCCTTCTGGCCCTTGGCGTATCCGGGCGCGGCGTTCTTGTTTCGATGGCAAGCTCACCCTGGCAGTCGCCATACACACCACTGGTGGAGCCATAGACCAGGGCCTCTGGCAAGCTGCGCAGGCGCAAGGCACGGGTCAAGGCCAGGGTGCGTGGGTCTTGCCACCCCTGACCCGGCGGCGGCGCCAGGTACAGCACACGGGTTGCCAAACCGGCCAGTCGGCGCAGCGACGCCGCTGCGTCCAGATTGCCTGCCAGGGGTGTGATGCCACGGGCGCGCAGCTCACTGGTTCGATCCACGGATGGCGTGAGCGCCAGCAGGCGCACCCGCCCCGACAGGACTTGCGCCACCCGCAGGCCGACATCACCGCAACCGACGATCAAAACACGCGCGCGGCGAAAGCGGGCAGGCAAGGCGCCGGGGCGTGTGGAATACAGACTGGCGTGGGGGCTTTGGTTTGAAGGCAAAATCGGGTATTGAAATGTTGACAATGTCCCCTAAGGATACAGAAAATATGACGAGTAGCGAAACTCCAGGCTTCCAAATCACCGTCAAACCCAGCGGGCGCACGTTCACCACCATGCCCGGTGAAACCATGCTGGTCGCAGGTATTCGTCAGGGCATTGGCCTGCCCTACGGTTGCAAAGACGGTGCCTGTGGCTCCTGCAAGTGCAAAAAACTCGCAGGCCTTGTGGTGCACGGAACGCACCAGAGCAAGGCCTTGAGCGACGAAGAAGAAAGCAACGGTTTTGTGCTGACCTGCTGCGGCGTGGCACACAGCGACGTGGTGCTGGAGTCGCGCCAAGTGACGCAGACAGGCGCTTTACCCATCAAAAAAATGCCGACACGCGTGACCTTGATGGAAAAAAAATCCGATGATGTCATGCTGCTCAAGCTACAACTTCCGGCCAACGACAGCTTTGTCTACCACGCAGGCCAGTATGTGGAGTTCATCCTGCGCGACGGCGCGCGGCGCAGCTACTCGATGGCCAACGCCCCGCACACGCAAGCCGCAGGTAGCGGCGCGCTGGAGCTTCACATTCGTCACATGCCGGGCGGCAAATTTACCGACCATGTGTTCAAGGCCATGAAGGAAAAGGAAATCCTGCGCGTGGAAGGGCCTTTTGGCAGTTTCTATTTGCGTGAAGACAGCAGCAAACCGATTGTGCTGCTGGCCTCGGGCACTGGGTTTGCGCCTATCAAAGCCGTCATCGAGCACATGCAGTTCAAGGGCATCACGCGCCCGGCCACGCTCTACTGGGGCGGGCGTCGCCCGGCTGACCTGTACATGGATGAATGGGTGAGGATGAAGCTGGCCGAGATGCCCGGTCTGCGCTATGTGCCTGTCATCTCGGACGCCCTGGCGGAAGACGCCTGGGCTGGCCGCACCGGTTTTGTGCACCAGGCGGTGTTGCAGGACTTTCCTGATCTGTCCGCCTACCAGGTGTACACCTGTGGTGCCCCCATCGTGGTGGACTCGGCCAGGGCCGCGTACACCACACAAGCGGGCCTGCCAGAGGATGAGTTTTACGCCGACTCTTTCATCACCGAAGCCGACAAGGCACGGGAATCAGTAGCGGCCTGAAATCGCGCAAAATACCCTTATGCCTTACAAAACACTCCTCCTTAGCGCCCTTGCTCTACTCACCTCTGCCACAGCGCCGATGCTGCAAGCCCAGGATAAACCTATCCGACTGATCGTGCCCTACGCGGCCGGCGGTCCGGTTGACGTCACAGCACGCGCACTGGCGGAACGCGTCAAGGACAGCCTGGGGCCGGTCATCATCGACAACCGGCCCGGCGCCGGCGGTAACATCGGTGCTGACGCGGTGGCCAAAGCGGCGCCCGACGGCCTGACCATTGGCATCGCGGCCACCGCCACGCATGCGGTCAACCCATGGCTTTTTGCCAGGATGCCCTACAACGCGGCAAGCGATTTCGCCCCCATCACCCAGATGGTGCGGGTTCCGAACGTGCTGGTGATGAACGCCGAGACCGCCCAGCGCCTGAAGATCAACACCCTCTCCGACCTGATTGCCTATGCCAAGGCCAATCCGGCAAAACTTAACTATGGCAGCGGCGGCAACGGCAGCGCCGGCCATCTGGCCGGGGAAATGTTCAAGAAACAAGCCGGTATCTTCGCCCTGCACATTCCCTACAACGGCGGCAACCCGGCGCAACTGGCCCTGCTCAGTGGCCAAGTGGATTTCAATTTTGACAACCTGGCCACGGCGGCGCCCAACATCCGTTCCGGCAAACTCAAAGCCATTGCCGTGACCACGCTGACGCGTTCGAGCGCCTTGCCCGACACACCCCCGGTGGCCGACACGCTGAAGGGCTTTGCCATCGACACCTGGTGGGGCCTGGTGGCACCGGCGGCCACGCCCAAAGACGTGGTGGCCCGGCTCAACCAGGCCTTCGTGGCGGCACTCAACGCGCCCGAGACCAAAACCCGCTTTGCCACCCTGCTGGCCGAGCCCGTTCCCACCACGCCCGAGGCCTTCGGTGTCTTCATCAAGAACGAACTGGCCAAGTACGCGCCCCTGGTCAAGGCCAGCGGCGCGCGCGTGGATTGATAACGCGGATATCATGGCGTCCTTCCAATCCATGACTGAACGAAAGGCAATGACCATGCGGCGACTGTTTGTGCTCCTTGTTGTGTTGCTGACTTTCGGCGGCGCCATTGCTGACACCTTTCCCGAGGTGAAAGTACAGAAGATCAATGATCGCGTGTACGCCTTGCTCGGCCCGACCGATGCGCCGAACAAGGAAAACCGCGGCTACATGACCAACAGCCTGGCGATCATCGGCCAAGAGGGGGTGATCCTGGTCGATGCCGGATCGCACAAGGCTGTCGCCGAGCACATCCTGACATCCCTGCGCACGGTGACGGCCAAACCGGTGACACACGTGCTGATTACCCACCACCATCCAGACCATCACCTTGGCCTGGCAGCTTTCCCCGGTACCAATGTGATTTCCACCGAAGCCTGCGCCAAGGAAATCCGCGTCCGGGGAAGAAGCATGGTGAACTGGATGAAGAGTCGCACCGGACTGAGCTTGGCTGGAACCCATCCGGTCATCCCCCAGATGGTCATTACAGCCAAGTCCAGACAAGCGATAGAACTGGAGGGTGTCCGCATGGAACTCATCGCCAGCGAGACCGCCCATACATCGGGCGACATGGTGGTCTGGCTACCGGATGATGGTGTGCTCGCCGCCGGGGATATTCTGGTCCACGCCATCAATCCGAATTTCGCCGATGGAAACCTGAAGCAGTGGATCGGGGTGGTCGAGGACCTCCTCAAACTCCCGTTAAAGACCGTGATGCCAGGACACGGACCACTGATGGATCGACAGGACGTACTGGAGTTCGGCCGTCTGATTGCGTCTTTCTACAAGACGGTGGAGTCGATCTACAAAGCCGGTGGTGCCGAGAGCGATGTGCGCAAAAAGTTGGACATGGCGCGTTGGGAAAAGCTGGGCAGGTTCCAGGAGATGATGGGCCACAACATCAGCACCGTATGGCGCCAGATCGAGACCGACAATTTCTGAGCCATCGACCATTCGCCTTATAACGAGTCAAGGTGACCGTCTCACAACGGGTTCGACACTTCAATCAGGTTGAAGTCCGGGTCACAGAAATAGACCGAGAGGATCGGGCCCTGCGCCCCGGTGCGCCGCACCGGCCCTTCGAGCAGCGTCACACCGCATGACCGCAGGTGACGCGTGACCTCTTCCAGAGGAACAGAGGTGAGAAAGCACAGATCGGCCGAGCCCGGCATGGGCTGCTGGGCCTTGGGCTCGAACTCGCGCCCGTGCGGGTGCAGGTTGATCTTTTGCACGCCGAAGGACAGCGCCTTGCGTCCCTCGCCAAAGGCGACAACCTCCATGCCCAGCACGCCCGCATAAAAATCACAGCTGGCGTCGATGTCTCTGACGGTGAGCACCAAGTGGTCCAGGTTGTCGATCCTCATGCGATTTCCTGTCGTCCAGGTCTGCCTCAGAATTCCAGCAAATCGGCAATGGTCTTGATCCCCGCCTTGGCACAGGCATCATCGGCCTCGCCGCCCGGCCCGCCCGAGACGCCGATGGCGCCGTACAGAAAGCCGCCACTACATCCAGATCGACTGACCCGCAACCTTCCCCAAAAAAACTCATCGGTTGGGCACCGAAGAAAAAACTTCGCTATGCGCGCTGACGCACTGACTTGGCCGCGCAACTCACGTAGTCTCACCTCTATTCGCAGGGCGCCGACAGGATGCACGCCCAAGACGATACGTACAGGTCGGCTCCCGAGGCTACCTTGCAGTGGCGATGGCTTGATCTGCTGACGCTCATCTTTGTAGCCAGAAACTGATCAGCTCTGGGTAACTGCCCACCATCGGGTGCGCGGTCCTCGTTAGTTAAGCAAAAGGAACCATCATGAAATACTCGAAACTGTTTATCGCTTCCGCAACCGTCGCGGCGACCCTCGCCTTAGGTGGCTGTTTTTCGCTCCCCGCCGGTCCGGCCGGGCCGCAAGGCGCAACCGGTGACACCGGCGCCACCGGCTACACCGGTGCGACGGGCAGAACCGGCGCTACCGGCTACACCGGTGCGACCGGCGGCACGGGTGCGACCGGCGACACCGGAGCAACCGGCTACACCGGCGCTACCGGCGCCACCGGCGGTACAGGTGCCAAGGGCAACACCGGCGCCACCGGTGACACCGTGGTGATAGTGCCGGCGCGCTAACCGGCCCGGAACAGGCACTGCGGCGGCTTGACGGCTGCCCGCAGACCCTGCAAACCAATGCGGCGCCGGGCCTGCGGGTACGGGCCCGCTTTCCGCGCAGCGCAGCAAAACCCTAATCGGTCTTGGCCCCCGCCTCAAACCAGCGTTTCACGAGCAGGCGCTCGGCGTCGGTGATGTCGGTGGCGTTGTTCATCGGCATCAGCTTGGTCACCACCACTTGCAGGTACACGCTTTGCGCGTGGGTCTTGAGTTGTTGCGGGGAGTCCAGTCGCACGTTTTTCATCTGCACCTGTTCGCCGTGGCACAGGTAGCAGCGCTGCGCCAGCACGCCCTGCACTTTTTGGTAGTCCACAGAAGCACCTGACTTGGCGACGGACAGGTTGGCGGCCGCTGTCGGCGCGGGTTGGAGCCAGACGATCACCGCCACAATCGCCACCACGCCCACCAGCGCGTACGAGAGCGGGTGGCGGTTGCGCCCCAGCTTGTAGCCGTGGCGCATGACAAAAAACTGGCGGATCGCGGCACCGGCGAACATCATCAGGATCAGCACCAGCCAGTTCTGCGGGTGGCTGTAGGTAAAGCTGTAATGGCCGCTGAGCATGGTAAACAGAACCGGCAGCGTGAAGTAGGTGTTGTGCACGCTGCGCTGCTTGCCGCGTTGGCCGTGAATCGGGTCCACCGGCGCACCGGCCTTGATGGCCGCCACCACCTTTCTCTGCCCCGGAATGATCCAGAAGAACACGCTGGCGCTCATGGCCGTGGCCATCATCGCGCCCACCAGCAAAAAGGCAGCCCGACCGGCAAACCAGTGGCAGGCCAGCCAGGACGCAATGCACACCAGCGCGAACACCAGCGCGCCAACGATGGCGTCGCCGTGTTTGCGCTGCCCAAATACCCGGCAAATCAGGTCGTAGAGCAGCCAGAAAACCACCAGGAATGACAGCGCCACAATGATGGCCGTGGCCGGCGCCCAATCCATGCGCGATTTGTCAATCAGGTAAGTGCTGGCGCTCCACAGATAAGACACGGTGAACAAGGCGAAGCCCGACAACCAGGTGCTGTAACTCTCCCAATAAAACCAGTGCAGGTGCGCCGGTAATTGCGGTGGCGACACATTGAACTTGACCGGGTGGTAAAAGCCGCCGCCGTGCACCGCCCACAGCTCGCCGCTGACGCCCTGGCGTTGAAGGTCTTCATCGACCGGCGGTGTCAGGCTGCTGTCGAGAAAAACAAAATAGAACGAGGAGCCGATCCAGGCGATGGCAGTGATGACGTGGACCCAGCGCAACAGCAGGTTGGCCCAGTCGAGGTAGTAGCTTTCCATCAGTCTTGTCCTTTTTTTGGCCCATGCAGTTTATCGGCATGTTCGCAAGATTTGTGCCGCAACCGCCACTGCGATCACCTCGGGCTCTTTGCCGCCAATCCCGGCAACGCCGATCGGACAGGTGATATGTGACAACTCCTGCGGTGTAAAACCCCGCGCTTCGAGCCGGTGGCGAAAGGTGGCCCACTTGGTCTGGCTGCCAATCAGACCGACATAGGGCAAATCAGCCTGCAATCGCTGGCGCGTGAGGCAGGCCGCCACCACGTCCAGGTCTTCTGCATGGCTGAAGCTCATGATCAGCACACGCGAGGCCGGCACTAACTGGGCCACGGCCGCCTGCACCGGGTCAGAATGTTCGCACCTGACATTGGCGGGCAGGTCGGCCGGAAAAATCTCATCGCGACTGTCAATCCAGCTCACCTGCAAGGGCAAATGCGTCAGCACACGCACCAGCGCATGGCCGACATGACCACCACCAAACAGGGCCACCGGGTAAGGCCTTACCGCCAAGCGCACCTGCAGCGTGTCGATGTCAGCCGCAGTCACAGGCTCCAGGCGAAGATGCACCTCGCCACCACAACACTGACCCAAAGCAGGGCCCAAGGCATAGCGCAGTACCGGTTCGCCTGCACCGCCAGACAAGCGTTGGCGCGCCTCAGCCATGGCCGCAAACTCCATGTGACCGCCGCCTACAGTGCCCACAGCGCCCTGGGAAAATACCGCCATCCAGGCGCCTTTTTCGCGCGGCACCGAGCCGCGTGAGGCGTGCACCGTGATGAAAATGGCGTCTTCACATGCCAAGCGTGCGAAAAATCTGTCCGTCGTACTCACAAACTATTACCTTTTGAAACTTGAAAATGCGCACAAGACCCCTCACTTTGAGCAAAGTATGCTCCTGCGTTTTAACCGATGCTGCAGCGGCTTAACCCGGAAACACTGGTTCACTCCTGTCACACCCCATGAACAATTTGCCCAAGCCCCACCCTGCGTTGATGGCGGCCGCCTGCGCCGGTGTGGTCGCCATCATGGCAGGCTGTACTTCCGCGCCCTTGCCGACACCGCCGGTAGTCGCGCCCGCGCCCACACCAACTCCAGTGGCAACGCCGCCGGTGGCTGCGCCACCCTCTGCGCCCGGACCCATGGCAAATATCTCCGGCGCCACCAACCCCCGTGACTACCGTCGCGATGCCGCCAATCATCTCTACGGACAAAACCAACACCGGATTTTTCAGGGCAAAATGCCACCCCTGCTTTACGCCATCGGCGTACTGCAGGTTGAAGTCGATAGCCGGGGCCGTGTCACTGGCATCAACTGGATGCGGGCCCCCAGCCACGCGCCCGAAGTCGTGGCCGAGATTGAACGAACCGTGCGCCTGGCAGCGCCCTATCCGGCCCCCGCACGCATGGGCCGTGTGACCTACACCGACACCTGGCTGTGGCACAGCAGCGGCCGTTTCCAGCTCGACACGCTGACCGAGGGACAACTCTAAAAACCGCAGCCGCCTCATGAACCCCGATAGGTGGAATAGCTCCAGGGGCTGACCAGCAGGGGCACGTGGTAGTGCTGATTCGCATGGGCAATCCCGAAATCAAGGCTCACCTTGCCCAGAAAATTAGGCTCCGGCAACGTCACCCCTCGTGCCCGGAAATAACCCGAAACATCAAAAACAAGACGGTAGGTGCCACGCTTCAGATTGCTGTTATCAAGCAACAGTCCATCCGGGTTGCGGCCATCCTGGTTGAGCACGAACTGCTTGACCAGCGTTGCCGCCTCCCCCTCGGTCGTGTACAGCGCGACCTGCATGCCCGCTGCGGGCGTGCCGTGCATGGTGTCCAGTACGTGCGTGCTCAAGCCCATGGTGTGTCCTTCAAAGTGGCAAACCGAAAGTGTAAATACCTTTTAAAGTGGTAGCTATTTACCGGCGGTTGACGACGTAAAGTTTAAAACGCCATATGTGCCGAATCAACCCGTAAACTTCTTGACATCTGAAACGCTACACTATACAGTCAAAGCATGATTAAGACATTCCGGCACAAGGGTCTCAAAGTCTTCTACGAGACCGGCAGCAAAGCAGGGATACAGCCTCGCCATGCCGCAAAACTGGAACGACAACTGATCCGCCTTAACATTGCCAAAGACCCCAGCTATATGAACATGCCGGGCTGGGATTTACACCCACTATCCGCAAAGCTTGCCGGACACTATTCAGTGAGCGTTAACGGCAACTGGCGCATGACGTTCACCTTTGACGGGCTGGATGCCGTGCTCGTTGATTATCAGGATTACCACTAGGAGGAAATGAACATGAGCAGAATGTACAACCCCCCCCACCCCGGCGCAACCTTGAGAGAAGACGTATTGCCCGCGTTGGGGCTGACGGTGACCGCTGCTGCGGTGCAACTCGGCGTTACCCGTGCCGCCCTGTCCCGCGTGTTGAATGAGCGCGCCGCAATCTCCCCAGCCATGGCGCTGCGCCTGGAAGCTTGGTTAGGAATTGAGAACGGCGGTCATGCGGATGCGTGGATTGCACAACAAGCCGAATATGATTTATGGCAAGCACGCAAAGCAGGCATGCCCAAGGTGCAACGCGCCGAACTGATAGCAGCATAGGCGCCAAAGAACCTTTCTTATTCCGACGCGTGTGGCAACAAAAATAATGTGGTCCCCTATTGTTCCTAGAAAAAGAGGCTGCGGCATGTCCCCGATTACTTCGTATCTACAGTTACCTAAAAGCAATTGAGGTATCAGAATGAGTCACATTAGCGCATCAGTCCGATTAAGGCCTGTTAGGTTCGCGTTCCTAGTGAAGCCAAGCGACCAGAAGCGGGTGCTTGAAATTATGAGGACCAATACGTGTCTCTGGGGCGGCAAGTTCAACCCTGATGGCCACCCAAATTCCCCCACTTTTGGCCACCTCAAATTCCCCCACCCTGAGGCGGTGAGATGGCGGGTTAAATCCGGCTGTTTCACCGCCTCGGTCGGCGCCAGGCAGGACGTTACCTTCACCCCCCTCA
>JAUXOA010000071.1 GCA_030682475.1 Rhodoferax sp. | reverse complement strand
TTGCTGCGAATGCCTTCGACAATCGAGCGATCTTCCTCGCTCAAGTTCAGTTCTGTCTGACGCATGACCACTCCTGTTTATGCCGACTGGCGATAGCTGGAGTGTACTAACGTTTCGTTATTTACGTGTCAATGTACTAGGCGGTGTTGACATCACTGACCGTCGGGATATTGCGTTCAAAGCGTACTACTTTCAAGCAGCCGTGTCATCTTTTTATGGTGACAGGACTAACGGCCGCGATATTGCGTTCGATCAATTGGAGGAACATTCCACGCCGATGCCGCGGTAACCGATGAAGCGGCTGGACTGGTTGAACATCGGCTCGCCGCTCACCCGAAACTGGTGTTTCGAGCCATCGGCATTAACGCGGTGGAAGACAAAATCCAGGAAGGGCTGCCGGGCGGCAATGGTCGCCCGCAGTGCATCGCGTTCGGTCTCATTCCAGCCGGCCACCGGCACACCGTGGGCATCGCCCGCCAGGGCATCAACCTGGATGCCGAGCATCTCCAGGGCCGGACCGGACACCTTGGTGTAGTTTCCGTTCTCGTCCTGTTCCCAGTACCAGTCGGAAGCCAGTTCGGTCAGGCTGCGAAAACGCGCTTCGCTTTCGCGCAGCTCGGCGGTCCGTTCTTGCACCCTCTGTTCCAGCACCTGACTGTATTGTTCAAGCTTTTTGTACAGCAGCCGCACTTCCAGCATGTTGTGGATGCGCGTTTTGACTTCGACCAGATCGAACGGCTTGCTGATGAAATCCTTGGCGCCGACCTGCAAAGCACGCAGCTTGTGGCCTGGCTGGGCGGTCAGCACCAGCACGGGCAGGTAAGCGTCCGCATCATTGGTCTTGAGGCCCTCCATCACCTGGAAGCCATCCATGCCGGGCATTTGCAGGTCGAGCAGGATCAGGTCGTAGTGGTTCTTGCGATGCAGCGCGCAGACCTCCTGCGGATTCATGGTCGAGCTGACGCGGGCGTAGCCGGTGTCACTGAGCAATTGCTCGAGCAGCTTGACGTTGGACTCCTGATCGTCAACGATCAGGATGTTGGCGTGAAGGATCTCGGACTCGGTAATCATCATGTTGGCTCCTTATGGGTTGCGCGGATGGCTTGCTGGTCCGCAAATTTTAATGCCACGTCCAGCGTCTCCATGAACTCATTGACCTTGATCGGTTTGGTGAGGTAACGGAAGAAGCCGGCTTCCAGACCTCTCTCGATATCGCGCGGTACAGCATTGGCACTGAGCGCCACCACCGGGATGTGCGCGGTGGCCGGGTCGTCGGCCAGGATTGTCAGCGCCTGGAGCCCGTTAATGCCAGGCAGATTGATGTCCATCAGGATGACATCGGGCAGCGCGGCGCGCGCCAGCTCGACGCCGCCGAGGCCGTCGCGCGCACTCAACAAACGGATATCGGGCCGACGCGCAATCAGATCCTCGACCAGCATCAGATTGGCCGGGTTATCTTCAACGTAAAGCAGGGTGTGCAGCGGCGCGATGCCTTGAATTTTCGCCTGAGCCAGCGCCATGGGTTGCTGCGTGTTGGCGACAATTTTTGGTGCCGGTGTCAGGTTCAGTTCGACCCAGAACACACTGCCCTGGCCGACCGTGCTTTCCACGCCAATGACACCGTGCATCAGTTCAACCAGCCGCTTGCATACCACCAGGCCGATACCGGTGCCCTCTTCGACCTTCCCCTTTTGCCCAAGCCGATTGAAGGGTTGGAAAAGCTGCGTCAGTTGTTCCGCCGCCAATCCCGCGCCGGTGTCGTGGACACTGATCCGAATCAAATTCTGAGAGCTCGGGGTGCACACCACAGTCACCGTTCCGCCCGCCCGGTTGTATTTGATGGCGTTGGACAGCAGGTTGATCAAGACCTGCTTCATCCGTGTCCGGTCAGCGTTGATGAAGTAGGGAAGCTCGAACCGGGTGAAGGAGACGCTGATGCCACGCTGTTGCGCCTGCGATTCGATCATGGCCTCGCATTCGCGCAGGACTTCGGCCAGCGAGACCGGTTCCACCGACAGCGACAGCTTGCCCGACTCGATCAGTGCCAGATCTAAAATTTCGTTGATCAGCTCCAGCAGGTACCAGCCGGCCTTGAGGATCTGATCGATGCTGCGCTTCTGGGCGGACGTCGGCGGCGGCACGCCGGATTCAATCAGTTGGGCAAAGCCGAGGATGGCACCGAGCGGCGTGCGCAGCTCATGGCTCATGCTGGAAAGGAAATCCGATTTCGCGAGGTTGGCTTTTTCCGCCACAAACCTGGCGTTCTCCAACTCTTCGTTCTTGTCCAGCAACACCTGATCGAGCCGTGCCCGCTCTGCTTCGACCTGCTTGCGCGCAGTATTGTCGGTGCCGATCAATAGGTAGCCGATGATCGCGTCCTGCGCGTCACGCAGCGCCGTGACTGAGACGATGGCCAGGAAGCGGCTGCCATCCTTGCGGATGTAGGTCAGCTCGTAGATGTCCTCGATGCCGCGGGAGGCCTTGAACACCAGCGCTTCGAAGCCCGGCGCAATCGGCGTGTCGAGTTCGACGCTCAGGGCCTGAGCGCGGGCGATCACCTCCTGTGGATCGGAGATGTCGGCCGGCGTGATCTTGTTCATCACGTCCGCCGCGGCGTAGCCCAGCATGCGCTCGGCGCCGACGTTGAAAATCTGGATCACGCCCCGGGCGTCGGTGGCAATGCTGGAGAAGTTGGCGCTGTTGAAAATCGCGTTCTGCAAGGCGCCGGCCTTGAGCAGCGCTGCTTCGGCCTGCTTGCGCGCGCTGATGTCACGCAAAATGCCAGTGAATAAACGCCGGCCACCCAACCACATTTCGCTGACCGCAATTTCCAAGGGGAACAGGCTGCCATCCTTGCGCCGGCCAACGACTTCGCGACCGAGACCGATGGCGCGCGCCTCATCGCTTGCACTGTAATACTCAAGGGAACCATTGCCATTGCCCTGGTCACGATCAAGCTCGGGGATCAGTACGCTGAAGTTCTTTCCGGCGAGTTCGGCAGCGGTATAGCCAAACATGTGTTCAGCGGCCGGATTCACCGTCTCAACGATGCCGCCTTGGGCATGGAGGGTGACGATACCGTCCACCACCGTATTGAAAATCGTCTGCACCAGTGCGGCGCTGTCGCGCAAGGCCTGCTGCACCGCGTATTCCTCGGTGACATTGCGGAACACCAAAACGGCACCGACGACCTGACCGTCGCGGTCGCGAATCGGTGCGCAACTATCGGCGATATCGCGTTCGCTGCCATCACGTGCAATCAGCACCGTGTGATTAGCAAGGCCCTGGATCGTGCCGTGCGCCAAGGTCTGCATGACCGGGATCGTGGCGGCTTGGCGGGTTTCTTTGTTGACGATCTTAAAAACCTCGGCCACCGGGCGGCCGCTGGCTTGCGCCTGCGTCCAGCCGGTGAGCTGCTCGGCAATCCGATTCAGGCTCGTCACGCAGGCTCGGGCGTCCGTGGCGAGCACTGCATCGCCGATCGAATTGAGTGTCACGGCCAGCTTTTCTTCGCTGTCGCGCAAGGTGGCATTGACCTGCTGCAGCTGTTTGTTCGTCGCCTCCTGCGTCTCCAGCAAGTGCCGGGTTTCAAGATGAACCAGGTTCTGCAGCCGCTGCTGTGTCTGTCGGTAGACCAAGTAAGCGAACCAGAATGCGAACAGCAAGGCACCCAGACTGGCACCCACAATGATGGCTAACAGACGGCGCATATTCGATTGAAACTCTGCTTCGTGCTGGCCCAGCGCTTCTTCCTCGATCTGGTTGAAGCGAGTCATGCCGGCACGAATCGAATCCATCAGTCGCCGGCCCTCGCCAGTGCGAGCCAGCGCCAGCGCGCGCGTCCCGTCTTGGCTGCGACGCAATTCGATGATACGCGACATGTGGGCCAGCTTGGCATCCATGGTCGGTACCAGGGCATCCAGGTGGGTCCGGGCGACGCTGATCAAGGTCAGTTGTTGCAAGGCTTCAAGAGAGCCCTTGACGGCATCGCGTGCCGCCAAATAGGGCAGGAGAAATTCCTCATCACCGGTCAGCAAATAACCGCGCTGACCGGCCTCGGCCTCCGCCAATGCGGTGAGCAAATCGCCCGCGCGGTTGATCACCAGGTGGGTGCGCTGCCGCGCCGCGGCAGTGTCCTCGGTCTGTCGAAATGACCAGATCGCCGCCGCCCCGCCCGTTGCCAACAAGAGCAGCGCGAGTACAAGCCAGAGGGTAACTTTATAAGTGGTTTTCAATTGGATTTACCAGTTTCGAATCGTGTCGTCGGGCATCTTGTTGTCCACGACGTTGGTGTCGCTGCCCGGTAAGCCGGAGTCGCTGAGGGTCGTGTTCGGCAACACCCTTTCGGATCGGACCAACCCTCACGCCATGCCAAGGGCGCCAGTCAGCCGTCTCCAACAGCGCCACCTTCCTGAGTCATTTTGGAGCATAGTCGCCGATGCGCGGGGCGTCCGTGCGCTGGCGTACATAGGGCCAGAGGTGCCGGGAGTGGCCTCGACAGGGGGCCACAGTCAAATTGCGGGTGAGACCGCCTGCTTGAATACTTTGGGGCCTATGTACGCAGACGCACAGAACAAATCGGGCGAGGGACCAACAATTGGATTGCGCCCGTGCTTGCGCGAATTGCGCTGCACGCTTTTCTCTCACTATTGATTTGGAGTAATTTCTCATGAACCAAGCTAAACGCTTTTCTGCCCTTCTGCCTGCCGTCATGCTGGCGTCGGTCGTCGGCTTGGGCGGCTGCGCCGGGATGACCGCCCAGGAAAAAGGTACCGCCACCGGTGCCGTCATTGGGGGTGTCGCCGGTAACGTCATCGGTGGCGGAATTTTGGGAACCGCAGCCGGGGCGGCGGTCGGTGGCGTCATCGGTCACGAAGTCACCAAGCCCAAGTAAGAGGGCTGCTGGGGTGCAACACCAGCGTGCCACATGGCGCACACACTTCGGAAATAACAGGAGCCAACAGTGACGGACCCAACTTTAGCGCGACCGGAGGGCGCTGATGCAGATCCTGTGACACGAACTACAGCGCCAGCCGAGCCGCCCCGGGTGCTGTTGCACATGCCGGTCGATGTGCGCAGCGTCTCGCTGGTGTTGCTAGCCACGCTGGCCAGCGTGTTTGTGCTACGCTGGGCCAGCGCCGTGTTCATCCCGCTGGTTGTCGGTCTGCTGTTCAGCTATGGCCTGTCGCCGGTGGTGGACTGGCTGGCGCGTCACCGGATACCCCGCGCACTTAGCGCGGCGGTACTGGTGCTGGGCATTGTTTTCAGTTTTGGTGCCACCGCCTATTCACTCAGTGACGATGCCAGCAGGCTGATCGAGTCGCTGCCGCTGGCGGCGCAAAAGTTGCGCGATTCCATTCGCGCGCAGCCCGGCAAACCCGACAACACGTTGGCGGCGGTGCAAAAGGCCGCCACCCAGCTTGAGCAGGCGGCCGAAGAAACGAATCGCACGGCGCCGGTCAGTCGCGGCGTGCAGCGGGTCCAGATTGAACGCCCCAAGTTTGATGTCAGGGACCATCTGTGGAGCGGCACGATGGGCATGCTGGGCATGCTGGGTCAGATCGGGATCGTAGCCCTGATTACTTTTTTCCTGATGGCTTCCGGCGACACCTTCAGGCGCAAATTGGTCAAACTCGCCGGACCGACACTGAGCAGCAAGCGCATCACGCTGCAGGCGCTCAATGAGATTCACGACCAGATTCAACGCTTCATGTTGGTGCAGATCTTCACCAGCGTCCTGGTGGGTGTAGCCACTTGGTTGTCTTTCTGGGCGGTGGGCCTGGACAACGCGGCGGTCTGGGGCATTGCCGCCGGCCTACTCAATCTGGTGCCCTACATCGGCAATGTGGTGATCACGGCCGGTTCGGCCCTGGTCGGCTTCCTGCAGTTCGGCACGCTGGAGATGGCGCTGCTGATTGCCGCCATCTCGCTGGTGATCAACAGCATCGAAGGCTTTTTGTTGACGCCGTGGCTCACCAGCCGCGCCAGTAAAATGAATCCGGTTGCCATCTTTGTTGGTGTGCTGGCCTGGGGCTGGCTCTGGGGCGCCTGGGGCCTGCTGCTCGGCGTGCCGATTCTGATGGTCATCAAGGCCATTTGTGACCGGGTTGACGACCTCAAGCCAGTGGGTGAGTTTCTCGGCGCCTGAATGCCGGTGGGTCAATATCCAATCGGCGCCGACAATGACGCTTACCTGGTCGCAAAAAGCAAAAAACCTACTTTAGGTAGGCTTTTTGCTGTCAGCGGAAACCGCTGATCTGTTGGTTGCGCGAGTAGGATTTGAACCTACGACCTTTGGGTTATGAGCCCAACGAGCTACCAGGCTGCTCCATCGCGCGGTATCTTCGGATTATAACCTATTCGGCCTTGTCTGCCTCAGCAGCAGGCACTTCAACCGCTACCGGACGATCCACCAATTCAACCAAAGCCATGGGTGCATTGTCACCCACGCGGAAACCCATTTTCAGGATGCGCGTATAGCCACCGGGACGGGCCTTGAAACGCGGGCCGAGATCGTTGAACAACTTGACCACGCTGTCCCGATCCCGCAGACGGTCAAATGCCAGGCGGCGGTTGGCCAGCGTAGCCTCTTTGGCCAGCGTAATCATGGGTTCGATGACGCGACGCAGTTCCTTGGCTTTAGGAACCGTAGTTTTGATGACCTCATGCTCGATGAGCGAGTTCATCATGTTGCGCAGCATCGCCAGACGGTGCGAGCTGGTGCGATTGAGTTTACGTAGTCCGTGGCCGTGACGCATGGTGCTTATCCTTAAGTTATATAACAGGCAGCCGTATCAGGTACTGCCCGTGGCACTGAGATCCCTTTTGGGATCTCTCATAATCAACGCTTTTCGAGAGCGGCTGGTGGCCAACTTTCAAGCTTCATGCCCAAAGTCAGACCGCGCGAAGCCAGCACTTCCTTGATTTCATTAAGCGACTTGCGACCGAGATTTGGAGTTTTCAACAACTCGTTTTCGGTGCGCTGAATCAGGTCGCCAATGTAGTAAATATTCTCAGCCTTCAAGCAGTTGGCCGAGCGAACCGTCAGCTCAAGCTCATCCACCGGACGCAGCAGGATCGGGTCAAACTGGGAGCTGCCACGGGGTGCCGGCGCATCAAACGCCGCCGCCAACTCGCTGCCTTCGAGCTGCGCGAACACGGCCAGCTGCTCAACCAGAATTTTAGCGGAAGCGCGGACTGCATCTTCCGCTGAAATGGCGCCGTTGGTTTCGATATCAACCACCAGCTTGTCAAGGTCAGTACGCTGTTCCACGCGCGCACTCTCAACCGTATAACTGACACGTTTCACCGGTGAAAAAGAGGCATCCAGCACAATACGACCGATGGACTTGGTCGGTTCATCAGCATGGCGGCGCATCGTGCCAGGAACATAACCGCGACCCTTTTCAACCTTGATCTGCATATCGAGCTTGCCGCCTTGCGACAGGTTCGCGATCACATGATCAGGGTTGATAATCTCGACATCATGGGGAGTCTGGATATCACTCGCTGTGACAACACCCTCAGCCTCTTTACGCAGGCTCAGAGTCACCTCGTCGCGGTTGTGAAGCTTGAACACAACCCCTTTGAGGTTCAGTAAAATGTTGACGACATCTTCCTGCACTCCGTCGATCGACGAGTACTCGTGCAAGACACCGGCAATCGTGACTTCAGTCGCGGCATAGCCGGGCATTGAGGACAACAAAACCCGACGCAATGCGTTGCCAAGCGTATGACCATAGCCACGCTCAAAAGGCTCGAGCGCTACCTTGGCACGATTGGCAGCAAGCTGCTCGACGTTGATGGCTTTAGGTTTTAGTAGACTATTTTGCATGCGGACTTCCTCTCAATACCCCCGGCTCGTTACACCGGTAAGGCTGGCGAAGCACCTGAAACGCAGTGCCCCGCGCCTCAGGAACGATTTGAAATAAAAACCGTGTTGAAACGCTGTTAACGCGAATACAACTCAACGATCAAGGACTCGTTGACGTCGGCGGCGAACTGGTCACGATCAGGAACCGACTTGAAAGTGCCCTCGGCCTTGTCAAGACTTACCTCAACCCAGGCCGGCATACCTACTTGCTGGGCCAGTTGAAGTGCTTCCACAATACGATTTTGCTTTTTCGACTTGTCCCGAACGGCAATCATGTCACCGATTTTAACCAAATAGGAAGGAATATTGACGCATTTCCCGTTCACTGTCATGGCTTTGTGGGAGACCAACTGCCGCGCTTCAGCGCGCGTCGAGCCGAAGCCCATGCGGTACACCACATTGTCAAGGCGCGACTCCAAAAGGAACAACAGGTTGGCACCCGTGTTACCTTTGCGGCGATCGGCCTCTTCGAAATAGCGACGGAATTGCTTCTCCAGAACGCCATACATGCGTTTAACCTTTTGCTTCTCGCGAAGCTGCAGGCCATAGTCAGAGGTGCGCGCACCTGAGGTGCGTCCGTGTTGACCCGGTTTGGAGTCAAATTTTGCCTTGTCCCCGATAGCGCGACGGGCGCTCTTCAAAAACAGGTCAGTGCCTTCACGGCGGGATAATTTGGCCTTGGGGCCTAGATAACGTGCCACTTGAACTTCCTTTATGTCATCTGCCACACGTGGGTGCGGGAGCCACCGGCGCGGGGCCAGTGGCGGTGGGCTTGGTTAAAAAATTAGATACGACGGCGCTTCTGTGGACGGCAACCGTTGTGCGGCACCGGGGTCACGTCAGCAATCATATTGATGCGAATACCAAGAGCAGCCAGGGCGCGAACCGAGGATTCCCGGCCCGGGCCAGGGCCTTTGATTTCAACGTCAAGATTCTTGATGCCCTGCTCAACAGCCGCACGACCAGCCACTTCGGAAGCCACCTGGGCTGCGAACGGGGTGGACTTGCGGGAACCCTTGAAACCTTGACCACCCGACGAGGCCCAGGACAAAGCATTGCCCTGACGATCGGTGATCGTGATGATGGTGTTGTTGAATGAGGCGTGAACGTGTGCTACGCCGTCTGCAACATTCTTGCGAACTTTTTTACGAACACGTTGAGCCGCATTATTGGCGGGAGCTTTAGCCATGGTGGTCTTTCAATGCCTGTTATTTCTTCAGTGACTGAGCCGCTTTGCGCGGACCTTTGCGGGTACGCGCATTGGTACGCGTGCGCTGACCACGCACCGGCAGGCCACGCCGATGGCGCAAGCCACGGTAACAACCAATGTCCATCAAGCGCTTGATGTTCATCGTCGTTTCACGACGCAGATCACCCTCGATGGTGAATTGCGCAATCTGGTCGCGAATCTTTTCCAGATCCGAGTCGGTCAAATCTTTGACCTTCTTGGAGTAAGCGATGCCACAAGCTTCGCAGATTTTGCGTGCGCGGGTGCGACCGATGCCGAAGATGGCAGTCAAGCCAATCTCGGAATGCTGTTGCGGCGGAATATTGATACCAGCGATACGTGCCATTTTCGTCCTCTAAAACTCTTGCAATTAACCCTGACGCTGCTTGTGGCGCGGATCGGTACAGATCACACGCACAACGCCCTTGCGCCGAATCACCTTGCAGTTACGGCAAATTTTCTTGACCGAAGCCGAAACTTTCATTTCATTCTCCTAAAACTATTCTCAGTTACTTCTACTTGGCCCTGAACACAATCCGTGCCCGACTCAAATCGTAGGGCGTCAATTCAACCGTGACTTTGTCCCCTGGAAGAATACGAATGTAGTGCATGCGCATTTTCCCGGAAATATGCCCCAGTACGACATGGCCATTTTCCAGCTTGACGCGAAACGTCGCGTTCGGCAGGTTTTCGACCACCTCTCCCTGCATCTGAATAACATCGTCTTTTGACATATTTGACAATCGCCTCAGGAAGACTTGAAATTGGCCTTCTTCAACAGCGACTCATATTGCTGCGACATCATGTAATTCTGAACCTGTGCCATGAAATCGATAGTCACAACCACAATAATCAAAAGGGAAGTACCACCGAAGTAAAACGGAACGTTGTACTTCAAGATAAGGAATTCTGGCAGCAAACACACTGCCGTGATGTAGATCGCACCGGCAAACGTCAGGCGCAGCAAAATCTTGTCGATGTACTTGGCCGTTTGGTCGCCCGGACGAATACCCGGGATAAATGCACCGCTCTTCTTCAGGTTGTCAGCTGTTTCACGGCTGTTAAATACCAGTGCCGTATAGAAAAAGCAGAAAAATACAATCGCGGCAGCGTAGAACATCACGTAGATGGGTTGCCCCGGCGTCAGTGAATTCGCGATATCTTTTAGCCAGCGCATCGAGTCACCCGCGCTGACCCAACCGACCACTGTTGCGGGCAACAAAATAATGGACGACGCAAAAATTGGAGGAATCACGCCCGCCATGTTGAGCTTCAAGGGCAGGTGTGACGACTGGCCGCCATAAACCTTGTTGCCGACTTGACGCCTCGCGTAATTGACCAGAATCTTGCGCTGCCCACGCTCCACAAATACGACAAAGTAAGTGACCAGAGCGACCATGATCACAATGAACAGGGCAACGATGATGCTCATCGCACCAGTCCGCACCAATTCAAGCAAGCCACCTATTGCACTCGGCAAACCAGCGGCAATGCCGCCAAAAATCAGTATCGAAATGCCATTGCCCAAGCCGCGCTCTGTAATCTGCTCACCCAGCCACATCAGGAACATGGTGCCAGAGGTCAAGGTGACGATGGCGGTCATGCGAAATCCAAATCCTGGTGCAATCACCAGTCCGGCCGAGCTTTCCAGTGCGAGCGCCATCCCCATGGACTGGAACAAAGCGAGTCCAAGGGTGCCGTAGCGGGTGTACTGCGTAATCTTGCGCCGACCGGCCTCACCCTCTTTCTTCAATTGCTCCAACGCGGGTAGCGTATAAGTCAGTAATTGCATGACGATCGAGGCCGATATATACGGCATGATCCCCAACGCAAAAATGGTAAAGCGGGACAAAGCACCACCGGAGAACATGTTGAACATGCCCATGATGCCGCCTTGCTGGCCTTCGAAAAACTTCGCCAGTTGAACGGAGTCGATTCCGGGAACCGGAATGTGCGCGCCCACACGGTACACGACCAGCGCGAGCAGCAAAAAGACAAGCCGCCGACGCAGGTCGCCGAATTTGCCAGTTTTTGCCAGTTGCGCCGTGTTAGTTGCCACTTGTCAAGTCTTTCAGTTGCCTGATCAGGCGATGCTTCCGCCAGCCGCTTCAATCGCGACCTTGGCAGCAGCGCTGGCCCCAATGCCCGTGAGTTTCACGGCTTTGGTGATTTCGCCAGTTTTAATGACTTTGACTACCCTGGCCAGTTCGCCTACCAGTCCGGCCTGCTTGAGGGTCACCAAGTCTACTTCGGCAGCACCGAGTTGCTCCAGCGCACTCAAAGTAACTTCAGCATTGAACTTCAGCAAATGGGATTTGAAGCCCCGCTTTGGCAGACGCCGGTGCATCGGCATTTGACCGCCTTCAAAACCGACCTTGTGGTAGCCACCGGCGCGCGACTTTTGACCCTTGTGACCGCGACCTGCAGTCTTTCCGATGCCCGAGCCGATACCACGACCGACACGACGCTTGTAGTGCTTTGCACCGTCAGCGGGCTTGATGCCATTGAGTTCCATCATCTTGCCTCTCAGAGCACTTTGACCAGGTAACTGATCTTGTTAATCATGCCGCGAACCTCGGGCGTATCCACCAACTCGCTGGTGCTGCGAATTTTGCGGAGACCCAGGCCACGAACGGTGGCACGGTGTGATTCCTTGCAACCGATAGGGCTGCGAACCAATTGCACTTTGACTGTTTGTTGTGTTGTCATTTTCGAGACTCCCGCTTAGACGAAGAGTTCTTCAACTGTCTTGCCACGCTTGGCCGCCACTTGCGACGGTGTCGTCGCGTGAGAAAGCGCATCCAGAGTGGCACGAACCAGGTTGTAGGGATTGGTCGAGCCATGGCTTTTCGCCACAATGTCAGTGATACCAACCACCTCAAAGACGGCGCGCATAGGACCACCGGCAATGATGCCAGTCCCCTTGGGAGCCGGCGCCATCATGACCGCTGCTGCGCCATGCTGTCCCATCACCTTGTGGTGGATTGAGCCGTGTTTGAGGTTCACTTTGGTCAGGTTGCGACGCGCTTCTTCCATCGCTTTCTGCACGGCTGCCGGCACTTCTTTCGATTTGCCCTTGCCCATGCCAACACGGCCGTCGCCATCACCGACCACGGTCAATGCCGCGAAACCAAGAATCCGGCCACCCTTGACCACCTTGGTAACGCGATTGATCGCGATCATCTTTTCGCGCAGACCATCCTCAGGCCCTTCAGCCTTGCCCTGCATTTTTGCTTGAAATTTAGCCATCTTTATTTCCGATCTGCTTAGAACTGCAAGCCAGCTTCACGTGCCGCATCAGCCAGCGCCTTAACGCGGCCGTGGTACGCAAACCCTGAGCGATCAAACGCAACTTTATCCACACCAAGCGCCATGGCTTTTTCTGCCAGGCGCTTGCCAATAGCTTGGGCCGCAGCAACATTGCTACCCTTGCCGCCCAAGGCTTTACGCACTTCGACTTCAGCCGTTGATGCGCTTGCCAAAACCTTGCCGCCATCGCCAGAAATGACGCTGGCATAAATGTGCAGATTGGTACGGTTTACCGTTAACCGGGCGACCCCTTGGGTGGCGATCCGGATGCGGGTTTGACGAGCTCTGCGAAGACGCTGTTCTTTTTTGGTCAACATGTTGCAGCTCCTTATTTCTTCTTGGTTTCTTTGATCGTGATTTTTTCGTCCGCGTAGCGGATACCCTTGCCTTTGTAGGGCTCAGGAGGACGAATTGCACGAATCTCGGCGGCCACCTGGCCTACACGCTGACGGTCCGCACCCTTGATCACGATTTCCGTGGGAGTGGGAGTAGCAACGGTGATGCCAGCCGGCATGTCTTTATTGACCGGATGGGAATACCCCACCGTAAGATTGAGTTTTGCGCCTTGCGCCTGGGCCTTGTAGCCGACACCAACGAGATTGAGTTTCTTCTCAAAACCCTTGGTCACACCAAGCACCATATTGTTCACCAGCTGACGCATGGTGCCACTCATGGCATTGGCTTCGCGCGAGTCATTGGCAGGCTGAAAACTCAGCTTGCCAGCCTCGCTGCTGACCTTGACCAAAGCATTTTGAGTCAATGACAAAGTTCCACCAGAGCCTTTGACGCTGATCTGGTCTTCTTTGATCGACACATCCACACCAGCCGGGATGGCGACGGGCATTTTTGCTATACGGGACATTTTCTGTTTCTCCTCAATGTCACGCTTTAGGCGACGTAGCAAAGCACTTCACCACCGACACCGGTAGCGCGCGCTTTGCGATCAGTCATGACGCCCTTGGGGGTTGTGACAATCGCCACACCCAGGCCGTTCTGGACTTGGGGAATGGCATCGCTGCCACGGTAAACACGCAGGCCCGGGCGGCTGACGCGCTCAATGCGCTCAATCACGGGTCGGCCGGCGTAGTATTTCAAGGCGATTTCAAGTTCAGTCTTGCCGTCTTCGGTTTTAACTTTGAAGCCGTCAATGTAGCCCTCGTCTTTCAACACCTGCGCAATGGCCACCTTCACTTTGGAGGCGGGTACGCTGACCGTGGTTTTCGCCACCATTTGCGCATTGCGAATGCGTGTCAACAGGTCGGCGATGGGATCACTCATGCTCATATCTATGTCTCCTAACGCTTACCAGCTGGCCTTGACGATGCCGGGGATTTCCCCGGCAAAAGCCATTTCACGAATTTTTGCACGCGCCAGACCGAAGTGCTGGAAGGTGCCACGGGGACGGCCGGTGATGGCGCAACGGTTGCGCTGGCGCGTCGGGTTTGCATTACGCGGGAGCTTTTGCAGACCCAGACGGGCTGCAGCGCGCTCTTCATCGCTGCGTTTCAGGTCGCTTGCAATTGCCTTGAATTCCGCGTGTTTTTTCGCGTACTTGGCAACCAGGTTGTCGCGCTTGAGTTCGCGCTGGATTAAAGCCATTTTAGCCACAGGTCACCTCAGTTCTTGAACGGGAAACGGAAGCCTGCGAGCAGTGCCTTGCACTCTTCATCAGTCTTGGCCGTGGTGGTGATACTGATATTGAGACCACGCAAGGCATCCACCTTGTCATATTCAATTTCAGGGAAAATGATCTGCTCTTTGACGCCGATGTTGTAGTTACCGCGGCCATCAAAGGCGCGTCCGGAAATACCACGGAAATCGCGGACACGGGGCAGGGCCACGGTAACAAAGCGATCAAGAAACTCGAACATTTGCACGCCACGCAGCGTCACCATGCAACCAATCGCCTGGTTTTCACGAATCTTGAAGCCTGCGATAGCTTTCTTGGACATGGTGACGACCGGCTTTTGACCTGCAATCTTGGACAGGTCACTGACTGCGTGGTCCATTACTTTTTTGTCGGCCACGGCCTCACTCACACCCATGTTCAGGGTGATCTTGGTGAGACGCGGAACCTGCAGCGGGGAGGTATAGCCAAACTTGACCATCAGCTCCGGCGCTACTTTTTCGCGATAGTGTTGTTGCAAACGAGCCATGTTTATGCCACCTTGATTTCTTCACCACTGGACTTGTAAACGCGAACACGTTTACCGTCAGCCAGCAGCTTGATGCCAACCCGATCAGCCTTACCGGTAGCAGTGTTAAAAATTGCTACGTTGGACTGATGAATCGGCATGGATTTTTCAACGATGCCGCCCGTTGTACCCTTGAGAGGATTCGGCTTGGTGTGCTTCTTCACCAGGTTGATACCCTCCACGAGCACATGCGAATCATCTTTGCGCAGCGAAATTTTGCCGCGCTTACCCTTATCGCGCCCTGTCAGCACGATGATCTCGTCGCCTTTGCGAATCTTGTTCATGGCGCTTCCTTACAAAACTTCAGGTGCCAGAGACACGATCTTCATGAACTTCTCAGTGCGCAACTCACGCGTCACCGGGCCAAAGATACGGGTGCCAATGGGCTCCAATTTGGCATTCAGCAACACTGCCGCGTTGCCATCGAATTTGACCAGCGAGCCGTCGCTACGACGAATGCCCTTGGCCGTACGAACCACCACCGCGCTGTAGATCTCGCCTTTTTTGACGCGACCGCGCGGAGCAGCTTCTTTAATACTTACCTTAATGACATCGCCAACACTGGCGTAACGACGCTTGGAACCACCGAGCACCTTGATGCACAGGACGGATTTGGCGCCGGTATTGTCGGCAACTTCTAATCGAGATTCAGCTTGGATCATTTCAATTATTCCCAACTTGCACCAGAAACATCAACCTGCCAGCCATCAAGCCAGCGATCAATTTCTTTCCAGTCAGTCTTGGGCCCGTCGTTTGCAACATGAACCACTCACATCACATCCTTTGGGCAGACACTTCGTACTTTTTCAAGCGAAGCCTTAGATTATGCCTCACTTTTGACCCCTCTGCAAGAATATTTATTCTGGCAAACGCAAATAGTGCTGCGCCAGCTCTGAGAAAGCCCCAACTTGCGGGTCCAGACCCGTTTCCTGAAAAAGGATTTCACCGACTTGTGCGGCCAGTGTGCCCGCCAGGCGGGCATCCAGAAACAGCAATCGGGAGCGGCGCGCCAGGAAGTCTTCCACCGTGATGGCATACTCGTAGCGGGCGGCAAAACGAACCATGGCTTGCGTCACGCCGTCACAGAGCGTCGCCTGCGCACCCGGCAAACTCATCACCAGTGACTGCTCATCGCCATACGAATGCAAGCCAGGGGGCTGGCAAATAGAGCTTGTTTTCATTCCTGGAGGGCCAGCCCCGATCAATTTCAAATGCGTCGTCACGCCCTTGTTTCTTCTCTCAAGCAAAGACCTCTCAACACATTTGTCCAGCACATCCTCCGCCATGACGCGGTAGGTCGTCCACTTGCCGCCGGTGACCGTCACCAGCCCGCTGCGGCTGACCAGAACCGTATGCTCGCGACTCAAACCCTTGGTGTCGTCGCCCTCATCGTCTTGCGGCTTGACCAGCGGGCGCAGTCCAACCCAGACACTCTTGACGTCTGCGCGGACCGGTGCACAACGCAGATAGCGGGCCGATTCGTTCAGAATGAAATCCACTTCTTCCTTGAACGCCAGGGGCTCGCGGGCCAGGTCATGGCGTGGCGTATCGGTGGTGCCGAGAATGACTTTGCCGAGCCACGGCACGGCGAATAAAACGCGTCCATCGGCTGTTTTGGGCACCATCAAACCAACATCAGCGCCCAGAAATTCACGGTCCACCACCAAATGGACACCCTGACTGGGTGCCACCAGGGCTTGGGTGGGGCACCTGCCATCGCCGCCCTGGGCCGCCCCGTCTCTCTGCCGGAGTTCGTCCACCCAGACCCCGGCGGCGTTGACAACACAGCGGGCATTGATTCGGTATTGCTGGCCGGTTTGCGTGTCTTCACCTACCAGCCCGGCGACTTTTCCAGCGTCATAAAGAAGATCTGCCGCGCGGCAATAGTTCACCAGCAGGGCACCGAAGGTCGCAGCGGTGCGGGCCAGCGCCAGCGCCAGCCGTGCATCGTCGAATTGACCGTCCCAGTACTTGACCCCGCCCTTGAGCCCCTGCGGCTGCGCCCTTGGCAATAAAGCCAGGGTTTGGTCGCGATTCAGAAATTCGGTCTTCCCCAGGCCGGCCTTGCCCGCCAGCGCGTCATACATCTTGAGCCCGAGTCCGTAAAAAGGGGTCTCCCACCATTTGTAGGACGGCATCACGAACGCCAGCGCTTGCGCCAGGTGCGGTGCATTGGCCAGCAGCGTGGTGCGTTCACGCAGTGCCTCGCGCACCAGCGCAGTATTGCCCTGCGCCAGATAACGAACACCACCGTGGACCAGTTTGGTGGACCGTGATGAGGTGCCCTTGGCAAAATCATGGGACTCCACCAACACCACCCTGAAACCCCGCGCCGCCGCGTCCAGCGCCAGTCCCAGCCCGGTCGCCCCGCCGCCGACAATGGCGATGTCGTATTGGCGGGTCTTTGCCAGCCGGTCGATCAGATCGGCACGGCGCGTCAACAAAGGCTGTGTTTCGATGGTCATAAGTCAAACTTTTCTACTTTTCTACTTTTCGACATGTCGCGTTGGCATGTGCTGTGCGCGCAACAATCGATCAAAACAAAAAGGCCGTGCGGCAAATGTGCTCACACGGCCACCCTTCAGAGCATGGGGACTGGCAATGCGTTTTTTAGCGAACCTTGCCGGCCTTCCATGCATTCAGCAACGTGTCATAGGCAATGGTTTCACCCTTTGGCTTTTCGTTGGCCAGCTTCTTCCAGGGGGCACCTTTGTCGCTCAGGTATTTGTTGGGATCCCCCTTGGGATTCAACTTGGGCGCGCAATGCGTCATGCCGGCCCGCTCCAGACGCGCCATCACCTGGTCCATCTCTTCGGCCAGATTGTCCATGGCAGCCTGTGGCGTCTTCTCTCCCGTCACGGCCACGTTCTTCCACCACAGTTGCGCCAACTTCGGATAGTCGGGCACGTTGGTACCCGTTGGCGTCCAGGGGCCACCCGCGCCGGGCTGCGATAAAACTCCACCAGACCGCCAAGCTTGGGCGCCAGATCTGACATCGCCTTGGACTGGATATCCGATTCGCGGATCGGCGTCAGACCTACGATCGTCTTCTTGAGTGATGTGGTCTTAGCGGTCACGAACTGGGCGTAGAGCCAGGCAGCGGCGGTCTTGTTGGCGTCGTGGTTAGCAAAGAAGGTCCAGGAGCCCACGTCCTGGTAGCCGTTTTCATACCCTGCTTCCAGTACGGGCCGTTCGGGTCTGTGCTGCGCGTCCCATGGCCCAGTCCTTTTCAGTGCATCAGTGGCACATTATGACGGGTAGGCATTTCAATCGCATGAGTCCCATTAACGCACCTTGGATCAGCCATCGACCAGAGTGCAAACCCGCGCTTTGCCCGCAGCAATGCTGTGGTTGGCAGGCACCCCGCTAAAAAACGCTGTCTCAGAGATTGATTTCGGGTGCACCGGCTACAGCCGCGTCACTGACTTCATCCGGGAGTGGCTCTGTGTTGAGGGCAAAAAGCCACACGCGTTCGTACCAGCTCTCCAGCAGACTGGCCGCGCTGGGTCAAAGTGATATTGAGCAGTCGGGCGGATAGGAAATTCAATCGTCTGATGTTTCGCCGACCCCTATGCGGGGGCCTTTTGGGCTGCGCGGGCCGATTGCGTTCTCGCAAATTCCAGCGCCACATCCAGCGTGTCCATGAACTCGTTGACGTTGATCGGTTTGGTGAGGTAACGGAAGAATCCCACTTCCAGACCTTGCTCGATACTGCTGGGCAGTGCATTGGCTGTGAGTGCGATGATCGGGATATGTGCAGTCGACGGATCGGCGCGCAGGATTTGAATGATTTCGATGCCGCTGAGGCCGGGCAGATTGATGTCCATCAAAATCACCTCCGGCTGATGAGTGCGTGCAAATTCAATGCCGAGGTTGCCATCCGCTGCGCAGAGCAGGTGCAGGTCGACTCGGCGCGCCAGCAGTTGCTCGACCAGTTCCAGGCTGGCCGGATTGTCTTCCACATACAGCACCGTGCGTTGCGGCACACCCTGCGACCGCTGCGGGCGTAGCAGCGCCGCCCGTTCAGCTTCCTGGATTGTCGGCAGCGGTGCGCTCGCCAGGCCCAATTCGATCCAGAAAACGCTGCCCTCATTGACTGTGCTGTCCACGCCAATGGTGCCCCCCATTTGTTCGACCAGTCGCTTGGCCACCATCAGGCCGATGCCCGTGCCTTCCTCTGTGCCGACTTCCTTGCCAAGGCGATTGAACGGCTGGAACAGTTGCTCAAGCTGTTGCGCAGTCAGTCCCATACCGGTGTCGCGGACGCTGATACGCAAGGATTGCGGGGCGCTCAGTGTGCACTCGACGGCCACCGTACCGCCTGGCTTGTTGTATTTGATGGCGTTGAACAGAAGGTTGATCAGAACCTGTTTGACCCGGGTCCGATCGGCGTTGACGAAGTAGCAGGTGTCCAGTGGCACGAAGGTCAAGCCGATGCCGCGCTTGTGTGCCTGCGGCTCGATCATGGTCAGGCACTCCGTCATGACCTCGCCCAGCGCTACCGCCTCGCGCGTCAGCATGGCCCGGCCCGACTCGATCAGCGCGAGATCGAGAATCTCGTTGATCAGTTCCAGCAGATACCACCCACCCTTGAGAATCTGATCGAGGCTTTGCTTCTGTGAGAGCGTTGGCGCGGGCGTGCCGGATTCCATGATCTGTGCAAAACCGAGGATGGCATTGAGCGGCGTACGCAGCTCGTGGCTCATGCTGGAGAGAAAGTCCGTCTTGGCGCGGTTGGCCTTTTCCGCCAAGGACTTCGCGCTCTCCAACTCCTGATCCAGGCGTTTGCGTTCGGTGACGTCGCGCGCAGCGGCGATCACGCCCTGCAGCTTGCGATCGCGGTCGTAGAAGGTACTGGCGTTGTAAGACACCACGGTTTCTTTACCGTCGCTGGCGCGCGCGGTGAGTTCGTAGTTGGTGACTTTCTTTTCGAAGAGCACTCGCATGATGCCGGCTTCGGCCTTCTCTGGATCGGTGAAGTAATTCTTGAACCGTGCGCCGATCAGCTCGTCACGTGTACAACCAGTGAGCACCTCCATCTGCTGGTTGACGTCAGTAATGATGCCGCGGGGATCGGTGGTCGTCAACGCATCAACATTCGATTCAATGAGAGAGCGCGTGTAGAACTGCTGGTCGCTTAGCGCTTTGGTACGTTGCATCACACGCTGATCAAGAGTTGCATTCAACTCGCGCATTTGCTCCTCGGCCCGGTGGCGCTCGGTCACTTCGGCGAGCAGGGCGCGGTTCTTGCGGTGCAGCTCGGCGAAGACGGCGACCTTTGAGCGCAGAATTTCCGGGTTCACCGGTTTGTGGAGGAAGTCCACCGCACCGGTGCCGTAGCCTTCAAGCACGTGCTGGTCTTCGTTGTAATAGGCAGTCAGGAAGATGATCGGCACGCCGGCGGTTTTCTTGCGCTCCTTGATCATCTGGGCCAGCTCAAAGCCGGTCATGCCGGGCATGCGGATGTCGAGGATGAGCAGCGCGAATTCCTCGGCGACCAAGGCGAGCAGCGCCTTATCGGCGGATTCCGCACGGACCAGCCGGTAGGCGGGATCATCAAGCACGGTTTCGAGAACGGTGAGGTTTTTCGGCTCATCATCCACGATCAAGATGTTGATGGAGTCTTGCATGGTCAGTGGGTCCGTATCTGTGTCGTGAGGACTTGCTGGAGCCGGACGTTTTCAACGCGGAGGGTGTTGGCTTCAGTGGTCAGATCGGCGTGCTGGCGGTAGAGCTCGGCGAAGACTTCCACCTTCGCCCGGAGGACGAACGGGTCGAAAGGCTTGCAGACGTAATCCGCGCCGCCGGCTTCGTAGCCAACTCGCACATCGGACGCATCCGTGTGGTGGCCGGAGATGAAGATGATGGGCAGGTGCCGGTTCAACTTGCGGCCTTTGATGAGGCGGGCCAGTGCGTAGCCGGACACCACGGGCATCTTCACGTCGAGCAGGACGGCCGCGAATTCCATGCAGAGCAGCGCCTGCAAGGCGTCCTGGGCGGTCTGCACCAAGATGAGTTGGTATTCCGGCGACTCCAGGACGGAATCGATCACCGCGAGGTTTTTCGGGTTGTCATCAACGACGAGGATGGGAACGGGTGTTTTCATGGGTTCGGTCCGGTTGGGCATTGGGTTGGTTCCTTAGCGGAAAAGCCAAACTCGCATGAGCGAAAGGAGTTGATCGGTGTTGACCGGCTTGGCGATGTAGTCGCTGGCGCCAGCGTTCAGGCATTTCTCGCGGTCTCCTTTCATGGCCTTCGCGGTCAGCGCGAGGATCGGCAGGGCGCTGAACTGCGGCGACGCACGGATTTCGCGCATCGTCTCGTAGCCATCCATGTCGGGCATCATGATGTCCATGAGCACGACGGCCAGGTCGGGCGTGGTCTGGATAATATTAATCGCGTCACGGCCATTGGTCACGCTGATCACGTCCATCTCCTGGTTCTCCAGCAAGGACGTCAGGGCGAAGATGTTGCGCGCGTCATCGTCGACGACCAGGACTTTTCGGCCGCGCAGAACCTCATTGGAGTCGTGCAGCCGGTTAAGCATATCCTGCTTGTCGACGGGCAGGCCGGTCACGACACGGTGAAGGAATAAAGCGGTCTCGTCGAGCAGGCGCTCGGGGGACTGCACGTCCTTGAGCACGATGCTCTTGGCCATCGACTTCAAGCGCGCCTGCTCGTCGGCGCTCAGATCCTTTCCGGTGAAAACCACGACCGGAACGGCCGTCAGGGCGGGGTCAGCGTGTACCTGGTCCAGCAGGTCGAAACCGCTCATGTCGGGAAGACGCAGATCAAGCACCACGCAGTCGAACGTGTTAGCTCGCATCGCCGCCAGGGCCGCGCCGCCGGTGCCGACCGCCACCATCTCGATATCCTTGTAACCCAGCAGTTCGACGATAGCGGCCCGTTCGATGTCGTTGTCTTCGACGATCAGCAGGCGTTTCATGTGCGAAGCGGTGAAATCCTTGATGCGGTCGAAGGCCGCTTCCAGGCCCTCGGTGGTGGGCGCCTTGACCAGATAGGCGAATGCGCCATGCGCCAGACCGTGCTGGCGTTCTTCGTCCATGGTGACGATTTGCACCGGGATGTGGCGCGTGGTCGGGTCGAGCTTGAGCTGGTTGAGCACCGTCCAGCCGAGCATGTCGGGCAGGAAAATGTCCAGCGAGATGGCGACCGGATTGAACTGGCGAGCCAGCGAAAGGCCCAACGCACCTTTTCCGGCGACGATGCCCTTGAAGCCCTTGTCGCGGGCCAGACCGAGCAGGATGCGCGCGTAGTGCGGGTCATCCTCAATGATCAACAGCACCAGGTCGCCAGCCCCAATCTGGTTGCGATCATCCTCAATGAACTCTTCGCGCGTCACCGGCAGAATCGTGACCGCCCTGACTGCGTCGCCGGCGGCACCGGCGGACCGGCCCAGCGCGGTGTGCGGCCCCGAGTAGTGCAGCGGCAAGAACAAGGTAAACGTGCTGCCGGAGCCGTGAACGCTGGAGAGCTTTATCTCGCCGCCGAGCAGCACGGCCAGCTCGCGGCTGATCGCCAGCCCAAGGCCGGTGCCACCGTATTTACGCGAGGTGCCGGCATCGGCCTGCTGGAAGGCTTCAAAAATGAGCCGCTGTTTTTCCGGCGCGACGCCAATCCCAGTGTCCTCGACGGCGAAGGCCAGAACCTGCTGGGCGTTCTTCAGCACCGGGTGGTCGGGGCTCCAGCCGGTGCTGGCGAAACCGACACGAACCTCGACGTGGCCGCTGGCGGTGAACTTGACCGCGTTGGAGATCAGGTTCTTGAGAATCTGCTGCAGGCGCTTCGGGTCGCTGTCCATACTGCTGGGCAGGTTCTCCGCGAAGTTCACCCGTAAAGGCAGGTTCTTGGCTTCGGCGACGTGGCTGAAGTTGCGGCCGATGGTGTCGCGCAGGCCCGCGAAGGAGATTCCCTCGATCTCGACCGTGACGGTGCCGGATTCGATTTTGGACAGATCGAGGATGTCGTTGATCAGGTTGAGCAGGTCGGAACCGGATGAGTTGATGTTGCGCGAGAACTCGACCTGCTTTCCAGTCAGGTTGCCCCCGGTATTGCCGGCCAGTTGCTGACTGAGGATGAGGATCGAATTGAGCGGGGTGCGCAGCTCGTGCGACATGTTCGCCAGGAACTCGGATTTGTATTTGGACGTGAGCGCCAGTTCGGCGGCTTTTTCCTCCAGCGCGCGGCGGGCTTGCTCGACTTCGGCGTTCTTGCGTTCGACCTCCGCATTCTGCTCGGCGAGCAGCCTGGCTTTGGTGCCCAGTTCCTCGTTGGTCTGCTGCAGTTCGCTCTGGCGCGACTGCAACTCGACGGTGAGCTGCTGCGACTGCGACAGCAAGCCCTCGGTACGCATGGTCGCCTCAATGGTGTTGAACACCGCGCCGATGCTCTGCGTGAGCAGGTCGAGAAAGGCCAGCGAACCGGTGCTGAAGGCTTTGAGCGTGGCCAGTTCGATGACGGCCTTGGTTTGCCCCTCAAAGAGCACGGGCAGGACAACAATGCTCATCTCCTGCGCATCACCAAGACTCGATGCAATCGAGATAAATCCTGGCGGCACGTCGGTGAGCAGGATGCGCTTCTTTTCCACCGCGCATTGGCCGACCAGACCCTCGCCCAGCCGTATCCTTTCGATCAGATTTTCATCCCCGCCATGCGCGTAGCTCGACAGCAGCCTGAGCTCTGCGCCGCCTTCGGTAGTGGCCAGGTGGTAGATGGTTCCCTGGTAGGCCTTGACCAGCGGCGCCAGTTCGGTGAGCAGCATCTGGCCTATGGTTTTCAGTGCGCGCTGGCCTTGCAGCATGCTGGTAAAGCGCGCGGCGTTGGTCTTGAGCCAATCCTGCTCGCGGTTGCTCTCGGTGGTTTCCCGCAGGTTGGAGATCATCGTATTGATGTTGTCCTTCAGCTCGGCCACCTCCCCGCGCGTCTCCACCTGAATCGACCGCGTCAAATCGCCCTTGGTCACCGCGGTGGCGACCTCGGCGATGGCGCGCACCTGGGTGGTGAGGTTGGCGGCGAGCAGGTTGACGTTGCCGGTCAAATCTTTCCAGGTGCCTGCCGCCCCGGGCACATTGGCCTGGCCACCGAGCCGTCCTTCGACACCGACTTCGCGGGCGACGTTGGTCACCTGGTCGGCGAAGGTCGCCAGCGTGTCGGTCATGTTGTTGATGGTGTC
Source organism: Rhodoferax sp. (assembly GCA_030682475.1). Classification (GTDB taxonomy): domain Bacteria; phylum Pseudomonadota; class Gammaproteobacteria; order Burkholderiales; family Burkholderiaceae_C; genus Rhodoferax. The sequence continues at coordinate 2,482 of JAUXOA010000071.1, read as the reverse complement.
GGCCAGTGCCGCAACTTCGCCCTTGGCCTGCACAGTGAGGCGCTGGGTCAGGTTGCCGTCGGCCACCGCGGTAACCACCTTGACGATGCCGCGCACCTGTTCGGTCAGGTTCGAGGCCATGAAGTTGACGTTGTCGGTCAGATCTTTCCACGTGCCGGCCACGCCGCTGACCTTGGCCTGGCCGCCGAGCTTGCCTTCGGTGCCGACCTCGCGCGCCACCCGTGTCACCTCGCCGGCGAACGCGTTGAGCTGGTCGACCATGGTGTTGATGGTGTTCTTGAGCTCCAGGATCTCGCCCTTCACGTCGACCGTGATCTTGCGGTTGAGGTCGCCCCGCGCCACCGCGGTGGTCACCTCGGCGATGTTGCGCACCTGGGTGGTCAGGTTGTTGGCCAGGCCGTTGACCGTGTCGGTCAGGTCCTTCCAGGTGCCGGCCACGCCGGGCACAGCCGCCTGCCCGCCCAGCCGCCCTTCGGTGCCGACCTCGCGCGCGACGCGGGTGACCTCGGAGGCGAACGAACGCAGTTGCTCGACCATCGTGTTGATGGTCTCCTTGAGCTGGAGAATCTCGCCGCGGACGTCGACCGTGATCTTCTTCGACAGGTCGCCGTTGGCCACCGCGATCGTCACCTCGGCGATGTTGCGCACCTGGCCGGTGAGGTTCGACGCCATCGAGTTGACGTTGTCGGTCAGGTCCTTCCAGGTGCCCGCAACGCCCGGCACGGCCGCCTGGCCGCCGAGCTTGCCTTCGGTGCCAACCTCGCGCGCCACCCGAGTCACCTCGGAGGCGAACGCCGAGAGCTGGTCGACCATGGTGTTCATGGTCTCCTTGAGCTGCAGGATCTCGCCCTTGACGTCGACCGTGATCTTGCGGCTGAGGTCGCCCTTGGCGATGGCCGTGGCCACGTCGGCAATGTTGCGCACCTGGCCGGTCAGGTTGGATGCCATCGAGTTGACGTTGTCGGTCAAGTCCTTCCAGGTGCCCGCCACGCCCGGCACCTGCGCCTGGCCGCCGAGCTTGCCGTCGGTGCCCACCTCGCGCGCCACACGGCTGACTTCTGCAGCAAAAGAGCGCAGCTGGTCGACCATCGTGTTGATGGTTTCCTTGACCTCAAGAATCTCTCCGCGCACATCGGCGGTGATCTTCTTGGACAAGTCGCCGTTGGCCACAGCGATGGTCACCTCGGCGATGTTGCGCACCTGGCCGGTCAGGTTGTTGGCCATGAAGTTGACGTTGTCGGTCAGGTCCTTCCAGGTCCCGGCCACGCCTTCCACCGCCGCCTGGCCGCCTAGCTTGCCTTCGGTGCCGACCTCGCGCGCCACGCGGCTGACTTCGCCGGCAAAGGCGTTGAGCTGGTCCACCATCGTGTTGATGGTGTTCTTCAGCGCCAGGATTTCGCCCTTCACCTCGACGGTGATCTTCGAGGACAGGTCGCCGTTGGCCACGGCGGTGGTCACGTCGGCGATGTTGCGCACCTGCGAGGTGAGGTTGGTCGCCATCGCGTTGACCGAGTCGGTGAGGTCCTTCCACGTGCCGGCCACGCCGGGCACCTGCGCCTGGCCGCCGAGCTTGCCTTCGGTGCCCACCTCGCGCGCCACCCGCGTGACTTCAGACGCAAAGCCGTTGAGCTGGTCGACCATCGTGTTGATGGTGTTCTTCAACTCCAGGATCTCGCCCTTGACCTCGACCGTGATCTTGCGGCTCAAGTCGCCACGCGCCACGGCGGTGGTCACGTCGGCGATGTTGCGCACCTGCCCGGTGAGGTTGTTGGCCATCGCGTTGACCGAATCGGTCAGGTCTTTCCAGGTGCCGGCCACGCCCTTGACCTGCGCCTGCCCGCCGAGCTTGCCTTCGGTGCCGACCTCGCGCGCCACGCGGCTGACCTCGCCGGCAAAACCATTCAGCTGGTCCACCATCGTGTTGATGGTGTCCTTCAACTCCAGAATTTCGCCCTTCACGTCGACGGTGATCTTCTTGGACAGGTCGCCGTTGGCCACCGCCGTGGCCACGTCGGCGATGTTGCGCACCTGCCCGGTCAGGTTGTTGGCCATGAAGTTGACGTTGTCCGTGAGGTCTTTCCACGTACCCGCCACACCCAGCACCTGCGCCTGCCCGCCGAGCTTGCCGTCGGTGCCGACCTCGCGCGCCACGCGGCTGACTTCGCCGGCGAAGCCGTTGAGCTGGTCGACCATCGTGTTGATGGTGTTCTTCAACTCCAGAATCTCGCCCCGCACGTCGACCGTGATCTTCTTGGACAGGTCGCCGTTGGCCACCGCCGTGGTCACCGTGGCGATGTTGCGGACCTGCGCGGTGAGGTTGGTGGCCATGGCATTGACCGAATCGGTCAGGTCTTTCCAGGTGCCGGCCACGCCGCGCACCTCGGCCTGCCCGCCCAGCGCACCTTCAGTGCCGACCTCGCGGGCCACCCGCGTGACTTCAGACGCGAAGCCGTTGAGTTGAACCACCATCGTGTTGATGGTG
>JAUXOA010000065.1 GCA_030682475.1 Rhodoferax sp. | reverse complement strand
CAGCCCGCGTCAGTCCGACCTGATGATCGTGGCCGGCACCTTGTGCAACAAGATGGCACCCGCCCTGCGCAAGGTCTACGACCAGATGGCCGAGCCGCGCTGGGTGCTGTCCATGGGCTCGTGCGCCAACGGCGGCGGCTACTACCACTACAGCTACTCGGTGGTGCGAGGGTGTGATCGCATTGTTCCGGTGGATGTTTACGTGCCGGGGTGTCCGCCCACGGCGGAGGCTTTGCTGTACGGCATCATCCAGTTGCAGCACAAGATTCGCCGCACGCAAACCATTGCACGCACCTGAAGGGAAGCTGATGACTTCGTACGCTGTAAATCCGGATACTCTAAAAACCCATGTTGACGCTGCGTTGGGCGGCTTGGCTCTAAGCAGTGTCCTCAGGCTGGGCGAGCTCACCATCGTCGTGGACGCGGTTCATTATCTGCAGGCGGCAAGCATTCTGCGCGACGACCCGATCTGTCGTTTCGAGCAACTGGTGGATCTGTGCGGAGTCGACTACTCAACGTACAGGGATGAGCCGCAAAGCGGGCTGCGCTACTGTGTGGTGTCGCACCTGTTGTCGGTGAGTCTGAACCAACGGGTACGGCTCAAGGTGTTTGCACCCGACGACAATTTCCCGGTGGTCCAGTCGCTGTGCGGTATCTGGAGTTCCGCCAACTGGTTTGAACGAGAGGCTTTCGACCTGTTCGGTGTTGTATTCGAAGGCCATGACGATTTGCGCCGTATCCTGACCGACTACGGTTTTATCGGGCATCCGTTTCGCAAGGATTTTCCGGTTTCAGGCCACGTCGAGATGCGTTACGACGCCGAGCAAAAGCGTGTCGTGTACCAGCCCGTCACGATTGAGCCGCGTGAAATCACACCGCGTATCATTCGTGAAGAGAACTACGGAGGCCTGCACTAATGTTGCGAACCTCCCAACCCAGACCGCTCGCCCTGAGCCCGTCGAAGGGCTTGCGAGGCTTCGACATGCTCAGCCCGAACGGAGCAAACCATGGCTGAAATAAAAAACTACACGCTCAACTTCGGTCCCCAGCATCCGGCAGCGCACGGTGTGTTGCGCCTGGTGCTGGAGCTTGACGGCGAAGTGATTCAACGCGCCGACCCGCACATCGGGCTGTTGCATCGCGCCACCGAGAAGCTGGCCGAAAGCAAGACCTATATCCAGGCGCTGCCTTACATGGACCGGCTCGACTACATGTCGATGATGTGCAATGAGAACGCGTATTGTCTGGTGCTGGAAAAAATGCTGGCCCTGGAAGTGCCGGTGCGCGCCCAGTACATCCGCGTCATGTTTTCCGAGATTACCCGCTTGCTCAACCACCTGCTGTGGGTGGGCGCGCATGGGCTGGACTGCGGTGCCATGACCGTCATGCTGTACGCCTTTCGCGAACGGGAAGACCTGTTGGACATGTACGAGGCGGTCAGCGGTGCGCGCATGCATGCCGCCTACTTTCGCCCGGGCGGCGTCTACCGCGATTTGCCTGACACCATGGCGCGGCATCAACCCAACAAGATCCGCAGCGCCAGTTCCACCGCGCGCCTCAATCGCAACCGCGACGGCAGTCTGCTCGACTTCATTGACGACTTTACCCAGCGCTTCCCGACCTACCTGGACGAGTACCACACGCTGTTGACGGACAACCGCATCTGGAAACAGCGCACGGTAGGCATCGGTGTGGTCACGCCGGAGCGCGCGCTCAATCTGGGCTTTACCGGCCCCATGTTGCGGGGTTCGGGCATTGCCTGGGATCTGCGCAAACAGCAGCCTTATGACGTCTACGACCGGATGGACTTTGATATTCCGGTGGGCAAGACCGGCGACAGTTATGACCGCTATCTGGTGCGCATGGAGGAGATGAAGCAGTCCAACCGCATCATCAAGCAGTGTGTGGACTGGCTGCGTGTTAATCCCGGCCCGGTCATTACCGACAACCACAAGGTGGCGCCACCGGACCGTGAATCGATGAAGTCCAACATGGAAGAGCTGATTCACCACTTCAAGCTGTTTACCGAAGGTTTCTCGGTGCCTGAGGGCGAGGCCTATGCCGCCATCGAGCACCCCAAAGGTGAGTTTGGTATCTACATGGTCAGTGACGGTGCCAACAAACCCTACCGCATGAAGATCCGTCCCCCCGCCTTTGTTCATCTGGCGGCATTGGGCGAAATGGGGCGCGGGCACATGATTGCCGACGCGGTGGCCATTATCGGCACCATGGATATTGTGTTTGGGGAAGTGGACCGATGATTTCTGAAGAATCCAAAGTGCGCTTCGCCCAGGAAGTCGCCAAATACCCGGCGGACCAAAAGCAGTCCGCCGTCATGGCCTGTCTGGCCATCGTCCAGCAGCAACTCGGCTACGTCAGCACCGAGAGTGAGAAGATCGTGGCCGACTTTCTGGGCATGGCACCGATCGCGGTGCACGAAGTCACCACCTTCTACAACATGTACAACCAGCATCCCGTGGGCAAGTACAAGCTCAACGTCTGCACCAACTTGCCCTGTCAGTTGCGCGACGGTGGACGGGCCCTCAAACACCTTGAGGAAAAGCTCGACATCAGCATGGGTGAGACCACGCCGGACGGCATGTTCACCCTGCAACAATGCGAATGCCTTGGTGCCTGCGCAGATTCCCCCGTGCTGCTGGTGAATGACAAGACGATGTGCAGCTTCATGAGCAATGACAAGCTCGACCAGTTGGTGGATGGCCTGCGCGCTGCGGGGAACAAATGATGATGGTTGAAAAAATTCTCGCCCAGTTTCAGGCCACCGGTGTCCAGACCTGCTTTCATGATCGGCACATCAAGCCCCAGATATTGGAGGGACTCAATGGGTCGAACTGGCGTATCAAAGACTACGAAGCCCGCGGCGGCTACCAGGCCTTGCGCAAAATTCTGGGCAAGGACGATGCTGGCGGCGCAGTAGGCGACACCGGTGTCGCGGGTCTGACCCCGGAGCAGGTGATCGCCATCGTCAAAGAATCCGCCTTGCGCGGGCGTGGCGGAGCAGGTTTTCCGACCGGGCTCAAGTGGAGCTTCATGCCACGCCAGTTCCCGGGCCAGAAGTACCTGGTGTGCAACTCCGATGAGGGAGAGCCCGGCACCTGCAAAGACCGCGACATTCTGCAGTTCAACCCCCACATCGTCATCGAGGGCATGATTATTGCCGCCTATGCCATGGGCACTACGGTGGGCTACAACTACATCCATGGCGAAATCTTCAAAAGCTACGACCGCTTTGAAGAGGCGCTGCAAGAAGCGCGTGCCGCCGGTCTGTTGGGCAACAACATTCTGGGCAGCAACTTCCACTTTCAATTGCATGCTGCTCACGGTTTTGGTGCTTATATTTGTGGTGAAGAAACCGCTTTACTGGAGTCGCTTGAAGGCAAGAAGGGCCAGCCCCGCTTCAAACCACCGTTCCCGGCCAGCTTTGGCCTGTACGGAAAACCGACCACCGTCAACAACACGGAAACCTTTGCCGCCGTGCCGTGGATCATCCGCAACGGCGGCCAGGCTTATCTGGAGTGTGGCAAGCCCAACAACGGTGGCACCAAGATTTACTCGGTCTCGGGTGACGTCGAACTGCCTGGCAACTATGAAGTACCGATGGGCACACCGTTCTCCAAATTGCTTGAAATCGCGGGGGGTGTGCGCAGGGGTCGCCAGCTCAAAGCCGTGATTCCTGGCGGTTCCTCTGCGCCGATTTTGCCGGCTAGCATCATGATGGACTGCACGATGGACTACGACTCCATCGCCAAAGCAGGTTCGATGTTGGGATCCGGTGCCGTCATTGTGCTGGACGACAGCCGTTGCATGGTCAAAGCCCTGCAGCGCCTGAGTTACTTTTACATGCACGAATCGTGTGGTCAGTGCACGCCCTGCCGCGAGGGAACCGGTTGGCTGTCGCGCATGGTGGACCGTGTCGAAAATGGTCAGGGTCGCGCCACTGACATGGACTTGCTGAATTCGGTTGCTGACAACATTCAGGGTCGAACCATTTGTGCCCTGGGCGATGCGGCGGCGATGCCGGTGCGGGCCATGCTCAAGCATTTCCGTCATGAATTTGAATACCACGTAGAGCACAAGACCTGTATGGTCCCTGCCTACGTCTGAGCGAGTCCTACGATGATTGAAATTGAACTCGACGGCAAGAAGATCGACATTGTTGAAGGCAGCATGATCATGCATGCCGCCGACAAGGCGGGCACCTACATCCCGCATTTTTGCTATCACAAGAAGCTCAGCATCGCGGCCAACTGCCGCATGTGCCTGGTGGATGTGGAGAAAATGCCCAAACCGATGCCGGCCTGTGCCACGCCGGTGACGCAGGGCATGATTGTCCGCACCAAGAGCGACAAAGCGATCAAGGCGCAAAAGTCGGTGATGGAATTCCTGCTCATCAATCACCCGCTGGATTGCCCCATTTGTGATCAGGGCGGCGAGTGCCAGTTGCAGGACCTGGCCGTGGGTTACGGCGCTTCTGCTTCGCGCTACGAGGAAGAAAAACGTGTGGTGGCCGTCAAGGACGTCGGCCCGCTGATTTCGATGCAGGAGATGAGCCGCTGCATTCACTGTACACGCTGCGTGCGCTTTGGCCAGGAAGTGGACGGCGTGATGGAGTTCGGCATGTCGCACCGCGGCGAGCACGCCGAGATCGAAACTTTTGTTGGACAGTCGGTTGATTCGGAACTCTCGGGCAATATGATCGACATCTGCCCGGTTGGCGCCTTGACCAGCAAACCGTTCCGCTACAACGCCCGCACCTGGGAGCTGAGCCGTCGCAAGTCCATCAGCCCGCATGACTCGACCGGCGCCAATCTGATTGTGCAGGTCAAGAACAACAAGGTCATGCGCGTGGTGCCCCTCGAGAACGAGGAGGTCAATGAGTGCTGGATTGCCGACCGCGACCGTTTTTCCTATGAGGCCTTGAACAGCGACGAACGCCTGACCAGCCCGATGCTCAAGCAGGGTGGGGTGTGGTTGTCAGTCAACTGGCAGACCGCGCTGGAGTACGTTGCCAATGGCTTGAAGCAGATCAAGGCAGATCACGGTGCTGCGAGTATCGGGGCGCTGGTCAGCCCGCACAGCACGCTGGAGGAACTGCACCTGGCCGGCGCGTTGCTGCGCGGCCTGGGCAGTGAGAATATTGATTACCGCCTGCGCAACGCCGAGTTCCCGACAGCACAGGGAGTGCGTCATCTGGGCACCTCCATTGCTTCTTTGTCAGCGCTCCAGCATGTGTTGGTGGTGGGTTCCAGCCTGCGCAAGGATCATCCTCTGTTTGCACAGAGAATTCGGCAGGCAGCGCGCAAGGGATGCACGGTAAACGCTATCAATTCTGTAGCGCAAGACTGGGCCATGCCGGTTGCCAATACCCTGTTGTGTGCCGCCAGTACCTGGGTGCAGGCACTGGCCGACGTGGCGGCTGTGATTGCTGCGAAAAAGGGGGTGCCTGCGCCAACCCCCGTTCGGGCTGAGCTTGTCGAAGCCCTTGCGCGCCCTTCGACGGGCTCAGGGCGAACGGGTGTTTTCGCCATCGCCGATTCCCTGCTGGACGGTGAACGCAAAGCCATATTGCTGGGTAACGCGGCCGCCCATCACGGCAAGGCGTCAAGCCTGTTGGCGCTCGCCAACTGGATTGGCCAGCAAACGGGTGCCACGGTGGGCTATCTGACCGAGGCCGCCAACACCGTGGGTGCACAACTTGCAGGTGCGTTGCCCGGGCCGGGTGGACTGAACGCCGGGCAGATGCTGGCCGGTGGCCTGAAGGCGGTGCTGCTGTTGAATACCGAGCCTGAATTTGACTCGGCTGCCGGTGCCTCGGCCAGGAGCAGCCTGTCGCAAGTCCAGATGGTGGTGACACTCAGTCCGTTCAAGGCTAATTTGGCGTTGAGCGATGTGTTGCTGCCGATTGCGCCTTTCACCGAAACCTCGGGCACTTTCATCAACGCCGAGGGGCGCATGCAAAGCTTTCATGCGGTGGTCAAACCCCTGGGCGAAACCCGTCCGGCCTGGAAAGTCTTGCGCGTGTTGGCCAACTTGCTGGGGGTGCCGGGTTTTGACTTTGTAGCGTCGCAGGAAGTGCTCAAGCAGGTGCCGGGCTTGCCATCCGCAGACCAGACGCATGTGTCGGCCGGGATGCTGAACAATACGACGCAAGCGGGCGTTGACCTCACACCCGCGACGCTGGCGCCGGTGGTGGCCAGCATCTACTCGTTGGACGGCACAGTGCGCCGGGCGGCGAGCCTGCAACTCACGGCAGACGCCAAACGTGCTGCAGCAACGCAGGAGGTGGCCGCATGATTGACACCATTTTTGCTTTTGGCCAGGGCCTGCTGGACGCGCCCTGGTGGGTGAGCATGGGCTGGCCGGTGGTCTGGACCCTGATCAAGATTATGCTGGTGGTGTTGCCCCTGATGGGCGCTGTCGCCTATCTCACGCTCTGGGAGCGAAAGCTGATTAGCTGGATGCAAATTCGGCTGGGGCCAAACCGGGTCGGTCCCTGGGGCTTGCTGCAACCGATTGCCGATGCGCTGAAGTTGCTCACCAAAGAAATTCTCACGCCCGCAGCAGCCAACAAGGGCCTGTTTTTCCTGGGCCCGGTCCTGACCATCATGCCGGCCCTGGCGGCCTGGGCGGTGGTGCCGTTCGGCCCTGACATCGCCCTGGCCAACATCAACGCGGGTTTGTTGTTTGTGATGGCGATCGCCTCCCTGGAGGTGTATGGCGTGATCATCGCGGGCTGGTCATCGAATTCCAAATACCCGTTTCTCGGGGCGATGCGGGCCTCGGCCCAAATGGTGAGCTACGAGATCGCCATGGGCTTTTGCCTGGTGGTGGTGATCATGGTGTCAGCCAGTCTGAACCTGACCGACATCGTCACCGGGCAAGGCAAAGGTGAGTTTGCGCAGATGGGCTTGAACTTCCTGTCGTGGAACTGGTTGCCGCTGCTGCCGATTTTCGTGGTCTTTTTCATCTCAGGTCTGGCGGAGACCAATCGGCACCCGTTTGACGTGGTCGAGGGCGAGTCGGAAATTGTTGCCGGTCACATGGTGGAGTACTCCGGCATGTCGTATGCCATGTTCTATCTGGCAGAGTACGCCAACATGTGGCTGATTGCGATTCTGACAACGCTCATGTTCCTGGGCGGGTGGCTGCCGCCCATCGATAGCGCCCTGTTCAACTGGGTCCCTGGCTGGATCTGGCTCGGAATCAAGACATTTTTTGTGGTCACGATGTTTATCTGGGTTCGGGCCACCTTTCCGCGCTATCGCTACGACCAGATCATGCGCCTGGGTTGGAAAATCTTCATCCCTGTCACCCTCGTCTGGCTGGTGGTTGTGGGGGCCTGGATGCAGACCCCCTGGAACATCTGGAAGTAATTCGAGTTGCCTATGTCTACCCCAACATCAAGTGCCTCTGCGACTTCGAGCGAGTCGGCCTTTTCGCTGAAGGACTTTCTGGCCAGTTTCATGCTGATCGAGTTTTTCAAGGGACTGGTGCTTACCGGCAAGTACGCTTTTCGCGGCAAGATCACGCTCGAGTACCCGGAAGAAAAAACCCCGCTGTCGCCAAGATTTCGGGGTTTGCACGCCTTGCGTCGTTATGAGAACGGCGAGGAGCGCTGCATTGCCTGCAAGCTGTGTGAGGCGATTTGCCCGGCCGTGGCCATCACCATCGAGTCAGAGCTGCGTGAAGATGGTTCGCGTCGCACGACCCGCTACGACATTGACCTGACCAAGTGCATTTTTTGCGGCTTCTGTGAAGAAGCCTGCCCGGTGGATGCGATTGTCGAAACCCATATTCTTGAGTACCACGGCGAAAAGCGCGGTGATCTGTACTTCACCAAGGAAATGCTGCTGGCTGTGGGTGATCGGTACGAGAGCGAAATTGCAGCCAGCCGGGCGGCTGACGCCAAGTACCGCTGACCCGCCGCAAGATAGAAAGAAACCACACCCATGGATGTCAAGACTGGCCTGTTCTACGTTTTTTCTGCGGTGCTGCTGTTCGCCGCGTTTCGGGTCATTACGGCCCGCAACCCGGTTCACGCGGCTTTATTCCTGGTGCTTGCGTTCTTCCAGGCTGCCATGGTCTGGATGCTGCTCAAGGCCGAGTTCCTGTCCATCACGCTGGTGCTGGTGTATGTGGGTGCGGTGATGGTGCTGTTCCTGTTTGTGGTGATGATGCTGGACATCAACGTCGACAGCGTCCGCCAGGGCTTCTGGAAACATTTTCCGCTGGCGGCCCTGGTGGGCGTGCTGATCGCGCTGGAGATGGCTGCCGTACTGATGGGCGGATTTCGCGTCAGCGAAGAACCGCTTGCGGCTGCCACACTGGGTCAGGCGACGGCGGAGCTGTCCAATACCCGCGAGCTGGGCAAACTTTTGTATACCCAATATATCTATCCACTTGAAATTGCCGGGGCGATTCTGCTGGTCGCCATGATTGCGGCCATCGCACTGACATTGCGTCAACGCAAAGACAGCAAGTATGTGAGCCCATCCGACCAGGTGCGGGTGAAGGCAAAAGACCGGATGACGGTGCTCAAGATGGCGGCCACTCAAGCGGCGGTGATGGACGACGCGGCCACCCGGACTGGGGAAAACAATGCGACTGCGGAGAACAAAGCATGACAGTAAGCCTTGGACATTTTCTTTCGCTCGGCGCCATGCTGTTTGCTTTGTCGGTGATCGGCATTTTCCTCAATCGCAAGAACCTGATTGTGCTGCTGATGGCGATCGAGCTGATGCTGTTGGCGGTCAATACCAATTTTGTCGCGTTTTCCTACTACCTGGGTGACATGCACGGGCAGGTCTTCGTGTTTTTCATTCTGACCGTCGCTGCTGCCGAGTCAGCCATCGGTCTGGCCATTTTGGTGCTGCTGTTCCGCAACAAATCCAGCATCAACGTGGACGAACTCAATACACTCAAGGGTTAACAAGATGAGTCAAACCCTGTCCGCTTCAACGCTGCTTGCGGTGCCTCTGGCTCCCTTGGTGGGGGCTGTTCTGGCCGGTATTTTTGGCACCCAATTTGGCGGCAACTGGATTGGCCGGCGCCTGTCGCACACACTCACCATCCTGGGTGTGCTGTTGGCATTCATCCTGTCCGCCATGACGCTCAAGAGCGTGGCCATCGATGGGGCCCACTTCAACGAGACCCTCTACACCTGGATGGTGGTGGGGGGGCTCAAAATGGAAATTGGTTTCCTCGTTGATGGCCTCACCGCCATGATGATGTGCGTGGTGACCTTTGTGTCCCTGATGGTGCACATCTACACCATTGGCTACATGGAAGAAGACGAAGGCTATAACCGTTTCTTTGCCTACATCTCGCTCTTCACTTTCTCCATGCTGATGCTGGTGATGAGCAACAACCTGCTGCAACTGTTCTTTGGCTGGGAGGCTGTGGGCCTGATGTCCTATTTGTTGATCGGTTTCTGGTACAACAAACCGACTGCCATTTTTGCCAACCTGAAGGCCTTTCTGGTCAACCGGGTGGGCGACTTCGGCTTCATTTTGGGTATCGGACTGATTGTTGCTTTTGCTGGCACCCTCAATTACACCGAAGCCTTCGCCAAGGCGGCTGATCTGGCCCGCTTAAGTTTTCCGGGGACCGACTGGATGCTGATCACGGTCATCTGCATCTGTCTGTTTATTGGTGCCATGGGCAAGTCGGCCCAGTTCCCGCTGCACGTCTGGTTGCCGGATTCCATGGAAGGCCCCACGCCGATCTCGGCTTTGATTCATGCGGCCACCATGGTGACGGCCGGCATCTTCATGGTGGCGCGCATGTCGCCCCTGTTTGAATTCAGTGACACGGCCCTGAACTTCGTGCTGGTGATTGGTGCCATCACGGCCTTGTTCATGGGCTTCCTTGGCATCATCCAGAACGACATCAAACGCGTGGTGGCCTATTCCACGCTGTCCCAGTTGGGCTATATGACGGTGGCGCTCGGTGCGTCGGCCTATTCGGTGGCGGTGTTTCACCTGATGACGCACGCGTTCTTCAAGGCGCTGCTGTTCCTGGCGGCCGGCTCAGTCATCATGGCCCTGCACCACAAGCAGGATATTCGCTGGATGGGTGGCTTGCGCAAGTACATGCCGATCACCTGGATCACCATGCTGCTGGGCTCGCTGGCGCTGATCGGCACGCCGCTGTTCTCAGGCTTCTATTCCAAGGACAGCATTATTTTGGCGGTTCACGCAAGCCATCTGCCGGGCGCTGGCTTTGCATCGTTTGCGGTATTGGCAGGCGTGTTTGTCACTGCGTTTTACTCCTTCCGGATGTATTTTCTGGTGTTCCATGGCGAGGAGCGTTTCGACCAGAATCCGGAGGTGCAGCATGACGATCACCATGCTCATCCGAACGAGCACCACGCACCCCATGAGTCACCCTGGGTGGTGACGGTGCCGCTGATTCTGCTGGCGATCCCTTCGGTCGTGATTGGCTTCATGACGATTCAACCGATGCTGTTTGGTGAGTTCTTCAAGGGTGCCATCTTCGTCAATGCCGAAACACACGCAGCCATGGTTGAACTGGCCAAGGCGTTCCAGGGTCCGGTGCAAATGGCCTGGCATGCGCTGACCACGTTGCCCTTCTGGCTCGCGCTGGCAGGCGTGGCTTGTGCTTACTACCTGTATGTGGTCAATCCGGCATTGCCGGCGGCCATCAAGGCCAGAGTGCAGCCCCTCTACACCCTGCTGGAGAACAAGTACTACCTGGACTGGTTCAATGAAAACGTGCTCGCCCGTGGTGCCCGTGCTTTGGGTACCGGCTTGTGGAAGGGGGGCGATGAGTTCCTGATTGATGGGGCGGTCGTCAATGGCTCGTGGAAAGTGGTCGGCTGGGTATCTGGCGTGGTTCGCCGGGTGCAGACGGGTTACTTGTACCACTATGCGTTTGGAATGATTTTGGGTGTTTTTGTGCTGATGACGTATTTCGTTTGGATCAAACCGACTTTGGATTGGCTCAAATCGTATTTCGTTTGGCTCATGTAGGAGAATAAGAAAAATGGGATTGTTGAGCCTGGCTATCTGGACACCGATTGTTTTTGGTGTTGTGCTGCTGGCGCTCGGTCGTGATGATCAGGCACGTACCGTGCGCTGGATCGCACTGATCGGCGCCCTTGTCAGCTTCGCTGTCACCTTGCCCTTGTATGGCGGTTTCAAACTGGGCACGGCGGCCATGCAGTTTGTCGAGAAAGCACCGTGGATCGAGCGCTTCAACGTCAACTACCACCTGGGGGTGGACGGTATTTCGCTCTGGTTTGTACTGTTGACAGCATTCATCAACGTGGTGATCGTGCTTGCCAGTTGGGAGGCCATTACCCGCCGCGTCAACCAGTACATGGGTGCGTTCCTGATTTTGAGCGGATTGATGATCGGCGTCTTCTGTGCGCTCGATGGCATGCTGTTTTACGTGTTCTTTGAAGCCACCCTGATCCCGATGTACCTGATTATTGGCATCTGGGGCGGACCGAACAAGATCTACGCGGCGTTCAAGTTCTTCCTCTACACCTTGCTCGGCTCATTGTTGCTGCTGATTGCGCTGATCTTCCTGTACACCAAGTCGGGTGGCAGCTTCGACCTCGCGCTCTGGCACCAACTGCCGCTGGGCAGCACCACGCAAACCTTGCTGTTCTTTGCGTTCTTTGCCGCCTTTGCCGTGAAGGTGCCGATGTGGCCGGTACACACCTGGCTGCCGGATGTGCACGTTGAGGCGCCCACCGGCGGCTCGGCGGTGCTGGCCGCCATCATGCTCAAACTCGGTGCCTATGGTTTCCTGCGTTTTTCCCTGCCGATTGCGCCGGATGCCGCGCGCGAGTGGGCCTGGTTGATGATTGCCTTGTCCCTGATTGCCGTTATCTATGTCGGTCTGGTGGCGATGGTGCAGCAGGACATGAAAAAGCTGGTGGCTTATTCGTCGGTTGCGCACATGGGTTTTGTGACCCTCGGTTTCTTTATCTTCAATGACCTGGGGGTGTCGGGTGGTCTGGTACAGATGATCGCGCACGGCCTCGTGTCAGCCGCCATGTTCCTGTCGATTGGCGTGCTGTATGACCGTGTTCATTCGCGCGAGATCGCCAGTTACGGTGGCGTCGTCAACACCATGCCCAAGTTCACGGCGTTTGCCCTGTTGTTTGTCATGGCCAATAGCGGTTTGCCGGGTACTGCCGGTTTTGTCGGCGAGTGGATGGTGATTCTGGGCGCCGTCAAAGCCAATTTCTGGCTCGGTTTTGGCGCCGCCAGTGCACTTGTTTTTGGCGCCGCTTATAACTTGTGGATGTTCAAGCGCGTCTACCTGGGCCCGGTTGCCAACCCTCACGTCAAGTCTTTGGTTGACATCAACAACCGTGAGTTTCTGATGCTCGCCTTGCTGGCGGTTGCGGTGTTGGCCATGGGTATTTATCCGAAACCGTTTACCGACGTGATGGACACGTCCGTGGCGGAATTGCTCAAGCACGTGGCGCTGTCCAAGCTGAATTGATCAGTCTGAATTGACCAAATTGAATTGAGAAACAGAAAATGATCGATAAACTCAGTTGGATCTCGGCTTACCCCGAAATCATCCTGCTCACCATGGCCTGCGTCATCGCGCTGGTCGATCTCGGTGTGAAGAGTCCACGCCGCACCACAACTTACGTGCTGACCCTGCTGACCTTGGCCGTGGTGGCTGCCATGCAGGCCGGCTACGCCAGCGCCGGTGCAACTGTTTACGGCTTTGGCAACATGGTGGTCAGTGACCCGATGGGCAACTGGCTCAAGTGCTTTGCCACTCTTGCGGTGATGGTCACCCTGGTGTATGGCCGCCCTTACGCCGCAGACCGTGACATGTTGCGCGGTGGCGAGATGTTCTCTTTAAGCATGTTTGCGCTGCTGGGCATGTTCGTCATGATCTCGGGCAACAATTTCCTCGTGATCTACCTGGGGCTTGAATTGCTCACTTTGTCCAGCTATGCGCTGGTGGCCTTGCGGCGTGACAATGCAACCGCCACCGAAGCGGCGATGAAGTATTTTGTGCTGGGCGCGCTGGCCTCTGGTTTTCTGCTGTACGGCCTGTCGATGATGTACGGCGCCACCGGCTCGCTGGATGTGAATGCCGTGTTCAAAGCCATTAATTCAGGGCAGGTGAAACATCAGGTGCTGGTGTTCGGTTTGGTGTTTGTGGTGGCGGGGCTGGCTTTCAAGCTCGGTGTGGTGCCGTTTCACATGTGGATCCCGGACGTCTACCAGGGTGCGCCCACGGCAGTGACGCTGCTGATTGGCGGCGCGCCCAAGCTGGCGGCGTTCGCCATCTTCATTCGCCTGCTGGTGGAAGGCATGTTGCCGCTGGCCATTGACTGGCAGCAGATGTTGATGGTGCTGTCGATTGGTTCGCTGCTGATCGGCAATCTGGCGGCCATTGCGCAGACCAATCTCAAACGCATGCTGGCGTACTCGACCATTTCCCAAATGGGTTTTGTGCTGCTGGGCCTGATGTCGGGCGTGGTCAATGGCAACATCAGCCTGGCCGCCAATGCCTACAGTTCATCGATGTTCTACATCATCACCTACGTTTTGACAACGCTGGCAAGTTTTGGTGTCATTTTGTTGCTGGCGCGTGATGGTTTTGAGAGTGAAGAGATTTCTGATTTTGCCGGCCTGAACGAGCGCAGTCCGCTCTACGCCGCAGTGATGGCCGTCTGTCTTTTCTCCCTGGCCGGCATTCCACCCATGGTCGGCTTTTACGCCAAGCTTTCGGTCCTGCAGGCGCTGATCGCTTCGGGTCAGGTTTTCCATATCGGGCTGGCCGTGTTCGCCGTGATGATGTCGCTGATCGGTGCCTTTTATTACCTGCGCGTCGTCAAAGTCATGTACTTTGATCAACCCATCACGGCCAGCACGGTGTCGGCACCGCTGGACGTTCGTGCCGTGCTGTCGATCAACGGCGCACTGGTGCTGATTCTGGGTATCGTCCCCGGTGGCCTGATGGCCTTGTGTGCCAACGCGATAGTGCAGATGCTGGGCACCTGATTGAAAGTTCTCGATCTTCAATGTGGCCAGCAGCATGTGTTTGAAGGCTGGTTTGCCTCCGAAGACGATTTCCTGGGGCAACAGGGCCGTGGCCTGGTCGAGTGCCCGGTGTGCGGCGACGCCTCCATTACAAAGAGGCTGAGCGCGCCGCGCCTGAACCTGGGCGGTGCCCGTGCCGAGGCCTCAAGCACGCAGGAAGTCGTCGCCGCCGGCAGCACAGATACGACGCTGCAGGCCGCCTGGATGGCGGTGGCCCGCCGCATCATGGCCGATACCGACGATGTAGGCGACCGCTTTGCCGAGGAAGCGCGCAAAATCCATTACGGTGAGACCAAGGAACGTGGCATCCGCGGCCAAGCCTCACGCGCCCAGACCGAATCCCTGATCGAAGAGGGTATTGCCGTGCTGCCCTTCCCCATGCCAGACGCCCTCAAGGGGCAGTTGCAGTAGCGCCGACAACGGGCAGTCAGTGACGTTAAGGGTACAAGCCGCGCAACTCGCGCGCCTGCAAAATGCGCTTGCACCCGACAATGAAGGTGGCTGTGCGCAGGCTCACCTTGTGGTCCTGTGCTACTTCCCAGATGCCGGCAAAGGCTTCTTTCATGATGCGCACCAGCCGCGCGTTGATATCGTCTTCGCTCCAGAAGAAGCTGGAGAAGCCTGTCGGACTTGGGAATTCAAAAATCTGACTGATTTTGAATTTGCTTAAAAAATAGGCACTTTGGACTGGGTTTTCAAGGTTTTGTGCCTTTTTCACGGTATTTCCTCCCCTCATCCAACTTTTGGACGTAGTACGGCCATGCGCTTGACATTCCAGGCCAGGCAAACCAGATTCCATTCACCGGTGACTTTGCGTAATCCACGCAAAGAGAACTGCCTGAACCCCATCACCGATTTGATGATGCCAAAGACCGGCTCCACCGTTTGTTTGCGTAGGGCATAAGCCGCTTTGCCAGCCAGCGTAGTCAATCGGTGCGCCATGGTTTGCGCACGCACTGCTATCTTGGCCTTGGCTGTCGCCATGGCGGCGAGCCGGTCTTCGCGCAGTTTGAGTTCTTTGGGCAGGCTCATGCCATCGGGGATATTGGCCGTGTCGGCTGCTTCAGCCAGTGCCAGCAGTTCCTGGACTTCCTGTTTGAGCTGGGCTTCGAGTTTGACAATGTGGCCATGCGAGAGGGCATGATGGCGTGATGCGTTGGCGTGGATCTTGGTGCCGTCCAGACACACGCTGCCCAGCTTGAGCAGCTTCATCCTAGATTCCTCAGTTGACCGCTTGGTTTTATCAACAAGTCCTTATGGGTGTTGACTTTTTTGGCTTCGAGACAGTTCACCTTTTGGGTGAGAGCGCTACGCACCCGATTGAGCCACTGGCAACGCACCCGGGGTCGTTGCTCCGCCTGGCAGGCAGTAGCCTGCTGCGTTGTCGCGCCTACCCGGACACGCCGCCAGGCGGCCCACTCGGGCGCGTCCAACTGAGGAATCTAGGATCATCTCGGCGGCCATTTCCAGCACTTGCACAAACAGACCAGCGAGTTCATCAATGAAGCGCCTGCGCAAGGTGGCCGGGGTGTCGTGGTCAGGGTAGCTGCCAGCAGCAAGGCGACGCGGCCTCCATGCAGATCGCCTGATTGCGCGTGGCTTGCCCTCGAGTTTCCTGTTTCTTGCTATTATTATAATAGCCTGTAACGATCTATCTACGTGGGCTGGAACCCTATGGGCCCTGTATTGTATGAGTTGCACCTTTGTTTCACTGGCGCAACCGGCGGTCGGCATGGCCTTTGCGCCAGCACTCGCCGGTCGTGCACTTTCAGCTTATAACCTGGTGATATTCGCTGGGGTATTTGTCGTTCAATGGATAGGGCAGCCTGATGGCGGCGCTTCCAGTTTCTTCCGCTAATGTTTGATCATCGGCTATTTTGAAAACGCTTACCGAGCGCAACAGGTTTTCGGCCTGCTCACGGAGGCTTTCCGATGCCGCGGCCGCTTGTTCCACCAAGGCGGCATTTTGCTGCGTCACTTTGTCCATCTGCTCTATTGCCTGGTTGATCTTGTCGATGCCCGTCGCCTGGTCCTGCGACGCGATGGTTATCTCAGCGATAATCTCAGCCACTTTTTTGACACCCGAGACCATCTCGGCCATTGTGGCTCCGGCTTGGCTGACCAGCTTGGTTCCCGTATCGACATTCCTGACTGAATCGCTGATCAGGGTTTTGATCTCCTTGGCCGCGGCGGCACTGCGCTGAGCCAGCGTTCTGACTTCTGCTGCGACCACAGCAAAGCCACGCCCCTGATCCCCGGCCCGTGCTGCTTCCACCGCGGCGTTCAGCGCCAGGATATTGGTCTGGAAGGCAATTCCGTCGATCACCCCGATGATATCGACGATTCTCCTGGCTGAATCGTTAATGGATTTCATCGTATCGACGACCTCGGATACGACGGCGCTTCCCTTAAACGCGACATTCGAGGCGGACTCGGCGAGCTGATTGGCCTGGCGCGCATTATCGGCATTCTTCCTAACCGCCAGGGTCAGCTCATTCATTGATGATGAGGTTCCTTCCAGGGTGCTGGCCTGTTCTTCGGTACGGCTCGACAAATGCATATTGCCGGATGCAATCTCGCTCGATGCCGTTGCGATGGTATCGGTGCCGCTACGCACGTCCATCACTATTCGGATCAGGCTCGCGTTCATGTCTTTCAATGCCTGCATCAGCTGACCGGTCTCGTCTGCGGATTGCACTTCAACGCTGGCTGTGAGATCGCCGCTGGCGACCTTTCTGGAAATATCTACTGCGGATTTAAGCGGACGCGACACAATGCGCGCAATCCAGACAGCAAATCCGAGCCCGAGCATGACGCTGACGGCCAAAAGTCCGAAAATCCAGATACGGGCCGTCATATACAAGGCGTCTCCGGCTAAGTCGGCTCGCGCACTTCCCTCTTCATTGATGGTGATCAGTTCAGCGACAATCCCGTCTAGCTGATTGCGAGACGACACAATAGCTTCGCTCCTCAGAAGCGCAGGCACATCCCAGGCTTGTTGTTGCTTGATCAGCCCGAGAATTTTGTCATGCTGCGCCATGTATGGCACCATCTGGTTTCTGAATCGTTTCAATGCATTCATCTCGGCTGGCCTTAAATCCAGCTTTGCATATTGCTCCACCCCATTACGAAGGTCCTTGGAAATCGCAATAACGCTTTTTTCGTAACGCGACAGATCGCTATCTGCGGTGACGGATGAGTATTGCAGTTCGACTGAACGCAAACGGGCCATATCTATTCTGATCTCGAGAACGGAGCGCAGGCTTGGCAGCCATACGCGCTTCATCTCGGCCGCTGTCTGATTCACTTTTGCTAACTGCAGCACGGAAAACAAACCCAGAGAAACAGTCAGCGCCAGCACGATGACAAACGCAGAGATCAGTTTCGTGGCAATTCTCAAATCGAAAAACCATTTCATTGCTAATCCTTTTCATTTACGGATAGGCTTTTCAACCATCTGGGGCCAGTAATGGTCTGCCCTCGATCTAAGTAAAAACCCTCGCCTTTCCCGCAGAAACGGATAGGCATTTCAATCGCATGAGCCCCAGTATCGCACCTTGGATCAGCCATCGATCAGCGGGAAAACCCTCACCTTCCCCGCATCAACGACGGATAGGCAGGTTCACCACCAAAAAAATGCGCTGTCCGGGAGAGTGATCTTGCCCCTGTTTTCCATACTCCATAGGCTGCCCATTATGCGGACTTCCTGTCTTGCTGCTGGGCCGCATCAACAAGGTCAACAGAGGAGACATTTATGAATCGATGGCTGAAGAGAGGCGCCCTGGCCGTGCTGATCCTGGTGCTTGGACTCGGGGCGCTCGTCGCCGTCGGGCTGATCCTGGGCGAGCCTCGCTCGCCATGGTGTGCATGATCTTCATCGTGCACACTATCTCTGGAACTTAGCCTCGTCTCAAGATGTGTTGCCCAGCCGCTTACCTTGCAGCAATGCGGCAGGTGCCCGAGTCTTTTCAGCTTGTGATGTGTTCCAGCGCCTGGCCGCCACCGTAGCTGCTTTGCACGGGTGAATCGCCGCCCAGGCGGATGCGGATGGCACAGTATTTGAATTCCGGAATCTTGCCGAACGGGTCCAGCGCTGCGTTGGTCAGCTTGTTGATAGCGGCCTCGTAGTAGCAGAACGGCACAAAGATGGCGCCACGCGGCGAGCTGTCATCTGCCCTGGCATAAAGCGATACGGTGCCTCGACGCGACTCGATCGTGATGAGATCACCCGGATGGGCGTTCATGGCGGCCAGGTCCAGCGGATGTATCAATGCAATCGGATCAGGTTCAATGGCATCCAGCACGGCGGCACGACGCGTCATGCTGCCGGTGTGCCAGTGCTCCAGCTGCCGTCCCGTGATCAGCACCATGGGGTACTCGGCATCCGGGCGCTCATTGGCAGGAATAATGTCAGCGGGCACGAAGCGACCACGGCCGGATTCACGCGGAAAAGTATCGACAAACACCACGGATTCTCCGGGGTCGCCTTCGGCAACGCAGGGGTAGGTCACCGCATGTTCGCGCTCCAGCCGGTCCCAGGTGATGCCACCAATGCTGGGCATGGTGTGGCGCATTTCATCAAACACTTCTGACACATGCTTGTACTGCCAATCCAGCCCCAGCCGTGCCGCAATCTCCTGGATGATCCACAAGTCCTGTTTGGCGTCACCTGGGGGATTCAGGGCCTGGCGTCCCATTTGCACCATGCGGTCGGTATTGGTGAATGTGCCGTTTTTCTCGGGGAAGGCGCTGGCTGGCAGGATCACATCGGCCAGGTAAGCCGTCTCGGTCAGGAAAATATCCTGGACCACCAGGTGGTCCAGCGCGGCCAGGGATTCACGCGCATGGTTGGCGTCAGGGTCCGACATGGCGGGGTTTTCGCCCATCACGTACATGCCGCGAATCTCGCCTTTTTTGATGGCGTGCATGACTTCCACGACGGTCAAGCCGGGCTTGCTGTCCAGCGTGCCAGCGCTCAGCTTCCAGGCTGCCTCGAAGCGAGCCTGTACCTTGGGGTCCGTCACATGCTGGTAGTCGGGGTACATCATGGGGATCAAGCCCGCGTCGGACGCACCCTGTACATTGTTTTGTCCGCGCAGCGGGTGCAAGCCCGTGCCGGGGCGGCCAATCTGGCCGGTCATCAAGGCCAGCGCGATCAGGCAACGCGCATTGTCGGTGCCATGAATGTGCTGGGAGATGCCCATGCCCCACAAAATCATGGAGGCTTTGGAGCTGGCATAGAGCCGGGCCACGTACTTGATGGTGTCGGCGTCAACCCCGCATATCGGCGCCATGGCCTCGGGGCTGTAGCCCTCGACGTTTTTGCGCAGATCATCAAAGCCGATGGTGCGGCTGGCAATGAAATCCTTGTCGACCAGGTTCTCGGTCACGATGACATGCATCATGGCGTTGAGCAGGGCGACGTCGGTGTCCGGCTTGAACTGCAGGAAACGGTGGGCGATGCGCGCCATGTCCGAGCGGCGTGGGTCACACACCACCAGCTTGGTGCCGTTCTTGACGGCATTCTTGATCCAGGTGGCGGCCACCGGGTGGTTGACGGTGGGGTTGGCACCGATGACGATGACGACATCGGCCTTGACCACATCCATCACCGGGTTGGACACCGCGCCAGAGCCAATGCCCTCGAGCAAGGCCACCACTGAAGAGGCGTGGCACAGGCGGGTACAGTGGTCCACGTTGTTGCTGCCAAAACCGGTGCGAACCAGTTTCTGGAACAGGTAGGCTTCTTCGTTGCTGCCTTTGGCCGAGCCAAAACCGGCCAGGGACTTCTTGCCGAACTGGTCGCGAATCTGGCGGAATTTGCCACCAGCCAGTTCCAGTGCTTCATCCCAGGTGGCTTCACGGAACACGTCCATCACACGATCAGGGTCCATCGTGAAGTCACCGCGCTTGGGGGGGGCATCAGCGCGGCGGATCAACGGCTTGGTGAGTCGCTGTGGGTGGTTGGCGTAATCAAATCCATAGCGACCCTTGACGCACAGGCGCCCATGGTTGGCCGGGCCGTCTCGCCCTTCGACATACAAAATCTTGTTGTCTTTGACGTTGTAGGTCAGCTGGCAGCCCACACCGCAGTAGGGGCAGACAGAATCCACCTGCTTGTCGGGCAGGGCAAGAGCTGCGTCACGAGCCGGCATCAGCGCACCGGTGGGGCAGGCCTGCACGCATTCGCCGCAGGCCACACAGGTGGAAGCGCCCATGGGGTCGTCCATGTCGAACACGATCTTGGCCTGGTCCCCCCGGAAAGCCAGTCCAATGACGTCATTGACCTGCTCATCGCGGCAGGCACGCAGGCAGCGGGTGCACTGGATGCAGGCATCCAGGTTGACGGCAATGGCCGGGTGCGAGATGTCCTGCCTGACCTGTTCGCGCGCCTCGAAACGGGGTTTTCCCACAGACAACTTTTTGGCCCATTGGTCCACTTCGTTTTCGCGGGTGTAGGCGGTCTCCGGCATGTCAGACAGCAGCAGTTCGAGCACCATTTTTTGAGAGGCCACCGCACGCTCGCTGTTGGTTGTGACTTTCATGCCGGCGGTCGGGGTGCGGCAACAAGAGGGGGCCAACACCCGCTCGCCGTTGATCTCCACCATGCAGGCGCGGCAGTTGCCGACGGTCTCCATGCCCTCCTTGTAGCAGAGGTGGGGAATTTCTATGCCCTCGCGTTGGGCCACCTGGATCAGGGTTTCAGTGGCCTTGCCGGTGACTGGCTTGCCGTTGAGTTCAAAGGTGACAAACGGCGCATCAGCATCAAGTTGTGCAGCTTCAAGTCGGGTAATTGCGTTCATGGTGTTCCTCAGTGTCCGGTGCCAGCCGATCAGGCCAGTTCGTGCGGGAAATATTTGACAACACAGTCCACCGGGTTGGGGGCCGCCTGTCCCAAGCCGCAGATGGATGCATCACGCATCACGTTGGAGAGATCGGCCAGCAATTCGAGATTCCATTTGAGCTGCCCGATCAAATGCGCGGCCTTCGCCGTGCCGGTGCGGCAGGGCGTGCATTGACCGCAGGACTCGTGCTTGAAGAACTGCATCAGGTTGCGCGCTGCACCCACCGCCGTGTCCTTGTCGGACAGCACCACGACAGCCGCCGAGCCGATGAAGCAGCCATAGGGCTGCAAGGTATCAAAGTCCAACGGGATGGCGTTCATGGTCGCTGGCAAGATGCCGCCGGATGCGCCGCCGGGGAGGTAGGCGTAAAAGGTGTGGCCTTCCTGCATGCCGTCGCAGTGCTCGTCAATCAGTTCCTGGATGGTGATGCCCGCTGGTGCCAGTTTGACACCGGGGTTCCTGACCCGGCCTGACACGGAGAACGAACGCAAACCTTTGCGGCCATTGCGGCCATGCGAGGAGAACCAGCTGCCACCTTTTTCCAGAATTTCACGCACGCAGAACAGGGTTTCAAAGTTATGCTCCAGCGTGGGACGACCGAACAAGCCCACCTGCGCCACATAGGGCGGACGCAGCCGCGGCATGCCACGCTTGCCTTCGATCGACTCGATCATGGCGGACTCTTCGCCGCAGATGTAGGCGCCCGCACCGCGCCGCAAAATGATTTCCGGCATGCTGGCCATGGGCGGGGAAGACCTGAGCTTCTCCAGTTCTGCCTCAAGCATGGCCCTGCAGCCGTGGTATTCATCGCGCAGGTAGATGTAGATCTTGTCAATGCCGACAGCCCAGGCGGCGATCAGCATGCCTTCGAGAAAGCGATGGGGATCGCGCTCAAGATAGACCCGGTCCTTGAAGGTGCCGGGCTCGCCCTCGTCAATGTTCACCGCCATCAGGCGTGGTCCAGCCTCGGCTCGCACGATACGCCACTTGCGCCCCGCCGGGAAACCTGCGCCTCCCAGGCCGCGCAAGCCCGAGTCTTCCATGGTCTTGATGACAGATTCAATATCGCGCTTGCCGGCAATGCAATCCTTGAGCAGGGCATAACCGCCAGCGGCCTGGTAGGCCGCCTGGTCGATAAAGCCTTCCGGGGCATGCGTGACAGCTTTGGCCCTGACCCTGGCGGCGATGGTGTCACAGGTGGCGTGAGCCACCGGGTTCTGGCCAACCACCGCAGCAGGTGCCTGCTCGCAGCGGCCAATGCAGGGCGCTGCGATGACGCGCACGTCCCTGCCGAGAATTTTCGGAAGTTTGGCCAGCAAATCCCGTGCCCCCGCCATTTCGCAGGACAAACCATCGCAGACGCGAACGGTCAATGCAGCAGGTGCAGCTTCGCCTTCCTTCACCACGTCAAAGTGATGGTAGAAGGTGGCGACTTCATAGACCTCGGTCTGTGCCAGCCGCATCTCCTGCGCCAGGGCGGCGAGGTGGGCAGCAGACAAATGGCCGAAGCGGTCCTGAATCTTGTGCAAATGCTCAATCAGCAAATCGGCCTGGCGCGACTCGTCGCCAAGCAGTGCCTGCACGTCAGCCACGGCGGCGGGATCGACCCGGCGACCCTTGGGCGCCTGCCGTTTGCGTTCTTTAGAAACTTCTTGCACCGCAATGGGGATAATTTTCTGATTCATTCTTGCCTTGTTCCAAATCAACAGGGTTCAATTCGGCCTCTAGCTCGGTGTCTGTTTCAGCAGCCCATCACTCTGGAAGGAGTGAGCCATGACAACAAACGGGCAAGGCAGTACCGTTCAAACCCGCTTAAATTACTTTCTCGCTTCGCAGCATGGCGATGTAGTCTGCGTCATAACCCAGTTCGGCCAACACTTCTTCGGTGTGCTCGCCCAGCAGGGGAGAGCGGGTCACTTCGGTCGCGCTGTCCGACATCTTGATCGGATTGCCCACCGTCAGATACTTGCCGCGCTCGGGATGATCCACTTCGACAATGGTGCCGGTTTCACGCAGGGAGGGCTCTTCTGCGATTTCCTTCATCGACAGGACCGGACCACAGGGGATGTCGTACTTGTTGAGAATGTCCATGGCCTCGAACTTGGTCTTGGTCATGGTCCATTTCTCGATTCTGGCGAAGATCGGCTTGAGGTGCAGCAACCGTGCGGCGGGCGTGGCAAAAGCTTCGTCAGTGACCCAGTCCTCTTCGCCAATGACCTTGCACACCGCAGGCCAGACAGCCGCCTGGGTAATGAAGTAATTATAGGCATTGGAATCGGTTTCCCAGCCCTTGCATTTCAGGATGGATCCCGGCTGTCCACCGCCAGACGAATTGCCAGCACGTGGCACGGCATCGCCGAACTTGCCATCCGGATACTGGGGATACTCGTGCAAGGTGTGCGTGCGTTCCAGGCGCTGCTGGTCGCGCAGCTTGACGCGGCACAGGTTCAGCACGGCATCCTGCATCGGCGCCAGCACCTTCTGGCCGCGTCCCGTGGTGTTGCGCTGGTAAAGCGCGGTCACAATGCCCAGCGCCAAGTGCAGGCCGGTGCCACTGTCGCCGATCTGGGCGCCGGTCACCATGGGCGGGCTGTCTTCGAAGCCGCTGGTCGACGCGGAGCCACCGGCGCACTGGGCGACGTTTTCATAGACCTTGAGGTCTGCGTAAGGGCCGGGGCCGAAACCCTTGACCGAGGCCACGATCATGCGCGGGTTGATCTTCTGGATGTGCTCCCAGGTGATGCCCATGCGGTCCAACGCACCGGGTGCAAAGTTTTCGACCAGCACATCACATTCCTTGATCAGCGTATCGAGAACTTCCTTGCCCTTTTGTTTTTTAACGGATAACGGATAACGACGGATAGGAATTTCAATCGCATGAGCCCCAGTATCGCACCTTGGATCAGCCATCGATCAGCGGAAAAACCCTCACCTTCCCCGCATCAATGCCTTGCTTGGCAGGTTCACCACCAAAAAAAAGCGCTGTCCGGGAGAGTGATTTCGGGTGCACCGCGCATGCCACACGCAAGGCCGCAGCGCGTCCAAATCGCCGTTGCGCCCTGTCACCAGTTGACGCGCTGATCTATCTCGTGAACTCTCAATCAGTTGAGGACAGAGCTTGTTCTTTTGAACGGTTGAGGATAGAGCTGGCGAACATCCGCAATCCAGTGTACCGGTCGGCATGGATGCCGGATCGAGTCCGGCATGACAATGGTACTTTTGTAATTTCCATATCCCTCAAGGGTACAGCCCGCGCAACTCGCGCGCCTGCAAAATGCGCTTGCACCCGACAATGAAGGTGGCTGTGCGCAGGCTCACCTTGTGGTCCTGTGCCACTTCCCAGATGCCGGCAAAGGCTTCTTTCATGATGCGCACCAGCCGCGCGTTGATATCGTCTTCGCTCCAGAAGAAGCTGGAGAAGTCCTGCACCCATTCAAAATAGCTCACCGTCACGCCGCCTGCGTTGGCAATCACGTCGGGCAGCACCAGAATATTGCGCTCGTGCAGAATATCGTCTGCCGCCGGCGTGGTCGGTCCGTTGGCGCCTTCTATCACCATGCGGGCCTGGATGCGGCCCGCGTTGTGTTCAGTAATCTGCAACTCCAGTGCGGCAGGTATCAAAATATCACAGTCCACATCCCAGAACTGATCGTTGGGCAGTACCTCGGCCGGGGCAAAACCAGCCACCGTACCGACCGCCGCCACGTGAGCCAGCAGCGCGGGCACGTCCAGACCCGCTTCCCGGAAAATGGTGCCGCCATGGTCCTGCACCGCCACCACACGGGCGCCTGCCTGCGCAAACAGCCGGGCAGAGACACCGCCTACATTGCCAAAACCCTGCACCGTCACACGTGCAGTGGCAATGTCCAGGCCGATGTGCCGCGCGGCTTCCGAGCCCACAGTAAACACGCCCCGCCCGGTGGCATCCCGCCGACCCAGCGATCCTCCCAGCGCCACCGGTTTGCCGGTGACCACGCCGGTAGCGGTAGCCCCTTCGTTCATGGAGTAGGTGTCCATCATCCAGGCCATGATCTGCTCGTTGGTGTTCACATCAGGCGCCGGAATGTCCTTGGTGGGACCGATGATGATGCCGATCTCGCTGGTGTAGCGGCGCGTCATGCGCTCCAGCTCCCCGAGTGAGAGTGTTTTGGGGTCGACCCGAATGCCGCCTTTGGCGCCGCCGTAGGGCACATTCACCGCCGCGTTTTTGATCGACATCCAGGCCGCCAGGGCCATCACCTCCGACAGCGTTACGTCCTGGTGAAAACGCACGCCGCCCTTGCCGGGACCGCGTGAGGTGTTGTGCTGCACGCGATAGCCCTCAAAGTGCGCCACGCTACCATCGTCCATGTGAATGGGCACATCCACAATCAGGATACGTTTCGGCCGCCTGAGGGTCTCCGCCCAGCGCGCCAGATGGCCCAGATAGGGTACGACACGGTCGACCTGCTGCAGGTAAATACCCCAGGGGCCAAGATTATCGGCCTGCAGGTAAGAGGGAATCGAAGCAGGGGCCGCAGCCGCGCCAGAGAGAGGGTGAGCGGGTAAGCGGGGCACGTGTGACATGGGTAGATACTTTTTTTTGGGGGGGTGAGTCAAGACCGCACTGTAGAGCACCGGCTCAGGCGTTGAACTGCAAGGCTGCCAGGCCGGCATAAACACCGCCGCGCGCCACCAGCTCGGCATGCGTGCCTTGCTCCACCAACTGGCCGTGGTCCAGCACCACAATAAGGTCGGCTTTTTGCACTGTGGCCAGGCGGTGCGCAATCACCAGCGTGGTGCGGTCACGCATGGCCGATTCCAGCGCCGCCTGCACCATGCGTTCGCTCTCGGCGTCGAGCGCGCTGGTGGCCTCGTCCAGCAGCAGCAGCGGCGGGTTTTTCAGCATGGCGCGGGCAATCGCGATGCGTTGGCGCTGGCCGCCGCTCAGGCGCACACCGCGCTCACCCAGAAACGTGTCATAGCCTTCAGGTAAGGTGCTGATGAATTCGTGGGCAAAAGCCGCACCGGCCGCCGCCTTGACCTCGTCGTCGCTGGCGCCGGGTTTGCCGTAGCGGATGTTCTCCAGCGCGCTGCTGGAAAAAATCACCGCATCCTGCGGCACGATGCCGATGCGCTGGCGCAGGTCTTGCAAAGCCATGTCACGCGTGGGCACACCGTCCAGCACGATGCGGCCCGAGGCCGGATCGTAAAAACGCAGCAGTAACTGAAACACCGTGCTTTTGCCGGCGCCGCTGGGCCCCACGATGGCCACCGTCTGGCCCGGTTGCACGGCCAGTGAAAAATCGCTCAAGGCCGCCTGGTTGGGGCGTGACGGATAGTGAAAATTGATGGCTTCAAATTGAACAGCGCTCCCCGAAAGCAGCACCGGGGCCGGAGACGGATTTGTTGGTGATGTGATGGGTGAACGGCTGCCCAGCAACTCCATCAGCCGTTCGGTGGCGCCGGCGGCGCGCAGCAAGTCGCCATAGACTTCGCCCAAAATCGCAAACGCACTGGCCAGAATGATGACGTACACCACGGTTTGCCCCAGATGGCCGGCACTGATGCGCCCGGCCATCACCGCCTGCGTGCCCTGGTACAAGCCCCACAGCAGGGCGGCCGAGGTGGCGATGATGATGAATGCGACCAGTACCGAGCGCGCCTTGGTGCGCCGCACCGCCGTGTGAAACGCATTGTCGGTGGAGGTATTGAAACGGGCTGATTCGCGTGCCTCGGCGGTGTAGCTTTGCACCACCGGGATGGCGTTCAGCACTTCAGCCGCGATGGCGCTCGAATCCGCCACCCGGTCCTGGCTGGCGCGCGACAGCCGACGCACGCGCCGGCCAAACCACAGAGAAGGCAGCACGATCAGCAGCAGCACCCCCAGCACCTGAAACATCACATAGGGGTTGGTCCAGATCAACATGCCCAGGGCACCGATGCCCATCACGCTGTTGCGCAAGCCCATGGAGAGCGACGAGCCCACCACGGTTTGCACCAGCGTGGTGTCGGCGGAGAGGCGCGACAGCACTTCGCCAGTCTGGGTGGTCTCGAAGAACTCGGGGCTTTGCTGCAAGACATGGCCATAGACGGCGTTGCGCAAATCGGCGGTCACGCGCTCGCCCAGCCAGCTCACCAGGTAAAAACGGCCCGCTGAAAACAGGCCAAGTGCCACGGCGACCGCAAACAGGGCGGCAAAGTGCTCGCGCAGGGCCATCACCTGTGCACCTTTGTCTGCCTGCATCAAACCGCCGTCAATCAGGCTGCGCAGGGCCAGTGGAAAAGCCAGCGTCGCCACCGCCGCCATCACCAGGAACACCAGCGCCAATCCGATGCGGCCCCGGTACGGTCGCAAAAACGGCAGCAGGCCGGAGAGGGATTTGGGGTTTTGTGATTTGGCGCGTTCGTTGGTCATGGTCATTCAGACCAGTTGGGTGTTGATGCGGTCCATCGCTGCCGTGCAGTCGCCCAAATTTTGCGCCACCCAGGCCGCATCATGGTAGGTCGGCAGGTAGCGTTCACCGGCATCACACAGCAGCGAGAGGATGGAGCCCTGCTGGCCTTGCGCGCGCATCTCGCTGGCCAGGGTCAGCATGCCAACAAAGTTGGTGCCGGTGGAGGGCCCCACCTTGCGTCCCAGCAGACCAGAGAGCACGCGCATGGCGGCCACCGAATCCAGGTCGCTGACCTCCAGCATCCGGTCCACCAGACTGCGGATGAAGCTGGCCTCGACCCGCGGGCGGCCAATGCCTTCAATGCGCGAGCCCGGCCCGGTCAACGTGGCGTCGCCGCTGCGGTGGTACTCGCCAAATACCGAGCCCTGCGGATCGGGCACACACACTTGTGTTGCGTAACGCTGGTAACGCACATAGCGGCCGATGGTGGCGCTGGTGCCCCCGGTGCCGGCGCCGACCACGATCCAGCGCGGAATCGGGTGGCGTTCACGCGCCATCTGAGTAAACATGCTTTCGGCAATGTTGTTGTTGCCACGCCAGTCGGTGGCGCGCTCGGCATAGGTGAACTGGTCCATATAGTGGCCACCGGTTTGCTGCGCCAGTGAGCCGGCCAATTCGTACACCTGGGCGGCGTTGTCCACCAAGTGGCAGCGTCCGCCATAAAACTCGATTTGCGCAATCTTCTCAGGCGAGGTGCTGCGCGGCATCACGGCAACAAAGGGCAAACCCAGCAGCCGCGCAAAGTAGGCCTCACTCACTGCCGTGGAACCGCTGGAGGCTTCGACCACGGTGGAGCCCTGGTGCAGCCAGCCATTGCACAGCGCATACAGAAAAAGTGAGCGTGCCAGCCGATGTTTGAGGCTGCCGGTGGGATGGGTGGACTCGTCCTTCAAATACAGGTCAATGCCGTGCCGGGCAAAACACGGCAGGTTCAGGGGAATAAGGTGGGTGTCGGCGCTGCGCTGGTAGTCAGCCTCGATGCGTGCCACCGCGCCGTGCAGCCAGGAAGAGGTGGGAGTGTGGGTCATGCGCTGATTGTCGTCGCGATGCGGGCCGACCGGGATAGAAGGGCCCGGTCGGGGGTCAGTGTGCGCGCTTCTTTCTGATCCACCAGGCGATCACACCAGCGGCCGCCAGACCAAGCAACAGCCACATTTCAAGATGCCGGAGTTCGCCCAACGCGAACTCCGCCGCGTCGCCGAACACCCATCCGATGCCCGCAAAAAGGCAGGCCCAGAGCACGGCTCCGAGTGCATTGAGGAGGCCGAAGCGGTACCCTGAAATCGGCGACATGCCGATCAGCACCGGTCCTGCGATCCGAAGCCCGTAAGCAAAGCGTATACCGATGATCACAGCCGCGTCATAACGCTCGATCAGACCTTGGACCCGATCAGTTTGCCGGGCGACCGAGGGCCAGCGGGCCAGGATTGCGGGGCCATGCCGACGCCCGAGCCAGAAATAGAACTGGTCGCCAAAGAATCCGGCTGCCGACGCAATGGCGAGCACCGCGAACGGGTCGAGGTATCCGCGATGCGCAGCGAAGCCGGCCAGGACGAGGATCGTTTCGCCTTCCAGCAGGCAGCCCGCTGCCAGCACCCAATACCCGTGTGTTTCGATCAGTGTGCCCAAAGTCATGCTGTACCCACATTTCGCCTTGCTATGGCCTTCGGGTCCACAGTCTACCTTCTTGGGCGGCGCAGCCTCAGCGCATCAAACGCACAATGCCGAGTGCCTTAAGCACGTATTTTTCATAGAGCGGTTCGGACGTGCCCATCTTTATCTTGCGCATATAGTACTTCTCGAAGGCAATCTTGGCCAGGTGCACCCATTTGCCTGTTTTGAACCAGTTGACGTTGCGCGGCGGAATCTGCGGCAGGGCGACAAAGGCGGCGCCGGTGTCGCCGAAGTCGGCCAGACAGATGGCATTCCAGGTGGCCTTGGTCACCACCGCTTGCCCAGCCAGCTCATCGGCAATGTTGTGCACGATGGCGCTGATCATGGTTTCGATCATGTAGCCGGTTTTGGGTGCGCCGGTCGGCACCACCGTGGCTTCCACCGGCGGAATCGCCACGCACACACCGGCGGAAAAGATGTTGCGATAGGCCTTGCTGCGCTGAAATTCGTCAATCAACACGAAGCCGCGCGGGTTGCACAGATTGGGCACGGCAGCCACCGCGTCCACGCCCTTGAACGCCGGCAGCATCATCGACATCTTGAAAGGAAGCTCGTGCTCCTTGTAGACGTTGCCATGGTCGTCCAATTGCGTCACAAACAGCTTGCCCGCTTCCGCCCGGGTCGTCTTGGCGTTCGTGATCCACTTCATGTCGTGACTGCGCAACTCCGACTCCAGCATGCCCTTGCTGTCGCCCACGCCGCCCAGCCCCAGGTGCCCGATGTAGGGCTCGCTGGTGACAAAGGTGATCGGCACCTTGTGGCGCAGCTTGCGCCGGCGCAGGTCGGTATCGAGGATGAAGGCAAATTCGTAGGCCGGGCCAAAGCAACTGGCAAACGGCATGGCGCCGATCACGACCGGGCCGGGGTTCTTCAAAAATTCCTGATAGTCCTTGAAGAAGGCCTGCGCATGGTCAACGGTGCAGACCGAGTGCGTGTGCCCGTCGTGCGGGCCGGAGCCCGGCACCTCGTCAAAGGACAGCTTTGGTCCGGTTGTGATCACCAGGTAGTCGTAGTCCAGCGTGTCGCCCCCGGCGAGCGTCAGCCGGTTGGCCGGCGCGTCAATCGCCGTCACCGCCTTGGCCACAAAACCGATGCCCTTTTTTTCCAGCAGCGGCGCAATCGGCAGCGTCACCGCCTCGCGGTCGCGCCAGCCGACCGCCACCCAGGGATTGGACGGGGTGAACTGGAAGTAGTCCACCGCGCTGACGACCGTGATGCGATGCTCTTTGGGCAGGGCCGTGCGCATTTCGTAGGCGGCTGGCATGCCGCCAATGCCGGCGCCCATGATGACGATGTGTGCCATAAGTTGCTCCTATCATGAATGGTGTTGAACCTGATACGCCAGGCCAGGCCAGGCCAAGTAAATACGGGCCGGATTGGCGATCCGGCCCCCACCCGACTACCAGCGCTAGCCGAACTGTACACCCAGGGCTTGCTGGGACATCTTGACGGTTTTGAATCGCTTTAGAAACGATGGCTGTACATCAATTGCAGGTTGCCCCGCCCGTGCGGGCGCTGTGGGATCTATGCTTTGACCAGCGCTGCTTGCTCGAATTTTGTTTCACCCATTGGGTGACCCTCCATATTCATCTGGCACCCGCATCAGGCCTCAGTTTGCAGCCCGCTTGGCCGGCTCGGCGATGCCGTACTTGCGCATCTTCTCCCAGAGGTTCTTGCGGCTGATGCCAAGGAACTCGGCCGTCTCGCCGACTCTCCAGACGTGAGCGGCCAGCGCCTGCTCAATATAGTGCTTCCCGCAGAGATCGAGGTGGGCAATCAGCGTATCGCCGGTAACGGGAGCGCCGGGATCGGGGTGAGTCGAGTCGCCGAACAGCAGTTCAGGACCCAGTTGGGAACGGTCGGCCAGGATGCTGGCGCGTTCGATGCAATGTCTTAGTTCGCGGATGTTGCCCGGCCAGGGGTGGGACAGCAGCGCCCGTTCCGCGGCAAGGCTGAACGAAAATGCTACCCCTCCCTTCTTTGCGGAGCGTTCTTCCGCGAAGCGTCGCGCCAGCCAGGGGATGTCCTCGCGCCGCTCGCGCAGGGGTGGAACCCGCAGGTGAATGACGTTGATCCGGTAATAGAGATCTTCCCTGAAGCTGCCGGCTTCCACCATCTGGCGCAGATCTTCGTGGGTGGCGCAAATCAGGCGAACGTCGACTCGAACGGGCTTTTCGCCGCCAATACGGGTCACGGTGTGATCCTGGATTGCACGCAATAACTTGGCCTGCATGGCGAGCGGCATGTCGCCCACTTCGTCGAGGAACAGCGTACCGCCGTCAGCTTGTTCGAAGTAGCCGCGACGCTCTTTGGCCGCGCCGGTGAAAGCCCCCTTCTCGAAACCGAACATCTCCGCCTCCAGCAGCGTCTCGGGAATGGCCGCGCAATTGACCGCCACGAACGGCGCGGTCTGGCCACTCTCGCTGAGCTCGTGCAGCCTGCGTGCAACATGCTCCTTGCCGACGCCCGATTCACCCGTGATGAGGACGGTGCCGTCGGATGTCGCCAGTCGCCCGAGCATGTGATCGATATGCCGCATGGTGCTGGAGATGCCGAGCACCATGCCTTGCGGTGCAGTCGATTTCAGTGGGCCGCCCAGTTCACGTATCCGCTGCATCAAGGCGTCGACGTCGAGTGGTTTGGCGACATAGTCGGCCGCGCCCAGCTTGAGCAAGCGCACCGCCTGATCGATGGCGCCATAGCCGGTCATGAACAGGAACGGCGGGGCCGCGACCTGCGACTGGCGCAGTTGGATAAATACGTCTTCCCCGCTCAGGTCGGGCAGGCGGATGTCGCTGACGACGACACTGAAGCGTTTGCGCTGCAAGGCATGCAAGGCGTCCTTTCCGGTTTTGTACCAGGCGAATTCGAAGCCCTCCATTTCGAAGCGCTCGCACAAAGCCTCGCCCATCAATTCATCATCCTCTATCAGGCAGACGCGCAGCGGTTCGGTGCTCATGATTTTTCTCCGATGGGAAGCGAAACGGAAAAGCGCGTCAGCTCGTCGTGGCTTTCGGCCGTGATCTGCCCGCCCAGTTGCGAAACAATTTGATAGGTGACCCACAGTCCGAGCCCGTGCCCGGTCTCGTTGCTGGTGACGAAGGGTTCGAAAAGATGGCTCATCACCTCAGGTGGAATGGTGCGACCGGTGTTCCCGGTCTCGATGGTCAACTTGTTATCGGCGCGGCGAATCGTGCATTGAACCGTAGCGGACGGTTCTGAGACCTGCACGGCGTTGAGCAGCAGATTCATAAGGATCTGGCGCACCAGCGTTGCCGGCAGCGCGACCGGTTCCGCGATGTCGCTGTCGACGTGGATGGCCACACTCCGCTTGTGCGCCTCGCCCGAGAGCAGCATCTGTACGTCCTCGACGTCGTGCGGCACGAAATCCCGGCTTTTCACCTTTGCCTCGACCATCATGGCGCCCACCGTGTCCCTGATCTGCGCCAGGCCGCGCTCGATCATGCCCACGGTTTTCAGCGTGCGCTCGTCATTTCCGGCCCGGTGCTTGAAGTTGTTCAGGGCGACCAGCATGCCGCCGAGCGGGTTATTGATCTCGTGAGCGATGCCGGCCGACAGCCGGCCGACGGCAGCCAGCCGCTCCGAGCGGATCATCTCCCGCTCCAGCAGACCCTTTTCCTGCAGAGCCTTGACCATCAGGCCAAAGGCTTCGAACAACTGGCCGAGCTCGTCGTCGTAGGGGTAGGTGCCGGGTGGCGGCGCCCGCAGCGCGCCCCGCGCCACATCGCCGGTGCTGCGGGCGAGCGCGATCAGGGGGGCCGCGGTGCGCTGTCCCCAGTACCAGTTGATCGGCAGCAGCACGGCCAGCACCAACAGGCCGATGAGCGCGCTGCGTTCGATGATGGCGCGAAAGCGCGGCAGAAAGACCTCCTCGGAGTAAACGATGATCAGCGTGCCCATGCGCGCGCCTTCCTCGGCGACCGGGACGGCTGCGTAGAACCGCCGCGCACCGGAGAGATCGATGATGGGCGCATCCGGCCCCGGCTTGGCGACGATCAGTTCGGCGAGGCGGGCGAATTCGTCGTCGATCTGACGAATATCAGTCAGCATCGGCACGGATTTCGGATGGCTGGAGACGAAGACCCGCTGCTGCTGGTCCAGCGCCAGGATCATCTCCGGCTGAACCAGCTTGTCGTCCGATTTTTCATGCAGTGGCGCACGGATGATGGCGAAGGCATGCCACACCTCCTCCTGGATCATGGCGGAGAAAAGCGTTTTCGCCAGGGTGCGACCAAGGCTGACCGAACTGCTCTGCAAGTCGCTGCGCAGGTCGTCGTAGGCCTGCACGATCAGCGCGGTCGAGACGGCCAGGGTGGTGGTGACGATGAGCAGACTGCCCCAGAGGGGGATCTTGTAGCGAAAACTGAGATTGAACAGCGAGGTCATACCGCCGCCGGGCCGTCCCAAGGCGGTATACGCCCCCCGGTGGGGGGCAGCGAACGACAAGGCCGCAGGCCGCAGGACAGCCGAAGGCTGGTCCCGCGAAGCGGGATGCGGCTTTGCCGCACAAAGTGAGCGTGGGGGGCTCTCATTTCTCGCCGACCGCTTTTATCAGGCGTTCGGTGCGCTTATAAAGGCTTGCATCACCGGCGATGAAGCGGTCCAGGTTCAGCTCTCGCAACAGCGCCCTGCCTTCCTCGTCCGCGGTCATCTCCAACAAGAGTTTTTGCATGGCGCGGAATTCTTCCGCGCCGACGGACGCCTGCGCGACAAATGGCGCAAAGCCGTACTCGGCCGACTTCGCGGCGACGCGTGCGGCTTGCGTCAACTCGGGCTTGCCGATCAACAGGGTATCCCACACATGGCTGCTGATGGCGCCGCCATCAGCCAGGCCAGTGGCCACGGCTTCCAGAACCCGGCGGTGCGACCAGCCAAAGAAGGTCTTGCGGAAATATCGAGCCGGATCCTCGCCGGCCTGCTGGAGCTCGAAGCGCGGCGTGAGATAGCCGGTGTTCGAATAGGGGTCGGTATAGGCGAACACCTTGTTTTTCAGATCCAGGATCGATGTTGTCGTCTTGTCACTGGCCGGAACGATCAGATAAGACTGGTAGGTGGGGCGCCCGTCGTGCACCGGGACCGCGAGCAGCCTCGTCTGCTTCTTGAAATGGACATAGGGGTAATCGCAGATCCAGGCGAAATCGAGCTTTTTCAGCCGCAGCAAATCCATCGTTTCGATGTAGCGGTCGCGCCGGATGAACTCGACGGGCCGCTGAAGTTTTTGCTCCATGTAAAGCCGCCACCTCTCGAGCGGGCGGTACTGGTCGTGCGGAAAGGTCGGTGTCAAGCCTATGCGCAGTATCTTGGCAGGTTCCTCTGCGGCCGGCATCGGGCTGGCAACAACAGCCGCTGCTGCCAATAAAACAATTCTGATCAAGCGTTTCATTTTGTTGGGCGGTTACCCGGCGGTGGCGGAAATATACTGTTTTGTCGATTTGGTTACCCCGTGGTAACCAAATATGAATTCTAGTTCAATCAAAATCTCGTTTCGTCGTTTCACTCCGCCAGATCAACATCGGGTCAGAGAAAATTCTTTAATAAATTCATAGTGTTAGATAAGTCATCTAGCGGCTGGCCCGGTTTGTGCTGCACGATGTAAGTGAAACCGATGAAACCAAGAAGATGAATTCAATTGCCTCCTATAAAGCAAATAACGTGCCCGACAACATCAACTCGGCAGGTTCATTTGGTTTGATCTACATCAATATCTTTTGTGGCGTTTGTTACAAAAACATCGATCAGCGGTTCGGCGATTCGGTGTTCAAGAGGTATTTCCTGGCATCGGTCGCGCTGATTCCGCAACGGTTTGAAGACTTCATAGGCTGTTTTTTGTTACCGGGCGGTACCACATTTTTTGTGCAGGAAAACGGATGAATACGAGCAGTCGCTTCTTCTCGAAGAGAACGAGGCGGATGGGCAACTACAACTTTTAAGGAGAACTATCACATGAAACTACTTGATACTACCTACGGGACCCGGCGCGAGTTTCTCCAGGTCTCCGGGACCGTCGCGGTACTGGCGCAGATCCAGCCGGCGAATGCCCAGGAATGGCTGGCGCAGGTGGGCAAGGCCGGGTCGAAGCCGGACATGGTCGGTACGGACGCCAAGATCATCCGCAGCGTTTGCCTGATGTGCCACAGCGGCTGCGGCATCCAGTGCACGATCCAGAACGGCGAGCTGGTCAAGATCGACGGCAATCCCTATCACCCGAACACCTACGACTATGTATCCAAAGGCGACATCGTCGAGGAAAGCGATCTCGACGGCGGGCTCAACGGCAAGGACGTGGGCACGCTATGCGCCAAGGGCCAGGCCGGCATCTATGCCCTCTACAGCCCCGCCCGGCTCAAGCATCCGCTCAAGCGGGTGGGGCCGCGCGGTTCTGGCAAGTGGAAGACCATCTCCTGGGAGCAGGCGATGAAAGAGATCACCGAGGGCGGCATGCTGTTCAAGGATGTACCCGGCGAGGAGGCCCGGATGGTCGAGGGCCTCAAGTCCATCCTGGCCAATGACAAGCCGATGGGTGCGGAGGATTCGGACTACATGGACGAGGCGCCGCCGGGAGGCTGGGGCCCCAAACGCAACCAGTTCGTCTGGGCGCACGGGCGCAACGAACAGTCGCCGCTGACCCCGCGCTTCGTCAAGGAAGCGTGCGGCACGCCCAACATGCTCAACCACTGCGACCGTTGCGCCGGAACCTTCTACAACGTGGTCGAGCACGTGATGAACGTGCCGCCCTACGAGATCGGCGCCTATGCCGACTACGAGTACTGCACCTACCTCATCAGCGTGGGGTCCAACATCACCCATGCCGACTACCCCGGGCAAACCCGGGCGCGCTACCTACAGAAGTTCGCCAAGCGCACCGGGCCCGACGCCAAGCTGTTCAAGCACGTCGTGGTCGATCCCTGGCTCTCCCCAGGTGCTGCCAAGGCGCTGCAAGGCAAGGGCGAGTGGATACCTCTCAAGCCCTCCACCGACGCTTTCTTCCTGATCGGAATGATCCGCTGGATGATCGACAACAAGGGCTACAAGGCGGACTTCCTTGCCCTGCCCAACGAGCAGGCGGCCAAGAAGACCGGCCGGCGCAACTGGACCGACATGACCTACCTGGTCAGGACCAAGGAGCCCAAGCTCTTTCTGAGTGGCAAGGATGCCGGGCTGGGCCAAGCCGATTACGTGGTGCTGGTGGGCGGCAAACCGACGCTGTTCCACGAAGTCGACGGGCCGGCCGATCTGGATGCCGAAGTGGAGATCAAGGGCGAGAAGTACAAGACCGTGTTCCGCCTGCTGCGCGAGCGAGCCCACGAAAAAACGGTCGACGAATGCGAACGCTTCTGCGACATTCCTGTCGGCACGATCGCGCATCTGGCCAAGGAATTCGCCAGTGCCAAGCGCCCCGTGATCGAAATGTTCCGCGGCCCGATCCAGCAGTCCAACGGCTGGTGGAACGGCCAGGCGCTGATTATCCTCAATATGATGGTCGACAACATTGATCGCAAGGGGGGCTACATCCCCGGCCACAAGGCGTACAGCGGATCGGTGGGCGGACCCAAACGCTCGGCGGTGGGGGTTCCCGTGGACCGGCACAAAGAAAAGTACCAGGGCAAGAAACCGTTCTCGACCCGGCCTTTCTACCCCTTGGCCATCCGTACCGTCACGAGCGAGTTTTTCGCCGGTGTGAGGCAGGGCTATCCCTACCGCACCAAGGTCTACCTGAACTACTACAACGATCCGGCCTATACCCAGCCCCTCAACTGGACGGTCACCGAGGCGCTGGTGGACCTGAAGGCGATGCCGCTGACCTTCAGCATCGACGCCTATATGGGCGAGACCACCCAGCTTTGCGATTACGTCCTGCCGGACACCGATTATCTGGAGCGCTTCGGCGGCTTCAAGACCTACCCGCCGGTCAAGACGCAAGTTCAAGCCCTGCGGCAACCGGTGATCGGCACCCTCGATCCGAAGACCAAGAGCTACCGCGGTATCCATCCCGATGTGCAGACGGCGGACGATACGCTGATCCAGCTTGCCCTGCTCTGCGGCTTGCCGGGCTTCGGCAAGGACGGCGGCGGTCCCGGCGTTGACCTCTTCACTTCCTGGCAGTTCTGGAACGAGTTCTACAAGAACGGCGACTTCAAGGGTGAGCCGGGGCTGGATCCGGAGAGCCGTCTGGTCAAGCTCGGCGGCAAGTTCGAGAACCCGGGCAAGCAGTACGACGGCGACTACACGCGCTTCCCCGGCGGACGCCAGGTGCGCGGTCTGTCTGCCTATGCCCCCAACGTGGCGGCGAACAAGAACAGCATGACCGGCAAGTACTTCGACGGACTGCCGCTATACCGCTTCATCATCGATTGCAAGGAGAACGAGATCGATCCGGCGATCTGGAAGGAGTATCCCTTGCAGCTCCATACCCACAAGGATGCCTGGCACACGCAGACGCGCACCATGAACAACCTGTGGCTGGCTGAGATCAAGCCGCAGAACTACGCCGAGATCAACCCGGCGGATGCGCAGAAAATGGGCGTCATAACCGGCGACTGGGTCAAGGTCAAATCGCCTTCCAGCAAGCACATCCCGTTCATCGAAACGTCAATGGGCGAGGGCTGGTACAAGATGCAGGTTCGCGTCACCAGCCGCATCCGGCCCGGCGTCTTCTCGGTCAGCAATTCCTACGGGCGCTGGGGCGCCGGAGGGAGAGCCTGGTCGGCGGACGGCAAGGCGCAGTTCTACGACAAGCGCATAGCGGCCGGCTTCAGCGTCAATCCGCTCTACATGGCCGACCCGGTGCTGGGCGACCGCATCCTGATTGATCCGGTAGGGGGCGGTACCCAGAGTTACGGGACACCGCTGCGGGTTGAAAAAGTCTAAGGAGAACATCATGACAGAATACAGCCCCATCATTCCGCGCGAAGCCATCGACCGGTCCTTCGCCAAAAAAGGCCCCAAGCAATACACGCTCTGGGTCGACCTCGAACATTGCATCGGCTGCAACGCCTGCACCATTGCCTGCAAGGCGGAGAACAACACGCCGCTCGGCGTGAACTACAACCGCGTGATCGAAATCGAGGAAGGCGACTTCCGCGATGCCAGAAAAACGCCAAACGTCGGTGTGACTTTTGTGCCGATGCCCTGCATGCATTGCGGCCTGCCCGCCTGCCTGGCGGCGTGTCCGGTGGGCGCCATCACCAAGCGCAAGGAAGACGGCATCGTCCTCATCAACAAGGACAAGTGCATCGGCTGTCGCTACTGCGCCTGGGCCTGTCCCTACGGCGCGCCGCAGTTCAACGCCGAGGCGAAGATCATGGAGAAATGCACGCTGTGCGTCCATCGCGTCGAGAAGGGTCTGCTGCCCGCGTGCGTTGACACCTGTCCGGCCAAGGTGCGCTTCTTCGGCGAGGTGAACGAACTGACGACGCTCATGCAGGTGAAGCGGGCGCGCAGTGTCAGCATCAGTGTGGCCGGAGCGGACACCAAGCCCAGCGTGCAATACACCAACAAGTAACGGGTTGCGCCGCCGATCAATGCCATGAACAAGCTGATCGATTTCCAGCCGCAAGCGCCGGTGCGGGTCGCGAGCACGCTGTGCTCGCGCTTTCGCAGCACCAAGTCGCAATGTGTTGCGTGCGCGGCGGTGTGTCCCGTTCCCGGTGCGGTCCGTCTGGCCGGGCAGGGCGCCGAAATTACCGCCGCGTGCGTCGGCTGCGGTGCCTGCGCTTCGGCCTGCCCGAACGGCGCAATCAGGCCGCTGGAAGACGACGGGCGGCTCGCAAAGCGTATCCGCGAGCGGGTCCAATCCGGAGCGACATTCCGCATTGCCTGCTCGCGGGCGCAGGGCCGGGTGGACCTGGTTGTGCCGTGCCTTAGCCGCCTGACCGAGGCGCTCGTTCTGGAGCCGATCCGGGGCGGGGCGCAGCGCGTCGAACTGCTCGATCCGGACTGCACTGCCTGCGGACTTGCCAAGGCAGCGCCCCAGTGGCAACGGGTGATGTTCTTCTCGCGGGAGCTTTGCGAGTCGGCGGGCCTGGGGGCGCAGCGGGTGGCAAGCGTGAGGGTGGCGAGCGGACGGGCTGAGGAAACACCCCTGTCGGCAAAAACGTCCAACTCGCGCCGGGCGATGTTTCGCACCATAGCAGAGCGTTGGAAGGAAAGCGGCGCGGCCGCAATGGTGCCGGCTGACGTCGCCGAGGCGGCGCCAGCCGAGCCTTTCCGCGAGCTGGTGCAGCGGCATTCGGACAACCCCAAACGGATCGATCTGCTGCAGGTGCTGGGTGCGCTGCCCGGTGCGAAGCCCAGGCCCAGAAGGCTCCCCGTTTCTGGTCTGCCTCTCGCGCAACTGGAGGTGGACCAGCGCTGCGTGGGCTGCAACGTGTGCGAAACACTTTGCCCGGTGGGTGCCCTCAAGCACCGCGATGAGGGTGATACCTACATACTCGAACTCGATGCCGCGCTCTGCACCGGCTGCCGGGTGTGCGAGGTGGCCTGCTATCACCAGGCTTTGCATATCCGCGAGACGGTCGATCTTGCGGTGCTGTTCGAGCGCCGCAGCATCACGCTGGTATCGGCCAAGAAGCGGACGTGCAGTGCCTGTGGCGAACGCATCCTGGGCGATGCGTCCGAATTCTGCCCTGCGTGCCAGCTCAGCGGTGATCGCCGCGATGCCGTCGCGCGGCGCTTCTTTAGTAGAGGAATCTAGAATGATCAATCCTGACGAAATGCAAACCGTTGCCGGCGGTCGTGCGAAGACTTACGCCGTCCTGGCTGCGCTCTATTTGGCGCCGCCAGCGGAGGAATTGGCCGACTTGATTCGGGCGGGCGGGCTGGCACCGGAGGGCACCAGTCCCTTGAGTGCGGCTGCCGATGCGCTGACGGAGTCCTTCCGGCGGGCGGTGTCCGATGGGCTTGCCGAAGCCGACCTTGTCGCCGAGCATACGCGGCTGTTTACCCTGCCCTCCGGGGTGATTCCCCACGAATCGTTTTACACCGACGAGAACCGGCGCATTGGAGGCCACGTTACCGTCGACGTGCAGCGGTGCTACGACGACGCGGCGGCGAAATTGACCAGCGCGTGCCTCGAACTCCCGGACCACATGGGTGTGGAGCTGGAGTTCATGCAGTTCCTGTGCGACATAGAGAGGCAATTCTGGAATGAACCCAATGGGGACGGGCTGCAAAGGTGCCTGGATTTCCAGAACGGTTTCCTTAGCGAGCATCTGCTGCGCTGGCATCGCGAACTGTGCGAGAAGATTCGCAACGAAACCAGTCTCGAAATTTACCGGGCACTGGCCACCCTCACCATCGAGTTCCTGGAGGCCGAGCGCACATTCGTGCCGGAGCTGGCCAAGGGAATTCACTCCGAATGGAGGACAACATGCGCATCCGAATCCTGACTTTAACTTTAATCGCGCTGGCCTCGACGGCGGCGCTTGCGCTGGCGCCACTGGAGCCTCAGTCGCCGGTCGATTGGCCGCCGAAAGCGGTTCCCAAGCAGGCAACGGGCAAGGTGCCGGACTTCAAGAGCAAGAACCAGGTCTGCCTGGACTGCCACAAGGAAATTCTGGCGGTCGCTACGGGGCGCAAAAATGTGCCGAACTTGCATCGCCTGCATCTGGAATCGAAGAAGACCGCCTACGAGGGCAAGAACCGCGATTGCCTGACCTGCCACGAGATGGTTGCGCCTTCGGAAACCAAGGCCAAAAAGAAGGAAGGCTGGTTCGTCAAGGGCGACGTCTACCACCCCAATGTGATGCAGAATCCGGCGGGCGTATGGAAGAAACTGATCGTGCGTTCGGGCGAGGGCAAGCAATACACCCAGGTCGAAACGCTGCGGCAGGCGGAGCCCCATCCTTTCAAGCCCACGTTAAAGAATCTGGTGTGCGCCGAATGCCACGGCTCGGACAGCAAGATCAAGACCTTCTACGGGGCGCCGCAGGCGACCAAGTAAGAAGGACGGAGCGGTGACTTAGTGAATATCCGACTGACTGGAGCAGCATCGTGCGGCATAAGATTTACATGAAGCGCAGCGTCTCGGCCTGCGCCCTCGTCGCCGGATCTGCCATCCTGGGTGGCGGGGTCGCCACCCAGGCGCTGGCCGCGCCGCCGGCGAAGGAGGCAGCGTCTGCCAAGGGACAGACGGCGGAGAGCGAAGTCCTGCGCCGTTTGCAGGAACTCGAGGCCCAGGTCACTCAGTTCCGGGAAGAAACGGCGCGGCTGCGCGCGGAGCTGGCCCAGCGGCAGGGCGCTGTGCAGCCGCAGGCCAAGCCCACCGCAGCCAAGCCCGCTGCGGACGGGGGCGAATGGGACGAACCCGAGGTGGACAAGAAGGCGCAAGGGCGCGACGAAGAGGCGCGCCGCCGCCTGCTCGTGCTGGAAACCCAGGCCCGGAAGTCTGCGGCCGCGGTCGCCAAGCGGGAAGAAGCGCAAAAGGACAAGGTACAGTTCGATTTCTCCGGGAAGTACAAGGTGCAAGTCAATTCGCGCCATAACTTCAACCTGGGCAATCCGCTGCAGCAGTGGAAGTACGACAACACCAGTTTTGTCGATCAGCGCTACTCGCTGCAGGTCGACGCCACCTACGAGGCGATCCTGGCGCGGCTGGTGCTCGACAAGGGCAACTTCACGACCGACTGGAAAGAGGACAGCGAGGGCACGCTGGAGCGCTGGGGTCAGTTCCAGACCGTCGGTTCCCAACTGGTGCGCGAGTTGTTCGTCCAATACACAGGGCCCTTCATGGTCCGGGCCGGGCGCCAGAGCTGGGATATCGGACAGAAAATCGTGCTTGAAGGACCGATGGACGGCATTCGCCTCCAGTATCCGCTCGGGCAGTTGCCGTGGGGGCAGACTACGCTGTCCGCCGGCTACATGGCTGTTGCTGGCGGCTGGGGCAGCTACACCAACTTCAATGCCACGGGCGGACGGCTGGGCGGCAATCGCCAGGAGCTCTTCGGCGCCTCCAACAAGCTCGACGCGTATTACGCCGATCTCGACATCCGGGCCTCGCGCTCGCTGCGCATCAAGCCCTACCTGCTGAAGGTGGTCGATGGTGGCGGATCCGGCGACGCCGATCTGAACCTGGA
This sequence comes from Rhodoferax sp., assembly GCA_030682475.1. Taxonomy (GTDB): domain Bacteria; phylum Pseudomonadota; class Gammaproteobacteria; order Burkholderiales; family Burkholderiaceae_C; genus Rhodoferax. The sequence goes on along the minus strand of JAUXOA010000065.1, from coordinate 25,309 downwards.
CAAGGACTTCAACGCGACCACCACGCCGCGGGACGGCAACTTCCGGCCAATGTGGACGGGCATTTCGGCCTCGGCGGATTTCGCGCCGTGGAAGTTCGACGCCGAAGCCGTCCTGCTCACCGGCGATTACGCGGCGGGGCGCAAGCTGAGCGCCAACGCGCTGCTGCTCAAGGCCGCGCGCGACTTCGGCAAGGTCGGCCCGCTGGAGAATCTCTCGGCGGGCTTGCAGTTCGGTCGCGGCTCGGGCAATGGAACGAGCGATCCGAATACAGGCACGGTGCGCAATTTCAGTGCGCTTTTCATGTGCCGGGAACGCAACAAGTTCGGAAATATCTTCAGCGAAGACATTCGCGCTGGCTACTACTTATGGGACAGCAACCTTGCCAACATCACCTACCTGCGTCTGGACACGACCCTGGAGCCGCGCAAGGGACTGAAGCTGACGCCTTCCATCACAAGGGTGTGGACAACGAAGGAAGTCTTCGCAGGCCGCGGGCCGGTGTTCGACTGGAGCCGTGGAGCCGCCACCGCAACGAGGACGACCCGGGATGTGGGATGGGAGATCGACCTCAACGTGACCTATCCGCTGTACCGGAATGTCGAGGGCTTCATCAACATCGGCACCTTCCGGCCGGGCGCCGTCTATGCCCGCCCCGACGGCAGCAATCCGAAACCTGCGAGAGAGTTCGTTCTCGGCGCCGAGGTCAAGTTCTAGTTATGAGACAGATCATCTTAGCGAACTTGCTGCTGTCCGTTTGCGCGGTCGGCAGCGCCGCATCGTCACCAGCTCAATCTCTCCCCGAGCCCTCCGTGGAAATCATTGCAAGCTACGAGCACACTCCTCCGACACTTACTGTGTCTTTGCGGGCTGTTGCTGTGGGACTGGAACCACCGCTGAAGTACCGCTGGCTCTTGGGCAATGGCAAGCAATGGCTTGGTCCAGAGCCGTGGCCCCAATCCTACGACCCCGGCCGTTATGACGTGCTGCTGACCGTCACCGATGCCAACGGGCGCATCAAGAAGGCGAGCGTGGCTATCGACTCCAAGTCAATGGGATGCGCAGTATGAAAACGACGGTTTTGCTTATACGAGACAGAGGTAGTTATGAATAAACTTTTAGCGCTTGCACTGATGATGTGGGGCGTGTTCGCCTGGGCCGAGGACGCGTCCATTGTGCGCATTTCCCAGAGCGATGGCCAGGTCGAAATCCGCAAAAGCGACGCTAAGGAATGGAGGCCCGCCAAAGAGGGCGACGTGCTAGAGCGCGGCGACCGGATTGCGGCCCGCGACAAGTCCGCCGCCGTGCTGCTCTGGTCCAACGGCAGCATGGCCAGGCTTTATCCGAACACAGAGATTGAACTGGCGGGCGTTTCCTTCGACCTCGAAAAGAAACTGGAACAGACCATCCTCGAACTCGTCAAGGGACGCGTGTTTGCCAAGGCCCAGGTAGCCGAGCATCTGTTCGCCGATTTCCAGATTCGCATGGGCGGGCTGGGCGTACGGGCGCAGGGCGCGGAATTCGCCCTGAACTTTGATCCGGACAAGAAGAGCTTCACGGCGTGGACAGTGCTCGGTCGTCTGATCGCCGATACGGGCACCGAGATCCTGCGCATCGATGAAGGCTCGCAAGCCACGATCCAGGCCGGAGTCAAGCCGGGGGGCACCGCGGCCATGGAAGACAAGATCAAGCAGTCGCTGACGAAGGTGTCGAAAGATCTCGGTGGCAGCCTCCTGATCGATGAAGTGGGTGCGGCGGTGGGCGGCAAGTTCGCCGTGAAGATCGGCGGGGTTGCCAGTCGTCGTGGCAATGCGCCCTACAAGGTGAGCATGAAAGCGCTGGCCAAGGGCGGCAGCGGCAAGCTCAAGTCAGTATCGTGGGAATTCGGCGACGGCGAATCGGCGAAAACGAAAGATGTGGAGCACACCTTCACTCAGGGTTTGTATGTAGTGATCCTGCGAGCGGAGGATGAAAACGGCGAGAAGGCAACGGCCCAGACGGCAATCTCGGTGGAAGCAGACTGCGGTTGCTGAACGAGTTAGTGGTTATCGGATTATCTTTAAAACGGAGAAAGAGAAAATGAAACGATTCCTGCAACAACTGCTGGGTGCCGCGGCCTTGGTCTGCCTGGCGCAAGCGACGACCGCCGCGCCGAGCTATGTCGGTGTCAAGGTCTGTACCAAATGTCACGACCTCTACGGCGAGTCCTGGGCCGGCACGGTGCACGCCAAGGCCTTCGACTCCCTCAAAGCCAATACCAAGGCCGAAGAGAAAACGAAAGCCAAGCTCGATCCGGCCAAGGACTACACCAAGGACAAGGATTGCGTTGGCTGCCACAGCACGGGCTTCGGCAAGCCGGGTGGCTATGCCTTGGGCAAGGACCCGGGCGGCCCGGAAAAACTGGGAACGGTGGGCTGCGAAGCCTGTCATGGTCCGGGCTCGGACTATCGCGACGAACATGGCACGGCGGAAAAGAAGTTGTTGAGGTCGCAGCAGAGCACGCCGCGCAAGCTCCTCGTTAGCAAGGGCCAGAACTTCGACTACGAGAGCGCTTGCGCGGCCTGCCATCTCAACTACCAGGGATCGCCGCACAAGGGTGCCAAGGCGCCCTACACGCCCTTTACGCCGGCCGTCAATGCCAAATACAAGTTTGAGTTCGACAAGGCCGTGCGCACCAAGGCCCTGCACGAACATTACAAGCTCAAAGACGTCTTCACTGGCGATCCGGTACCCAAGGTACGCGCCGAGTTCCAGAAGACCGCGAAGGAGATCCCGGAATGAGCGATCAGAAAACGCCACTCACCACCAGTGAGCGCCAGAGCCCAGGCACGCTTGGCCGCGCATGGAGCGCCCTCAGGCGACCCAGCGCGAAGTTTTCGCTGTTGCTCCTGTTGGTGGTCGGTTTCTTCTCCGGTATCATTTTCTGGGGCGGCTTTCACACCGTGGTGGAGGCGACCAACACGGAGAAGTTCTGCATCGGCTGCCACGAGATGCGGGACAACGTCTACGCGGAATACAAGAAGACCACCCACTACAGCAACCGCACCGGCGTGCGCGCCGTCTGCTCTGACTGCCACGTGCCCAAGGAATGGGGCCCGAAGATGTGGCGCAAGGTGCAGGCCACCGGCGAGCTTTACGGCAAGATCATGGGCACCATCGACACGCGCGAGAAGTTCGAGGCCAAGCGCCTGATTCTGGCCGAACGAGAATGGAAGCGCATGAGAGCCAACGACTCGCTCGAGTGCCGCAACTGCCACAGCCTGGAGAGCATGGCCAAGGATGCCCAGACGGCGACGGCCTGGCGCCGGCACAAGGGGGCCAAGGAGAAGGGCGAGACCTGCATCGACTGCCACAAGGGCATCGCCCACACCGAGCCCGGCGGGGCCAAGAAAGAGAAAGAGTAGCCATGTTGCTGGACGGATTCGGGCGTCGCATTGATTACCTCAGGCTATCCGTCACGGACCGCTGCGATCTGCGCTGTTCGTACTGCATGCCGCAGGGATTCAAGGGATACGAGGAAACAGAACACTGGCTGAGCTTCGACGAAATCGAGCGCCTGCTGGCCGTTTTCGCCGGTCTGGGGCTGAAGCGCATCCGACTGACGGGCGGCGAGCCTGTGTTGCGCAAGAACCTGCCCGAGCTGGCGCGTCGGCTGGCGGCGTTGCCGGGCATCGATGACCTCTCCCTGTCGACCAATGGCACGCAACTGGCGAAGTACGCCTCGCCGCTGAGGCGGGCCGGGGTCACGCGGCTGAATGTGAGCCTCGATTCCCTGGAGCGCGAGCGGGTTCGCTCCATCTGTAAAAGGGATGTGCTGCCCCAGGTGCTCGAAGGGCTGGAGGCCGCCCGGGCAGAAGGCTTCCGCCTCATCAAGATCAATATGGTGGCGATGGCCGGTACTACCGACGATGACATCGACGCCATGGTGACCTACTGCATGGAGCGGTGTTTCGTGCTCCGCTTGATCGAGACCATGCCGGTGGGAGAAACAGGGCGAAGCGCGGGCTATCTGGATCTGCTCCCGGTGCGAGAGCGGCTGCGCCAGCGTTTTGGATTGGTGGACGGCGTGGTTCCAGGCGGCGGTCCGGCGCGTTACTTGGTTTCACCCGACGGGCGCTTCCAGATCGGCTTCATCACGCCGATCTCCCAACATTTCTGCGAGACCTGCAACCGGGTGCGTTTGGGCGTCGACGGCAGCTTGCATCTGTGCCTCGGCCAGAACGATTCCGTGGATTTCCGTACGCTGCTGCGTTCGGGCTGCACCGATGCCGATCTGGAAGAAAAGCTGCGGGCAGCATTGCACGCAAAACCTTGGCGTCACGAGTTTCGTGAGCGGCCGCAGCAGATCGTCCGCGTGATGTCTGCCACCGGCGGATGACTGAAGGATGACAACCAGGCTATGCAAAAAAGATACAGAGAATCCAGACAAGAGGACTTTTGCTTTGATCAGGATCAAAGTGCAAGCACCCGGACGAGCTATTCTGGTCAGCGCTGTCCTGCGCATCCTGCTGGGTAGCGTTGAAGCCGGAGTGCGGTAAAGCGCAGGTGCTGTCGGCAAGATCCTTTACGAGAAGTACTGGCTTTACCGACGGTTCTGAGGTAACGTAATCGTTAGACAACAACGAATTTCAGGGACGAATCATGTTCAAGTTCTCGCTCGTCGAATTCTCCATCCGCCGCCCGAAGCTGGTTATCTGGGCGACGGTGGCGCTGGTGACGCTGTTCCTTACCCAGTTTCCGAAAATCCGCACCGACACCAACCCCAAGCACATGCTGCCGGATAGTTCCGACGTGCGGGTCTGGAATGACGAGGTGGACAAGACTTTCGCACTCTATGAGGACACCATCGTCGTCGGCGTCAAAAACGATGCGGGCGTGCTCAACCGGGAGACGCTGGACCGCATCGCCCGCATCACCGACGAAATCCTCAAGCTGGAAGGCGTGGCCAGCCGCGATGTGAACGGCTTCACCACCATCACCAACGTCACGGCCGAGGCCGGCACCCTGAAGGTGGGGCCGCTCATGCCCACCGCGCCCAAGACCGATACCGAGGTGGCCGCTCTGCGGCAGGCGCTGTTCGGCAACCCGCTGTTCGTCAACCGGATCATCTCCCAGGACGGCAAGACCACGGCCATCTACGCGCCCCTGGAGAAGGGTGCCAATGGCGCCGAAATTGCCGAGAAGATTCGTGCCATCGTCGCCAAGGAGAAGGGACCGGAGCGCTACTACGTCGCCGGCGACCCGGTGGCGCGCGACACCTTCGGCGCCGAGATGTTCAAGCTGATGGGCATCTTCTCGCCCATCGCCGGCATGATCATGTTCATCGCCATCCAGCTCATGTTTCGCAATCTGTCCTTGTCGTTCACCATGATGGGCGTCGCCATGGCGGCGATCATCATGAGCATGGGACTCTTGATCGGCGTCGGCCTTCCGGTGCACATCATGAGTTCGATGGCGCCGGTGTTTCTGATGGCCATCGCGACCGACAGCATCCACATTTTCAACGAGTTCTATTTTCGCTACCGCGAGAAGCGCGACAAGCTCACGGCGATCCGCGAAACGATGGAAGCGGTGAGCCGGCCGGTGCGCTACACGGCATTGGCTACCGCCGCCGCCTTCGCCGTGCTGTTGTTCATGGACATCGTCCCGGTGATGGTGTTCGGCGGCCTGATCGCCTTCGGCACGGTGGTGCTGCGCTTGTTCTCCTTCAGCCTGATTCCCGCCATCCTCACCTTCGTCAAGGAGGAGAAGATCGCCAAAGCCGCTGAGAGCGAGAGCGCGGAACTGGACCGCACCGCGCGCTTGCTGCGCCGCATTGCCGAAGTGGGTGCGACGCGCCCGCTGGCCACCGTGTTGGTCGGACTGGCTTTTCTGGCCGTCGCCATCGTCGGCACCTCGAAGATTCACGTTAACAACAACCTGGTGGCCTGGTTCAAGGAATCGAGCGAGATTCGGATTGCCGATACGGCGATGAACCAGGCGCTGGGAGGCACTTCGCTCGGCTACCTGGTGGTGCAGGCCAAGGAGCCGGAATTCATGAAGCGGCCGCAAGCCATGCGCTGGCTCGATGGCCTACAGCGGCACCTGGAGGCGATGCCGGTGGTAGGCAAGACCTTCTCGGTGGCCGACTACGTGAAGCGCATCAACCGCGTGTTGCATGACGACGACCCGAAGTTCGACACCGTGCCGGAAACGGTCGATGCCGTCGGCCAGTATCTCTTCCTCTTCAGCATGTCGGCCAAACCCGCCGACCTGGACAACGTGGTCGATCCCACGTTCCAGAAGACGAACGTCTGGGTGCAGCTCAAGACCTGGGATGCGCAGGCGATGCGCCAGGTGATCGAAGCCGCCGCAGCGTATCAAAAGGCGCACCCGCTCGCTGTCACCGTCAAGCCGGCCGGCATCGCCTGGTTCAACCTGGTCTGGAACGACGAGGTGCTGGGCGACCTGGTGCTGGGCTTCGCGCTGGCGCTGGCGGTGGTGTTCGTGATACTGACGCTGAATTTCCGCTCCGTCAAGTGGGCACTGGTCAGCTACATGCCGCTGCTGTTCACCATCCTGCTGATCTACGGCGTGGTCGGTTTCGCCGGCAAGGATTTCGACATGCCGCTGTCGGTGATGAGCACCTTGTCGCTCGGCATGGCGGTGGATTTCTCCATCCACTTTATCAGCCGCTTGCGCCAGCGCCTGGTCGAGACCGGTGGCGGCACGGGCGAGGCAGCGGTGCGGGAGGCGCTGCTGTGGACGGCGGCGCGACCGGGCAAGGGTATTCTGCGCAATGCGCTGCTGTTCGCCGCCGCCTTCTCGGTGATGCTGTTTGCGCCGCTCACGCCCTACATGGCGGTGGGCGCCTTCATCGTCTCGATGATGCTGCTCTCCGCGCTGCTCACCATCCTTTATCTGCCCGCCCTGGTGATGCTGGGGAGAAATTGGCTGTTCAACCAACCGAAGCCGGCGGCGAACCCCGCCCCGGCACTTTCCAAAGGAGTCTGACATGAAGCGCTGCTGGATATGGATGATTGCCGCTCTGCTGCCATTGCAGGCGCTGGCCCTCTCGGGCGAGGAGGTGATGAAGAAGTCGCAGGCCGCCTTCCTCTACCCGGGCAAGGATTTCAAGGCGCGGGTGGTGATGAAGCTCATCAACAAGGACGGCCAGGAGCGGGTGCGGGAACTCACCATGCTGCGCAAGAACATGGGCGAGGCGGGCGGCGAGCAGAGGTATTTCATGTACTTCTTCCAGCCGGCGGACGTCAAGGACATGAGCTTCATGACCTACAAGTACCCGGCCAGGGACGATGACCGCTGGATGTTCATTCCGGCGGTGAACATGGTCAAGCGCATTGCCGCCCAGGACAAGCGCTCCAGCTTCGTCGGTTCGGACTTCACCTACGAGGACGTGTCGGGGCGGGACATCGAGGACGACAACCATGCGGTCGAACGCGAGGAAAAGGTGGGCAGCCGCGACTGCTACGTGGTGAAAAGCACCCCGAAGGCCGGCGATGCGGATTTCGGCTACAAGCTCACTTGGGTGGACAAGGCTAATTTCCTGCCCCTCAAGGAAGATCAGTACGACAGGAAGGGCGCCCGCTACAAGCAGTTCAGCGCCGACGAGGTGGCCGACGTCAAGGGCTTTCCCACAGCGGTCAAGCGCACCATGAAGAATTTGCAGAGCGGCCACCGCACCGAGGTGGCCTACCTCAAGACCGACTACGATCTTGGCATCGAGGACAGTCTGTTCACGGAGCGCTTCCTGCGCCAGCCGCCACGCAAGTGGGTCGACTGATGCTGCGTCCTGCCGCGTTCTGCTTGATTGCGCTGCTGGCGCAGCTCGCGGCTCGGGCGGAAGTGACGCTGTCGGGCTTCGTGCAGCAGAACACCGCCTTCAACACGGTGGCGGAAAACCCCGACGGCCGCCATTACAAGTGGCTGGAGGAGCGGGTGCAACTCAAACTCGACGCCACTGGCGGCGCCTGGCGGCTGCTGGCCAAGGGCGACTTCGCCTGGGATCACCTTGGCCGTCAGGATCAAGCCGAATTGCGCGAGGCTTATGTCGATTACGCGGCTGGCAATTGGGATCTGCGTATCGGGCGGCAAGTCATCACCTGGGGGCTGGGTGATCTGGTGTTCGTGAATGATGTCTTCCCCAAGAATCATGAAGCGCTGTTCGCGGGACGGCCGCTGGACTATCTCAAGAACGGCGTGGATGCGGTGAAGCTGGGCGCCTACCCTGAGTTTGCCAACTTCGAGTTGATGCTGGCACCGAATTTCCGCGCAAGCCGCATTCCGGATGCCCGGCGCTTTCACCTCTACGACCCGATGCCGGCGGTGACTACTCGCGAAACCATCAAGCCGGGGCAGGGCGAGGCTGGCTTACGCATCTACCGCGACGTGGCCGGCTGGGATACCGCGCTCTACCTGTACCGTGGCTTTGCGCGCACGCCATCGATGCGAGCGGACAGCATGACGGCGCCGACGAAGATCAGCTACTTCTACCCGCAGCTCTCGCTCTATGGCGCCAGCGTTTCCGGCCGGGTGGGTGACGGCGTGCTAGGCATGGAGGCGGCCTATTCCGACTCGCGGCAGGACCGCTCAGGCAGCGACTTTGCCGTACCCAACTCGCAGACCCGCCTGCTCGTTGGGTACCAGATCCAGCCGGTGGAGGACCTCTCGCTCAGCTTCCAGTATTACACCGAACGCATGCATGACTACGGCGCCTACCTCGCCGCGTTGCCCGCCGGTTTCCCGGTCGACAAGCGATGGGGCCATACGGTTACGGCGCGGCTGACGCAGTTCTATCTGCACCAGACGCTACGGCTGTCCGTTTACGCTGCTTACAACGCCAGTAACGGCGACCACTTCGTGAACCCGGAGCTACGCTACAGCTTCACCGACAAGATATGGGGCGCGCTTGGCGCCAACCTTTTCGGCGGCAAGCCGTGGGGGCAGTTCGGGCAGTTGTCGCGCGACGACAATGTCTACTTGCAGATGCGATACGAATTTTGACCATTGATGAGCCGATGTCCGTCGGTCAAGGCTTTGTAGATACTGGTTGCGAGTAACATTTTTCCCAATACGCGATTCATGCTGGCTCCATATTCATTTTCCAAATGCAAATAAAAAAGGGCTGGAAGTGATCTCTCACCCCCAGCCCGATTTATTTACTTCACAAGGAGCTCTCGCTATCAGCCAGATTAAAACTTCTTGCTGTAAGCGACGCCCAGCGCGTTCTGGGACATCTTAAGGGTCTCGGTACCGCCTACACCGAGCAACCGCGTGACCGATGGGCCCGTCACCGAGTTACTGAAGGCATGCATGTAGGAGACGGTCAGTTCGTCCTTGCTGGCCAGGATCCAGGTGGCGCCCAGCGTGAGATGCTTCTCCACCACGCCGGGCGCCAGGATGTTGAAAGTCACGTCGTCGATGGTGCTATTGCGGACCGGCGATTTCCCGTAGTTGTAGCCAGCGCGCAGGGTCAGGTTCTGGCTGTACTCATGCTCGACGCCTAGCTTGAACACCGTCTGGTCGCGCCAACCGAAGCCGGAACCGTTGGACTCGCCCAGGCGGTTGGGGGCCACGGGGAAAGTGCCACCGGCCATGCTGGCAAGGCTGTTGGACACCCCGTTGGCAATCGACTTCACGTTCGAATAATTGATCTGCTGGATGTCGAAAGCCAATGTCGTCTTGGGGGTCGCCTTCACCGCAATGCCAATATTGTAGTTTTCCGGAATATCGAAATCGCCGCCCTCGGCAAACAGCCCCTTGTACTTGTCGAAAGCGCTCATGCGCATCTTGGTGGAATACGCTGCGCCCAGGGTAACGGCATCGGAAACCTTGCCGAACCAGCCGATACGCACACCCCAGCCGGTTGAACTATCGTAGCCCCTGTTGGTCGTGTTGCCTTGGCTGCTCGTGAAACGTCCGGCCGGCGCTGGTCCGGGACCATCCATATCCAGAGTCTCGTCGAAAGCTTGCAGGCCGTCGACTTTGAAGCGCTGATAGCCGAGCAGTGGGGAGATACCGACGGAGTGGTTGGCGTTGATCTTATAAGCGAAGGTCGGTGCAACGATCAGTTGCATCAGATCGACACCGAGCTTGCCGCAGCCGAAGAGCATATTCGACGGTGCGCCGGCGCAGGACGGCGCAAAGGACGGTGCACCCGCACCGCCAGCCTGGGTGCCGTTGTAATTGGTGTTCATGCCGCCGTTACCGTAGACGGACACGCCGACGGACATGTTCGAGCCCAGCATTTTGTTGTAGCCGAATTCCGGCACGAGGAAGTAGTTGCTGTCGCTGTCGACGCTGCCGTTATACTGGCCAGTGGGAGAAAACGGACCGTTACTCCCCTGCCTGCTCACCGACCGTCTCGGGCTGAACAGATCAACACCGATATCCATGCGATCGCCCACCCACACCATGCTGGCCGGATTATTCGCGCCGCCAAATGTATCTTTCGTCATCGCGGTTGACGCGCCGCCCATGCCTTTGGCAGTCATGCCATAGCCATGCGCGAAATAACCGTTGGTGGCATGCACCGAACCGGCTGCAAGCAGCGCGCAAAGAGGTGTCAAATAAAAAATTTTTCTGGATGCTTTCATGATGATCTCCGATAGTTGTAAGGATGGGAATCGCGGGTTTTTCACTGGGATGGTGATCGGTGGGTAAGATAGGCGACAGCGGCTGCGGGGGCTTACCAAAAAGCCAGCAAACGGCCTTTGACGACTTTGGACTCGATGCGCTTGAGCGGACTGTTACCCTTTTTGATGCAGTCGCCGCTTTTCACATCGAACACCCAATGGTGCTTGGGACAGGTCAAGGTGCTGCCCTTGAGTGCCAGCTCCGGTATGTTGGTGCTCTGGTGCGGGCAACGGCTGTCATACACCTGAAAAGTTTTTTTGTCGCGGTAGGCGAACAGGCCGCGGCCCTCGCATTCGGTGCGCGTGACATCACCATCCTTGACATCGGTGCTGGCCATCACGTCATGCCACTGGCCGGGGCTGGTCAGGGCCGCAGGCTGGAACTCGGGGATTTTCATGTCCAGAATAATGTCCACGGCCCAGATGATTTTGGCCAGCCCGAGTGCCGGAAACGCCATCAGCAGGGCGTCCAGAACCTCCACCGGCGTGCAACCCTCGCGCAAGGCCCGGCGCAGGTACTGGCGCAAGCCACGATCAGTTTGCGCATGGACTTTGGTGATGACCGAAATCAGATTTTTGGTTTTCGGGTCCAGGTGCTTGCCAGCATCCTTCAGGAACGCGAAGTAGTGGCCCAGCGCCTCGGGCCGGGCTTTGAGCAGGTAGTTCAGCGCGTCACTCATGGCGGGAAATATACTCTAAGTCAGGGCTGGGGAAACTACCTAGTCGGCGGCTGGCGTAGCTCGCCGTTGGGCAGGACGGTCTGGCACTCTTCGAACACCCGCAGGGAGCAGGAGGAGCAGATTTCGCTGTCCAGCAGGGGGTACACCGCACGCAGCGCATCGCCTTTGTGCGCCACGATGTGGTCGGCCCCGATTTCGTCAAGCTGGCCACCGCGGGTCAGCATCTCCCGCACAGCGGGTTGAACGCCGACGAGGATTAAACCACCGCCCGTGGTGCGCCGCCGCTGTGCTTCCTGGGCCAGCAATTGTGCGCCGGCCAGGTCGACGAAATTGACGCCTTGGGCCAGCAGCATGATCCATTTCTTGTTGGGGTCGATTTCGTCCACACGATGCAGGTGATGGCCAACGTGCTCGACCGCGCCGAAGTAGAGGGAACCTTGAACCCGCAGTATCGCCATCTGTGGACAAGCGGAGGCCGGCGCGTCTGCCGCGCCAACGTCAGCGAACTTGCGTCTCGGATTGCCCAGTTCCGAGCGCAAGGGGGCGCGTTCCTGGATGCTGGGCTGCGATGTCCGGTACAGGTAGAAGAGCAGCGACACCAGGATGCCGAGAAAGACGCCTTTCTCCAAATCGACCAGCGTGCCGACGAAGGTCATCGCGAGAATGCTTCTCTCGCGCGGATGGCGCCGGATGATTCTGCCGATGTGCTGGAAATCGACCAAGCCCCACGCCACGATGAACAGGATGGCCGCCATGGCCGGCACCGGCAAATACGCAGCCAGGGGGGCGGCCAGCAACGCGATCAGCAGCAGGAAGACGGCAGACAACGCGGCCGCCAGCGGTGTCTGGGCACCCGAAGCGAAGTTCACGCCGCTGCGGTTGAATGAGCCGCTCGATGGGTAGGCCGAGAAGAACGCCCCCGCGATGTTGGACAAGCCCTGGCCGATGAACTCCTGGTTGCTGTCGATGCGTTGCCCCGACTTGAGCGCGATGGAACGGGCAATCGCCACCGCCTCGGTCAAGGCCAGCACGGCGATGATCGCGGCCGGAAACAGCATCACCTTGACGGTCGAAAACGACAGGTCCGGCATCGACAGGGGCGGGAACGAGGCGAGCAGCGCGCCGACGGTTTCTATCCCGGTTTGGCTGGCGCCGAGTTCATGGTTGAGCCAGGCTGCGGCTACGCTGCCCACCGCCATGGCCACGATCATGTAGGGCAGCCGCGGGATGTAGTGCCTGGCCAGCAGCCCCGAGACGAGCGTGACCGTGCCGACCAGTACCACCCAAAGGTGTGCTTCACCGAGATGATTGACGGCGAACATGACGACCTCGTGGAAATGCAGGCCACTGGGCACCGCCAGCCCGAAGAAGTGCTTGATCTGACTGGCCACGATCAGGCAGGCCGCGCCGGCCGTAAAACCGAGAATGACGGTGTGCGAGATGAGGTTGACCAGCGCACCCAATCGCGCCAGCCCCATTGCCAACTGGAGCGCCCCGGCCAGCAGGGTGAGGGTCAGCACCAGGCCGATGTAGTGCGCACTGCCCGGCTGTGCCAGCGGGCTGACCGAGGCGAACACGACGATGGAGATCGCCGTGGTCGGGCCCGACACCAAATGCCAGCTCGAACCCCACAGCGCTGCCACGACCGCCGGAATCATGGCGGCATACAGACCGTATTGCGGTGGCAGCCCGGCGATGCTGGCGAAGGCGACGGCCTGTGGCAAGACAATCAGGGCGCCAGTGAATGCGGCAAACAGGTCGAGCTTGACCGAAGCTGCCGTGACGCGCGGCCACCAGCCCAGGAACGGCAACCAGCGGTACCAGTCTGCGGCGAGGGTCATGGCGCAGTCCGCGACCTTGTGCCCGGCGCTGGGGGCGTCAATAGCTCGCCTTTGCCCTCAGGGCCCAACCAGCGGTAGATGGCGATCAGCGCCTGGTCTGCGCTCGGGAACACGTGCTCGGCACCGATCAGCTCGAACAGTCCGGTTCGGCGCATCACGTCGAGCACCTGCTTCTTGAGCCCGGAGAACACCAGCGTGACCCCGCTGTCGCGCAAACGCTCCACCAGATGGTGCACGACCTCCTCGCCGGAGGCATCCATCTGGTTGATGCCATTGCCGACGACCAGCAGGTACCTGAGCTGCGGCTTGTCGGCGACCGCCCCAAGCACCGCCTCTTCGAAAAACGAGGCGTTGGCAAAGTACAGCGCGGCGTCAAAGCGCAGGGCGATGACGTTCTCGCTGGTGGGCAATTGCGGATGGAAGAGAACATCGCGCAAGGCGCCGTCCGGATGGCGTCCCAGTTGCGCCACGCGCGGTTTCATGGTGCGGTACAGGAACAGCACGATGGCCAAGGCGGCGCCGACCAGGATACCCTTGTCCAAGTGCGGTGCAGCCAGCAGCGTCACGACGAAGGTGGTGAGGGCGACCATGCCGTCGGTGCGGCTGGCCTGCCAGGTGTGCTTGAGGGCTTTGGGCGTGATCAGACTGGTGACTGCCAACAGAATAATCACCCCCAGCGTGGCTTTGGGCAGGTGGTAGAGGTAGGGCGTCAAAAACAGCAGAGTAGTGACCACGAACAAGCCATTGAACACCATCGCGAAACCCGTTTTTGCCCCGGCTTGCAGGTTGATGGCCGAGCCGGTGAACGAGCCGCAAGCCGGGTATGACTGGAAAAACGCCCCGCCGATGTTGGCCACGCCTTGCCCGATCAGTTCCTGGTTGGGGTCAATGCGCTGCTTGGTTTTGGCTGCCAGCGCCTTGGCCATGGCGATCGATTCCATGAAAGCCACCAAGGCGATGACCATGGCCGCCGACAGCAGGGACAGCAGGGCACCCAAGCTGATCGTGGGCACGCGCAAAGCGGGCAGGCCCTGCGGGATATTGCCCACGACATCGCCGCCGCCGACCAGGCTGAGCTTGCCCTCCTCGATCTTCTTGATGCGCCATTGATGCCCGTCGGTCTTGACGCCTGCGGGTACCTGAGCTGCGAGGTGGAGCGTTGCCGCGCCGTCTTGCGATGCGCGGGCGCGCTCGAAAGCCAGGCGGCTGATGTCGCGCTGGCGATCCTTGTTCTCCGCTGCCAGGTCGGCGGCATCGAGCTGGCTCAGGTGCATCTGGTGGCGCAGGACCGCCGCGGCCCTCGCATCGACCGACTCCGTGGCGCGCAACTGCGCTGTCTGGGTAGTGGCGTTGGCCGTCAATTCCCGTACCCGTTTATCCGCCTGGGCATAGGCGGACACCAGTTCGCGCGTGGCGGTGTCGGCGATGTGATCGATCCGGCCTTGGTCGTTGCGTTCAAAATCCAGCGCATGGCTAACGATGATCGTGACCACCACAGCAATCAGCACGCTCATCTTGGAGACCAGCGCAATCTTTTTGAGCACCAGCATGAGAGCCAGCGCGAACACGGCCATGGCCAGCGTCGGCAGATGGGTCTGCTGCAGGTAACCGAGCATCTCCCAGATATCCAACAGGAAAGAGCCGCTGCGTCCCTTGGGAATCCCCAGCAGCATGTCAAGCTGCGACAGCGCAATGATGACGGCCGCCGCGTTCATGAAGCCCAGAATCACCGGATGCGACACGAAGTTGACGATGGTGCCCAGCTTGAGCGCGCCCAGGGCGAACTGGATGATGCCCACCATCAGGGTGAGCAGCAGGGCCAGTTCGATGTACTCAACTGAGAGGGGCGCTGCCAGCGGCGTGAGGGCGGCCGCCGTCATCAAGGAGACGATGGCAACTGGCCCCGTGGCCAACTGTCGCGACGAGCCCCACAGCGCTCCAAGAATGGCGGGCACAAAAGCGACGTACAGGCCGAAGTGCACCGGCAGGCCGGAGAGTTGCGCATAGGCCATGGCCTTGGGCACCAGCACCAGGGCGCCGGTGATGCCGGCGATCAGGTCGCTGCGCAACAGAACCGAGCTGACCGGAAACCAGGACAGAAACGGGAAAAAATGCCGCAGTCGGGCCATCTGGTCTTTGACGTAACTCATTGTCTAATTCGGTCCCTTCATGGCGGGCTATATTGCATCAGGCTTGATCCACACCTGACCCTCTTCAACTGTAACGGGATAAGTGCGTATCGGCTCATTCGCCGGCTCGCAAGTTGGCTGGCCGGTGGCGAGATCAAAATAGCTGCCGTGAAGAGAGCACTTGATTTTGCCGTCTTTGAGGCAGCCGAGGTAGAGCGAATAATCTTCGTGGCTGCACATTTCATCCACGCAATACAAGGTGCCGGATGAGTTGCACAGCAACAGGCGTTTGCCGCCGACCACAACACGTTTCATCTGCCCAGGCTTGAGTTCATCCGCTGCTGCAAGCGCAATATATTCGTTCATCAGCACACCCTTTTCGCGGCACGACCGGAATCGAGCACGGCGCGTATCTGCGCCGCGGCGTCAGCCAGGCTGGCTGCTTTGCCGACATGGTGCAGCACGATGGCGCCACTCAGTACCAGCGAATCGTAGTACGCACCCTTGCTTCCTTTTAGTGCCAATAGGCCGGCTTCAGCCGCTGCACGTGCTGTGGCATGAATGTCGATGGCCGCAACGATTTCATCCTCCCCTTCGGCGGTCGCAACCGAGCCTGGCAGTGGCACAGCACGCACGTCTTGCTGGATGCCAAGCGTGACGGGGTCTATCGCTACTTCGCGCTCAGGCCCCCTCTCGTGATATTGGAAATAGCGGCCAGCCTGACGTAATGAAGGCACCACGCCGCCTTCCACGCCGCGAATAATGCAGGCGGAATCAAACCCGGCAACACGCGCCAGTTCGGCATAGATAGGCGGATAGGGTTTGTGTACAAAGCCGGTGATGAAGTGGGTTTTCTTGCGTCCTGCAATGGGTTTGGACAGTACTTCCACGGTGGTCAATGCCGGGCGCTTGACGATCTGCGCACGTAGCCCAACCATATTGTGCAAACCCGGATTGGATTGTGCCTGGTCGATGTAGGTCCAGCCCAAAGCCGGGTCAGCCAGACGTGCGGCTGCCTGTGCCGGGCTCAGGTCTACCGGAACGCCTGCAGCAGCCAGAATGTGGCGTGCGGTTACCCCATATTTGGGACCCACGCGATCCACCCCGTGGCTGACCACGTGCACCCCAAGCTCTGCCAGTAGCGGGCCGAGGAAGGCTGCGGTGGGCAGGCTGCGCGTGTAGCCATCGTAGGGGTCGCCGATGTCCACCACCTCATCGACGGTGGCTACTACGCGTTGGGTTGTCTCCAGCACCGCATCGAGTACGCCTTTGTTCTCGTCCATGGTTTCGCGTTTCATGCGCAGCGCGATAAAGAAGATGCCAATCTGTACCGGGTCGATGTGGTTTTCAAAAATGGCTTTGGTGCCGAGATGCGCCTCTTCGCGGCTGATGTCCTTGGACAGATCGGGGCCGGTGGCGATGCGCTGGATAATCGAGCGCATGAGCAGTTTGGGGTCTGAAGGGAGGGGCGTTTTCATAGTGGCAGGGGATGTTGTATTCAAGACCGGTAATTTTACCAATGGGGGCACATTTTTATTGGAAATAATCAGCGCAACGCCTTCGTCAGCAAGGCACGATAAGTTGCCACCCTGGCGTCCTCATGGCCCAGTATATTAAAAATGGCAATCAGCCCCTTGCGCCCTGCATCCTCGCGAAAACCCCGAGCTCGCTGCACTATTTCCAATAGCTGTCGAACCCGGGAGAACAGCTTTCTTCTGATCGACCAGCGTGCCGACGAAGGTCAGTGCGACGGCTGCGTGTGTGAGCGACGCCGGGTAGTAAAGATTCTGCAAGTGCTTGGTCTGTGCCAAGAAAAACCAGTGTTGATTGCACATGAAAAACGGGTGTAAAACCATACTCCGGATGGGTAGGTGGCTCATCGTCCTGCATAACTACAATATCCGTTTTGCGCGCGCTGAAGAAGAAAGCCGCGTTACTTTCCTAACCGAGGTTAAACCGTGAATGCCACTGTCTCCGATTTCACTGAAGCAGAACGCGAACTCGTGGTCGATCTCTTGCAGCAACGCTACAGCAAGCGGGTGTTGCCGGAACTTGCCGACAGCGAATTAAAGCTTGACCCTGCCAGTGACGACATGACGATTTGCCCGACGCTCTACTGGACCGAGCGTGGTGCCAATTTTGTGTTGTGCAAGGTGGCGCTGGGGCGCTATCGCTGCCAGTTTTTCTACGCTGATGCTGACCAGTTTTTCTACGCTGATGCTGACCAGTACGGCATGGGTCATGATGATTACACCGACCTGCAGCGCTGCGTGCTGACGCTGCTGCGCGTGCAGGCCGACCAGAAAGCCCAGAGTGCAGGCATCTCCAGCGGGGCCACGGCGGTCGATGGCCTGATCCCTGAACTCGAACTTGAACGCGTGTTTGGCATCAAGCCCGGCACCCTGTTTTCCCCATGAGAATTTGCATCGTTTCAGACAGTCATGATCGTGCCCCCATGCTGACGGCAGCGGTGGCTGCTGCAAAGCAAGCCGGGGCCGAGGCTGTCGTCCACTGCGGCGACCTGATCGGTGCCATGACCTTGCGTCCGCTGATTCAACTCGGTTTGCCGGTCCATGTGGTGCATGGCAACAATCTTGGCGACTCGGTCGCGTTATGGAAATTGTGCGCCGCTTCGGGCGGGCTGATCACCTACCACGGGGCGGATATCGACCTGCGGCTGGCCGGGCGACGCTTATTTGCCACGCACTATCCGCACTATGCGCGCGGCCTGGCCTGCACTGGTGACTACGACATCGTCTGCTGCGGCCATTCCCATGTCGCCAGCGTCGCGCAGCAACCGACCATTAACGGGGGCATGACGTGGCTGCTGAATCCGGGCAGCGTGGCGGGACTTGGTGGGCCCGCGACCTGGCTGCTCGCCGATCTAGTCAGTTTTGATTTCGAGATTCGGCGACTCGACTGACCTACCCGAACGGGTGATGTGTTTTTCATATTTGTTGGTTTATCATGCCCCGCAGGCGGTCACCTGGAGCCGATCCAAAAAGCCCCTGATCTACTCGCCCCTGGGCAGCAGAACATAACAAGACAAGAACGGAGAGACCATGCACAAGCCACTGCCGATGTCCAGGATGAAGCACGGTGCTATTTGCCTGCCTGACGATTTTTACGCTCCCAAACCGGTCAGGGAAGACTCACCCGCAATAGACGTGATGACGGATCTGAAGAAAGTTTCTGCCGCCACAGTGGATGCTAGTGAGAGCATCGCACAGGCCAGTCAGAAGATGATTGCACGCCGCGTACGCCTGCTGCTGGTTGTTGACGCCAAAAACCAGATTGAAGGTTTGATTACTGCGCGTGACACGATGGGTGAAAAGCCAGTCAAACTATTGCAGGAGCGGGGCGGTAAGCACGAAGAATTGACCGTTGGCGATCTCATGGTGCCCAGGAACTTGATCGATGTCCTCGATATCGACACGGTTTCCCGAGCCGATGTCGGCAGCATCATAGCGACGCTCAAGAATAGCGGGCGACAACACGCGCTGTTGGTCGAGAGCGACCGCGTGAGCGGCGGCCAAATCGTTCGCGGTATTTTCTCGGCAACACAGATTGCACGCCAGCTTGGGGTGGCGATTCCAATCTTTGAGGTTGCCCATACATTCGCCGAGATAGCGGCGGCTCTGAAGAAGTAATCCGTCCTGGCCGGGCCAGGGCATCTAACATTTAAGGAAAATCCAATGTTCACCAGCAATCCATTCGCCGACCTTACAGGTTTTCTGTCCCCGCTTTACATGCAGGCCTACATCGTCTTGATGGTCCTGCTGGTCATAGGCGGGACCATACTTGACATGATGCATAAGAAAAGCGCGCAGTACTTTTTCGAAAATGCGAAAAAAGCGAAGAAGAGCGCAAAACGTTCAGTGGGTGGTGGAGAAAAAGCATCGATTGCCGCTACAGTGCTGATGGACGAAGTATTAACTTCTGGCGAATTCAAAAATATAAGACGCAGGCTTTCCCATCTGTTGATCATGTACGGATTCATTATTTTCGCTGTGACTACCGCGATTATGATTTTTGGCTATTCGATGCCGGCAACGCCCACACCTGCCTTGCTGCCGCAGCTATGGCACATCGGTGCACTGATGCTGGCCGTTGGTGGATACTGGTTCTGGTTTTCTATCCGAGTTGATGTGTCTGCGGAAGGCCTTCCATGGTTTCGGTTCGAGCGTGCGGATTTGTTTATTCTCTCGCTTCTCGCTACCTCGACTTTCGCATTAATCTGGTCATTTACTGGCGGTGGATTAACCATATTCTTTGCCTTGTTTATCCTGTCAAGCACAGTTCTATTTGGCGGTGTATATTTCTCCAAGTTCGCCCATATGTTCTTTAAGCCGGCTGCCGCATTTCAAAAACGTGTTACTCGTGCAGATGGTTCAAGAGAGAATTTACCTCCTGATTACGATCTGACAGATCCTGCCGTACAAGCAAAATTCCCGGATATCCCGCTATACATGGGAAAGAAGCCGGCTTACATGGGTCTTGGTATTAAGCGTGAACCAGCAAAACACTACTAACATTAATTTAACTTTTACTTAAGACTAGAGGAAATATTATGCCAACTTTCGTATATATGACTCGTTGTGATGGTTGTGGCCAGTGCGTTGATATCTGCCCATCTGACATCATGCACATCGATAAAACGCTGCGTCGTGCTTACAACATCGAACCCAGCATGTGCTGGGAGTGTTACTCCTGTGTAAAAGCCTGCCCGCACCAGGCGATTGATGTACGCGGTTATGCCGACTTTGCACCACTTGGACACAGTGTTCGAGTGATTCGTGATGAAGAAAAAGGCACGATTGCGTGGCGCATCAAGTTCCGCAACGGTAAAAAAGATCTGGAGCTGCTAGCGCCTATCACAACTAAGCCCTGGGGCACGGGGATACCTAAACTCGGAGACGAACCTGCTCCAAGCAAGGAAATGCGCGACAGTCAGTTATTGTTTAACGAGCCTAAATATGTCCGCATGGATGACGGCGGTTTACATACGCTGAAATCGAATGGTTTGAAACTTCAAGAAGTGGTGGACTACTAAAATGACTTACAAAACAATTATTGAAGACGATATCGATATTCTGGTAGCAGGTGCTGGCCTTGGTGGCACCGGTGCTGCGTTTGAAGCAAGATATTGGGGCAAGGACAAAAAAATCGTCATTGCAGAAAAAGCAAACATCGATCGTTCTGGTGCGGTCGCCCAGGGTTTATACGCGATTAACTGTTACATGGGTACACGCTGGGGTGAGAACAATCCGGAAGATCACGTCCGTTATGCGCGGATGGACCTGATGGGTATGGTGCGTGAGGATCTGGCTTTTGATATGGCGCGCCACGTTGACTCTAGTGTTCACATGTTTGAAGATTGGGGCCTGCCGCTGATGAAAAACCCGAAGACGGGTAGCTACATGCGTGAAGGTCGCTGGCAGATCATGATTCACGGTGAATCCTACAAGCCGATTGTTGCCGAAGCCGCAAAAAAATCGGCCGACAAGGTATTCAACCGTGTCTGCGTCACCCATCTGCTGATGGATGATTCCAAGGAGAACCGTGTCGCGGGTGCCGTGGGCTTCAATGTACGTACGGGTAACTACCATGTCTTCAAGTCCAAGACTGTGATCTGCGGTGCCGGTGGTGCCTCGAACATCTTCAAGCCGCGCTCAGTCGGTGAAGGTGCGGGTCGTGTCTGGTACGCACCATGGTCATCGGGATCTGCGTATGGTCTGATGATCGAAGCCGGTGCGAAGATGACGCAGATGGAAAACCGTATCGTACTGGCCCGCTTCAAGGACGGTTACGGCCCGGTCGGTGCCTATTTCCTGCACCTCAAGACTTATACCCAAAATGGTGTGGGTGAAGAGTATGAATCCAAGTGGTTCCCGGCTCTGACGGAAATGGTCGGTAAAGAATACCTGGATACGGAAGGACAGCACTTGTCCCACAAGCCTATTCCGACCTGTTTGCGTAACCATGCCTTTATCTCTGAGGTGAATGCCGGTCGCGGTCCGATTCACATGGTGACCATGGAAGCCTTCCAGGATCCTCATCTTGAAGAGATCGGCTGGCACAACTTCCTGGGCATGACCGTGGGTCAAGCGGTGCTTTGGGCTTCAACGGACGTTGATCCTAAATACGAAAACCCTGAATTAACCACTTCCGAGCCTTACGTCATGGGTTCGCACGCAACGGGTTGCGGTGCATGGTGCTCGGGTCCTGAAGACATATCTCCGCCAGAGTACTACTGGGGCTATAACCGTATGACCACGGTTGAAGGTCTGTTTGGCGCGGGTGATGCGGTCGGTGGTACACCACACGCGTTCTCATCGGGTTCTTTCACTGAAGGTCGCCTGGCGGCTAAAGCGGCGTGCAAGTATATCGACGACGGTAAGGGCGAAGGCATTGTCGTTTCTGACAAGCAAATTGCCGACCTGAAAGAGAAGATATACAAGCCGCTAGAGACCTATCGGGTTTATAGCAACGAAGTCGTTGGGGGTTCAGTCAATCCTAACTTCATCAATCCAAAACAGGGTCTGGATCGCTTGCAGAAACTGATGGACGAGTACTGTGGTGGTTTTGGTGTCAACTACATGACCAACGAAAAACTGCTCCAAATTGGTCTTAAGAAGCTTAAAACTCTTGAGGAAGACATGGAGAAGATTGCAGCATCGGATATTCACGAGCTGTTGCGTGCATGGGAATTAAATCACCGTGTGCGTACTTCTGAAAGTGTGTTCCAGCATACTTTGTTCCGTAAGGAAACGCGCTGGCCTGGTTACTACTACCGTGGTGATGCGATGAAGCTGGACGATAAAAACTGGCACGTGCTGACAGTTTCTCATCGCGATCGCAAAACAGGTGAGTACACCATGGAAAAGGCGCCCCTTTACCACCTGGAAGATGAAAATAAGGGTTAAGCAAATAACGGCTTGATTTTACAACCCAGTTAATATTTGTTTGCGTAAAAAGGCCAACATATTTTATATGTTGGCCTTTTTTTTCTATAGTTTATAGTGTGCAGTCTTTATACGGTCGATAGTCCTGTAAAACCAATATATGTTTAAATGAACAATTGAATGATGAATATTATTGAAAAAACAGATGAAGATATTTTAGCGCTGGCGAACCCGATGTGGGCTGACCTTGTTAAATACTCGAATGAGAAAAACTATGGCGCTTTCACCCGAAATTTCTCAACGGCTATGCAAATGGGTGCAAATGAAATCGAGATGGGTAAGCAGTTTGCAAGAAGCGATTTGGCGAAAAATTTGTCAACCGATTACAAATACCTCGGCATTATACGACGTGGTGAATATGTAACGGTTCTCTATAAACAGACTAACTCCAAGGATAAAAGTGAATGGCTGGGCAGACTGGTTCTGGGTTATGAAAAGGACAAGGTCAAAATTTTTGGTGCTACGCTGTTCTAAGACAACTTTATCGTTAACAGGCCTTTCTAGTCATGTCAGATACAATACAAAACGAAAAATTCGTTGAATTAAATTATAAGGTCATCGATGAAAAAACCGGTGACGTACTGGTTACCGTTGATTATCCTCTGGGTTATGTACATGGAGTGAATGATGTGATGTCTGAACAGGTGACAAAACACCTGGATGGCAAGAAAGTCGGCGATATCATCGAAATACCGGTTGATACTAAACTGTTATATGGTGAGAGAGACGAATCGCTGGTGTTTACCGATCGCATCGAAAATGTTCCTGAAGAGTATCGAGAGATCGGTATGACCATCACCATGGAAAATGAGAAGGGTGAGCCCAGAAACTTTATCGTTACCCGGTTCGATGACAAAACATTAACCGTCGACGGTAATAATCCACTGTGTGGCAGAGAAGTCGTATTCAGGCTGGAAGTTCTGACGATACGTGATGCTACCGATGAAGAAATCGACCTTGGCGGGGCTGTTGGCGCCGACCCGGACATCAATGAAATTCTCAGCCGTACATAAATGAAATTCTCAAATACTTATCTGTTTTACCCGGACAATAAGGCCCTGGAACGTGCAATCGCCAGCTCTATAGGCATGCTTGGCGATGAGTTGGTCAAAGCGGCTACTCCGGATAACAAGGTAACCGTAGCTGATAATTTCCTTTACACGCGGGGGAATTTTGAACAGCACCGTTTCAGTTCTAATATTCTTGAGTGTACGCGTGAGGCCCTTGAGAGATCGCTGACAGACGAATATCGCGATCAGGAGCCATTCGCCTGGGCTGCGACACAGAATAGTCTTGGAAATATTCTTGCGACACAGGGGCAGCAGCGCAGAGATGTTGAATTGTTTGAAAAGGCCATTCAGTGTTTTAACAATGCACTGGAAGTGGTTACCCAGGAAAAGTCACCCATCGACTGGGCAGCAACACATTACAATCTGGGGACTGCAAAGCAGGCCTTGGGCCGGCAACAGGATGACTCGCAATTATTGAAAGCATCCATCAATGCTTATACTAATGCGTTATTGGAATGGTCTCGAAAAGAGACTCCTGAAGAATGGTCGTCCGTCATGCATCAACTTGGCGCTACTTTCCATACGCATGGCAAACTTCTTAAAGGTAACCGTACTTTTCAAAAGTCCGTCGTCGCCTATAAAAATGCATTGGCCGTACTCGATGCTGATAATTACGCATTCGAGCTAGCCGCTGCACACAATAATTGTGGTGCAGTCCTGCATAATTTGGGTGAAGCCGAGGAAAACTCGGATCGCCTGGGAGAGTCAATACGCTCTTATGAAACGGCATTGACAGTATGCATGGAGCAGCAACTTCCCATTCATCTGGCAGTACTGTGCAAGGTAAACAGGTCTACCGCAAGAAACGTGCTGGCTGAGTTAACAAATGATACTGCGCTTGCCGACGAAGTCGCTGATGAGTTTGAATTGATTGTTGAATGTTTTCCGCATGCCCTGCAGCCGCTCTGTTTAAAGCATTGCGAGGAGCAAATGAATAAGGCAAAGTCGCTGGCACTTGCGGTTGGCGCTCAATTATGAAAATCCACCGTGCACATGTTGCGAGCCAGTTTATTTTTAGTCCAATTGGCATTAGGATGTAGAAGTTGATGGCTGAAGAAAAACAGGAAAAAAAGCGTGACCCCAATAACCCATGTCTGTTTTGTACAGAACCACAAGGGGTTTTCCGGAATAACGAACTGGCGTACAGTGCGCGCGATTCGTACGCGGTGAGCCCGGGTCACACGGTGGTCATCCCGCGTCGCCATGTTGCCAGCTTTTTTGAGCTGACACCCGAAGAGATCAACGCCTGCATGGCGCTGATAAACGAGGAACGAAAGTTGCTGGACGAAGAGTTTAAACCCGACGGCTACAACATCGGCGTTAACATAGGGCCGGCGGCTGGGCAGAGTATCTTTCATGTACATATTCACATCATTCCCCGTTATAAGGGTGATGTTGAAAATCCCCAGGGCGGTGTGCGGCATGTGATTCCCAGGAGAGGACATTACAAGCGATAGATAGTATAATTTCGTCAGTTCAGTGGGAGGTGCTGACGTACCTGTTTAAAATCCTCCCGTTTCAACCATTAAGGAGTTATGACTATGAGCGAAGCACCTAAAACCAGGCCCAAGGTTCCCGAGGGTAAGAGTCGTTTTCTGACAACCCGTCAAAAGCCGGCAAATGAAAAGGGCTATATCGGCTATGACACCATCTGGGAACCTTTCCAGAAAGAAGTGCCCTACAAAACCCCTAAGAAGCCCTAAAGCAGTCGTCCGCGCGTCACCTGGATGATCGCGCGGCTACTAAATTCAGATTTATTTTGTGATTTGTGATACGCACGCTTTTTATAGCGTGCTTTTTTTGAAATACGAAAAATTAACAGCAATTATATTTCGGCAAATTCAAGTAAACTCCCTGATGGCCACTTCAAATTCCCCCACCTTTGGCCAGTCAAATTCCCCCAGGCAGGACGGCTAAATTATCAACTTTTTGGCCAGCCTGGTTCTGACTTCCTTTCTTGGTAATTTCTCCCTGACTTTTTTGGATTTTTTA
>JAUXOA010000074.1 GCA_030682475.1 Rhodoferax sp. | reverse complement strand
GCGAGGCCATGGACGAGGTGATTGACTGGCTAACTTTTTACAACCACAAGAGATTGCACTCGACGTTGGGCTACGTCAGCCCGATGACGTTTGAGCAACGCTGGATCGCGGCCCAGCAGCAAGACAGGAAGTCCGCATAATGGGCCGCCTATGGAGTATGGAAATTTGGCTGCAGGCAGGGCTGCAGGTGTTGAGGCAGAAATTGCCGTTATCAACCGGGATCTATACGAAGCCAGGCTATCTTCCATAGAAAAGGCCGAAGCTCAACGCCTCTCGTCCAACTGGAAGATGGGGCAGATTCTCGTGCGTGAAGGCAGGCCTGCCGCTGCGAATACAAGCACACCAGGTGTGCTAACCAAGCAGGGAGCCGGCACCGCCTTTATCATCGGCAAGGCGGGGCAGGCCATCACCAACCATCACGTCATTGACGGATGCAAAGAGCTTCGTGTCGAAGGTCGTGACGGGGTGGTTAAGGTCAGCACGTCGGATGTGGTGAATGATCTTGCGCTGCTTCAGGTTCCAGGCACGGTCAATGCCACGGCGACGATCAACGCCGATCCGGCCAAACTGCGCCAAGGCGATGACATCGTGGTGTTCGGGTTCCCGCTCAATGCGTTGCTGTCGTCAGGCGGCAATCTCACACCAGGCTTGGTGAGCGCACTGACAGGCCTCGGCAACAACACCAACCAGATTCAGATCACCGCCCCGATTCAGCCGGGTTCAGTGGCAGCCCGGTGCTGAACAAAAAGGGCGAAGTGGTTGGCGTGGTGTCGATGAAACTTTCCGACGCCAGGATGGCGAAGACCACCGGGCAGGTTGGGCAGAACGTGAACTTTGCTGTCGGCGGCCAGACACTCAAGTCGTTCCTCGACGCCCACAAGGTCGATTACGCCACGGGCGGGCTCATGTCCTTCAACAAGAACACCGCCAACCTGGCAGATGAGGCGAGGAAGTGGACGACGGTGGTTGAATGTTGGAAGTGAATTGTTGACGCCGACCCAAAACTGACCCCGATGTTTTAGTGGCTCTGCCTGATTTTTAGGCAGGCACAAACTGGTTTGTCGCGCAACACGCTGCGCAGGTGGCTCAGAGTTGAATTGGCGCTTGGGGCCACGGTCGCTGCGGATCGCGCAGCAACTCAAAAGCCCGCGACACCTGCAACACGCCCAGATCATCAAAGCGTCGGCCGGCAATCTGCAGGCCGATCGGCAAGCCGCTTTCGGTATAGCCGCAGTTGATCGAGGCGGCCGGTTGCTCCGACATGTTGTAAGGCACGGTGAAGCCGATGTGCTCCAGCGGACGCAGCGGGTCGTTGGTGGGCGAGGGCAGCTCGGCCGCAAAAGCTGGCATGGGTGAAGTGGGCGAGATTACATAATCAAATAGCTGGCAGGCGCGCACCGTGGTCACACGCGTGGCATGAAACTGGTTGATGGCCGTGAACACCTGCGGCCCGCTCATGCCCGCCGCGCTGTCAGCCCATTGCTGGATGTAAGGCAGTACGCTGGCTTTTTTGGAAGCCGGGAGATTGGACAGTTCAAGGTGCGAGCGCATGCGCCATGCGTGGTCCATGCCAGCCAGCATGGCCTGCGTCATGAACGGTGACATCGGCTCGATGCTGGCACCAGCGCGCTCAAAAATATGCGCAGCGTGTTCAATGGCGGCGCGCACTTCGGGCTCCACCGGCAGGCCGCAACCAGCCTCCAGCAACAAGCCGATCCTGAGTCCGCGCAGTCTGTCCACGCCTTCGTCAAACTGGTCCCAGGCGATGGCCTGGTACGGCAGGCTCATGCTGTCGCGTGCATCCGGCAGCGACAGCACCTGCATCATCAAAGCCGCGTCCGCTACGGTGCGCGTCATGGGGCCGGCCGCGCGACCGGTGGTGGGTGGATCAATCGGGATGCGGCCCAGACTCGGCTTGAGGCTGAAAATGCCGCACCAACCGGCCGGCAGACGCAGCGAGCCGCCAATGTCGGTGCCGATGTGCAGCGGGCCATAGCCTGCTGCGGCGGCCGCCCCACCGCCTGCGCTGGAGCCGCCGGGCGTTTTGCTCAGGTCCCAGGGGTTGCGCGCCAGCGGGTGAAAGCTGGACAAACCGCTGGAGAGCATGCCGTAGTCGGGCATGCTGGTCTTGCACACCATGACGGCACCGGCCTCCAACAGGCGCTGTGCCGGCGGCGCGTTGGCTGCTGCGGGCGTCAGCTCGGTAGCCAGGGTTCCCAGCGGCATCGGGTCGCCCCGGGTGGCTATGTTTTCCTTGATGGTGACAGGCACGCCGTCCAGCGCCCCACAAGGCTCGCTGCGTTGCCAGCGCGCCTCGGAGGCCCGTGCCTGTGCCAGCACCGCGTCCGGACGCAACAGATAAGTGGCATGGAGGTGCGGCTCCCAGCGCTCAATGTGGTCAAGCACCGATTGAGCCACCTCCACCGGTGAGAGCGCGCGTTGACGGTAGGCCGCGATCAGGGCGTGGGCGCCGAGCTCATGCAGCCTCACGACCACGATAGCGTGGCCAGGTCGTTGACAAAAATCGGCATGTTCTTCCACAGCCCTTTGAGGTTTTTGTTGGCCACCGTGATCCATTGCGGCTGGTACAAAAAGGCATGCACCGAATCGTTGGCCAGCATGCGCTGCGCGTCACCCAGCAACTTGGCGCGATCTGCCGCACGTGGCGCATTCTGAATCTTGTCGAACAAGGCGTTGAACTGGGGCGATTCGTAACCCCAGTAGTAGCCGGTCTTGGCGAAGTTGCCCAGGTCAAACGGCTCTACGTGCGAGATGATGGTGAGGTCGTAGTTCTTGTTGGTGTAGGTGCCGCTGAGCCACTGGGCCCACTCCACATTCTCGATTTTGGCCACGATGCCGATCTTGGCCAGTTGGGCGGCAATCACTTCGCCGCCCTGGCGTGCATAGGGTGGGGGTGGCAATTTCAGGCTCAACTCCAAAGGCGTCTTGATGCCTGCCTCGGCCAGCAGGGCCTTGGCTTTTTCGATGTTGAACGGGTTGATGCCGGTGGTGTCGACATAGCCAAATGCCCCGGGCACATAGTGGCTGCCAATCGGCGCGCCATAGCCGTCGCCCGCGCCCTCAATCACGGCCTGGCGGTCAATCGCGGCGGCAATGGCACGGCGCACACGCACATCATCGAGTGGTTTTTTCTTGTTGTTGATGGCCAGAATGGTCTTGGCGCGCGAGCCGCTCACCAGCACCTGGAACCTGGCGTTGGTTTTGAATTGCGGCACGCTGCGCGGTGTGACGCGGGGGAAGGCATCGACATCGCCCGCCAGCAGGGCGGCAACCTGGGCCGCCGGATCGCTGATAAAGCGGAAAGTGACTCGTCTCATCTTGATGCTGGCAGCACTCCGGTAGCCCTCCCACTTGGCTAAAGTGACGGAAGAACCCTTGTTCCAGGCCGCCAGTTGGTAAGGGCCTGTGCCAACCGGCCTGGTGGCATTGCTGTCCACGCTTTTGGGCTCCACGATGATGGCGGTGGCCTGTCCCATCAAGAACAAAAAGTCGGGGTCGAGTGATTTATTGAGGATGACGACGGTGTGCTCGTCAATCACCGCCACGCTGTCCATGCTGGCAAAAGTACGTTTGTCCTTGTTGGTGCTTTTCTCGGCACCCGCGCGCTCGAACGAAAACTTCACGCTGCTGGCATTGAAAGCTTCCCCGTTCTGGAACTTCACACCCTTGCGCAGTTTGAAGGTGTAGGTTTTAAGATCGGGCGACACTTCCCAGCTCTCGGCCAGCAGCGGCGAGACGGTGCCGTCAGAGTTGATTTTGGTCAGGGTCTCGAACAGGTTGTATTGCACGATTTCCGCAATGGCAGATGCCGCCCCGGCAGTGGGGTCGAGTCCGGGCGGCTCCAGCGCCATGGCCAGCACCACGCTGTCTTTTTTAGCTTGCGCTGTGGCAGTCAATGGCAGCGCGGCCAGCGCCGCACTGGCGGCCGCAGAGTTGAGGATGTAACGACGATTGATCATGCTGACTTCTCCTGTCAAAAAATTGGGTTCTGAACCAAAACACGGCACTGCAACCAGTCGAACCATACCATTGCCGCCCTCAGGGGAGCAGCGCAGGAGCGGCTCCAAAATGGCAGGCTACCTGATGTCCCTCGCTCACCGCCCTGAGTTCAGGCCGCTGTAGGTCACACAGTGCTTGTGCCTGCGGGCAGCGCGGGGCATAAGGACAGGCGGTGGCAGGATGCTGGCGCGGCGCGACCATGAGGGTGCGTTTCCTTTGGCCCGGTGTCGGGTTGGGGGTCATACGGGGTACCGCGTCCAGCAGTGCACGGGTGTAGGGATGGGCGGCGGCACGGAACAGCGTCAGCGGGGAGCCTTGCTCCACAATGCGCCCCTGGTAGATAACAGCAACTTCTTCGCACAGGTGATTGACCACGGCCAAATCATGGCTGATGAGCAGATAAGTGACGCCAAATTGTTGCGCCAGATCCTGCATCAGGTTGAGGACCTGGGCCTGGACCGAGACGTCCAAGGCGCTGACCGGCTCGTCGGCCACGATCAGTCTGGGGCGCGTGATGAGGGCGCGGGCGATCGCCACGCGCTGGCGCTGGCCGCCTGAGAACTCATGCGGGTACTTGCTCAGGTCAGCGCTGCGCAGGCCGACCGACTCAAGAACTTCCATGGCCATGGCGCGCATGTCGAACGCGCTGGTGTCGCCCAGCGCGGCTAGCGGTTCGGTGACGATGCGCTCCACCGTCTGGCGCGGGTCGAGCGAACCGTAGGGGTCCTGAAACACCATCTGGAAGTTGCGCCGCGCAGCGCGCAAGGCGGCGGGGCTGAGCTGATGCAGTTCTTGCCCGAGCAGATGGACCGAGCCGGTCGTCGGTGACTCCAGCGCCATCACCAGACGCGCCAGGGTGGACTTGCCGGAACCGGACTCGCCGACCAGACCCAGGCTTTTTCCGCTTGTCATGCGCAGGCTCACCCCATGCAAAGCGTGCACCAGCGGCGGCGCGGCCCAAAGCCGCTGCCGTGGCAAGGCATAGCTGCGGGTCACCTGGTCCAGCTGCAGCAGGGGTTCAGTCATGGCGTGTCCCCGGTAGTTGCCGTGGCGGCGGACACGGCATCAAGGCGCAGGCAGCTCGCCTGGTGTGACTGGCCCAGCTCGCTGGGTGCGGGCCGGGTGCTGGCGCACTCGGCAATGGCCAAAGGGCAGCGCTCAAAAAAAGGGCAACCGGCGGGCAGGTCTATCAGTTCCGGCACGCTGCCAACGATGGTCGTCAAGCGAGTGCCGCGGGCCGCCCCGAGTTGCGGCCGGGCGCCAAACAGGCCGCGTGTGTAGGGGTGTGCCATGTCGGCAAAAACCGCCGACGCCGGACCGCTTTCCACCACCGTGCCGCCGTACATCACCAGCATGCGGGAGGCATTCTGGGCGATGACGCCCAGGTCGTGGGAGATCAGCAGCAGGGCCATGCCGCGCTCCTGCACCAGGTCGCTGATGAGATCCAGAATTTGTCCCTGGATGGTCACATCGAGTGCGGTGGTGGGCTCATCGGCGATCAACAGATCAGGCCCGCAGGCCAGCGCCATGGCGATGGTGATGCGCTGGCGCTGACCGCCTGAGAACTGATGCGGGTAAGCATCAACGCGGCGCGCGGCATCGGCAATGCCAACGCGGTCAAGCAGGGCAATGGCTTGCTGTCGCGCTCCCTTGGCAGAGGCCCCGCGGTGCAGGCGCAGCGGCTCTGCTACCTGGTGCCCGATGGTGTGCACCGGGTTCAGCGCCGTCATGGGCTCCTGAAAAATCATGCCGATGCGGTTGCCGCGCAATCGCTGCAGGGCAGCGTCATCCAGGCCTACCAGCTCCTGCTGCTCAAAGCGGATGCTGCCAGAAACTACCGAGCGCTCCGGTAGCAAGCCCATCAGTGACAACGCCGTGATCGACTTGCCACAACCGGATTCCCCGATCAGGCCCAGCGTCTCACCGCGTTCCAGATTGAAACTCACACCGCGAACCGCATCCGCCGGGCCGCGCTGGGTTGGTAGCCGCACGGATAGATTTTGAACTTCAAGCAGTGGCATGGGGGGTTCTAGCGCTTGCGGGCCAGACGTGGATCCATCAGGTCGCGCAGGCCGTCGCCCAACAAGTTCAGGCCCAGCACGGCCATGGCAATGGCCAGACCCGGAAACACGGCCAGCAGAGGGGCCTGAAACAACAGCGTTTGCGCCTCGGCCAGCATGCGGCCCCATGAGGGTTGCGGCGGCTGGGTGCCCAGACCCAGATAGGAAAGCGCGGCCTCGGCCAGGATCGCCAGCGCAAACTGGATGGTGGCTTGCACGATCAGCACCGACGCAATATTGGGCAAGATATGATCGAGCGTGATACGCCATGGCCCTTTGCCACTGGCGCGCGCCGCCAGCACGAACTCACGCGACCACACGGCGTTGGCGCTGGCCCGCGTGACGCGGGCAAAAACGGGAATATTGAAAATGCCGATGGCAATGATGGCGTTGACGATGCCGGCGCCAAACACGGCGGTCATCATGATGGCAGACAAAATGGCGGGAAATGCAAAGGTGAAATCGGCCAGTCGCATGATCAGCTCCTCCAGCCAGCCGCGTCGTGCTGCCGCCAGCAGGCCCAGGGCGGTGCCAGCGAGCAAACCAATGCTGACGGCAATAACACCCACCAGAATTGAATTGCGCGCACCGACCAGCAGCAAGGAGGTGACATCGCGGCCAAAAGGATCGGTACCCAGCCAGTGCTGCGCATCGGGTGGCTGCAGCTTGGCCGTCATGTCGATTTCATACGGCGACCAGGGGGTCCAGACCAGCGACAAGGCCGCGGTCGATAGCAGCAGCAGGGTCAGCACAGCGCCGATCGCAAAACTGCGATGTGTCAGCGCGCGTGACACCAAGCTGACCGGCGGGTGTGCCCTTGCAGTCTGGCTCATAGATCGTTCGCCTTCACGCGCGGATCGATCACGGCGTACAACACGTCCACCACGAAGTTGACAACAATCACCATGGCGGCCAGCAACATGACGCAATTACGCACCACGATCAGATCCCGGTTGGAGATGGACTGGAACACCAGCCGCCCCAGTCCCGGCAGGTAAAAAACGTTTTCCACCACGATCGTGCCCGCGAGCAGGTTGGCAAATTGCAGCCCCATGACGGTGAGCACCGGAATCATGGCATTGCGCAGCACATGGCGCCACAGGGTGGCACGCTGCGACAAGCCCTTGGCCCGCGCGGTACGCACAAAGTCTTCCCGCAGTACGTCGAGCACCGCCGAACGGGTGATGCGCGCCAAAATAGCGGCCTGCACCACGGCCAGCGAGAGCGCCGGCAACAGCAGGGATTTAAGAGACTGCGCAGCATCCTCACCCCAGCCCGGAAAACCGCCCGCCGAAAACCACTGGAGGTGAACCGAGAACAGCAAAATGAGCAGAATCGCAAACCAGAAATTAGGCACCGCGATGCCGATCTGGGTCAAGCCCATCAAGCCGACATCACCCAGACGGTTGTGGCGCGAGGCGGCATAAATACCCACTGCCAGTGCCAGGACGGTGGTCAACAGCATGGCCATCACGGCCAGCGGCACCGTCACGGCCAGGCGTTCGAGTACCAGTTCGAACACCGGCGTGCTGTAGGTATAACTCACACCCATCTCACCCACCAGCAGTCCGATGACCCACTGCCAGTAGCGTTCCATGGGGGGACGGTCCAGTCCCAGCTTGGTGGCCAGCGCCTGAACGGTGTCTGGCGCAGCGTCTGGTCCCATCAAAATTTGGGCCGCATCGCCGGGCAGAATTTCCAGCACCAGAAACACCACGACCGAGGCCCCCACCAGGGTAACCAGCAGTGTCAAGAAGCGTTTGAAGAGAAATAAACCCATAAAAACTGGTCAGATCGCCGTGTTGTGCAAGGGCATGATGCCAGTAGGGTGTTGGGCTTGCCCTGCGCCGAAACGCCGATAATTCGATCCATGTTGTTTAGTTCGAATACTTTTGACCCTATAGTGGATGCCAAGCCATGGCTTTGATCATCACCGACGAGTGTATCAACTGCGATGTGTGCGAGCCTGAGTGCCCTAACGAGGCCATTTATCTGGGCCAGGAAATCTATGAGATCGACCCTGATAAATGCACCGAGTGCGTGGGTCATTTTGACGAACCCCAGTGCGTCCAGGTGTGCCCGGTGGCTTGCATCCCGGTCAACCCGCAGCGGGTGGAAGACCGGGAAACACTGTGGCAAAAGTACCGGCGACTACAGTTAGAAATGAGGCAATCAGCAAGCTCTTAGGGTCATTGACTTTTTGGGCTTTGAGACAGTTCATCTTTTGGGTGAGGCGCTACGCCCTTTTTATCGACGCGCTTTTTTGAAGCCTGTTTCCTCTTCTTCGCCGGGCTTGTTTGCGTGTTTTTTGCTTTATCAGGGCTTGCTGGCTTAACCCTCGGCGTGTTGGCAGCAAGGTCTATTTTTTCCTGCTGCAAGCGTGCCTTCTCCATGGCCTCGGCGGTTCGGGCGTCGCGACCGGTTGCCAAATCGGACTGCGCTTTTTGGGCACTGGTTCGCTGGTCTGTGGCGTCGACGACAACACCGCCAGGGCAGGGTAGCTGGCTGTAGGTGTCACCACATTTGTAAACACTTTGAGCTGAGGTCGCTGTCGATAAAGCGGTAATAGCTATTAAAACTAAAGCGTTCAGTGACGGGCTTTGCATCGGGTGTTTCCTGTTCGAAGGGCTTCGGCGAATCTGGATTTACGGAGCTGTATTTTCAGGCTTCGGTGGTTTGGGCCTGGGCGGCTTGCTGGTGTGCACTCGCAGGGTGGCTTTCTCCATGTCGCCCGCCAGCAAGTGTGGCAGGGCCGTGAGCGCGCGGGCAATGCTTTGGTCAATCGCCAGCCGGTGATCGAGCGAGGGGGTTTTCAGCACCCAGTTGATGACCTCAGACTTGACGCCCGGATGTCCGACACCCAAGCGCAGGCGCCAGTAGTCGTCGGTGCCGAGTTGGGCATGAATGTCGCGCAAACCGTTGTGTCCGGCGTGGCTGCCTCCGAGCTTGAGTTTGGCCTCGCCGGGAACGATATCGAGCTCATCGTGTGCCACCAGTATTTCCTGCGGCGCAATTTTGAAAAAACGCGCCAGTGAAACGACTGACTTGCCGCACAGGTTCATGAAGGTTTGCGGTTTCAGCAGCCATACCGTTTGCCCGTTGACGGACGTTCGCGCCGCCAGGCCGTGGTAGCTTTTATCCATCACGAGGCTTGTTTTGAGCTCGCGTGCGACCGCATCCAGCCACCAGAAACCCGCGTTGTGACGGGTCGATTCATATTCGGGGCCGGGATTACCAAGACCAACAAAGAGTCTGATCATGTTTAATTGGGGTCAGATTCCAATCTCGTTGCGACGCATAGCGCCGCAGTGTAACCGTCCGGCTCGGATGACGAATTTGGAATCTGACCCCAAATTAAACGAAACGGCCCACCGAAGTGGGCCGTTATTGGGACCGAACGGGTAATCTATTTAAGATTACTTCTTCTTGGCTGCAGGTGCTTTCACTGCAGGTGCTTTGGCGGCGGCGGGTGCTGCCTTGCCAGCTGCCTTGCCGGCGGCTGCGGGCGCAGCAACCGCTGCTACGGGCGCTGCTGCCGCTGCTACAACAGGCGCTTCTGCGCCAGCAACGGCCACCACAGACACCAGAACCGGGTTGTTTTTGCCACGTGTCACAGCCGTCACACCCTTGGGCAATGTGATGTCGTTCAAGTGCAGTGATGCGCCTTTTTTCAGGCCACTCAAATCCACCGCGATGAACTCGGGCAAGTCGGCAGGCAAGCACAGCACTTCAATCTCGGTCACCACGTGATTGGCGACACAGCCTTCTGTTTTGACAGCGGGCGAGTTTTCATCGCCGCTGTAGTGCAGGGGTACCTTCATGTGCAGTTTGGTGTTGGCATCGACGCGCTGGAAGTCAATGTGCAGGATGAGCTGCTTGAAGGGGTGCATTTGCACGTCACGCAACAAGACTTTGCTGTCTTTGCCGCCCATTTCCATGTCCAGAACGGTGGCATGGAAGGCTTCTTTCTTCAAGGCGTGCCACAGTGCATTGTGGTCAATCTCGATCTGCTGAGGTTCACCAGAGCCACCATAGACGATACCGGGCGTGCGACCGGCGATGCGGAGACGGCGGCTCGCACCCGTACCCTGCTTTGAGCGCTCAAAAGCGACGAATTTCATAGTTTCTACTCCTGGAGGAGTCCACCGCGACCAGTGTGACTCCGGTTTAACAAGGACCCGGCATCTGTTTGTTGGGTGCGCGAATCCGCTTTTTGTCTGGACAGGTATCTGATCAGTTGGGGGCAGAACTGGCACTTTGAACGGTTGAGGACAGAGCTTGCTCGCTGCGCGTAGCTGCGGTCTGTCCCACAAAGTCTCAGGATTCGGTCTGTCCCACAAAGTGAACTTCCAACATCCGACAATCAGTTGGGGACAGAGCTGGCTCGCTTCGCGTAGCTGCGGTCTGTCCCACAAAGCTTCAAAAAAGATTCTCCTGATCCGAGAACAAACTCATGACGGACTCACCCTTGGCAATGCGCTGGATCGTCTCGGCGATCAGCGGTGCCACGCTCAGTTGCCGAATTTTCTGGCAGGCAGCCGCCGCCTGGCTCAGAGGAATGGTGTTGGTGACGACCACTTCATCGAGCACATTGCCACTGGTGATGCGTTCAATGGCGGGGCCCGAAAAAATGGGGTGCGTGCAATACGCGTAAACCTTTTTCGCGCCGCGCTCCTTCAAGACCTCCGCTGCTTTGACCAAGGTACCCGCGGTGTCGATCATATCGTCCATGATGACGCAGTTGCGTCCGTCGATTTCACCGATGACGTGCATCACCTCGCTCAGATTGGCTTTGGGGCGACGTTTGTCGATGATGGCGAGGTCGCAATTGAGCTGCTTGGCCAGGGCGCGGGCACGCACCACGCCACCCACATCGGGCGACACCACGATCAGGTCTTCATAGTTTTTCTGACGCAAATCTCCCAGCAACACGGGGGACGCATAAATGTTGTCGACCGGGATATCAAAAAACCCCTGAATCTGGTCAGCATGCAAATCCATGGTCAACACGCGGGCCACACCGACGGCCTGCAGCATGTTGGCCACGACCTTGGCGGTAATGGGCACACGGCTTGAGCGCGGACGACGGTCTTGCCGTGCATAACCAAAATACGGAATCACGGCACTGATGCGTTCTGCTGAGGCGCGCTTGAGCGCGTCCACCATGATCAGCAATTCCATCAGGTTCTCGTTGGTCGGCGCGCAAGTGGACTGCACCACAAAGACGTCCCGGGCGCGCACGTTCTGTTTGATTTCGACGGTCACTTCACCATCGGAGAAACGGCCAACCGTGGCGGCACCCAGCGAAATATTCAGATAGCGGGCAATTTCCGCCGCCATACCGGGATTGGCATTGCCGGTAAAAACCATGAAATCAGGGGGTTGAGGAGCCTGCATGAGTATTCCAGCGATTGAGTAACATTTTCGTTTGTACGTTCAGCATACGGTACGTACGATCCAATATTTGGCAGGGGAAGAAGGATTCGAACCTTCGCATGCTGGAATCAAAATCCAGTGCCTTAACCAACTTGGCGACTCCCCTACACGGGTCGGCAGCTTAAACGCCACCAACCGATAATTTTCCCGATAAACTGTCGCTGCTTGCCCAGCCCACCAGGGGATGAACAGCCAAACTGTTGCACAACCTGACCTGAAACGCGCTTGGCCCGCCCGGCAAGTCAAACTCCTGCAATACTTGTGCAAACACCGCGCTTCCAGAGCCTGTCATCCGGCCACTGAGCCCGTGCAAAGCAAGCCATTCAAGGGCTTGGGTCACGCCGGGGCAAAGTCTTTGGGCAACGCTCTGCAAGTCGTTACGGCCAAAACCGAATGCATCTGCAGCGAAGCCTGAGATTATAGCAGTTTCACTGTTTCTTTTCAGGCAGGGGTCCGAGAAAATCAGTCTTGTTTCCAGCCCTTCGGCTGGTTTAACCACTAAAAAGCGAGCTGCTGGCAGGGCGACAGGGCTCATTTTTTCACCGATACCTTCGACCCAGGCATTGTGTCCAGCCAAAAAAAATGGCACATCGGCACCCAGTTGAAACCCGATTTGCGTGAGTTTTTCCAGGCAATAGTCGAGTTTCCACAGACGGTTCAGTGCAAGCAGGGTCGATGCTGCGTCGGACGAGCCACCGCCCATGCCAGCCTGCGTCGGAATGCGTTTTTCAATTCCGATGTGAACACCGAACGGACTGCTGCTGGCCGCCTTCAGGGCGCGCGCAGCGCGGACGATCAGGTCGTCCACCGGCAACGGTGTGCCAAGGTCTTCGCGGCTGATTTTCCCATCAGCGCGGAGGTCGAAGTGCAAGGTGTCGCACCAGTCGATCAGCATGAAGACGGATTGCAGCAGATGATAGCCATCGCTTCTCCTGCCCGTGATGTGCAAAAACAGGTTGAGCTTGGCCGGGGCGGCAATGTCGTAGAACATTTTCATATAACTTGCGGGACAGATCTTTAGCTCTGTCCTCAACTGATTAAATTTGCGGGACAGACCTTTAGCTCTGTCCTCAACTGATCAGGTGCTACTTCTCCAGCACCAGACGGAGTTCTGCCACGGGGGCCGGTTGCGTACGCCGGGCCGTGATCCGCCCATTGGCATGGTGTGACAGGTCGGCGCTCCAGCCTGCCATCACCATGTTGTCACCCGCCAGCCAGGCAAAGAGTGCCACCACGGGTATCTCGGCGCCGACCGCCTGTTTGATCAAGGTGTCCAGCGACTCGAAGTAGCGAACCTCGCCATTGCTGCGCAGGGTCGCAGTTTGGGAAGACCAAGAGAGGGCGGCGGCGGTCTGGCCCAGCGGCGTATACAGAGTCAACTCGCCGACCAGGGGGTTGCCGGTCAGCTCAAATCCGGCGGCAAAGGACTGCGGTTGAGACTGCGGCTGGTCGGACTCGACCCGAACTGCCAGCCGCCCGCGCCAAGGCGAGAGTTCAGACTGATTTGAGATGCTGGTCTCGGTTGGAACTGCGCAACCAGCCATAAATAAGATGACAAAAAAAACCAGCGCAGAAACGGCTTTCACCTGCTGCCTCACAACTTCACACGCAGGCGTTTGAGTGTTTCCAGCAGGGTCTCATTCTCGGCATTGATTTGCAGGCCCTCTTTCCAGGTGCTCACGGCCTGATCACGCCGACCCATGGTCCACAACACCTCACCCAGATGGGCTGCAATTTCTGCGTCCGGCCTGGCTTTGAATGCCCCCTGAAGGAGGCGCAGAGCCTCCGCCAGATTGCCGCTGCGGAATTCAACCCAGCCCAGGCTGTCAGTAATGAAGGGGTCACCTGGTGCATATTCCAGCGCCCTCAAAATGAGCTGTTTGGCCTCGGACAAGCGGATGTTCCGATCTGCCAGCGAGTAGCCCAGCGCGTTGTAAGCATGCTGGTACTCCGGTTTGCTGGCGATCACGCTGCGCAGCAGGCGCTCCATTTCCTCCAGGTGGCCGAGTTTCTCGGCCACCATGGCCATGTCATAAACAAGATCAAAATCATTGGGGTTGCGCGCCGTGGCTTCTGCCAGAATGGCATAGGCGCCCTTGTATTGTTTGCTGTCACGCAGCAACTGGACTTCAGCGCTGACTTTCAGCCGGGCGTCTGCCGGAGACTTCTCGGGCTGGCTGCGAATCAGTTTGCGCGCTTCTTCGAGCTTGCCCTGGCGGGCAAGAATGGCGGCCCGCCGAAGCTGGGCGTTGAGCAGGTCGTCAGGGCTGTCGATGCGCTTGAGCCACGCATCGGCCTCAGAAAAATCTTTTCTTTGTTCGGCAATTTGGGCCAGGGAGAGGTAAGCCTGCACCAGACCCCGGCCCGTTTCTGCGCGCGATGCGCCAGTGCGTTTGACCAGCGCCAATTCCACATAGCGCTTGAGGGACAGCTCGGCGACAGAGGGTTTGGCGTCCTGCAATTCGAGTACGCCCTGCATCAGCCAGGCTTCGGCAGAGTCCGGTTTTTCGGCAGTGATGACTTGCAACTGGGCCACCGCCTCAGCGTAGCGCTGGGCGTCCAGCAAAGCGCGGGCGTACGCCATTCGCACTTCGGGCTGTGCTTTGCCCTCAAGGTATTTTTTCACAATGGCCTCGGCTTGCGGCGTCTTGGGGCTCATCATGGACAAGGCCAGCAGGACTGGGCCTTCCGCTTTGGCGTCCATTGCCTGCGCTTTGCGGGCCGCATCTACGGCCCCGTTGACGTCGCCAGCATCAAAACGCAGGCGCCCGATGGCGGTCCAGGCGGAAACGCCAACCCCTGGCGTTGCCAGATAGCCAGTCAGCGCCTGCTCGACCGTGGTGGCGGCAAGCTTTTTGTCGCTAGCACGTGCAAAGTAGCGCGTGATGGTTGACACGGCGCTACTGCGGTCTTTGGGGTCTGTCGCCGCTATCTCACGCTTGAGTGGCTCCAGTGTCTCGCCAATGCGGTTTAGACCAATCAATATCTGCAAGACGTATCGATTGGCTTCTCTTGACGCTGGCAGGGCCTGTTTCCAGGCACGGGCTGCCAGCAGTGCGGAGTCGCCGGAGCGCGCCTGCAGCGCAATATCGACGGCGCGCTGGTACAGCCTGGGGTCATTCGTTTTTCGCGCCGCATCAAGAATCAGCGAGTAAGCTGCGCCGGACTCCCCTTCCCGGGCATTGAGCTCCCCCAGCAAGAGCTGATAAAAGAGCTCGCTGTCGAGTGCCGAACTGATCGGTGCGGCCACTTTGCTGTCGGGCGTTTGTGCGTTCGCGGTCAGCGCGAAAATAAACACGACAAGCAGGGGGAAACGGTTGAAACGCGACATCGGACCATAATAATCCATGCCAGCCCATTTTTTTTATCATGCCTGAATTACCCGAAATTGAAGTCACGCGATTGAGTTTTGCCGATGCAATCGCCGGTGCAAAAGTACTGTCTGTGCGCATGGGCAAAGCCTTGCGATGGCCTTTGGGCTGTTCGGTGGTCGAACTGGCGGGGCGATCGGTACTGGCAGTGCGCAGACGCGGCAAGTATTTGTTGATTGATCTTGATCAGGGCTTGCTGTTGCTGCATTTGGGCATGTCCGGGAGCTTGAGTTTTGCAAGGCACTTGCCACCCGCTGGCAGTCATGACCATTTTGAGATGGTGACCAGCCACGGCACACTGCGGCTCAACGACCCCCGCCGATTTGGGGCGGTGGTTTACGCCGACAGTGAGGACGCTCCTGAGGCCCGCAAGCTGTTGGGGAAGCTTGGCATGGAGCCTTTGGCGGAAGGCTTTGATGTGAACCAGTTCCATGCCGGATTGAAGCGTCGCAAAGCGGCGATCAAGCAGGTGTTGCTGGCCGGTGACGTGGTGGTGGGTGTGGGCAATATCTATGCCTCGGAGGCACTGTTTCTGGCCGGCATCAGGCCGACCCGGAGTGCGGCGCGATTGAGTCGGCCACGCGTCGTCAAACTTCACGCAGCGATCCGGGAGGTGCTGGCGCGCGCGGTGGCAAAGGGCGGCAGCACGCTGCGCAACTTCTCCAGCGCCCGCGGTGAAAGTGGTTATTTCCAGCTTGAAGTCATGGTTTACGCTCGGCACGGGCAGGCCTGCCGGGTCTGTGGCACACCCATTAAATCCTTGCGCCAAGGGCAACGATCGACGTTTTATTGTCCCCATTGCCAAACGTCCTAAAACCCCGCCGGGCATCGCCGATGCCGGGCGCAAGCGGGACAGACCGCAGTTACGCGAAGCGAACCAGCTCTGTCCCCAACACCTCGAACAAGCAGTGACCAACACAGGTAATGCGATGTTGACGAACTTCTCCACCCAGGTGGTGCACTGGCAGAAAACCCATGGGCGAAACGATTTGCCATGGCAGAACACACGCGATCCTTATCGGGTCTGGTTGTCCGAAATCATGCTACAGCAGACGCAGGTGGCGACCGTGCTGGATTACTTCCCGCGCTTCCTGGAGCGCTTCCCCAACGTGGGCTCGCTGGCCGCTGCACCGCTTGACGACGTGTTGGGTTTGTGGAGCGGTCTGGGTTACTACAGCCGCGCCCGCAACCTCCACTTGTGCGCCCTGGAGGTGATGGGTTTGCACGCTGGCGGTTTTCCGCAGACAGCGCAAGGGCTGCAAACATTGCCGGGCATCGGTCGTTCCACGGCGGCCGCCATTGCAGCTCTGTGTTTTGCTGAGCGGGTCGCCATTCTGGATGGCAATGTCAGGCGGTTACTGACCCGTGTACTGGGCTTTGATGCCGACTTGGGCGTTGCGGCCAACGAGCGACGGCTTTGGGATCAGGCTTCGCAGTTGCTGCCCTCATCCGATCTGCGGCAAACCATGCCGCGCTATACGCAGGGGGTGATGGATTTGGGCGCGACGATTTGTACTGCAAAAAAACCTGGCTGCGGGGTTTGCCCGGTAGCGCTGTCCTGTGTGGCACGGCGTCTGGGCGAGCCCGAGCGATATCCGGTGAAGACCCGCAAACTCAAGCGCAGCGCGCAGTTAATCTGGTTGCTGTGGGCACAGGCTGGCGAGGCTTCCGTCTGGCTGAGCAAACGGCCTGCCCCGGGCGTCTGGGCCGGGCTTTACTGCTTCCCCTGGTTCGACCAGCGCGAGGCGCTGCAAGCGGCTGTTCCCGAGCGCTACCGTTCAGCGCTGCATGACGCGCCCGCTTTTATCCACGTGCTGACCCACAAAGACCTGTATCTGCACCCGGTTCAAGTGCAATTGCCGCCTTCTGCCATGGCGGGTTCAGAGGGCGCGTGGATCGCTGCGGACGAATGGCCCCGTTTGGGCTTGCCGGCACCGGTCAGGAAATTGCTGGTCCAGGGTTAACAGGCTTGGCCTCCAGCTCCCGGTGCCGCTTCAGAGTGACCCACTTGCCTTCGAACAACTTCACCAGTTGCTCCACCAGGTAGACCGAGCGGTGTTGTCCGCCAGTGCAGCCAATCGCCACCGTGACGTAGCTTCGATGATCGCGTGCCAGGGCGTCTAGCCAGTAATTCAAAAACTCCTGGATATGTTCAAGCATTTGAGCGACGTCTGCCTGCTCTCTCAGAAAATCCGCGACCGGCTCATCCTGCCCTGTCAAGTGGCGCAGCTCAGGCTCATAGTGCGGGTTCGGCAACATGCGCACATCAAACACGTAGTCGGCGTCACCTGGTACACCGCGTTTGAAGGCAAACGATTCGAACACCAGCGTCAACTGCTCGTCAGGTGTCGCAATCAGTGATTTGACATAGCCCTGCAACTGCGAGGGTCGAATGATGCTGGTGTCGATGACATGGGCGTTTTCCCGCAGATCAGCCAGCAGCTCGCGTTCCAGTTCAATCGCCTCCACCAGTGCACGCCGCTGGTCTTGCGCCGAGTGCTCGGAGGCAGCTTGCGACAGCGGGTGCTTGCGCCGGGTTTCGGAAAAGCGTCGTACCAGCGTTTCAGTCAGGGCATCCAGAAACAGGGACTTGACCAGGACCCCCTGCTTTCGCAGGGCCGAGAGCTGCTCTGGCAGCAAGGGGAGTGACTTGGCGCTGCGAACGTCCATCGCAATCGCCACCCGGCTGGCTTTGTTCTTTTTCTGCAGTGCCACAAAGGGCGCAAGCAGTTCAGGGGGCAAGTTGTCTACACAAAAAAAGCCGGCGTCTTCAAGGGCATGCAGCACCACCGACTTGCCGGAGCCCGACATGCCTGTGATCAGGACGATCTGCAAATCCAGGATTTCGGTTTTCATCGATTTATTCCGATCCCTGCAGCATTTCCTTGGCGTGGGCCAGCGTGGTGCCCGAAAGGTGCTCGCCACCCAGCATGCGTGCCACTTCCGCCACCCGTTGTTCGTCCTGCACAGCGGCGACCGAGCACAGCGTCGAATTGCCCTGCAATTGTTTGACCACCACCACATGGTGGTCGGCACAGGCGGCTACTTGCGGCAGGTGGGTGACGGCGAGCACTTGCCGGTCAACACCCAATTGCCTCATGAGGCGGCCCACAGTCTCGGCCACAGCGCCGCCCACCCCGGCGTCGACCTCGTCAAAAATAAGCGTCTGCGCGGTACCGAGCTGGCTGGTGGTAACCGCGATGGCCAGTGCCATGCGGGAGAGTTCGCCGCCGGATGCTACTTTATTGACGGGCCGGGGTGAACTGCCAGCGTGCGCCGCGACCAGAAAGCTGACATCTTCCAGCCCGCTTGGCGTGGGTTGCGCAGACTTTTCAAGCGTCACCTCGAATTGGCCGCCTTGCATGCCCAGGCCCTGCATGGCCTGCGTGATGGCTTGGGCCAGTTGCGGGGCAGCTACTGTGCGGGCCTTGGAGAGCCACTTGGCTTCCTGCATGTAGGCAGCGAGCGCGGCCTGCTCGGCGACTTCCAGCCCCGCCAGATCGGCTGCAGCGTCGAGTTTTTCCAGCTCCTGCTTCCAGGACACCAGCAGATCGGGCAACTCGGCAGGGGCTCTTCGGTAGCGTCTGGCCAGTGACAGCCACAAGGCCATGCGCGCATCAAGCTCGCCCAGGCGCTGGGGATCAGGCTCAGTCTTGCGCAGGTACGCACGCAGCGAATGAACGGTGTCTTCAACCTGCGCCAGACTGGAAGCTAAAACCTCTGTCAACCCCTTGAAACAGGGCTCCAGGTGCGCCTGTTGTTGTAGCAATTGGCAGGCACCATGCAGTGCACTCAGCGCATTGTTGTCATCGTCATCCAGCGCCTGCACGGCGCCCTGCGCGGCGTCCAGCAGGGCTTGCGCGTTGGACAGGCGGCCGTGTTCCGTGTTGAGCGCGTCCCATTCGTCGGACTGCGGCGCCAGCTTTTCAACTTCACCGATTTGCCACGCCAGGCGTTCACGCTCGCGTTGCAGCGACTCTTGCGTGCCGTGGGCTTCTCGCAGCTCGTTTTGCGCCTGCCGCCAGCGTTGCCACAGTGTTGCCAGGGCGGCGCTTGAGATACGGGCGTAGGCGTCCAGCAGGCCCCGCACAGCCTGCGGGCGGGTCAAACTTTGCCAGGCGTGCTGTCCATGAATATCGAGCAGTTGTTCGCCGATCTCGCGCAGCTGGGTGGCCGTGGCCGGGCTGCCGTTGATCCAGGCCCGGCTCTTGCCCTGCGT
Source organism: Rhodoferax sp. (assembly GCA_030682475.1). Taxonomy (GTDB): domain Bacteria; phylum Pseudomonadota; class Gammaproteobacteria; order Burkholderiales; family Burkholderiaceae_C; genus Rhodoferax. The sequence goes on along the minus strand of JAUXOA010000074.1, from coordinate 72,323 downwards.
GTCGAGCGTGCGCCGCAACAGAAGGCGGTCGCCGGCCTCGAATCCAGCCGCTTCAAGCCAGACCGCTGCTGCGGCCGTAGCGTCAAACTCGGCGCTGACATCGGTGCGATTCGTCCCCTCACGTATTGCCCCGACATCAGCCCGCCCGCCGGTGACCAGTTGCAGCGCATCAATCAGGATTGATTTGCCGGCACCGGTCTCGCCGGTGAGCACGGTGAAACCGCTGGCCAGATCGAGATCGAGCTCGCTCACGATGACGAAATTGCGCAAGACAATACGTTTCAAGCTCACGGTCAGGCCACTCCTTGGTTCCAGTGCAATTTTTGACGCAGCGTGTCAAAGTAAGACCAGCCCTTGGGATGCAAGAATCGAACGTGATGTTTCGAGCGCGTCACCACGATGCGGTCACCGTGCAGCAGTGAGGCCATCGATTGCATGTCGAAATTGGCGCTGACATCCCTGCCTGCTACTATTTCAATAGCGATCTCTGCGACATTGGCGAGGACGATGGGCCTGTTTGACAAGGTATGTGGCGCGATCGGCACCAGTACCCAGCCCGGAATGGAAGGGTGCAACAGCGGGCCCCCGGCTGACAGCGCATAAGCGGTAGAGCCGGTGGGCGTGGCAATGATCAAGCCATCGGCGCGCTGGTTCGCCACAAAATGGCCGTCCACCTCGACCCGCAACTCAACCATGCCGGAGGTGGCGCCGCGGCTCACTACCACGTCGTTCATGGCCAGCGCGTCAAAGATACAGTGGCCGTCGCGCATCACCTTGCCATGCATCAGGCTGCGCTGGTCTTCTTCAAACTCGCCCCGCAGCATGGGTTCCAGCGTGGACCTGAAGCTGTCAAACGGGATGTCGGTGATGAAGCCCAGCCGCCCCTGGTTGATGCCGATCAGCGGTACGCCAAAATGGGCCAACTGGCGGCCAATGCCCAGCATGGTGCCGTCGCCGCCCACCACCAGCCCCAGATCACATTGCGCTCCAATCGAGGGGACATCCAGTACCGGATAAGCTGAAATCCCCATGTTGTGCGCCGTATCATGCTCAAGAACCACCTCACAACCCTGGGCTTGCAAAAAATCAGCAATATCTTCCAATGCACTGCGGGAGGACGCCCGGGCAGCGCCCGACGCCACCGTCTGGTACTTGCCCATCAGTGCAACCTGCCGGAATTTTGAATTCATTGGCAAATTACATCACTAAAATGCTTCCATGCTGGATGACCGTGCCAAGTTGTTACTAAAAGCGCTGGTCGAGCGCTATATCGCCGATGGGCAGCCGGTGGGCTCGCGCACGCTCTCCAAAGCCTCGGGGCTGGACTTGTCGCCCGCCACCATCCGCAATGTCATGTCCGATCTGGAAGAACTTGGACTGATCGCCAGCCCGCACACCTCGGCCGGGCGGATCCCGACGGCGCGCGGCTATCGCCTGTTTGTCGACACCATGCTGACGGTGCGCCAAGGGCAGTTTGCAGCGCACAGTCTGGCGCCGGATCAACCGCAAAAAGTGATTTCGAACGCGGCCAACCTGCTTTCGAGTCTGTCCCAGTTTGTCGGCGTGGTGATTGCGCCGCGCCGCTCTTCCGTTTTTCGCCACATTGAGTTTTTGCGACTGTCAGAGCGGCGTTTGCTGGTCATCATTGTCTCGCCCGAAGGCGATGTGCAAAACCGTGTAATTTTTACCGAAGTGGATTATTCACAGGCCCAACTGGTCGAAGCGGCCAACTACCTGAACAGCCATTACGTGGGGCTGGCGATCGAGCAGGTGCGCGAACGGCTGCAACGCGAGGTGGAATCGCTGCGCTCGGAAATTGCCAGCTTGATGCAGGCGGCCGTAGCCGTCAGTTCCGACGCCATGGCCGAGACCCAGGACGAAGTGGTGATTGCGGGTGAGCGCAATCTGCTGGCGGTCGCCGATTTCTCCCATGACATGGGTCACCTGCGGCGTACTTTCGAGCTGTTTGAGCAAAAAGCGCAGCTCATGCGTTTGCTCGATGTGGCCGGCCGGGCTGAGGGTGTGCGCATTTTTATTGGCGGTGAAAGCCAGGTCGTGCCCTTCGAAGATCTGTCCATCGTCAGTGCGCCCTACGAGGTGGATGGCCAGGTGGTAGGCACCCTGGGCGTCATCGGCCCGACCCGCATGGCCTATGACCGGATGATCCAGATTGTCGACATTACGTCGAAATTGGTCAGCAACGCACTGAGCCACCACAAGTAGGCCTCTACAATCCGTGCTTCGGTTGGGCCGTTAGCTCAGTTGGTTAGAGCAGAGGACTCATAATCCTTTGGTCGTAGGTTCAAGTCCTACACGGCCCACCATCCAACAACTGCATAAACAATGTAAATTGTGCTGCTAAATAAGTAGCATATTGCACTACGAAATTCATAGCAATCTATGGTCTGTAGGCAACGCGGCGCCTCAAACGTGCTGCTCCGAACGTGTCACACCCAATTGCAGGCCCGACGCCGCCAGCACAGCCAGCAGTGTCTTGATGGTGGGGTTGCCCCTTGGCGACAAGGCACGGTAAAGGCTTTCACGCGGCATGCCCGCTTTCTCGGCCACGTTCGCCATGCCCTGCGCTTCGGCAATATGGCGCAGTGCGGCCAGCAGGGCGAACTGCCCGCCAGGCAGGTTGGCTTCTTCAAACGCAGTTGCCAGATACACGTCGGCCATCTCGGGGTCGGCCTTGAGCATTTCTACTACGGTTTCGTCGTGTGGTTGTGAGGCTTTCATTTGGCGTTCTTCCTTTTCCAATCATTCCAATAGCCGACAGCAGCATCAATATCGGCCTGCTGCTTGCGCTTGTCGCCACCTGTCAGCAGCAAGATCAAGCGTTTGCCGGACTGCGCGTAATACACGCGGTAGCCCGGCCCCCGTCAATACGCAATTCCCAAACCCCATCGGCAACCGGTTTGCAGTCACCGAAGTTGCCACCGGCCATCCGGTTCACGCGCACCAGCACGCGGACCTTCGCTTGTCGATCCGTCAGCTTGGCAAGCCAGTTTGCATAAGGTTTTTCGCCTTGATCGTCTTTGTAGGTCAGGACTTCAAACATGGTTCTGTGAATTATAGGTTACAAGCTGAATTATTCCAACGGACATCAACGGGCGACAACGCGCATCGCACCCGGTGCGGCAAACGCTTTTGTTATCAATACGGTAGTATGGTTTCTCTTGTCTGCACGATGTAAGGGCGAATGTAAGACGATTTCTTGAGTCGAGCTCCAGCATGCTGCAAGCAAGCTAAAATAGTGGGCCTGGAAGCGTGGCAGAGTGGTCGATTGCACCGGTCTTGAAAACCGGCGACGGGAAACCGTCCGTGAGTTCGAATCTCACCGCTTCCGCCAGTCACTCCTTTGAGTGACTTTGCCGAATCGCTTCAAAAGCGCCCTTCTGAACCGACCGTCGTTCCGGCAGGAACAAAGACTGCAGGTTATTCAAAAAATCAAATCCACGCAAGCTGGGTTTAACACGGGCCAAGTCGCGTTCGATCAAACCTTTGCGTTCGGCCTCATCGAGTCCCTTTTGAATGGCGCTAATGGCCAAGCCCGTGCGTTCGCTGAACTGCTGCAAGCTAAAACCTTCTTTCAGACGCAAGGCATTCAGCATAAACTCAAACGGCAAGTCAGCCCGGCTGACTTCTTCGTCCTGGGCCAGGCAGTGGCCGGCCAGGGCTTTTTCCATGTACAGCCGGGGCTCGCGAAAACGCATCTGCCGCACCACTCGATGGGCAAAACTGAGTTTGCTGTGGGCACCCGCGCCCAGCCCCAGGTAGTCACCAAACTGCCAATAGTTGAGGTTGTGCGAGCAGCGGTGCCCTGGAGCGGCATAGGCCGACACTTCATAGCGTTGCAGTCCGGCCGCGCCGGTCATGTCGGTGATGAGGTCCAGCATCTCATAGGCCGTATCGTCCCCAGGCGTCACGGGTGGATACTTGGCGAAGTAGGTGTTGGGCTCGATGGTGAGGTGGTAAATCGAAATATGCGGTGGCGCCAGCGCCAGGGCGGTGGCCATGTCCTGCGCCAGGTCGCCCAGTGTCTGGCCGGGCAGCGCGTACATGATGTCCAGATTGAAGGTATCGAAGGCCTGCGCCGCTTCTTCTACCGCCGCCAGCGCCTGCGAGCGGTCATGCACTCGCCCCAGGGTTTTCAAAAAGTCATCATTGAAGCTCTGCACCCCGACCGACAGGCGGGTGACCCCCGCCGATCTGAAGGCCCTGAAACGGTCTTTTTCGAACGTCCCCGGATTGGCTTCCAGCGTAATCTCGCAATCGGGTTCCAGCGGCAGGCGTGCCCGAATGCTGCCCAGCAGGCGATCTATGGCCTGGGGTGAAAACAGGCTGGGCGTGCCGCCGCCGATAAAAATACTGTGAACGGTACGGCCCCAGACCAGCGGCAGGGCCGCTTCCAGATCGGCCATCAAAGCATCCAGGTAGCGCTGCTCGGGCAGCTCTGCGACGCGCATTTCGTGCGAGTTGAAATCGCAATAAGGGCACTTTTTGATGCACCAGGGCAGGTGCACGTAGAGTGAGAGCGGCGGCAAAGCCGCCAACTGCAAGGTGCCAGGCCGCATGTAGGATAAATTGGGGTCAGATTCCAATTTCATTAAGCCAGCACTCACGCATCAGCTCCACCATAGCCCGCGCAGCTCGCCCGCGATGGCTGTTGGCGTTTTTCACAGCCACCGGCAATTGGGCAAAGGTCTGGCCAAACTCGGGGATGTACATCACCGGGTCAAAGCCAAAACCGTTGTCACCCATTGGTTCTCGGCTGATCTCGCCCACAACTCTGCCGACGGCGATCAAGGGCTCGGGGTCTTGGGCTGAGCGCACCGCCACCAGTGTACTCACCAGCGCGGCACGTCGGTTGTCAACATCGCGCATTTGTTCCAGCAGGGCGCGCAGGTTGTTGCCGTCACCCTTTTCGTACCCAAACCGGGTGGCGTAATAAGCCGTATCGACACCCGGCAAACCGTCAAAGGCATCGACACACAAACCGGCATCGTCTGCCAGCGCGGGCAGGCCGCTGTGCTCTGCGGCGTGGCGCGCCTTGGCCAGCGCGTTCTCCACAAAGGTGTGAAACGGCTCTGCGGCTTCGGCAATGCCCAGCTCGCCCTGCGCGATCAACTCAAGCCCCAGGGGCGCGAACATGGCGCGAAGTTCTACCAGTTTGCCCTGGTTGTTGGACGCCAGAATAATTTTCATCAAGCAAGGTTTTGATCGTCGTTGAGCTTCTTATAAGACGGCCAGTCGGACTGAACGGTAGAGGCAAAAACACCCTCGCTGAGGGTACCGGTTGAAATACTTCCCCGTGTTGATTCGGACCCGTCAGGGGTTTCCCACTCGATCGCAATGACCGTGACGTTGTCACTGCTGTCGCCCGCCTTGTGAAGTGCTTTTTCCACCAGATCAGGAACGGCTTCGCTGACCGGTTTGTGGCTCAAATGGTAAGCAATATCGGCGTCGCTCAGACTGCCCCAAAGGCCATCCGAGCACAGCATCAGCTTGTCACCCTGCTGTAGCGCAACCGGACCAATAACTTCAAACACCGGCTTGGTCGGGGAACCCAGGCAAGTAAACAGAATATTGCGGTTCATGGTATCCGGCAATTTCAAAGCTGCGGCAGTCCCCTGGCGCTGTTCGATGAAAGAATGATCCCGTGTGCGCGCCAGCAGCTCGCCCTGGCGCACCAGGTAGAGCCTGGAGTCACCGCAATGAATCCAGGTGACGGACCCTGCCTGCACAACGGCCACCACAATCGTGGTGCGGGGCGTGTCCTGCATGCCCTTTTCAATTCCGTAACGCAAAATCTGGCGATGGGCGGCTATCACTGCAGTCTCCAGGAACGCTGCTATATCAGGTAGTTCGGGTTTGGCCTCTTTTTGAAACATCGCCGAGATCGACTGCAAGGCCAACTGGGCTGCTACCTCACCCTCCGGGTGCCCGCCCATGCCGTCCGCAAGAAGGAAAATACCCGATCCGCGCGTGTAGCAATAGCCCATGCGATCTTCGTTTTTTTCCCGCCCGCCTTTACGACTTAGCTGAAAAATAGAAAACTTCATTTGGGTTTTCCGCCAACACCGGTCTCTTTTTGGACGTTCTTTTTGGTATCCGACACCATCGTGTCAAACTGGAGACGAACTCTTTCACTGACACTCAGCTTGGTATAGCGACGCTCTCCCTCCCGGTTCAGCTCTTTTTGCAGGGCGAACACCGATTGCGGACGGGAAAGCGGATCAAGCGACATGCACCACTCCACCACTTCAATCAGATTGTCTGAGTAAACGCCACGCAAGCGTGCCAGTGCGTTGGCAATACGGTCATTTTCAAGACGTTGTGGTGCTTCATTCGGTGGAAACCCCTGCATACAGGCATAAATACAGGCTCCGATGGCATAAATGTCAGTCCAGGGCCCCATGGATGTGTCGCGCCGGTACATTTCTGGCGCGGCAAAGCCAGGGGTGTACATCGGACGGATAAAATTACCCTCTTTACTCAGGACTTCACGCGCAGCACCAAAGTCAATCAGCACCGATTTGTTGTCATCCGTTATGAAGATATTGGTCGGCTTGATGTCCAGGTGCAGCATCTTGTGCTGGTGAACAATTCGCAAACCACGCAGGATCTCGTCGAACAGGGACCGGATCGTGGATTCCCTGAACACTTTTGTCTGTTTGATATCCCGCGCCGTAATGATGAACTCCTGCAGGGACGCGCCCTCCAGATAATTCATCACCATGTAAACCGTTTCGTTCTCCCGGAAGAAGTTCATCACACTTACCACTGACGGGTGTGAAATCTGGGCCAGGGCGCGGCCCTCTTCAAAGAAACTCTTCAGGCCAAGCCGGTACAAGGACAGTTTTTCCGGCTGAACCTGGGGCAGCAACTCGCCCGGCGCACGCGTTGCCAGCGATGCAGGCAGGTACTCCTTGACCGCTACCTGCCGACCTTCTGCATCTACCGCCAGATACACCACGCCAAATCCGCCAGCAGCCACTTTGCGGACAACGCGGTAACCACCAATCATGGTGTCGGGTGGTAACGGTGCGGGTTTGAGCTTTGCCATAATTTTCGAGCACGCCCCCGTCGGGTCGGCCTGAACCGGGTTATTCTCAGGCACATTCCACTGATCAAAGAGTCGAAATGCCAGTTTACAGCATGACTGGCTATGCCAGTGCCCAGCACAGCACAGCCCATTCCAGTTCCGAACCCGAGTCCAGAAGTGCGCCTGCCAGCCATCTCGGGCTGGAAATCCGGTCTGTCAACAGCCGCTTTCTGGACCTGTCGTTTCGTTTGCCCGAAGAGCTCCGGCAATACGAGCCGGCACTGCGCGAACTCGTTGTCGGACAGCTCAAACGGGGCAAGGTCGAAGTGCGCGCCGCCATTGAAACCAGCGCCCAGAGCACCGTTGCAGACCCGACGCCCCGACTGCTGCAGCGGCTCAACGCCGTGCAGGACAGCGTCAAAGCCTGGCTGCCTGATGCCAGGCCCTTGAGCGTGGCTGACGTCATCCGTCTTTCCGTCAGCGAACAAGTCTCTGCCCGTGACTGGCGTGAAGATATTCTTGCGCTCAGCCGACAAGCCCTGAAAGAACTGCTTTCAGCCCGCCAACGTGAGGGCGCCCGGCTGGCCACCATGCTGCTTAAGCGTATCGGCCAGCTTCGTGCACTGGCCGCTCAAGCCGTGCCCCTGGTACCGCAACTGGTAGCGCAGCAGCGCCAGCGCTTCATGGACCGCTGGCAGGAAGCCATGGCATTGACTGAAGGCGCCACTCTGCCGGAGGCGGCACAGGATCGGGCCCTTACAGAAGCCACTGCTTTTGCGATTCGCATTGACGTCGCTGAGGAAATCACCCGTCTCAACTCGCACCTGGATGAGATTGAGAGGCTCATCCATAAAGGAGGCGAAATTGGAAAGCGACTCGATTTTCTGATTCAGGAGCTGCACCGGGAAGCCAACACCATGGGCTCAAAATCAGCGGCACTGGAATTGACCCATATTTCGGTGGACATGAAGGTACTGATCGAGCAAATGCGCGAGCAGGTGCAGAACATAGAATAGGGTGACCCTGTCAACTGCCGTCAAAAGCCACTTCTCTCATGGACTATCCCGGAAATTTGTTCGTCGTCGCGGCCCCGAGCGGGGCTGGCAAATCCAGCCTGGCCAAGGCCTTGCTCGAACTTGACTCGCACGTACAACCCTCGGTTTCTCACACGACACGCGCGCCCAGAGGGCAGGAAAAACACGGACGCGAGTATTTCTTCGTGTCTGAATCTGAATTCGATGCCATGGTTCAAGCCGATGCCTTCGTGGAATGGGCCCATGTGCACAAGTACCGCTACGGCACCTCCAAAAAAGCGATTGAAGAGCGGATGGCCCAGGGTGCAGATGTGATTCTTGAAATCGATTTCCAGGGGGCCATCCAGATCAAGAGCATTTTTGCCAATGCCATCAGCATCTTCATCTTGCCGCCCAGTTGGGAAGAGTTGCGCGCCCGACTGGAGCGCCGCGGTGAAGATGCCCCCGAAGTGATCGAATTGCGGCTCAAAAACGCGGCTATCGAGGTCGCGCAGGTCCACCAATTCGACTTCGTTATAATCAACGAGTTGTTTGACCGGGCGCTTTTTGACCTCAAGGCGATTGTTCACTCCCAACGACTCAAGTTCTCGGCGCAGCGTCGCGCCAGGGCTGAAACGTTCAAAGCACTGCACATTCCCTAGTGCATTTCCCTGGTCTTTCGGAGAATTTCATGGCCCGTATTACCGTCGAAGACTGCCTTTTGCAGATCCCCAATCGCTTCCAGTTGGTGTTGACTGCAACCTACCGCGCACGTATGCTGAGCCAAGGCCACGCGCCCAAGGTTGAAAGTAAGAACAAGCCCGCCGTCACCGCCCTGCGCGAAATCGCAGCCGGCAAGATTGGCCTGGAAATGCTTAAAAAAGTGCCTCTTTAACCTTGCGGGACAGACCGCAGCTACAAGCCGAACAGATTGTGGGACAGACCGAGACCGAAAAGTTTGCGGGACAGACCGCAGTTACGCGCAGCGAACAAGCTCTGTCCTCAACCGTTCGTCGGATGTTGGCTGTTTGCCAGCTCTGTCCTCAACTTGAAACGGGATGTTGGTTGTCTGCCAGCTCTGTCCCCAACTGATTGTCGGCTGTTGGTTTCCGTCTTTCAAAAGCACCGTTCGCGGTGCTTTTTTGTTGGTGCGCGGCAAACCGTCGTCTGCGCGCTATATTTGAGGGGTGAGTACAGTCCTCAAGCCATCCTCCAGCAAGACCCCGGCCTCCGGTGTGAATCGTCACGCGACGACGACGCCAAATCCGGCCGTGGCCAACGCGGCAGCGGCCAGCTTCGCCAGCCTGACGGCCAAACTCGACTACCTGTCAGCGCCCGATCTGGAGCAGGTTCGCCTGGCCTACCGGTTTGCGGATGAGGCCCATTTGGGGCAAATCCGCAACAGCGGCGAGCCCTACATCACCCACCCGATTGCCGTTGCAGCCCAGTGCGCAGAGTGGAAACTTGATGCCCAGGCGCTCATGGCAGCCCTTCTTCATGATGCTCTGGAAGACTGCGGTGTCACGAAAATTGAGCTGATCGAGCGCTTTGGCTCCCCTGTGGCCGAGCTGGTGGACGGCCTGACCAAGCTCGACAAATTGCACTTCAATACCCGGGAGGAAAACCAGGCGGAGTCGTTTCGGAAGATGCTGTTGGCGATGGCAAGGGACGTGCGCGTCATCCTGATCAAATTGGCCGATCGAACCCACAACATGCGCACGCTGTCAGACGCGCCGCGCGAAAAATGGGCACGCATCGCCTCCGAAACGCTGGACATCTACGCCCCTATCGCACACCGTCTGGGATTGAACCAGACTTACCGTGAACTCCAGAACCTTGCCTTTTGCCATTTGCGGCCCTGGCGTTACGCCATTTTGTCCAAAGCAGTGGAGAAAGCGCGCAGTCGCCGACGGGACCTGATTCAAAAAGTGCAACACGAAGTGGAGACCACATTCGCCAACAGTGGCATGCAGGTGAGGATCGCGGGACGGGAAAAAACCTTGTACTCGATTTACAAGAAGATGGATGAAAAACACCTGAGCTTTGCCCAGGTGACCGATATTTATGGCTTCCGGGTCCTGGCACCTACGGTGACTGACTGCTACACCGCGCTGGGCACCCTGCACCAACTCTACAAACCGGTACCGGGAAAGTTCAAGGACCACATTGCCATTGGCAAGATTAATGGTTATCAGTCGCTTCACACCACCCTGGTCGGCCCCTCCGGCGTCAATGTGGAATTCCAGGTGCGTACCGAAGCCATGCACATCGTTGCCGAGTCCGGTGTCGCCGCGCACTGGCTGTACAAAGTCAACAACCCACAAGAAACCAGCAACGGCGACCGGCTCGGGTCCAAGTGGTTGCAGTCACTGCTGGACATTCAGGATGAAACGCGGGATGCCGCCGAATTTTGGGACCACGTCAAGGTCGATTTATTTCCGGATGCGGTGTATGTTTTTACGCCGAAAAGCCAGATCATGGCGCTACCAAGAGGGGCTACGGTGGTGGACTTTGCCTACGCAATCCATAGCAACATCGGGGACCGGACCCTGGCGGCGAGGATCAATGGCGAACAAGTGCCATTGCGCACCGAGCTCAAAAATGGCGACATCATTGAAATCGTGACCGCACCGGTATCCACACCCAACCCGGCCTGGCTGAGTTTTGTGCGAACCGCGCGCGCGCGCTCAAAAATTCGCCAACACCTCAAAACGCTGGGACAGGCAGATTCGCAGGGCTTGGGCGAGAAGATGCTTGAACAGGCACTGCGAGCCGAAGGCATTGAAAAACTGCCGGATGAAAAAGGTGTAAATGAGTTAGTTTGGGAGAAGTTACTGCGTTTTAGCGGCAACAAAAGCATATCCGAACTTTTAACGGATATTGGCTTGGGCAAACGCATTGCCAGCATCGTCGCCAAGCGCTTGTTAACCCTGCTGACGGACGGCGGCGAAAAGCCGGACGCCTTACTGCTCACGCGTGAACGTTACACCGCGAACGAGGCGGTGTCTCAAGGCGGCGTGGTGCTGGATGGAGGCGAAAATGCATCCGTCCGGTATGCACCATGCTGCAGACCGATTCCGGGTGACGGCATTGTGGGCTACCTGGGACGCGGCGAAGGTTTGATCGTGCACGCAGACGATTGCGCCGTTGCCAGGAAACTCAAGCACAAGGACAGTGAGCGGTTTATCGGCGTCGAGTGGTCTGATGAACCGATTCGCACTTTCGAGACCGAGGTATTGGTGACGGTCACCAATGGCAAGGGCGTGTTGGCCCGCGTGGCGGCCGCGTTGACGGGCGCCGAGGCTGACATCACACACATCGACATGGGAGATGAAGCCGCGCAGGATGCCACTGATTTGCGTTTTGTCATTGCCGTGCGTGACCGCAGTCAGTTGGAGACTGCACTGCGCAATCTCAGAAGAACGCCGTCCGTGCTCAAGGCGCAACGGGTCAAAATCACCCAGTAGATCAGTTGCGGCCCGGCACCGGATACTGAACGCTGAGGACCTCTATCTCCACCATGCCGGCCGGTGTTACAAGCTGCAGCAGATCCCCGCTGTGGGCTTTCAGCAGCGTTCTGGCGATGGGCGAGACCCAACTGACCTGTGCTTTTGAACTATCTGCCTCATCGATTCCCAGAATGGTGACCATTCGCTGCACGCCAAAGCCGTCAACGTAGCTGACGGTCGCACCAAAGAAAATCTGCTCACTGCCATGGTGAATTGCGGGATCTATGACCTCCGCGATTTCAAGGCGTTTTGTCAAAAACCAGATCCGTCGGTCAATCTCGCGCAAGCGTTTCTTGCCATAAATGTAGTCACCATTTTCAGAGCGATCCCCGTTACTGGCCGCCCAATGAACGATCTCCACCACTTTGGGCCGCTCGTTATCAATCAAGTCCAACAGTTCGGCACGAATGCGGGCATAACCTTGCGGCGTGATGTAATTTTTTCCACCAGACGGCAGCGCAGGCAATTGCGGATCATCATCGTCCGCATCATCAGATTCTTTGGTGAAAGCCTTGTTCATTACGATTTCGCCGAATAGCTCACGAGCATGCATCCTTGACGTCACACAAGAAAAAGGACTTACAACTTTTTGAGTTGTAAGTCCTAGTCTTTACTGGTGCGGCTGGCAGGAATTGAACCCACGACCCCTTGGTTCGTAGCCAAGTACTCTATCCAACTGAGCTACAGCCGCGAAGTTTCGGATTTTAGCATAAAGCGTATTGTGTCGATCGAGCGCGAAGATGCCCGGCAAACGGCCAATGCCCCCACCGATTCCACCATCGTGCACTTGTCTATAGACTCAGGGGAATAGGAGCTACTATGAAAGTTATTGATTCAATCGTGACCCAGGCGGCGGCTATTGCCACCATTCGTCGGGATATTCACGCCCACCCCGAGTTGTGTTTTGAAGAGGCCCGCACCGCCGACGTGGTGGCGCAAAAGCTCACCGAGTGGGGTATCCCGATTCATCGGGGTATGGGCACCACCGGGGTGGTGGGCATCGTCAAGAACGGCAGTTCCGGGCGCGCCATTGGCTTGCGGGCGGACATGGATGCGTTGCCCATGCAAGAGTTCAACACCTTTAGCCACACCAGCCAGCACCCGGGCAAGATGCATGCCTGCGGTCATGATGGGCACACCGCCATGCTGTTGGCCGCCGCCCAGCATTTTTCCAGGCACCGGAATTTTGATGGCACGGTGTACCTTATTTTCCAGCCCGCCGAGGAAGGTGGGGGCGGCGCGCGCGAGATGATGAAGGACGGTTTATTTGAAAAATTTCCGGTGGAGGCGGTGTTTGGCATGCACAACTGGCCCGGCTCTGACGTAGGTAAATTTGCCATCAGTCCGGGGCCGGTCATGGCCTCTAGCAATGAGTTCAAAATCACGATTCACGGTAAAGGTGGTCATGCGGCCTTACCACATACCGGTCTGGACCCGGTGCCGGTGGCCTGCCAGATGGTGCAGGCCTTTCAGACCATCATCAGCCGCAACAAAAAGCCGATTGATGCCGGGGTGATTTCAGTCACCATGATCCACGCCGGTGAGGCCACCAATGTCATCCCCAACAGCTGTGAGTTGCAGGGCACGGTACGCACCTTCAGCATTGAGGTGCTGGACCTGATCGAGCAACGGATGAAACAGATTGCCGAGCACACCTGTGCCGCGTTTGACATGCAGTGTGAGTTTGAGTTTGTCCGCAACTACCCGCCCACCATCAACAGCGCCAAAGAAGCCGGGTTTGCGCGCAAAGTGATGGCCAGCATCGTCGGGGAAGACAATGTTCTGGTGCAGGAGCCGACCATGGGGGCGGAAGATTTCTCCTACATGCTGCTGGCCAAACCCGGTTGCTACAGTTTCATCGGCAATGGCGAGGGTGCACATCGGGACATCGGACACGGGGGCGGCCCCTGCACGCTGCACAACCCCAGTTACGACTTCAATGATGATCTGATTCCGCTGGGCGCCACCTATTGGGTGCGCCTGGCCGAGGCATGGCTCAAACCCGCTGCCTGAGTCAAGCGCCAACGCGGCGCGCCGCCATCTCCAGCAAGCCGTCAAAAATCAGGTTGTCCACCAGTTCGAACGGCACCGACATGCTGGGGGCCATCTTCCAGCCGGCGCCGCCGGTCATGATGCATTGGGGCTCGGCACCGCAGTGGGCCCGCACGTGCTGCACCATGCGCTCCACGGCGCCAGCAATGGCATAGGTGCCGCCGCTGGTGAGGGCGTCACTGGTGTTGGTGGGGAACTCGCGTACCTCGCCGGTCGGCACGTGCAGCCCGGCGGTGCCTGATTCCAGGGCGCGCAGCATGATGCCGTGGCCGGGCAGGATCAAGCCGCCCAAAAATTTGCCGCTGGCATCGATCGCCTCCACCGTCACGGCGGTTCCCACCATGACGACGACCATCGGCCGCGCCGGGCCCTGGGCCAGCGCGCGGTGCCAGGCGCCGATCATCGCCACCCAGCGGTCAGCACCCAAACGCGCGGGAAAGTCGTAGCCATTGGTCAGGCCGGCTTCTGCCGTACTGGAGACCACCCATTGGGGGGCCACATCCCAAATCTCCATTTGCTCCTGGACCCGGCGTTTGACGGCGTCGCCGGCAACAATACAACCCAGCATCTGGTCTGGAGGGGTCAGGGTGGCCCACGCACCCTCCGCCAGCTTGTCAATGTTTTCCAGGAACTCGGCGCCATGCGCCAGCAGGGGCGCTTGGCGGTGGGGTGTTTGGTAAAGAGCCCACTTCAGGCGGGTGTTGCCAACGTCAATTGCCAAGAATGTCATGGCATCATTATCATCAAACATCCCACAATTTGAGAAATTCCATTTTTAATTCGATGTGAGATTAGGCGCAACGCCGCAGACAGTGCTTCAGCGTGTCCTCTAGCGTCTTTCGACGCACAGGAGGGCAAGGCGGTGCAACGACATATCGCATTGAAGTAAAAAGGGAATCAGCCCTGGCGCCAGGGCAGGCCGTGATAGCGCCAGCCGCCTTTGCGCCCGCGCTGCGCGTGCTCATCCGGATCGCCTTCAAAGCCTTCGAGGACGTTGTAGGCCTCCAGCCCCAACTCGGTGGCGCGTCGGGCGGCAGCGATGGAGCGCCCGCCGCTGCGGCAAAACAAAACAACTTTTCTGCCGGTCGGCACCGCCGCCTTGAGGCCCTCGTCAAAGCTGGCATTCATGACCATGCCTGGCCACTGCTTCCACGCCAGCGGGACTGCGTCCGGCACAAAACCGACCCATTCACGCTCGGCGTCGCTTCGAACATCAACCAGCACCGCCTCGCCCGCCTGCCACCATTGGCAGGCCAACTGGGGCGATACATCGCCAGCATAACCCTGCGCCGGACGCGCGCTCAATAGCGCCGCGCCACCCGCGTCTTGCCGCAGCCCTGAGCTGAGATTGGCCGGCAGCGCTTCGTCAATGCGCCTGGGTTTGGGCAAATGCAGCGCCGCCATGATGGCGGTGAACTCGGCCAACGTCTTGCCCGCCACGCGGGCGTTGCCGGCCTTCTCGGCGCCGATGGTCGAATGGCTGCGCCCCTGGTAGTCATGCCCCGGCCAGACCGTGGTGGTAGTGGGCAGGGCAAACAGAACCTGGGTCAGGCTGTGGTACAGCGCCCCGGCACTGCCGGACTGAAAGTCGGTGCGGCCACAGCCATTAATCAACAGTGTGTCACCGGTAAAAACGTGATCGCGCCATAAAAAGCTCATGCTTCCCGCCGTGTGTCCTGGTGTGTGCAGCGCCCGGATCTGCTCGTCGCCAAAACTCAGGGTGTCGCCGTCTTTCAGTTGCATCGCTGCCGTGTTGATGCCGCAGCCCGCTGGTGCAGCGGTTTTGGCGCCGGCCAGCTCGGCGAGTTGTCCGGCGCTGGTGATGTGGTCGGCGTGGGCATGGGTTTCCACGGTCCAGAGCAGTCTCAGTCCGTACTGGCGCAGCGCGGCCAGATCGCGCTCGAGTTGCACATCCACCGGGTCGATGATGAGGGCATCACGGCTTGCCTCGTCAAACAAAACGTAGGTGTAGGTGGCAGACGCTGGGTCAAAAAGCTGTATCGGTTGCATGCTGCGTTCCAAGGGTGGGTGGGGGCCCTATGCTCGGGTCAATTCAGGACTGTAGAGGATATGATGAGCGGGGTTGTTTACCTGCGCTGGCGGATGGTTATTATTGTTTTTTATCAAAAAGCCTTTGCGATGTGGTAAAAACCTGGCTTCGGATGACACCGAAATGGAAAAAGATAGCGATTTAATTAAGTCACAAAATTGGAGACAAACATGACCAATCTCAAAACCACCCATCGCCGCAATCTGCTTAAGAGCGTAGCGGTTGCCGCTGGCGCCATGGCAGCCCCCATGATCGCCAAGGCGCAGACCGGCCCGATCAGCATGCGCTGGCAGAGCACCTGGCCGGCGAAGGACATCTTTCACGAGTACGCTCTTGACTACGCCAAGAAGGTGAATGACATGACCGGCGGCGATCTCAAGATCGAAGTGCTGCCGGCCGGTGCCGTGGTGCCAGCGTTCGGGTTACTGGAAGCGGTGTCCAAGGGCACACTGGACGGCGGCCACGGCGTCCTGGGCTACCACTACGGCAAGCAGAATGCGCTGGCGTTGTGGAATTCCGGCCCGGCATTCGGTATGGACGCCAACATGATGCTTTCCTGGCACAAATATGGCGGCGGCCAGGAGCTGCTGGCCAAGCTCTACGCTTCCATCGGCGGCAATGTGCAGTCTTTCCTCTACGGCCCGATGGCGACGCAGCCGCTGGGCTGGTACAAGAAGCCGATTACCAAGGTGGAAGATTTCAAGGGTCTCAAGTTCCGCACCAATGGCCTGGCGATCGATTTGTTCACCGCCATGGGCGCTGCAGTCAATGCACTTCCCGGCGGTGAGATCGTGCCGGCCATGGACCGCGGCCTGCTCGATGCGGCCGAGTTCAACAACGCCTCCTCGGACCGCCTGCTCGGCTTCCCTGACGTGTCCAAGGTCTGCATGCTGCAGAGCTACCACCAGAGCGCTGAGTCGTTCGAGATCATGTTCAACAAGACCAAGTACGATGCGTTGCCGTCCAAAATGAAGGCGATCATCGCCGGTGCCACGGAAGCCGCGTCTGCCGATATGGCCTGGAAAGCGATTGATCGTTATTCAAAGGACTACATCGAGCTGCAGACCAAGGACAAGGTCAAGTTCTACAAGACTCCGGATTCCATTCTGCAGGCGCAACTCAAGCTGTGGGACGCGATCCTGGTCAAGAAATCGGCGGAAAATCCCTTGTTTAAGGAAGTCGCCGAATCGCAAAAGGCATTCGCCGAGCGCGCCGTGAAATGGGATCAGGACACCAACATCAGCCGTCGCATGGCCATGAACCATTTCTTCGGAGCCAAGACCGCTGCGCCCAAGAAGGCATAGGGGATCTTCGCAGCACTCATCGGCCATCCGGGCATCGTCCGGGTGGCTGATTTTTTTTAAGCAGGCCAGAATATGCAGAAATTGCTCCTCACCATCGACAGGATCAGCACCTTTATCGGCCAGTCGTTTTCATGGCTCATCGTCGCGCTCACTTTCATGATCTCCTGGGAAGTGTTCTCGCGCTATGCGCTGGACAATCCACACCCCTGGGCCTTCGATGTCATGAGCATGATGTACGGAACGCTATTCATGATGGCGGGCGCCTATACCCTGTCCAAGAACGGCCATGTGCGCGGTGACGTGCTCTATGGCTTTTTCCCGCCGCGTTTGCAGGCCGGTCTGGATCTGGCGCTGTACATTCTGTTTTTCATTCCGGGTGTGGTGGCGCTGGCCTGGGCCGGCTACCACTTTGCGGCTGAATCCTGGGCCATCAACGAGCATTCGAATGTTACTGCCGACGGTCCGCCGGTCTACCCGTTCAAGACCATCATCCCGATCGCCGGCGCCTTCCTGCTGGCGCAGGGTGTGGTTGAAATCGTGCGCTGCATCGTCTGTCTGCAGCAGGGCAAGTGGCCATCGCGCGAGGCCGACGTCGAGGAAGTCGATGTCGAAAAACTGAAAGAAATGGTGCACGTCAAGGACGAGGATATCGCCCAACTTGATGCCTTCGTCGTCACTTCTAACGAGAACAAAAAATGAGAAAAGAAGTCTGGTTTGGGCTGTCGATCATGGCTGCAGTCGTGCTTGCGGCATTTATCCTGTTGCCGTCGCCGTCAATGATGACCAATGGCCACCTCGGGCTGCTGATGCTGGCGCTGATCGTCGTCGCCATCATGCTCGGTTTTCCCACCGCGTTCACCCTGATGGGCATGGGCATGGTGTTTGCCTGGATTGCCTACCGCAGTCACAGTCCGGCGTTGGCGGTGCAGCAGACGCTGGACCTGATGGTGCAGCGCACCTATTCGGTGATGTCGAATGACGTGCTGATTTCCATTCCCCTGTTCGTGTTCATGGGTTACCTGATCGAGCGCGCCAACCTGATCGAGAAGCTGTTCAAGAGCATGCACCTCGCCACCGCGCGCGTGCCGGGTTCGCTGGCCGTGGCCACCATCATCACCTGCGCGATTTTCGCCACCGCCACCGGCATTGTGGGCGCCGTGGTCACACTGATGGGCTTGCTGGCATTGCCCGCCATGCTGCGCGCCGGCTATAGCGTGCAGCTCTCTGCCGGTGCCATCACGGCGGGCGGCTGCCTCGGTATTCTGATCCCGCCGTCGGTCATGCTGATTGTGTACGGTGCCACCGCCGGCGTGTCGGTGGTCAAGCTCTACGCGGGCGCTTTCTTTCCCGGCCTCATGCTGGCGGGTTTGTACATCGTCTACGTGATTGTGGTGGCCAAGCTCAAGCCCAGTCTGGCGCCGCCGATGTCGGCCGAAGACCGGCGCGTGCCCTTGCCCGAATTCGCGGAAATCGTTTCCAATACCGTCAGCAACAAAGTCCTTCCGGGGCTGATCGGCGCCATCAAGGGCAAGCGCAATGCCGCAGTCCCGATGCGCGAGCTGCTCAAGCACATGGTCATCGCCTTGCTACCGGCGCTGGCGGTGGTGGTGCTCATGGGGGTTATTTTTCTGAAGGTGACGGCGCCGCCCCAGCAGGAGGTGCTTGACGGGGTGGTCGCGATGGGCAGCGCTGCGCTGGATACGGTCGAGGAAGAAAAGGCCGAAGCCGGCGGTTTGCAGGAACCTGAGCCAGAGGGCGGCTTGCAAGCACCCCCCACCGAAGGCGCGACGCAAGCGCCCGCAGCCAAGGTGCCCGCAGAGACGGCGAAGCCGGCCGCGCCGGTCGCGGCCGAAACGGCGATGTCGCAGGAGCGGGTGCCAGCGCCCATGAGTTTCTGGATCGCGCTGGTCAGTTGTGCTGTTGCACTTGTGCTCTTCTATGGAATCTTCAGTTTCGCCCGGCTGGAGATTTTCAAGATGCTGCTGGGATCGTTCTTTCCGCTGGCGGTGATGATCCTGGCGGTGCTCGGCACCATCGTATTCGGACTGGCGACGCCGACCGAGGCGGCGGCGATGGGCTCGATGGGCGGTTTGGTCCTGGCGGCGGCCTACCGGCGACTCAACCTCGTGGTGCTGAGGGAATCGGTTTACCTTACCGCGAAGACCAGTGCGATGGTGTGCTGGTTGTTTGTCGGTTCGAGCATTTTTTCTGCCGCGTTCGCCTTGCTCGGTGGTCAGGAGCTTATCAATCAATGGGTGCTGTCGCTCAACATGACGACGGTGCAGTTCCTGCTCCTGTCGCAGGTCGTGATCTTTCTTCTGGGCTGGCCGCTGGAGTGGACCGAGATCATCGTGATTTTCATGCCGATCTTCATCCCGCTGCTGCCGCACTTCAATGTTGATCCGCTGTTCTTCGGTTTGCTGGTGGCGCTGAATCTGCAAACGGCGTTCCTGAGCCCGCCAGTCGCGATGGCGGCGTTCTACCTCAAGGGGGTTAGCCCGCCGCATGTGACGTTGAACCAGATCTTCGCGGGGATGATGCCGTTCATGGCAATTCAGGTCTTCGCCATCTTCCTGCTGTACCAGTTCCCGGCGATTGGCATGTGGCTGCCGAGCGTGCTGTACAAGTAAGCAAGCACCGGACGGGTGATGTTAAAAAGGGGCGCACAAGCGCCCCTTTTTCTTGTGCCGCGCCCCGCATCGGGGCACGCCCGGAAAAGCGCTAAGATTGACGTTTACGTAAACGTCAAGTCAGCGCATAAGGTTCTGATACCCGTTTGCCCGGAGACACACCATGACCGACCTGGCCGCCGAATACAAGGCCCTTGCCAATTACCGTCCCACGCACAAGGTGCGTTTTGTCACGGCGGCCAGTCTGTTTGACGGGCATGACGCCGCCATCAACATCATGCGGCGCATTTTGCAAAGCATGGGCGCGGAGGTGATTCACCTCGGGCACAACCGCAGCGTAGACGAAGTGGTGAGCGCCGCCTTGCAGGAAGATGTGCAGGGCATTGCCATCAGCTCTTACCAGGGCGGGCATGTGGAGTATTTCAAGTACATGGTGGACCTGCTCAAAGAGCGCGGTGGTGCCCACATTCAGGTCTTTGGCGGTGGCGGCGGTGTCATCGTTGCGCCGGAAATTCGTGAATTGCAGGCTTATGGGGTGGCTCGTATCTTCAGCCCGGAAGACGGTCAGAAGATGGGTCTGGCGGGGATGATTGGCGAGATGGTGATGCGTTGCGACAAGGATATCTCCAGCTACGCACCCAAGGCGATCGCGGCCATTCAGGGTCACAGCGAAATGAGCTGGCGCGCCCTGGCGCAACTTATTACTGCGCTGGAGAATGAAAAAGCGGCAGGTGAGGCCAAAGGTGCACCCGAAGCGTCGTTTACAGCCCTGGTCCAGGAAGTACAGACCTTGGCCGCCACCAAAAAGACGCCTGTGCTAGGCATTACCGGCACCGGCGGCGCTGGCAAATCTTCGTTGACAGATGAGCTGATCCGCCGTCTGCGCCTGGACCAGAATGACAGCCTGCGTGTGGCCGTGATCAGCATCGACCCGTCACGGCGCAAGAGCGGTGGCGCGCTGCTGGGCGACCGCATCCGCATGAACGCGATTGGGCCGTGGGCAACTATCGCCGTTCGCCCTGAGCCTGTCGAAGGGCTTCCAGAGGCTTCGACCCTTCGTCAGGCTCAGGACAGGCCAGGCTCAGCCCGAACGGATACAGGTCAGCGCGTCTTTATGCGGTCTCTCGCCACGCGCGACTTCGGCTCCGAAATCAGCAAGGCCCTCCCCGATGTGATTGCCGCTTGCAAGGTGGCGGGCTTCGATCTGATCGTGGTGGAAACTTCGGGCATTGGTCAGGGCGACGCGGCCATCGTGCCGCATGTGGATGTGCCGCTGTACGTCATGACGCCTGAGTTTGGCGCCGCCAGCCAGTTAGAGAAAATCGACATGCTGGATTTTGCCGAGTTTGTGGCGATCAATAAATTTGACCGCAAGGGTTCACTGGATGCCCTGCGCGATGTCGCCAAACAGGTGCAGCGCAACAAGGAAGCCTGGACTACGCCGGCAGACCAAATGCCGGTGTTCGGCACCATGGCGGCGCGTTTCAACGACGACGGGGTTACTGCCTTGTACCACGCGCTTATCGTTCGTCTGGCGGAGTTGGGACTGAAGTTGACGCCTTCCCTGCTCCCGAGCGTGAACGTGCGCCACAGCACCAACCAGACGCCGGTGGTGCCAGCCGCGCGCACCCGCTACCTGGCCGAAATCAGCGACACCGTGCGCAGTTACAAAAAGCGCGCGCGCAACCAGGCCAAATTGGCGCGTGAAATCCAGCAGTTGCGTGAATCGGGTCGCATGCTCAGGCTGGACGACCCGAACAAGGCGAATGCCTACCAGGCCGTGATGGATCTGGCGGGGCAACGCGAAGCGCATATGGGTGCGACAGAAAAGAAACTGTTGACGCAATGGCCCACCATGCAGGCCGCCTACGCCGGCGACGAATACGTCGTCAAAATCCGCGACAAGGAGATTCGCACGGCGCTGACCTCCAAAAGCTTGAGCGGCACCACCATCCGCAAAGTGGCATTGCCGCAATATGAAGACCATGGCGAAATTTTGAAGTGGCTGATGCTCGACAACGTCCCGGGCAGCTATCCGTACACCGCCGGCACCTTTGCCTTCAAGCGCGAAGGCGAAGACCCGACCCGCATGTTTGCCGGCGAGGGCGATGCTTTTCGCACTAACACGCGCTTCAAACTGCTGAGCTCGGGCATGGCGGCCAAACGCCTGTCCACCGCCTTTGATTCGGTCACGCTCTATGGCAATGACCCGGACCCGCGCCCTGATATTTACGGCAAGGTCGGCAACTCGGGCGTCTCGATTGCCACGCTGGACGACATGAAGGTGCTGTACGGCGGCTTTGACCTGTGCAGCCCGTCAACGAGCGTGAGCATGACCATCAACGGCCCGGCGCCCAGCATTCTGGCCATGTTCATGAACACGGCGATTGACCAGAACATCGACAAATTCAAGCTGGAGAATGGCCGCGAGCCGACCGACACCGAGCTGGAAAAAATTCGGGAATGGGTGCAGGAAAACGTGCGCGGCACGGTGCAAGCCGACATCCTGAAAGAAGACCAGGGCCAGAACACTTGCATCTTCTCTACTGAGTTCAGCTTGAAGGTGATGGGCGACATTGCCGAGTACTTCGTGCACAACCGGGTGCGCAACTTCTACTCGGTCTCCATCAGCGGCTACCACATCGCCGAAGCCGGCGCCAACCCGATCAGCCAGTTGGCGTTCACGCTGTCCAACGGCTTCACCTTTGTCGAAGCCTACCTGGCGCGCGGCATGCACATCGACGACTTCGCTCCGAACTTAAGCTTCTTCTTCAGCAACGGCATGGACCCCGAATACACCGTGATGGGCAGGGTGGCACGCCGCATCTGGGCGGTGGCCATGAAGGAGAAATACGGCGCCAACGAGCGCAGTCAAAAGCTCAAGTACCACATCCAGACCAGCGGGCGCAGCCTGCACGCGCAGGAAATCCAGTTCAACGACATCCGCACCACGCTGCAGGCGCTGATTGCCATCTACGACAACTGCAACAGCCTGCACACCAATGCGTTTGACGAAGCCATCACGACGCCGACCGAAGATTCGGTGCGCCGCGCCATGGCGATCCAGCTCATCATCAACCGCGAATGGGGCCTGGCCAAGAATGAGAACCCGTCCCAGGGCGCCTTCATCATCGAGGAGCTGACCGAGCTGCTGGAAGAAGCGGTGCTGCTGGAGTTCGAGCGCATCGCGGAGCGCGGTGGCGTGCTGGGGGCCATGGAAACCGGCTACCAGCGCGGCCGGATTCAGGACGAATCCATGCATTATGAGATGCTCAAACACACCGGTGAGTTGCCCATCATCGGCGTCAACACCTTCCGCAACCCGCATGGCGATGCGGTACAGGACAAGCTGGAACTGGCCCGCTCCACCGATGAAGAAAAACAGAGCCAGCTCAAGCGGCTGGCGGACTTTCACGCCTTGCACGCAAAAGAATCTCCTGCCATGCTGAAGCGACTCCAGCAGGCGGTGATCGAGAACAAAAACGTGTTTGAGGTGCTGATGGGCGCCGTGCGCGTCTGCTCACTAGGGCAAATCACCAACGCCTTGTTTGAGGTGGGCGGGCAGTACCGGAGAAACATGTAGCTTTGCGGGACAGACCGCAGTTTCACGATGTGAGCGAGCTGAAAAATCATCCGCCGTCAACCATAGCGCGGGTACCGATCGTGGTGACAGAGGTTGGGGTATGGGGCCGCGCCTCATACTGTCAAATGCCCAGAAATCGGCGCGGCCCCATACCCCAACCTCTGCTGGCGGCATCCTTGGTTCACGTAGCAAGTTTGGTTCGCGCGAAAGGCAAGTCTACAGCGGGAGGAGTCGGTGGCGAGTGCCCGCTGTCTGGCAGATGAATTTCCTACGTTTGTTTAAGCAATCCAACTGCCGTAGCCTGACAGGCTTGCTTCCAGTCGCCATCTACAATCTGGCAGCAAACTGGACGGGCTTACTTAGGGGACTAATTGGCGACTTTCAAAGGGACGAACTCTCAGTTCAAGCGATACATCGGACCACGGTTTCGCAATGTCGTAAACATGATCACCAAAAAGCAGCGGGCCGTCGTGGGAGCCTGTGAGCATTGCGGGTCAGGGGAGAACCTCGAGTCCGCACACGTTCACGGAAGAGACCGCACTCAGATAATTGATCTTTTGCTCGGAACGACCGACAAGGGCGATGCAGTAGAGGTCGATCTCAAGCAGTTCGAGGAAGCGTTCAAGTTAGAGCATGAGCCTTTTGAGAAGGCAATTCTCGTCCTGTGCTCTGCTTGTCACCGGAAGTATGACTCGCCAGCTGTTCGTCCGAAAGCATCCGCTCGGGCCGAAACCGGTATGGATAAGGAGGGTCTCCCCTCTGGTCCGGGACTGGTGGAATCAGACATCTTGCCCATTACGCTCGATCCGATACACCCAAGCGTGTTTAAGGACCAATTACTGAAGCGCAAGGTAGCGGAAATTACCACTTTCTACAAAGATGGTCGAACGGTGACCCGTCCCTGGAGCGCCAACAGATTCTCCGCAACGTCGAACGTCTTCGGAAACCTTAGGTCCCGTCCGGAGTTCAGACAAGGTGAGTGGCAAGCACATGGCATCATCAAGGTCCACGTAAGGGTTCCATCAGATGACTGGCGATGAGATCATCAACCCGATAGTTCCGCATTGCGAGTTAGCCCAATTGCGGCAAGCTTGCGCCGCCAGATCCCAGTCCGGTTTCGAAGATCAAACAGCCTATTCAGGTGTCGGGTTTGGATGAGGCAACTCGGAAAATTCACTGACTCTTGCCAGTCCGGTACGGTAGTTGGCAATCTCGTTCCAATGACCACCCAGATCGGATCGGATCAAGCAGCAACGCAAGGCGGGGGTGGGGTGGATGTTGGGGGCGATTTCAAAAAGCGAAGCGCATGAGCCCCCGGCATCCGCCCCACCCCCGCCGACTCAAGCCCAACTCAGCCCTAATTTAAATCAGCCACCTTTTTTGCAGCGCTTGCCGGGGTTTTTCTTGTTGTTGGTGGCGGTGCCGCGTTCCAGGCTGCGCAGTTGTCCCCGGGGCGCGGTAAAGCACACGCCTTTGGGTGGCACGGGGCGGGGGGTGGCGAGGCGCTCGGCCTCGGTACGGAAAGTCTTGGGCATGTCATAACTCCATTGAATTGTAAAAACGAAACTTCGCATTATCCCCGGACTGCGCGGTGGCCGCCTTTGGCCAGTAGTTCGAGGTAAAACGCATCGCCTCCGTCCTTGGCGACCGCATCGATCAGCCCCGTGATGGTTGCAAAATGAACCACCGTCGCGTTATCCGCGCTGGTGCCGAACTTGCAATCAAAATCCCAGAAGTCCACCCCCTCGGGCAGCGGCACTCGTCGTTGCCGTTTGACGTATTTGCGGATTTCGTGCTTGGTGGCTTCAAGCACGCGGTCACGATGCTTGCCTTCGATGTTTAATGGGAATGTTTTTTTCATTGGGGCGATTAAATGCGACTGGGCCCCTGCCCCCGACTTTCACATTACAAAGTGTCTGCTTATGCCATTTTCCTCACTCGGTTTGTCGCCCGCTCTTCTGCGCGCTGTCAGCGCCAAGGCTTATCTTGCACCTACACCGATCCAACTGGCGGCCATTCCGGCGGTTCTGCAAGGCCGCGATGTGCTGGGCTCGGCGCAAACCGGCTCCGGCAAGACGGTGGCGTTTGCGCTTCCGCTGCTGCAGCAATTGGAAAATCGCTCGATGGAGCGTCCGCGCCGGGTTCGCGTGCTGATTCTGGTGCCTACGCGCGAGCTGGCGGCTCAGGTTGGCGAGGAGATTCGCAAACTGGCGCAGCACCAGCCGCAGGCGCTCAAGGTCGCCATTGTGTTTGGCGGCGTCTCCATCAATCCGCAGATGATGCGCTTGCGCGGCGGTGCCGACATCGTGGTCGCCACCCCCGGGCGTTTGCTGGACCTGATTGCCCACAACGCACTCGCGCTCTCAGACGTCACGGCGCTGGTGCTCGACGAGGCAGACCGCCTGTTCGACCTGGGGTTTGCCGAAGAACTCACACGCATCCTTGAACTGCTTCCGCCACAGCGCCAGAACCTGTTTTTCTCGGCCACTTTTCCCCTGGCGGTGCAGACTCTCGCGCAAAAGCTGCTGCGCGATCCAGTCCGCATTGACGTAGCGCCCGAACCGCAAAGCCAGCCTGATATCGTGCAGCGGGCGATTGCCGTGGACGCGGGCCGCCGGACCCAACTCTTGTGCCATTTGATACAGCAAAACGCCTGGAGCCGGGTGCTGGTTTTTGTCGCCACCAAACACGCCGCCGAGATGGTGGCCGACAAACTGCGCAAAGCCCGCATCAACGCCGAGCCGTTCCATGGTGAGTTGAGTCAGGGCAAGCGCACGCAGGTGCTGGCCGACTTCAAGGCGTCCCGGCTCAAAGTGGTGATCGCTACCGATGTCGCCGCCCGGGGCCTTGACATTGTGCAATTACCGGTCGTGGTGAACTACGACCTGCCGCGCTCGGCGCTGGACTACATTCACCGCATTGGCCGCACCGGCCGCGCCGGCCAAAGTGGTGTGGCGCTGAGCTTTGTCAGCGCAGACACTGAAGCGCATTTTCGTCTGATAGAAAAACACCAGTGCCTGAACCTGCCACGTGAACATGTTGCCGGCTTCGAACCGGTGCAAACCGCCGCAGTGGCAGTCACCCCATCTGCTGAAGGCACCAGCAGCGCGCCAGCGACCGGCGGCATCAAAGGCAAGCGCCCAAGCAAGAAAGACAAGCTACGGGCTGACGCAGCCCGGGGGCAATGAGCAGCCAGCGACTATGTGGTGGGCGCGACGCTCGCACCTTAACTGGCGTATCCGCTTGTTTGGTTCAGGGCAAATCAGGAAACGACGGACGGTTCAGGCGGACGATATACTTGCAGCAGGCATTTTTGTACCAGCTTTCAACTATTTGCAGAGGGTTTTTATGAGAATTTTATCCATCGCGTTCGCCGGATTTATTGGCATTTTGGGGCCGGTTTCATTCACCGCTTGCTCAGCAGAAGGCAATATGAAGACCGTCGCCGTCGTGAACCAAAACAAGGCTACCCTCGCTGGCAAGACGATCAGCGCCCAAGGCAAAGTGGTGAAGGTCAACAATGGCATCATGGGGAAAAACTTTGTGCATGTGCAGGATGGCACCGGTGACGTCAACAGCAACAACCTGATCGTTACCAGCAAGCAAACCGCCAATGTCGGTGACCAGGTCACCATTTCCGGCGTGGTGGTGGTGGGTCGGGACTTTGGTAGCGGCTACACCTACCCTCTGCTGATTGAAGAAGCCAGCATCGCGGTCAAGAAGTAAGGGCTGGCCCTCAAACAGTTGGGGACAGAGCTAAAGATCTGTCCCGCAAGACTTTAAAGAAGCCGCACCTTGACACTCTTGCCTTTGACCTTGCCGGCGTTGAGCTTTTGCATGGCCTCCTGGGCAATATCACGTTTCACCGCCACAAAAGTGGTGAACTCAGTGACGTTGATCTTACCGATTTGCTCGCGGTTGTAGCCTGCATCGGCGGTCAGGGCGCCCAGCACATCGCCTGGGCGAATTTTTTCCTTGCGACCGCCCAGTATTTGCAGCGTCACCATCGGCGGCAGCAAGGGGCCTTGGCCGGTCGGGGTGATCTCATCGAGTTTGTGCCAGACCGATTCGCGCTTTTGATATTGCTCGATCTTGCCGATAAAACCCATCTCGTTCATAGAGGCCAGGCTCAGCGCCAGGCCCGATTCGCCAGCCCGGCCGGTGCGGCCAATGCGGTGCACATGGACCTCGGCGTCAGGCGTGATGTCGACATTGATCACCGCTTCGAGTTGGATGATGTCCAGGCCGCGCGAAGCCACGTCGGTGGCCACCAGCACCGAGCAACTGCGGTTGGCAAACTGCGCCAGCACCTGGTCGCGCTCGCGCTGTTCCAGCTCGCCATACAGGGCCAGCGCACTGAAGCCCTGCGTTTGTAGGTAACTGACCAGGTCTTTGCATTGCTGCTTGGTGTTGCAAAACGCCAGTGTGCTGACCGGGCGAAAGTGATTGAGCAACTGGGCCACGGTCGCCAGCCGATTTTGGCGGGTAACCTCGTAAAAACGCTGCTCGATCAGGCTCTCGGCGTGTTGCGCCTCGACCTTGATCTGCAGCGGTTCGCGCATGAACTGTTTGGCCAGCTTCTCGATGCCTTCCGGGTAGGTGGCCGAAAACAGCAGCGTTTGCCGCTCTTTCGGGCACTGCTTGGTGACGGTGGCAATATCGTCGAAGAAGCCCATGTCCAGCATCCGGTCAGCCTCGTCCAGCACCAGGGTGCTGAGGGCTTCGAGGTTTAAGTACTCACGCGCCAGATGGTCCATGACGCGCCCCGGCGTGCCCACCACCACGTGCGCGCCGTGCTCCAGAGAAGCGCGTTGGCCGCGCAGCGCAACGCCGCCACACAAGGTGACGACCTT
The DNA here is from genome assembly GCA_030682475.1 of Rhodoferax sp. Taxonomy (GTDB): domain Bacteria; phylum Pseudomonadota; class Gammaproteobacteria; order Burkholderiales; family Burkholderiaceae_C; genus Rhodoferax. Next base: position 44,281 of record JAUXOA010000074.1, on the reverse strand, counting down.
GATGTTTTCTTCGGCGCGGGCCAGACGGCGGATCTCGGTGCTCACCTGGTCCGCCAGCTCACGCGTGGGGCACAGCACCAGGGCTTGCACGGCAAAGCGGCGCGGGTTCAGCTTGGCGAGCAAGGCCAGGGTGAAAGCGGCGGTCTTGCCGCTACCGGTTTTGGCCTGCGCAATCAGGTCCTTGCCAGCCAGGGCAGCGGGCAGGCTGGCGGCTTGGACCGGCGTCATCTCCAGATAGCCCAACTGCTGTAGATTGGCCAGAGTGGCTGGGTTCAGGGCCAGGGTCGCGAAGTTGATGTTGGAAGACGTGGTGGCGGTGCTCGCCTTGGGTTCTGTAGTGCGCATGGGGTGATTATCGGCATCTCGCCACGCAACCTAGAAACCGCAGTTGGAAACAAAGCGCACACTGAAGCGGGCACCAGGAGGCACCTGTCCTGGCCGGTTGTCCTCCATGCTGACGGTGGCGTTGTGCTGATGGGCGATTTCCATCACGATCGACAAGCCCAGGCCAGAACCATCGGCTTCGGTTCCCAAGGCGCGGTAGAACGGCTGGAAGATCGGCTCGCGCTCGGCCAGTGGAACGCCGGGCCCGGAGTCTTCCACCTGCAACACCAGCGTCTTGCCAAAAGGGTCTGTCAGTACCCGCGCCGTGATCACGCCGGGCTTGTTGGTGCTGGAGGGAGTGTAGTTGAGGGCGTTGTCCACCAGGTTTCGAATCAGTTCCTTGAGGAGCGTGGGGCTGCCCTCCAGTTGCCCCCCCGGCGCATCAGGCTGCGTGCCTTCGTAGCCCAGATCAATATATTTTTCGATCGCCCGCGGCACGCAATCCCGCACCACCTCCATCGTCAAGTCCGCCAGATCACAGGTCGTGCGCGGCATCGCCGCGCCGCTGCTTTCAGCCCGGGCCAGCGCCAGCAACTGGTTGACGGTGTGGGTCGCCCGGATGCTGGAGCGGCCAATTTGGCGCAGGGAATGTTTCAGCTCCTCAGCGTTGGCGCCTTCACGTTGCGCCAGATCCGCCTGCATACGCAAACCCGCCAGCGGCGTCTTGAGTTGATGGGCGGCGTCGGCCAGGAAACGTTTTTGGGTCGCGATCGAGTCCTTGAGCCGCATCAAAAGATCGTTGACTGAATACACCAGGGGGGCGACTTCCAGCGGGACAGCCTGCGCATCAATCGGGCTCAAGTCATCGGGTTTGCGCGCGCGTATCCGTTCTTCAAGCTGGTTCAGGGGTTTGATCGCCTGTACCAGCGCCAGCCACACCAGCAGCACCGCCAAGGGCAGGATGACAAACTGCGGCAGCATGACGCCCTTGACAATTTCAGTCGCCAGAACCGAGCGTTTTTCCATGGTTTCGGCGACCTGCACCAGCGCCGGTCGGGCGCCGGGTAGTGTCGGCTTGACCCAGGTGTAGGCGACCTTGACGTCAGCGCCGTTGACTTCATCGTCACGGATGCGAATTTCGCCAAAAACGACTTTTTCATCTTCCGGCGGTAACGGCAGGGCACGCTCGCCACTCAGGAACTCGCCCCGCGCCCCCAGCACCTGGTAGTACACCGTGTCCGAGTCATCGGCGCGCAGCAGTTCACGCGCGGGCAGCGGCAGGTTGAATTGCAAACGGTTGTTGCTGACGGTGATCAACTGCGCCAGTGCCCCGACGTTGTATTCAAGCGCCCGGTCAAACGGTTTTCCGGCAATGTCCTGTGCCACCAGCCAGGTCAACACCAGACTGACGGGCCACAGCAGCAGCAACGGCGTCAGCATCCAATCCAGGATTTCACCGAACAGTGAGCGTTGTTCGCGGTGGAAGATATTCACGGCGTCACCAGCTTGGGTTCATAGGGGGACGTGTAAATTGTTAATCCCCATAGATGCCCATGTGTTTATCCCGGAATCTTTTCCAGACAGTAGCCCAGACCCCGTACCGTGGCAATGCGGATCGGCCCTTTTTCGATTTTTTTGCGCAGGCGGTGGATGTAGACCTCAATCGCGTTGTTGCTTACTTCTTCACCCCATTCGCAGAGTCGCTCCACCAACTGGTCTTTGCTCACCAAGCGGCCGGCCCGCTGCAGCAGCACTTCGAGCAAGCCCAGTTCGCGCGCTGACAGCTCGACCATGGCGCCGTCGATGGTGGCAACGCGGCCTGACTGGTCGTAAATCAGGGGTCCGTGTTTGATGGTGCTGCTGGCGGTGCCCATGCCGCGCCGGCTTAAAGCGCGCACCCGGGCCTCCAGCTCTTGCAGGCTGAAGGGCTTGGCCATGTAATCGTCGGCGCCATAGTCCAGGCCTTTGACGCGTTCGTCCACGCTGTCGGCGGCCGTCAGGATTAACACTGGCAGGGTCGAGCCACGGGCACGGAGTTTTTTCAGAACCTCCAGCCCGTGCATTTTGGGCAGACCCAGATCCAGAATCAGCAAATCGAACTCGGTGTTGGTCATCAGTGCAGCATCGGCCTCAGAACCGCTGGCGACGTGGTCCACGGCGGCGCCCGAGCTGCGCAGGGTGCGCAGCAGGCCATCGGCCAGTACCTGGTCATCTTCTGCAATCAGGATTCGCATGTCAGTCTCCTTTGGGGGTGAAGGCCGGATGCCGACAGTCACGTTTTCGGGTAATTTTAGCTACGACATAACTTGAGTACAAGTTAGTCTCCTCTGAAACTTCGTTTTAGGCGCCTGCGCTGGGCACCTGTTTTTGTTGGGTGGGGAGTTCATGCAGCATAAGCTTCCAGACCGATCGCAATGACGGTGGCAACCTCTGCCCCTACCGCCGCGCGCAGCTCCTCTTCGGCCTGCGCCACCGCTTGCCGGAACGCCTGCAGCCAGGCGAGGCCGACTGGTGTGAACACGATGCGCCGGGCCCGCGCATCGCGCGCCTCCATCAAACGGGTGACCAGGCCCCAGGCCTCACATTGCTCGACCAGCTTGCCCATGGCCTGTTTGCTCATTTTGGCGCGCCGGGCCAGCTCGGTCAGGCGCGAGCCCTCCAGCGCCAGATGGCGTGTGATGTGAATGTGGGAAGCGCTCAGACGCCCCCGCGCCGCCAGATTGGACAGCCCCAGCGGGACTTCTTCATTGCGCGACATCAGGGACAGCACGCGGGCGTCAAAGCGCTGCAGGGCCTGGCTCATCCAATGTCCCAAGTGCGCTTCCCGCCAGCCATCGTGCAGGGAGGTATTAGACAGGGTGTACATACGCAGTGTAAATAGTAAGCTAAACTGACTAAAAAATCTATTTACAAATTTGAACTTCCTAAGATAAACTACTGTTCAAGCATCCAGCCTGTCATTAAAAACAGAGGGTGTGCCAAGCCCAACCCCGACTTAACCCGTTGATATTCAAGGAGATTTTCATGGACGCACCCGTCAAAGCCACCAGCCCCGCTACCAGTGAAAAAGCCAAAGCCCTGCAAGTGGCACTGGCCCAGATTGAAAAACAGTTCGGAAAAGGCACCATCATGCGCTTGGGTGAGGGTGAGGTCATCGAAGACATCCAGGTCGTCTCCACCGGCTCGCTCGGGTTGGACATTGCGTTAGGTGTCGGCGGCCTGCCGCGCGGGCGTGTGGTCGAGATTTACGGCCCGGAATCGTCGGGCAAGACCACGCTGACCTTGCAAGTGATTGCCGAGATGCAAAAAGTCGGCGGCCAATGCGCGTTTATCGACGCCGAGCACGCGCTCGACATCCAGTACGCCCAGAAGTTGGGCGTGAACCTGCAGGATTTGCTGATTTCCCAGCCCGACACCGGCGAGCAGGCGCTGGAGATTGTGGACTCGCTGGTGCGCTCCGGTGCCGTCGATCTGATCGTGATCGACTCGGTGGCGGCCCTGACCCCGAAAGCCGAACTCGAAGGCGAGATGGGCGATTCTTTGCCCGGCTTGCAGGCCAGGTTGATGAGCCAGGCCCTGCGCAAGCTCACCGCCCACATTAAAAAGACCAACTGTATGGTGGTCTTCATCAACCAGATACGCATGAAGATTGGCGTCATGTTTGGCTCGCCCGAGACCACCACGGGTGGCAATGCGCTGAAGTTCTACGCCTCGGTGCGCCTGGATATCCGGCGCATCGGCACCATCAAAAAGGGTGACGAAGCCATCGGCAATGAAACCAGAGTGAAGGTCGTGAAAAACAAAGTGGCGTCGCCATTCAAGACGGCTGAGTTCGACATTTTGTTCGGCGAGGGCATCAGCCGTCACGGCGAGATCATCGACATGGGCGTGACGGCCAACATTCTGGACAAATCGGGTGCCTGGTACGCCTACAACGGCGAAAAAATCGGACAGGGCCGCGACAACGCGCGCGAGTTCCTGCGCGAAAACCCGGAGTTGTCGCATGAGATAGAAAACAAGGTACGCGCGTCTCTGGGCATCCGATTGCTGCCGGGTGCGGCCGATGCCGATGTGAAGACCAAAACTTCAAGCAAAAAAGCCCCCTAGCCACAATGCTGTTCATTTAAGCCTACAACCCCGTTCGGGCTGAGCCTGTCGAAGTCCATTTGCGCTGTGACAACCCTTCGACCCTTCGTCAAGCTCAGGACAGGCCAAGCTCAGGGCGAACGGTTTAAGTGAACAGTATGTGCCCCATGTCGTTTGCCCAACCTTCCCTGAAAGGCCGCGCCCTGCGCCTGCTCAGTGTGCGTGAGCATTCACGCGCCGAGCTGGAGCGCAAGCTGAGGCGTTTCGAAGAAGAGCCCGGTGCACTGGCCCAGGCGCTGGACGAACTGCAAGCCAAAGGCTTCATCGATGAGCAGCGGGTGATCGAATCGGTGCTTCATCGCCGTGCGGCCAAATTGGGCATGGCGCGCATCAAGCAGGAGCTGCAAGACAAAGGCCTGGACCCGCAGGCCGTGGGCGAGGCCCTGGCGGGCCTGCAGGCCAGCGAGCGCGAACGCGCGCTGGCGGTGTGGCGTAAAAAGTTCGGCGCGCCGCCGCTGGATGCTTTAGCTGCGGCCAAACAAATGCGGTTTCTGGCGTCGCGCGGCTTTGGTGCGGAAGTAATCCGGCGCGTGGTGTTGGGTGGGGTTGGGGACGAGGACGATTAGTCCGCACGAGGTCGGAATAGTTAATAATCCAAAACTGTTAAATAGCGAGGTCACAGTGAGCGCTCTACCGCACCCGATTCAATATCAAGGCAGCAAACGTCACTTGGCTGCGCGCATTCTCGAATATTTCCCAGATGATGTGCAAACGCTCTATGAACCTTTTTCTGGCTCTGCGGCCATGAGCATTGCAGCAGCAGCTTGCGGAATGGCACAGCGCTTTGTCATCAACGATTTGAATCAGCCACTGGCTAAACTGCTGCAAAGCATGGTTGAAAATCCGCAAGGCACGTCCGATGTTTATGGCTCTGTGTGGGCGGCTCAGGGCGAAGGGCAGACACAGAGCGTGGCCCACTTCAACGCAGTGCGCGACAAGTTCAACCAGACGCAGGAACCAGAACTATTGTTGTACTTGCTGGCCCGTTGCATCAAAGGCGCGGTGCGTTACAACCGAGAAGGCTTGTTCAATCAAAGTCCGGATAAGCGCCGTAAGGGCACGCGGCCCCCAACCATGCAACGCAATATATTTGGGATTTCGTATTTGCTCAAAGGGCGAAGCAGCTTTTCTTCGATGGATTACAGACTGGCAATTAAAGACGTCCAAGAGCATGATTTGATTTACATGGATCCACCTTATCAAGGTGTCTCTGGTGAGCGGGATGGTCGATACCTGTCTGGATTGGCGTTTGATGTCTTTGTGGACTCACTAGACGCTTTGAACCAGAGGGGCATTTCCTATATCGTGAGCTATGACGGAAAGTTGGGTGAGCGTGTCTACGGTCAAGCGCTTCCCGAGCGACTGGAATTGGAACGACTGGAGTTGGACGCGGGGCGTTCAAGTACAGCAACCTTGCTGGGCCGCGACGATGTGACGATTGAGTCTTTGTATTTGTCAAAACCCTTGATCAAGCGCCTGACGAAATCATCGCACAGACTTGTTGCCACCAAGCAAGCCGATTCACTAGCCTTGTTCCCCTCTTCCTATGACGCAGAAACTTTCGAGGCTGTTCATTGAGAAAGCGCAGGCTGTGACAGCCAAGCGTCCCAAAACAGTCATTGACCACATCCTGGCACACGGGCAGATTACGACGGATGAGTTGAAAGTCACCTACGGCTATAACCATCCACCTCGCGCAGCGCGTGACGTGCGGGAACACGGCATTGCTCTCAAAACAATTCGTGTCAAGGGGCCTGACGGCAGGCGTATTGGGGCTTATGTATTTGATGAAGAGGGTGGCGCAAACTATTCCAAACGAGCCGGAAGAACCGCTTTATCGAACAAACTCAAGATGAAGTTGATCCAAATTCACGGCCCTCGATGCTTTATTTATCTTGAACCAGTGGCTGATCGCGAACTACAAATTGACCATCGTATTCCTTATGAAGTAGCGGGTGATGCATCCGATCAAAGCCAGGAACCGAACGATTTCATGCTGCTCTGTGGCTCCGCGAATCGGGCAAAGTCATGGTCTTGTGAGCACTGCCAAAATTGGCTTAAAGCTAAAAGCGTGCAGGTTTGTCGATCTTGCTATTGGGCTTATCCCGAGTCTTACCAGCATGTCGCAACGCTTGCGCAGCGCAGACTCGATATTGTTTGGGTGGGTGAAGAGGTGGCGGAGTATGAGGTCGCGCGAAAAAAAGCCACAAAAGCTGACAAGACCTTGCCTGACTTTGTCAAGGAGGCACTTCGCAAGGCTTTGAAAAGCTGAAGTGAATAGTCGTTTGGCTGTCAGCAAAACCATGTCTGGCTGATGCACCCTATCAGATTCCCAGCATCAACTTGAGGTTTTGCACCGCGGCGCCACTGGCGCCTTTGCCCAGATTGTCGAGCCTGGCCACCAGCACGGCGTGGCGAAAGCCATCATTCGCCCCCTGGTTGGCGAACACGCGCAGCTCCATCTTGTTGGTGTCGGCCAGCGCCAGCGCATCCAGCTTGTTGTCGATTGTTGCGGGCTCAACGCTGACCCATTCGCTACCCACATAGTGTTTTGCCAGCGCATCATGCAAGTCTTGCGCGCTGGGTTGTCCCGGCAGCAGGTCCAGATGCAGCGGCAACTGCACCAGCATGCCCTGCCTGAAATTGCCGACCGAGGGAATCAACAGAGGTCGCCGCAGCAGGCCGCTGTATTTCATGATCTCAGGCAGATGCTTGTGCTTCAAACCCAGCCCGTACAGCTCGAACGCGGGCGCCTGGCCTTTTTCATAGGCCTCGATCATGCTGCGCCCGCCGCCCGAATAGCCGCTGACAGATGGCAAGGTGAGCGGGAAATCTTTGGGGATCAGACCTGCATCCACCAGCGGGCGAATCAGCGCGATGGCGCCGGTGGCATAGCAGCCCGGATTGGCGACGCGGCGTGATTGGGCGACCGCTTGCCCGTGCCCCGGAATGAGTTCGGGAAAACCAAACACCCACCCTGGCGCGGTGCGATGGGCCGTCGAGGCGTCAATAATTCTGGGGCCGATTTGACCTGTCGTCCTTGCCAACTCATCAATCATCGCTACTGATTCAATAGCGGCTTGGTCGTGCAGGCAAAGCACCACCAGATCCACCTGCGCCATCAAGGCGCGTTTGACACGGAGGTCCTTACGCAACTCGGGGGCAATGCTAACCAGTTCGATGCCGGGCATAGCTTGCAGACGCTCCCGAATTTGCAGGCCGGTGGTGCCGGCTTCGCCATCAATGAATATCTTGTGCATGGAGAGTCTCTGTCAGCGTTTGTAAAGATGTCTTGTAAGTCTGGCCAAAGTTTGGTGCGTTGCAGCATGATACATTCCACGGCTGCGTTGTCCAGTGCCTGCCGCAGAACAGTCAAGTTCTGCCCCCAACTGACTAGAGGATTTTGATGAAGATTCACGAATACCAGGGCAAGGAAATCTTGCGTCAATTTGGTGTGCCGGTGCCGCGCGGTATTGCGGCGTTCACCGTTCAGGAAGCGGTGGAAGCGGCCCAAAAACTGGGCGGCCCGGTGTGGGTCGTCAAGGCGCAAATTCATGCCGGTGGCCGTGGCAAGGGCGGCGGCGTGAAGCTGGCGCGCTCGGTCGACGAGGTCAAAAAACTCGCCGGTGAAATTCTGGGCATGCAGCTCGTTACGCACCAGACTGGCCCCGCAGGCCAGAAGGTCCGCCGCCTCTTGATTGAAGATGGCGCTGACATCAAAAAAGAGTATTACGTGTCGGCTGTTACCGACCGTGCCACCCAGCGGGTCGCCTTCATGGCGTCCTCGCAAGGCGGTATGGATATTGAAGAGGTGGCGCACGCCAGCCCCGAGAAGATCATCAAGGTGTTTGTCGATCCGGCTACCGGCTTGACTGTTGCACAGGCTTCAGAGTTGGCCAGAGGCATGGGTGTACCGGCAGACTCTGCAACCCAGTGCGTGGACGTGTTGCAAAAGCTCTACAAGGTGTACATGGACACCGACGCCTCGCTGGTCGAGATCAACCCCTTGATCCTTGAAGGGTCCGTGGCTGGCAAGCCGGGCAACATCAAGGCTTTGGACGCCAAGTTCAACTTTGACCCCAACGCGCTCTTTCGCCACCCCGAAATCGTCGCCTACCGCGATCTGGACGAAGAAGATCCGGCCGAAGTCGAAGCCAGCAAGTTTGACCTGGCCTACATCAGCCTGGACGGCAACATCGGCTGCCTGGTCAACGGCGCCGGTCTGGCCATGGCCACCATGGACACCATCAAGCTGTTTGGCGCAGAGCCCGCCAACTTCCTGGATGTGGGTGGCGGCGCCACGCCCGAGAAGGTGACCGAAGCCTTCAAGATCATGCTGAAAAACAAGAAGGTCAAGGCCATTCTGGTCAACATCTTCGGCGGCATCATGAAGTGCGACACGATTGCCATCGGCATCATCGCCGCCTGCAAGGCGACTAACCTGAATGTGCCGCTGGTGGTGCGCATGAAGGGCACCAACGAAGACTTGGGCAAGAAGATGCTGGCCACGTCCGGCCTGCCCATCATCAGCGCCGACACCATGGCCGATGCGGCCCAAAAAGTGGTGGCTGCGGTCAACGCAGCATGAAACCCCGCCGGGCATCGCCGATGCCGGGCACAAGCGGGACAGACCGTAGCTACCGACTCAAAAACCTTGTGGGACAGACCGCAGTTACACGAAGTGAACAAGCTCTGTCCCCAACTGACTAGGAACAATCATGTCGATCCTCATCAATAAAGACACCAAAGTCATCACCCAGGGCATCACCGGGAAAACCGGTCAATTCCACACCGAAAAGTGCCAGGAATACGCCAATGGCAAAAACTGTTTCGTCGCCGGTGTGAACCCCAAGAAGGCGGGCGAGTCGATTTTCAGCATCCCAATTTACGCCTCGGTCAAGGAAGCGGCCAGCCAGACCGGCGCCACCGTGTCGGTCATCTACGTGCCGCCAGCCGGTGCTGCCGCTGCCATCTGGGAAGCGGTTGAGGCTGATCTGGACCTGGCGATTTGCATCACCGAAGGCATTCCGGTGCGCGACATGCTGGAACTGCGTAACAGAATGCGCGCCAAAGAAGCTGCTGGTGGCAAGAAGACCCTGCTGTTGGGCCCCAACTGCCCGGGTTTGATCACGCCGGACGAAATCAAGATCGGCATCATGCCGGGTCACATCCACCGCAAGGGCCGCATTGGCGTGGTCAGCCGCTCCGGTACGCTGACCTACGAAGCGGTGGCGCAGTTGACCGAAATCGGTCTCGGCCAGTCCACTGCCGTCGGCATTGGTGGCGACCCCATCAATGGCCTCAAGCACATCGACATCATGCAAGCCTTCAATGACGACCCGGATACCGACGCCGTCATCATGATTGGCGAGATCGGTGGCCCGGACGAAGCCGATGCGGCACGCTGGTGCAAAGTCAACATGAAAAAACCGATCGTGGGCTTCATCGCTGGCGTGACGGCACCGGCGGGCAAGCGCATGGGCCATGCTGGCGCCTTGATTTCGGGCGGCGCCGACACGGCGGACGCGAAGCTGGCCGTGATGGAGGAATGCGGTTTCAAGATCACGCGCAATCCGTCCGAAATGGCCGGGCTGCTCAAGGCCATGCTGTAGACTGAACAGAGAAAGAACAGCATGGAAGAATTTTTCACCGCACATTTCTGGGTTGCCGTCGGTCAGATCATCATGATCGATATTTTGCTGGGGGGTGACAACGCCGTGGTCATTGCCCTGGCGTGTCGGCAGTTGCCAGCGCATCAGCGCACCAAGGGTATTCTGTGGGGCACCGCCGGCGCCATTGTGCTGCGCGTCATCCTCATCGCATTCGCCTTGACCTTGCTACAGGTGCCCTATTTGAAGCTGGTCGGTGCCGCCTTGTTGTTGTGGATTGGCATCAAGCTGCTGGCACCCCAGGAGGACGAGCATTCCAGCATTCAGGGCAGTGACAAGCTGTGGGCGGCGGTCAAGACCGTGATCATTGCGGATCTGGTCATGAGCGTTGACAACGTCATTGCCATTGCCGGTGCGGCCACCGGTGCGGCTTCTGAACATCAGTTGCCGTTGGTGATTTTCGGTCTCCTGGTCAGCATTCCCATCATCATTGGAGGCAGTCAGATGGTCCTCAAGCTGATGGACCGGTTCCCGTGGATCATCACGGTCGGGGGCATGCTGCTGGGATGGATTGCGGGCACCATGGCGCACAGTGATCCCGCCGTAAAGGATTGGTTGCCGCAAACAATGGTGTGGGGCTACGGCTTCGGTATTGTCGGCGCCCTGGGGGTCTATTTTGTGGGAATGGTACTCAAAAACCGCACGCAACAGCCCGCCTGATGCGTTCTGGATCGCCTTTTGAACCCGGCTTGAATCATGAATTACACATTCTGCGCACAAACTGATCCGGGCCGGGTCCGGGAGAACAATGAGGACTCGGTAGCCTTTGATGAGGCCACGCACGTGGGTGTTTTGGCTGATGGCATGGGCGGTTACAACGCGGGCGAGGTTGCCAGTGGCATGGCCACCGCGTTTATCAAGTCGGAATTGGTCCAATGGTTGTCCGAAACTGGCCAGCAGGCCGATGTCGGGCAAGTCAGGCGTGCCATCGAAATTTGCGTTGCCAATGCCAACCGCTCAATTTTTAATGCAGCGAATGCCAATCCCCAGTATTCGGGAATGGGGACAACCCTGGTCGTGGCTGTTTTTCAGGGTGCCTGGCTGATGTTGGGCCACATTGGGGATTCCCGCTGCTATCGGTGGCGTGGCAATGAGCTGTTGCAGATCACCAGCGATCACTCACTGTTACAGGAACAAATTGACGCCGGATGGCTGACACCTGAGCAGGCCGCTGCATCGCCCAATAAAAATCTGCTGACACGGGCCCTGGGGGTTGGAAATGCGGTGCTGCTGGAACTCAAGGCGCATCAGTTGGAGGCGGGTGATATCTATCTGATGTGTTCTGATGGCCTGTCTGACATGATGGAAGACGCGGCGATGGCAAGAATCCTGCAAAATGGATCGTCGCTGGCGCAAATGGCGCAAGAGCTGGTTTTCAGGGCCAACGAAAATGGCGGGCGCGATAACATCACGGTATTGTTGACGCAAGTAAAATAATAAGCTCATGAGATTCCCAGTCACAAGTTTCAGGAACAGGAGTCGGTCATGCCGAAAATGATCGTATCGATTGACAGTGTTGTCATCAAGGAAGTTCAATTGACGAAGGACCGAACGACCTTGGGTCGGCGACCTTATAACGATATCGTGATCGACAATCTGGCCGTCAGTGGCGAGCACGCTGTGTTGCAGATGGTTGGCGGCGAAGTCTATCTGGAAGACCTGAACAGTACCAACGGCACCTACGTGAATGGCAAAGCCGCCAGGAAACAGTTGCTCCAGAACGGGGACAGCGTGGAGGTAGGCAAATACAAGATCAAGTTTGTCAATGACGCTGCGAGCGGCTTGGGCCTGGCATCTGCACAATCCTACCCGTCGCCACCGACCATGCTTATGGGTCTTGCGGCCAGTTCTGGCGGATTTGATTCTCTTCATGCGGCGATCAAGGTGTTGTCGGGTGCTGCGGCCGGCCGTGAGCTGCCATTGACCAAAGTGATGACCACGATCGGAAAGCCCGGTGTAGCGGTTGCCGCGATCACCCGACGCCAGCGCGGTTTTGTCGTTCACCACGTTGAAGGCGCAGCTAACCCGGCACTCAATGGGGTGCCCATTGGAGCTGAGCCAGTTGCATTAAAAAATGGTGACCTGATTGAGCTGGCAGGTACCCAAATGCAGTTTGTGCAGACCTGAACGCACGCCACACACGACATTCGCCGCTGGCGGGTCAGGAGTTTGAATTATGAACGCAGCGACGAAACCCGCGGTAGCAGAAAAAAATTCCGAGCCGACTTTTTCTGAATTCCAGAAATTACCTGCTGAAAAACGTGGTGTGACGTTTGAAACACTTTTTTATAAGCATCTGCAAAATGTGACGGCCCGCATTCATGAGGCGGAAAACCTGGATCAGATCATGCTGGAGACCAGCCAGGAAATCTGCAAACTGCTCAATGCGGATCGCCTGACTCTCTATGCCGTCAATGATGATCAGACCGCCATCGTCTCCAAGGTCAAGACCGGCCTCGCTAGCAGCCAGGACCTCAAGTTGCCGATCACGCCCCAAAGCATTGCGGGTTACGCAGCCTTCAGCAAGCAACTGATCAACCTTGCCGACGTTTATGACAATGAGGCGCTCAAACAGATCCACCCGGCCCTGACCTTTTTTAAAGAAGTGGACAAGCGTTCGGGCTACAGAACCCGTCAGATGCTGGCGGCTCCCATTCTTGAAGGCGACCAGCTTCGTGGTGTGCTGCAGCTCATCAACAACAAAAGCGACCAAACCTTTGGTGAGCTTGAAGTCGAGGGCGTTTCTCGGCTGTGCAAGACACTGGCCATCGCCATTCGGCAACGCGTCCGAAAGGTCGAAGGGCGGGTGCGCAAGGCCACCAAATTTGACGCTCTGGTAACGAATGGCGTGATCACCGCAGACGAGCTGGAGCAGTGCTGGCCGCAGGCACGAAAAGAAGGCAAATCCTATGAGCACATCCTGGTGGTGCATTACAAAGTGCGACCAGACCAGCTCGGTCCTTCACTGTCCAAGTTTTTTGGTGTGCCCTATGAGCCATTCAGTCCCAGCCGTATTCGTTCAGAGATACTTCATGGTCCGCTTAAACGGGAGTTCATTGAAAAACAGGGCTGGATTCCGCTCGAGGAATCGCCCGAGGGCCTGCTCATCATGTGCCTGGATCCGGAGGCGGCGCGCAACTCACGGGTGGTGCCGCAGGTCTTTCCCCGCATCACCAAATTTGCCTACCGGGTGACCACGCAAACCGAGTTTTTGGCAACGCTGGGACAAATATTCGGCGCCGAAGTTGAGAGTGGGTCGATTGACGAGCTACTGGCCGACATGAATAGTGCGCCAATAGACGATAGCAATGATGATGCGCTGGAGTTGGCGGCGGCCGACAACGAACTGGTCAAGTTCGTCAACAAGGTGATCATCGACGCCTACCACCAGAAGGCGTCGGACATTCATATCGAGCCGATGCCAGGCAAGCTTAAAACCGGCATCCGGTTTCGTATCGATGGCACATTGATGCCGTATATCGAGATGCCGGCGAATTTCCGCCAGGCGATGGTGACGCGTTTGAAGATCATGTGCGATCTCGACATTTCAGAGCGACGCAAGCCGCAGGACGGCAAGATCAAGTTCAAAAAATATGGACCGCTGGACATTGAACTTCGGGTCGCCACCATTCCGTCTACCGGTGGTGTGGAAGACGTGGTGATGCGGATCCTGGCCACCGGTGAACCGATTCCGTTGGACCAGCTCGGCCTGACGCCCCACAACAAAGAGCGGGTTCTCAAGACGATCGAGAAGCCCTACGGCTTGTTCTATGTGTGTGGCCCGACCGGTTCCGGCAAAACCACCACACTGCACTCCATCCTCAAGCATCTGAACACGCCTCACACCAAAATCTGGACCGTAGAAGACCCGGTAGAAATCACGCAAAAAGGGCTGCGCCAAGTCCAGATCAACCGCAAAGCCGGGATTGACTTCGCACTCGTCATGCGGGCCTTTTTGCGGGCCGACCCCGACATCATCATGGTTGGCGAGTCGCGCGACAAGGAAACGGTTGCGATGGGCGTGGAAGCCTCGCTCACCGGCCACCTCGTCTTCTCGACCTTGCACACGAATTCGGCGCCCGAGTCCATCACGCGCTTGCTGGACATGGGCATGGACCCCTTCACCTTCGCGGATGCGCTGTTGGGCGTTCTGGCGCAGCGACTGGTGAAAAAGCTGTGCACCTGTAAAGAGTCGTATGTGCCTGACAATAAGGAATTGCGCCTCTTTCTCGCCGAATATGCCGAAGAGATGAAACACTCAGCCGCCTGGAAGGCCGACTACGAAGGTGAAAGCCAAAAATTGTTCGAGCGCTGGCACCAACTTTACGCGCAGGACGGCCAGCTCAGGTTTTACCGTCCTGTTGGCTGCGACAAGTGCAACAAAATCGGCTACAAAGGCCGCATCGGCCTGCACGAACTGCTAATCGCCACTGACGACATCAAAAAGCTGATCCAGGAGCACGCCCACTTGACGGAGCTTTTTGCAGCCGCAGTGGAAGGCGGTATGCACACCCTGAAAATGGATGGCATGGAGAAAGTCGTGATGGGCTTGACGGACATCAAGATGGTCAGGGCGGTCTGCATCAAGTGACGCAAACGGGCGACAAAAATGTCACGCCAGAACCCATACCAGACACAAACCGCTCCATTTTTTCCACGATCCGGCAAATTTTTCCACAAATGAGGCAAATTCGAGGGTTGCAAGGCCTGGCACGGAATCTGCTGCAAGCCAGTGTCCCGTATTCGGGTTTTGTTGTTAACTTAAGGAGCTATTCATGAAGCGTTCTATGCAAAAGGGTTTTACCCTGATCGAACTGATGATCGTGGTTGCGATCATTGGTATTTTGGCGGCGGTAGCGTTGCCGGCTTATCAGGATTACACGGTGCGTGCCAAGGTGTCTGAGGTTATTTTGGCGGGCTCGTCGGCAAAAACTTCCGTGGCAGAGGCGGCTCAGGTTGGCGCAATCATGCCCACAACAGCGAGTCTGGTTGTTGACAGTCAAGTCTCGAAGTATGTGGCGAGTGTTGTTTATTCCAAGACCAGCGACACGGTTGGGCTTGTTACTGTTACAACCACAACAGCGGATGCGAAGATCAGTGGCGTGACAGTTTTAATGACGGGTACTTTGCAAACGAATGGCCAAGTGCTATGGGTTTGCTCTGCAGGGACCATTACTGTCAAGTACTTGCCTGCAAGCTGCAAGGCTTAAGCGTATTACTGGTTCAGGACTTGCTGAAAAGGCCCCCGTTTGGGGGCCTTTTTTATAGGCATTCCAGCTTGTCCACGCGTGTGGCGGCCATTTTGAATCGATGAGATAAGCGGTGACCGCAAAGCAACCCATGACGCCTTTTTGGCTGCTTGGCTGGGCCCTGGCTCTGGCCGTGGCATGGCTGCTGCCAAACCACTATCCTCCCTGGTCGAGTTTTCATGCGGACGCGTGGACTGCGGTAGTCCTTGCCTTGGCTTCCCTCGCCGTGATCGTGCGCTCCAAGGCGTCCACACAGTGGCATGGGTCGGCCGTTCTGGTGGCGCTGCTGGCCTGCGTGCCGTGGCTGCAATACAGTGCGGGGCTGATTTCCTTCGCGGGCCAGGCCTGGATCTCTACGGCCTATCTACTGGGCCTGCTGTTAGCGCTGTTGACAGGTCAACGCTGGGAGCGAGCCTGCCCCGACCAGTTGGCCGCCGGCTTGTTCTGGGCACTTGGCGTCGCGTCTGTGCTGTCTGTCAATTTGCAGCTTCGGACCTGGCTCGGTTTGGTGGATGCGGGCATCTTTGATTTGTGGTCCATGGGCTTGGCGGGTGGGCGCCCCTACGCCAATATGGGCCAGCCCAATCAGCTTGCGACGCTTTTGCTCTGGGGCTTGCTGGCTTGTGCCTGGGCCTATACCGACCAGAAGATCAGACCGTCAGTAGCCGTGTTGCTGGCCTGTTTTTTATTGCTGGGTATCGCGCTGGCCCAATCCCGCACCGCCTGGCTCGGTTTGACATTTTTAGTGATCGCAACTTGGGCCTGGAGGCGACATTGGCGGTCAAAATGGGTGCCCTGGAGCGTCACCGCCTTGTTTATGTTCTTTTGGCTGTGTCCCCCGCTTTTGCGAGGATTGGCCGACGCTTTGCTACTCGTCTCTGAACACAGCTACTTCAGGGAACCACTCGAAGGCGAGTTGCGCCCCTTGGCCTGGCGCTTGTTCATTGATGCAGTCTTGAGCCGGCCCTGGTTGGGCTACGGATGGAGTGAGTTAGGGCACGCGCAACTCGCCGTGGCATCTGATTTCCCTCCTTTGTATGCAACATTTGGGCATTCGCATAATCTGTTTCTTGATCTGGTTTTGTGGCTTGGTTTGCCAATCGGTATCTTTGTATCTGCGGCCCTGGTTTGGTGGTTTGGCGCCTATATTCGAGCGGCCTCTAATGCGAAAGACGCCATTCTGCTGATGTTTCTGGGTGTCATCGGGATTCATGCCATGTTGGAGTTGCCGCTGCACTACGCCTATTTTTTGCTGCCAACCGGCATGGTGATGGGCGTGTTGAACAGCCGAATTGGCGGGAAACTAATGTGGAGCACGCCGCGCTGGACATTGATTGGTTTGTGGCTTGCGGCAACAGTCCTTCTTTCGGGTATTGTTAGTGACTACCTCCGGGTCGAATCCAGCTTTCAGACGCTGCGTTTTGAACTGGCACGCATCGGTACTTTGCCGCCGGGAAAACCCCCGGAGGTCGTATTCTTGACCCAGTTGCGGGAAAGAATTCGCTTTATGCGCTACGAAGCCAAGCCTGGCATAAGCTCCGAAGAGCTGACTTGGGTGCTTCAAGTAGTCAACGCCTATCCTGGCGGCGGCGTACTCTATAAAGCAGCTACCGCTTTAGCCTTAAACAATCGTCCGCAGGAGGCGCGGCAGTGGCTAAAAAGGATATGCAAAATTTCCAGCGTCGAGGAGTGTGATTTGATCAAGCGCGTCTGGGCCCAAGACGCTCTCGGCAACCCGTTGATTGCAGCAGTATCTTGGCCAGAATGATCAAGCTGCATACTGATTCGGGCGGGCCGACCCTCGTCGATACGAGATTACGCGTTGGCTAATTGTAATTGGGATAAGATTTCAGTAGTGTCCGATCCTCACGGTTATGCCGTCAATTGCAGCCTTCTACATCCCAAAATGGTTCATAAAATGTTAAACACCTGCTGGTTCAAAATCTGTCTTGGCCTGTGCATCGCCACCCCATCGGCCCACGCCGTGGACATCAATTTCAAGCCGGTGACCGATGGCGTGTACGCCTATGTCGGTGACAAGGGCGGACGCACGTATGACAACGAAGGCCTGAACGCCAACATCGGGCTGATCGTCACTTCGGCTGGCGCGGTACTGATTGACAGTGGCGCCACCTCCCAGTCAGCTCGCAAGATTCATGAGGCCGTGCGCCGGGTCACGCCGCAGCCTGTCAAGTGGGTCATCAACACCGGCGGACAAGACCACCGCTGGCTGGGCAATGGCTACTTTCTGGCCCAGGGCGCCGACATCATCGCCCACGCCAACGCCCGGGCCGACATGCTGGCGCGCGCAAACGACCACATGGTGAACCTGACTGCCACACTCAAGGAGCGCGCCGACGGCACCGTGCCCACGCTGCCCACCCGGTTCATTGAGGGTTTTGACGCGCGGCTGGAACTGGGCGGCATCACGCTGGAGCTGCGCCACCGGGGCGGCGGCCACACGCCCGGCGACATGATGGTGTGGCTGCCATCCAGAAATGTTTTGTTCAGCGGTGACATTGTTTACGTTGATCGAATACTCAGCGTCATCCCCGTGAGCAACACCAAAGCCTGGCTGACTGCGTTCAAGGTGATTGAAGACCTCCAACCCCGGCACATCGTGCCCGGCCACGGCGATGTGACCAACTTGGCCACCGCTGCCGCCGACACAGGTGAGTACCTGCTGGCTCTGCGCGCCCACATGAAAAAGGCAGTGGACGATGGGGTGGACCTGAGTGTTGCGGTCAAGTCGTTCAACCCGCAGCCCTTCATGCGACTGCTCAACGCCGCCGAGCTGATGCCGGGCAACGCCAACCGCACCTACCTGGAACTGGAGCGCGAGTAAGGCCCTATTTGACCCGTCGTAGGTCGGGTTAGCGAAGCGTAAGCCGACACCCTGAACCACAAGAGTGCATCAGCTTGTCATCAATCAGGAACGCAGCGCAACACGCGCCAGGCGCAGCCGGCCATCGAGATAGGCGCCATAAAAGTCGGGGATATACCCCCCTACCAGACGCTCGGCAATTTCCACACCACCGGAGCCAAAAAACAGCACGGTGGGCACCACTTTGATGCCCCAACTGCGGATTAATTGATCCTGGGTGAGCGTCGCCCCCTTGAAGTCCCTGATCGCCCGACTGCTGCGCATGTCAATCTGCACCACCGGCAGCCCCTGCTGCTCCCGCATCGGGCCAAGATAGTTCTCGCGGGCCACTTTGCAAAACGGGCAGCCATCAAGACTGACCAGTACCAGCAAGGGACTGCCTTTTTTCAGGGCCTGTGCGAGTTCATCGGGCAGTGAATCTGCCGTGGGCAATAGGGACCTTGACATCAGTTTTTCTCCTGTTCGAGCAGCAGGTAGGTGTTGTAGGCGTTCATGCGATTGGCCGCACGAAACAGCGGCAGGTGTTCGAACCGGGTCCAGTCGGTGGCCTTGTACGCGTCATCGAAGGGCTCAAGATTCCTGGCCGCCTGCCCCATCGTGGCCCGCAGATAAACCAGGTACTCGCGCGTGAGCTGCATGTCTTTGCGGGCCTCAAGAGACAACGGCCCGTGACCCGGCACGATGACTTTCGCATCAAACGCAAGCAGTTTGTCGAGCGAGGTAATCCAGTGGCGGCTGTCGGCCTGGCCCACATAAGGAATGCGACTGCGGAACACCAGGTCGCCGGCGAACAGCACCTTTTCCGAGGGCATATAGATCACCAGGTCTTCCGGCGTATGCGCCGGGCCCACGAGTCTGATCTGGAAACGCACGCCCCCCACCACCAGCTCTTTGTCACCCTCGATCCACTCGTCGGCCTCGACCAGCCGGGTTTGGGCATTGACCCAGGGCGCGAGCTCCTGACGCGACACCTCAAGCCGCAGGCGGGCTGTTTCCGAATTCAGATATTCCAGCGCGGCACGGTGCGCGATGATGCGGGCGCCCTGCGCCTTGAACGTCTGCAGGCCGTAAATGTGGTCGGCATGGTAATGCGTCACGATAAGGTGCGTAATGGGTTGCTGCGTCACCTTGCGGATCTCGGCGATCAAACGCGTGGCCAATGCAGGCGAGCCTAGCGCATCAATCACCACCACGCCGGCCGGCGTCACCACGAACCCCGCATTGGAGATGAAGTTCTGGTTGGCGGGCGAACCCAGGGCCGACACGCCCTGGACGTACCAGGCAAAGGCCGACACCTTTTGCGCCACCATGGGCGGCACTTCGGCAGCATAGGCCGTGCCGACGCCCAACGTAAGCCACAGTGCGGCCAGGCAGCGCCAGTCAAAGAAATTTTTCATTGTCATCGTCACTGAATTATGGGGAATGGGTATGGATTTTGCAAGCATTCTTGAGCGCTACGGGGACAGCGTCATGAAGCAACAGCCGCCAGTACGTGTTTACCCGCATGACATGGGCTGATACTTTCATTACATTCCTATCAATTGATAGCTCTTAGTGAAGGAGATCGGCCATGCACATCAAAACTCACCTTGCGGCGGCGCTACTGATGGCAGCTACCACCAGCGCCACGATGGCGCAGGATGCGGCCGCCCTGCACACGCGCGCCCTCGCCGCGACCTGCGCCAATTGCCACGGCACCGATGGCCGCACGGTGGATGGCTCGGCGATTCCCGCGCTGGTCGGCATGCCCAAGAGCTACATGCTCACTCAAATGAAGGCCTTCAAGGACGGCTCGCGTCCAGCCACGGTGATGCACCAGCTTAGCAAGGGCTACACCGATCAGCAGATCGACAGCCTTGCCAACTATTTCGCCGCAACCAAACGCTAAGCCGGAGGGCATCATGAAAAGACGCAGTTTTGTTCAAGCTTCTCTTGCCCTCGGCACACTGGGCGGCCTGGCCGGCTGCGCCACCACCGGCACCATTCCGAGCAAAGCCAGGGTGGTCGTCATTGGCGGTGGCTACGGCGGCGCGACAGCGGCCAAGTATGTGCGCATGCTGTCCAACTACAAGATCGATGTGCTGATGGTCGAGCCCAACAGCAACTTTGTTTCCTGCCCTATTTCCAATCTGGTGCTGGGTGGCTCCAAGACCATGGGTGATATCACCACACCCTACGACAATCTCAGCGGCAAGCACGGCGTCATCCGCGTCAAGGACATGGTGAGCGCCATCGACGCCGCCAAAAAAACCGTCACCTTGGCCGGTGGTGCCACGATTGCCTATGACAAGCTGATCCTGTCCCCCGGCATTGACCTGACCTGGAGCAGCATCGAAGGCCTGCAAGCCGCCCATGCGTCGGGGCAAATTTTGCAGGCGTGGAAGGCCGGTCCGGAAACCCTGGCCCTGCGTCGCCAGCTCGAAGCCATGCCCGATGGCGGTGTCTATGCCCTGACCATTCCCCTGGCCCCCTACCGCTGCCCGCCGGGCCCGTACGAGCGGGCCAGCCAGGTGGCCAGCTACTTCAAAAAGGTCAAGCCCAAATCCAAAGTCCTGATTCTGGATGCCAACCCGGATGTCACCTCCAAGGGGCCGCTGTTCAAGAAGTTCTGGGCCGATAACTACCAGGGTATGCTGGAATACCGCGGTGGACACAAGGCCGTGGCGGTGGATGCCAAAACCAACACAGTCAAGTTTGAAGTTCAAAACGACGTCCAGGCCAATGTGCTCAACGTACTGCCCAACATGAGCGCTGGCGCCATCGCCATGAGGTCCGGCCTGGCCAACGCCAACGCACGCTGGTGCGATGTCAATTACCTGACGTTTGAATCCACCGCCGCCAAAGACGTGCACATCATCGGTGACTCTGTGCTCTCAGCCCCTGCCATGCCCAAATCCGGTCACATGGCCAACTCGCATGGCAAGGTTGTCGCCGCCGCCGTAGTGGCCCAGCTCTCCGGCATCGAGGTCAACCCACAGCCGGTGCTGACCAACACCTGCTACAGCTTCATCAATGACAAGCTGGTCGTTCACGTGGCCTCGGTGCACCAGTATGTGGCGGCGGAGAAAACCTACAAGACGGTAGCCGGTTCGGGCGGCGTCTCGGCTGCGCCCAATGAGCTTGAAGGCGTCTACGCCTGGAACTGGGCGCAGAACATCTGGGCTGATACGCTTTTATGATCTGAAATACAGCCTCCGCAGGGGGTTGATGGGGAAGTGATAAGTCAGCATTTTATTTTTTAACTATTGGAAAAAACACATGACAAGCCTATTTAAGCGTAGCATTTTCCTTGTTCTCGCAGCGGTTGCTGCCATCGGCTTGAGCGGTTGTGCCTCGACCGGTAGCGGTGGGCCGGTCAAGGCGGTTTATCACATCAACGACTCCGTCAACGCTACGGCGGTGATGCGCAATGTCGGCAATCACCTGGAAGTGGACCCCACGGCCAAGATCGTGGTGGTAAGCCATGCCCAGGGGGTGGATTTTTTGATGACTGACGCCAAGGACAAGAATGGCAATCCTTATAACATCACAGTGGAGCAACTTAGCGCCAAGGGAGTGACATTCGACGTGTGCGAAATCACCCTGAAAAGCCGCAAGATAGAAAAGACGCAGTTCATACCCGAAGCCAAATTTGTTCCCTCGGGCGTAGCTGAAATCGCCAAACTGCAGGCCAGGGAAGGTTACGTTTACCTGAAGCCCTGATGGATTGGGGGTCTCAACGGCTTGGGTCACGCAAGGTGCGGCTCAGCAGAACGACCGGGATCAGCCCCACCAGTACCAGCGCCAATGATGGCAGTGCCGCCTCACCCAGACGTTCGTCGCGCGCCAGTTGGTAAGCCACCACGGCCAGGGTATCGCTGTTGAACGGGCGCAGCACCAGGGTGGCGGGCAACTCCTTCATCACGTCGACAAACACCAGCAAAGCGGCCGCAGCGGTGGATCGTTTCAGCAGCGGCCAGTGCACGCGACGCAGTAGAGTGATATCGCCAGTGCCCAGCATGCGGGCCGAATCGTCAAAACTGGCCGGAATTCGGGCGTAGCCGCTTTGCACCGACTGCAGCGCCACGGCGCAGAACCGCACCAGATAGGCCCACACCAGCCCCAGCGAGGTGGCAGTGATGTAATAGCCGACGCTGCTTTGCGGCGCCACGGTCTGCAGCCAGCCTACCGGCAGCAGCAGCCCCACCACGATCACCGCACCGGGCACCGCATAACCCAGGCCAACCAGTTGCACCGCCAGGCGGGTCGGCAGATCCGGGCCACGGCGCAGGTTGAACGCGAGTAGCAGGGCCAACCCGACGGCGAGCACGGCGCTGAGGAGGCCAAGTCGCAGGCTGTTGATGGCCCAGCCGAGGAACTGCCCCCACGACAAAACCGACCAGTCGACCATCAAGGGCCGCAACATGAACAGCACGGGCAACACAAAGCCGAGGAACACCGGTGCACCGCATACCCCCCAGGCCAGCCATTT
Organism: Rhodoferax sp.; assembly: GCA_030682475.1. Taxonomy (GTDB): domain Bacteria; phylum Pseudomonadota; class Gammaproteobacteria; order Burkholderiales; family Burkholderiaceae_C; genus Rhodoferax. The sequence continues at coordinate 21,538 of JAUXOA010000074.1, read as the reverse complement.
GGTGCGGCCCTGCAACGCATAAGGCCGCGCATCCATGGCACCAGCGCGCCCACCGCGGGCCACGGAGAAGCGCATGCGCTTTTGCGCACGCTGTTCCAGAAACAGCAACAAGGCCACCATCAGCAGCAGCATGGTGGCCAGTTGCGCGGCGGCAATGCGGTTGTCCATGGAGAGCCAGGCCTTGTAAATACCGGCCGTAAAAGTCTGGATACCGAAGTAACTCGACACCCCAAAATCGGCCAGCGTTTCCATCAGCGCCAAGGCCGCTCCAGCCGCCACGGCGGGGCGGGCCAAGGGCAAGGCCACTTCCGAGATGCGTCGGCGCATCGGCGCTCCGAGCAGGCGCGCCGCTTCCATCAGGTGCGAAGCCCGCTCACCCAGCGCGGTGCGGGCCAGCAGGTACACATAGGGATAAAGCGAAAAGGTAAACACCCAGGCCGCGCCGCCCAGGCTGCGAATCTCGGGGAACACGCGCCCCTCAACACCCAGCACCGCACGCACAAAAGTCTGCAAGGGACCGCTGAACTGAAGAAAGTCGGTGTACGCATAGGCCACCACATAAGCGGGCATGGCGAGCGGCAAGAGTAAGGCCCACTCGAATACCCGGCGACCCGGAAAATCGAACATGGTGACGGCAGCGGCCGCAGATAAACCGACCAGCACCACACCGACGGCCACCATCAGACACAGGAGAACGGTGGTCCAGATGTAGTCGGGTAACACGGTGCTGCTCATCTCGCGCAGGATCTGCGCGGCAGCAAAGCCCGAGTCACCCCAGGGCAACCATGACGCGAGCACTGCGAGCACCGGCAGCATGAACGCCAGCGTCAGGGTGAGTAACAAAAATTGGCGAAACCAACGTAGTCCGCGAGGTGGCATGAAAGAGGTGTTCCGACTTTGTGCAAATGAGAATTGTAAGCATCTACAATGAGAGTCATGTTCCTAGAGGTCTCACAACTCCGCGTTGCTTACGCTGGCCGCAGCCATGCCGCCGTGCGCGACGTGTCGTTTGGCCTGCATTCGGGCGACATCGGCGTGCTGATTGGGCCGTCCGGCTGCGGCAAAACCACCTTGCTGCGTGCGGTGGCCGGTCTCGAACCGGCGGCAGCGGGAGTCATCAAACTGGCCGGCCAGGTGGTCAGCAGTGCCAACCTGAACGTAGCGCCGGAGGATCGGCAGATTGGCATGGTGTTTCAGGACTATGCTTTGTTTCCTCATTTGACTGTGGGGCGCAACGTCGGCTTTGGCCTGCACCATCTGCCGCGCAACCAGCGTGCCACCCGCGTGGCAGAGGCGCTGGAACTGGTCGGTCTGGCAGGCCAGGAAGCACGCCTCCCCCATGAACTCTCGGGCGGCCAGCAGCAGCGCGTCGCCCTGGCGCGCGCCCTGGCGCCCAAGCCCCGCTTGCTGTTGCTGGACGAACCTTTTTCCAATCTGGATGTGGACTTGCGCGAGCGTCTGGCGCACGAAGTACGCACCATTCTCAAGGCTGCAAAAGCCACTGCGCTGTTTGTCACCCACGACCAGCTCGAAGCTTTTGCCATTGGCGACACCATTGGCGTCATGCATGAAGGGCAACTCCACCAGTGGGACGACGCCTACACGCTGTACCATCGCCCCGCTTCACGCTTTGTCGCCGAATTCATTGGCCATGGCGTGTTTGCCCCGGCTGTGATCCGCCAGGTCAATCAGCAGGTCGTAGTTCAAACCCCCTTGGGCGACCTCACCGATGTTGCCGAATGCCCGCTCACCTGTGCTTTTTCCGGCGGTGCCTGTGATGTGCTGCTGCGCGCCGATGACATCGTGCATGACGACGATGCGCCGGTGAAGGCTGAAATTATTCGCAAGGCGTTTCGCGGCTCTGAATTTTTGTACACCTTGCGCCTGGCCAGTGGCGACACGGTGATGGCTCACGTGCCCAGCCATCACGACCACAAAATAGGCGAGTGGATTGGCATTCGCGCCCAAGTGGACCATGTGGTCACCTTCAACCGCGAGTGCCCGGCGAGCGACGGCAAAATGTGCCGCATGCCCTGTGAACGCACCACCCGGCCGGTCATCGCTGACGCCACACTTTCTTCGCTTCCTCAGGCCTGAAACGCCACTTGCCCACCGATGATCGTGCAGCGCACGCGGCCAGGTAACTCATAGCCCGAGAACGGCGTGTGTTTGCCCTGGCTGCGCAAGGCAGCGGGCGCAACCGTCCATGCCGCCTGGGGGTCAAACACACACAGGTCCGCCACCCCGCCCACTACCAGACGGCCGACGCGGCCCTGACGTTTACCCAGTGACGCACCCAGCACAGCCGCCGGCCCACTGGTCAGCACCGCCAGCGCACGCGCCAGGCTCGCGCCACCGTCTAGGCTCCATTTGAGCGCCAGGCTCAACAGCAGCTCGACCCCGGTGGCACCGGCCTCGCTTTCCGCAAACGGCAAGGCTTTGGCATCTTCGCCCACCGGCGTGTGGTCAGACACCAGCGCATCGATGGTGCCGTCCGCAAGCGCTGCGCGCAGGGCATCGCGGTCGCGCTGTTGGCGCAAAGGCGGGTTGAGCCGGGCCCGGCTGTCAAAGTAACCGATGTCGGCATCCGTCAGGTGCAGTGAGTTGATGCTGATGTCACACGTCACGTTCAATCCGCCCTGCTTGGCCTGGCGCACCAGGGCGACCCCGGCCGCACTGCTGAGTCGACACAGATGCACCCGGGCACCAGTGGCCCGCGTCAACTCAAAAATGGTGTGCAGGGCAATCGTTTCAGCCGCCACCGGCACGCCGCTCAGGCCCAGGCGGGTGGCCAGCGCACCACTGGCCGCCACGCCACTGCCAAGGAACAATTCCTGCGGTCGCAGCCAGACGGCGTAGCCGAAGGTGCTGGCGTACTGAAACGCACGCAGCATGACCTGCGTGTTGGCCAGCGGCACTTCGGCCTGGCTGAAAGCGACACAGCCGGCCTCGCTCAGCTCCAGCATCTCGGTCAGGGTTTCACCTTCGAGCTTGCGGGTCAAGGCACCCAGCGGGTAGACGTGGCACTGGTTCAGCTTCTCCGCCCGAAAACGCAGCATTTCGACCAGGCCCGGCTCGTCCAGCACCGGCTCGGTATCGGGCAGGCAGACCAGACTGGTGACGCCACCCGCCACGGCGGCGGCCAGCTCGGACTCCAGCATGCCTTCGTACTTATGGTCAGGCTCGCGCAGGCGCACCGCCAGGTCCAGCAGGCCGGGCGCAACAATGCAGCCAGTGGCGTCGATGGTCTGGTTCGGGTGGAAATCAGGCGCTATATTTTTAATAGCTATAACCACCCCATTGGCGAGGGCTACATCCGCAATTTCATCGAACCCACTGGCCGGATCGATGACCCGGCCGCCTTTGATCAGAATCGTCGTCAGTGTCTTCATATCAGGTCTCGTTCCCGGCCACAATGCTCATCACCGCCATGCGCACCGCGATGCCAAAGGTCACCTGCGGCAAAATCACGCTCTGGACGCCGTCCACCACGGCCGAGTCAATTTCCACCCCGCGGTTGATCGGCCCCGGGTGCATCACGATGGCATCCGGTTTGGCCAGCAACAGCTTCTCAGGTGTCAGGCCATAACTCTTGAAAAACTCCTGGCTGGAGGGCAACAACGCACCACTCATGCGCTCACTTTGCAGGCGCAGCATGATGATGACATCGCAACCACGAATGCCCTCCTCCAGGGTGTGGCAAACGCGCACACCCATGGGGGCCATGTCGGAGGGCACCAGCGTCTTGGGCCCCACCACGCGCACCTCGGCACAGCCGAGTGTGGTGAGGGCATGAATATCGGAACGCGCCACGCGGGAGTGCAGCACATCACCAACGATGGCCACCGTCAGGTTGGAAAAATCTTTCTTGAAATGCCGGATGGTGTACATGTCCAGCAAGCCTTGCGTCGGGTGCGCGTGGTGCCCGTCGCCGGCATTGATCACGTGCACGTGCGGCGCCACATGCTGGGCAATCAGGTAAGGCGCGCCCGACTCGCTGTGCCGCACCACAAACAGGTCGGCCGCCATGGCGCTCAGGTTGGCAATGGTGTCGAGCAGCGACTCGCCTTTGGCGGCCGAAGAGCGCGCGATGTCCAGATTGATGACATCGGCACTGAGACGGGTGGCCGCGATCTCGAAGGTGGTACGGGTGCGGGTCGAGTTCTCGAAGAAGAGGTTGAACACGCTTTTGCCACGCAGCAGTGGCACTTTTTTAACTTCGCGATCATTGACGCTGACGAAATTCGTCGCGGTATCGAGCACCTGGGTCAGGATGCTTTTGGGCAAGCCCTCGATCGAGAGCAGGTGAATCAGCTCGCCGTTTTTGTTGAGTTGGGGATTGCGCTTGTAAAGCATGGCTTAGCAGGCCTCCAGGTTGAAACTGAAGACCCCGGCCGCGCTGCGCGCCAGCGCCAATGACTGGTTGGCCGCCAAGGCCACGCGCGCGGCGCAAAAGTCAGCCTGAATTGGCAACTCGCGCCCGCCCCGGTCCACCAGCACCGCGAGCCTGACGCTGGCCGGACGGCCGAAGTCAAACAGTTCGTTGATCACGGCGCGGATGGTGCGTCCGGTGAAAAGTACGTCGTCCAGAAGAATAATGTTTGAATCATTCACGTCAAAGACAATCTGCGTTTGCGCGCCGGCCGTCATGCCCCGCCGGGCGTAGTCATCACGGTGCATGGAAGATGAGATAACGCCGGGACGCTCTGCCAGGTTCATGTCGCGCTGCAGACGCTCGGCCAGCCAGGCGCCGCCCGAGGTCACGCCAATCAAATGCATACCCGGACGATGCATGGCGCGCACGCCCGCCAGCAACTCAAGGTAAAGCGCCTCGGCGTCCAGCGCCAGTGTGCTCATGGAAGACTCCTCAAAAACTGTTCCAGAATAATGCAGGCGGCGCTAGCATCCGCGTCTTTGGCGCCCATCGCCAGCGCCTCAGTCGTGCTGTAGCGCTCATCCACTTCAAACACCGGCAGCTTGAACCGGCCGTGCAACTGGCGGGCAAAACGCCGGGCCCGCAGGGTGTTCTCATGCGCTGCACCATCCGGGTGAAAAGGCACGCCCACCACCAGCGCATCGGGCTGCCATTCACACAGCCGCTCGGCGATTTTGACAAAACGCGCATCACCCTCAGCCGTGATGGTGCCTTGCGGCTGAGCGCTGCGTAGCAGGCGGTTGCCGACCGCAAAGCCGGTTCGTTTGAGGCCAAAATCAAGCGCCAAAAAAGTCTGCAGCCTGGCCGGTACAGCGACCGGCCCATTCAAGAGTGCGGCCATGGGCGTGGGTATCGGCAAGCCGCTCATGCATGTCCCGCATCAGGCGACAGCATCCACGCCTCCAAACCGAGCAAGCGCAGGGCCTGGTCATAGCGCTGGGCCACCGGTGTATCAAAGATGACGTTGGTACTGGCGGCAACCGTCAACCAGCTGTTGCCTGACAGTTCGGACTCCAGTTGCCCCTCGCCCCAGGCGGCGTAACCCAGCGACACCAGCACTTTGCGTGGCCCGGACCCAGTGGACAGGGCTTCAAGAACATCTTTCGAAGTGGTCATCTCCAGCCCCCCAGGGATCATCATGGTCGAGGCGTAGACTGGCTCAGTCGGCTTGTCAGCACCTGCAAAAATGGGTTCGTGCAAGACAAAACCCCGCTCCGTCTGCACCGGCCCGCCTTGAAACACCGGGGCATTTGAGAGATCTTCGCGGCGCAGCGGCAGCGCAACCTTTTCAAACAGGCGTTTCATGTCCATATCACCGGGCTTGTTGATCACCAGCCCGAGCGCCCCACGCTCGTTGTGCTCACAGACATAAACTACACTTCGGGCGAAAATATGATCCTGCAATCCGGGCATGGCGATCAGAAAATGGTTCGTCAGGTTGGTGAGGGCAAAATCTCCGGGCATGCAACAATTTTAACGGCGAACATGAACAAGCAATTCGACACCGGTTTGATGTGGTTTCGCCGCGATTTGCGCGTGACCGACAACACCGCGCTGTGCATGGCCTTGAAAGCCTGTCGGCAGGTGCATTGCGTTTTTATTTTTGACCGGGACATACTGGACTCGCTGCCCCGCGCGGATCGGCGCGTGGAGTTCATCCGTGCGTCATTGTGCGAGCTCGACGCGCAACTGCGCCAACTCGGTGGCACACCGGACGCCGGTCTGATCGTGCGCTTCGGGCTGGCCAGCGAAGAAGTCGTGACGCTGGCCCAAGCGCTGCATGTGCAGTCGGTATTTGCCGCGCATGACTACGAGCCGCTGGCACTGGCGCGCGACGCCCGGGTGCTAGGTGCGCTGGCCAATGCCGGCATTGCACTGCACACCTGCAAGGACCATGTGATTTTTGAAGGCCGGGAAATCCTGACCCAGACCGGTACGCCCTATGGCGTTTTCACCCCCTACAAAAGCAAATGGTTGGCAACCATCACATCGGATCATTTGCGCAGTCACGATCCGCTACCGTTCGCAAGCGCCCTGGCACCGCGACCTGCGGGCTTGCAGCAGGCGGTGCCGACCCTGGCAGCGATTGGGTTTGAGAAAACCAATCTGAGCCAGCTCAAAATCCCGACCGGCGCCGCGGGTGCGTGCATGCTGTTTGAAGACTTCTTCGAGCGCATGGACGATTACCATGAAACACGCGATTTTCCAGCCCTCAAAGGCACCAGCTACCTCAGCGTGCACCTGCGTTTTGGTACCGTGTCGATCCGTCAACTGGCGGCCACCGCCTGGCAGCGCCAGATTCAGGGCAGCCGCGGTGCTGCTGTCTGGCTGGGTGAGCTGATCTGGCGCGACTTTTATTTTCAAATTCTGGCCAACTTTCCACACGTCGCCGCCGGCGCCTACAAACGCGAGTACGACACGATCAAATGGGAACACGGCAAGCACGCGCAAGCCCTGTTCAAAGCCTGGTGCGAAGGGCGAACCGGCTACCCGCTGGTCGATGCCGCCATGGCGCAGATCAACCAGAGCGGCTACATGCACAACCGCCTGCGCATGGTGGCGGGCAGCTTTCTGGTGAAAGATCTCGGCATTGACTGGCGCTGGGGTGAAAAATACTTCGCTCAGCACCTCAATGATTTTGATCTGGCCGCCAACAACGGCGGCTGGCAATGGGTCAGTTCCAGCGGTTGCGACGCGCAGCCCTATTTCAGGATTTTCAACCCGGTCAGCCAGAGTGAAAAGTTTGACCCTGAGGGCAAGTTCATCCGCCGCTATCTGCCGCAACTGGCCAAACTGCCCAAGTCGGCGTTGCACGCGCCATGGGCGGCCAATGCGCTGGAATTGAAAATGGCCGGCGTGACACTGGGGCAAAACTATCCCCAACCGATCATCGTGCACAATGTGGCGCGGGCGCTGACACTGCAACGCTATGCGGTCGTCAAGAACTCTCTCCAGGCTCCGTAGCAACATCGACGCCCTCTCGCCCACAAGCCAACGCTGACGGGGCCACGCCCTACTCTGCTACCTCGGCTTGCGCCGCACAGTAGTACCGCACCAGGCCAATCAATTCTTCTTCGGAATAAGGCTTGCCCAGATAGTGATCCACTCCCAACTCGCGCGCGTACTCACGGTGCTTCTCGGCAATGCGCGAGGTGATCATGATGATGGGGAGATCGCGCAATTTGGCGTCGCCCCGAATATTTCGCGCCAGATCGAAACCATCCATGCGTGGCATTTCGATGTCAGCCAGCACGACGGCCGGTTTCTCTTCCTGCAAACGTTCCAGTGCCTGCAAGCCGTCGGCCGCCAGCACCACCCGGAACCCTTCCCGTTTGAGGAGGCGCTGGGTGACGCGGCGCACCGTGATCGAGTCGTCCACCACCAGCACCAGTGGCAACTGACTGACACCGGCCATCAGGGAAGGCCGCGGTGGGGTGCTTGCAGCAGACAATACGCCGACCGTCTGGCCCACGACCTGGTCAGCATGGCGCTTGAATTGACGCGCCCGTTCGCCGTAAACGGAAACCAGCGCCACCGGGTTGTAGATCAGGACCACGGCCCCCGACGCCAGCACCGACATGCCAACCAGACCAGGAAGGCGGGACAGTTGAGGCCCGAGGTTTTTAACCACCACCTCCTGGTTGCCAAGCACCTCGTCAACGTGCGTGGCCACTCGCTGGCCGGCGCTGCGGCATATGGCGACGGCCAGGGTTTTGGTTCTTTTCTCGCTGCTATCAGCGGAGGTCTGAAACAGGGCCCCGGCCCAGAAAAACGGAACTTGCTCACCGTTGAACTCAAACACATTGCCCAGGTACGCGCGCTCCAGGTCAGCCGCCGGTACCCGACGCACCATTTCGATCAGATTCGCCGGTACCCCGATCACCAGCTCGCCCATGCGCAACAGGACCACCTGCGTCACCGCCGTGGTCAGAGGCAGCACCAGTTTGAACTTCGTTCCCTGTCCGCGTTCAGTCGATGTTTCAATCCGGCCACCCAGTGCGTTGACCTCGGAGCGCACGACATCCAGACCAATGCCACGACCGGCAAGCTCCGTGACCAGCGACGCAGTTGATAAACCGGGGGCAAAAATCAGATTGCACACCTCCGAATCCGTCAAGGACTCATCTCCGGAAATCTGACCATTGGCCCGTGCTTTTTCACGGATCAGGTCCAGGTCCAGACCGGCACCATCGTCAATCAACGCCACCGTCACATCGTTGCTTTGCTGGTGAAGATTAATGGTGATGCTGCCCGCTGCCGGTTTCCCTGCGGCGACGCGAACCGCCGGGGCCTCAATACCATGGGCCACTGCATTGCGCAGCAAGTGTTCAAACACGGTCGCCATGCGCTCCAGCACCCCGCGGTCCATGTCCAGTGAACCGCCATTGATATGGAGGCTGACCTGCTTGCCTGCGTCCTTCGATGCCTGGCGAACAACGCCATGCAAACGCTCCGAAATCCCCTCAAACGCCAACATCCGGGTGCGCAGCAGGTCACGCTGCAACTCACGGACCTGGCGCGCCTGGGCCATCAAATCATCCTCGACCCCCTCCACCGTACGTTGCAGATTACGCTGCACCGTGGCGACGTCATGCACCGATTCGGCCATCACTCGGGTGATTTCCTGAACCCGGGTGAAGCGGTCAAATTCCAGCGGGTCAAAGCTCTGCGCGAAGTCTTTAGCCTGCGCCAGTCGTGACTGCATCTGAGACTCGGATTGCAGCTCGATATCGCGCAACTGACTTCGCAAACGGTTCAGATTGCCGGTCAATTCAACCAGGGAGCCACGCAACTGACCCAGGCGGGCCTCCAGCCGCGAGCGCGTGATCATGACCTCACCGGCCTGATTGACCAGTCGGTCCAGCAACTGCGCACGTACTCGCACTGTTTGATTGGATATCTGTCGCACTGGCGCCAGCGGCGCGACCGTCGGCATGACGGTCGACGGGAAAGCAAACGGCTGGGCAGCTGCAGGCGCCCCCTCGGAAGCAGGGACAGAAGAGACCGCCTCTTCGGCAACCGGGCCTGCTTCCGGCAGACTCAAGGCCTGTTCAGGGATGGCACGCAGTTGCTCAAAATTGGCTTGCATCGCATCAAAGCGGGCCAGCAAAGACCCTGGCTGGGGAGCCTGCAGAAATTCGGTCCCCAGTTGCTCAATGACTGACTCCATGCGGTGCGCCATCTCACCCAGGTGCATGGCACCTACCAGACGCGCGCTGCCTTTGAGCGTATGCAGAACGCGCAACACTTCATTGCGGGCCCCAAGATTATCCGGGCGCACCGTCCACTGTCTCAATGCACCGCCGAGCTGCGGTAACAACTCAAGCGCCTCTTCCTCAAAAATCGGGAACAGGTCAACATCCAGCAGGTCGCGTACGCCAGTGGCATCGTCTAACGGGGCCTGATCACTACCGGACTCGGCCGGAATTTCCGACTCATCTCCCAGTTCGATGTACAGACTGTCCTCGGTGTCCTGCGCAAGCGCAGGAAATTCAAGTTCCAGAATGGCTTTGAGTGCGTCAAGAAGGGTTTGATGAGGCTCCTTGAGAAATCCGGCTGCAAATTGATGCAGCAGGCGGCGAATATCCTCTGCCGCCTCGATGAATACTTTGGCGTACTCGGGAGTACCCTGTGCATGAAGCCGTACATGACGCAAGGCTTGCTCCAGTGCCCGGGCCATCTCGGACAAGGCAAAAAACCCCACGGTTGCCGAACTGCCGGACAGCGAATGAACCAATCCCACCGTGCTATCAGACACCGGCCGGTGCAACTCCAGAGCCCATTCGCTCAACTCTGTGAGCAAGCGGCGAGACCATTCGTCGGCTTCATTCAGGAAGACGTTGTACAGAGGAATATCGATGCGCAAGGTACCGATCACCTTGACCTGATCTTCCAGATCCGAATCCGCAAGGCTGGCCACCTGGGACTCGGGCCGAACGTCGCTCGCAACCACCGCCACTGCGGCAAGTTCGGACGGCAAGGTCTCCTCTTCGTCCGGGGCAAATTCCTCCCTGGAAGGTGATTCCGTTATTTCGGAGATATCCTCAAAATTCAAATCGAGCAGGTCAAGTGGCGCTGCCTCCGCTGGCGCTGATAGTTGCCCTTCTTCGCCCGGAAACACGAGCTCGACCATCTTGTTGTCAACGCGCAGGCCATCTGCGGCCTTGCGAAATGCCTGCGCATTCCACTGCGCGTCATCTCCCGTCGCGATGTCCTCCACCCAGCGACCCAAGCCCTGCATGGCCTTGTCCGCGAGGCTGAGCAACGCGTCGCTTGCCGGCTTTTGCTCTGCCAGCCAGCTATTGAGCAACTGCTCCATGGACCAGGCAGCCTCACCAAACTCGTTAAGACCCACCATACGCGCGCCGCCCTTGAGCGTGTGAAAGGCTCGGCGAAGCGTGGTCTGCTGTTCCAGGCCAATGGCATCTGCGACCAGGTCCCGGATGGCCCCGAGTCCGGCTTGAACCACTTCACGCGCCTCTTCCAGAAAGATATCCTTCAACTCAAGCCCGTCATCGTCCTGCGGCTCGGCGGGGCTCTCCTTCACAACTTCTTGTGTCAGCAAAAGCGTTGCAGCAGCCATTTCAACCGGAAGCTCCGCCTGCGCGCTTGCAACCGGCAGCTCCACGGCGGCGAGATTATCGACCGCCACACTGTCAACGCCTGCGCCCGCCAGCGCCGTCTTCTGACGTCCCATCAGGGGTTTGAATTCACCCAGTTGTTCGTCATACACAAAAAGTTTCTGGGCAAGTGCGCGCTGGTAACTTAGCATGTCAATCAAAAATCCGAGGGCGCCCAGGCTGTTGCCCAACTTCTCGAAAATACCGGTGCGCGCGGACTCGACGTCTATTTCGTCAACCAGAAATTTCTCGACACTGCCACGCATGCGCAGCGATGCAAGCGCAGCTTGATCAAGCCCCAAAACCGAGAAAACCCCCCGCATCTGAGCCAGTTGGCTGGGAACCTCATGCAGTGGCAGTTTGTCAAGGGGGTTGCGAAAGAATAAATCCAGCGATTTTTCAACCGCCCCGAGCGTTGTTCGCAACTCGGCAACCACGCTACCCATGATCTGACGATCACTGACCCTGCGGTACAGCTCTTCCATCCACCCCTCGAGCGGCTCGGTTTGCCCGCCCGCATTGACATGCTCCAGCCGCCTGGCAAGACTGGTACTGCGCTCAGCCATGTGTGAGTCTGTCGGGTCCATATCTTCATAGGCGGCCTCGAGATGCAACACTGCGGTGGCCACTTCCATGGCAAGTGTCGGCGCAGGCGCCGCACCCGAACGCGCGGTTGTTTCTATCGCCCGCGTCAATGCGCGCACCAAATCGCCGCTCTCGGGGTGTAATTTCAATACCGAATCGGTCACCAGGCTGAATTGGTCAGTCGCAAGCCGCAACTTGTTGGTGTCTCCGCCGGCGAGCTCAGACCAGGTCTCGGTGGCTGCTGCGATACGCTTGCGGGCCTGGTCCAGCAACGCCGGATCGAAACGTCCAAACTGGGGCGTCTCGTAATCAACTGCTTGGGTCTGGGCCAAACCATGGGCCGAACGAACTGCAGCCAGCACCGGCGCATCGGCCGCAAGATCCGGGACGGCTTGCGCACAGAAAAACAGCAAATCCTGAACCAGGCGCTCAGAAATGTCCGGCTCGCCACGCGCCAGCGTTCTGTATTGAAGAAGAATTCGGGACGCCGCACGTTTGCCGTAAACATCTGAGGGGCAAAGACCCAAAGACACGGCTTCAAAATAAGCGGCACAAATTTTCCAGAAAACTCGCGCTTCCAACGTACTTTGTGCCGCTGCAAAGCCCAGACTGATACCGCGCAAGTCCTTTGCGGCGGCCACATCCCAAGACTTGACTACTTTCAGGACAAACCCGTCAACACGGGCCCGCACCGATGAGTCGTAGGCCAGAGGTCTGGCCTCTTGCGGCAGAACAACATCAATCCAGCGCCATTCGAGCGACCACAAATCTGCCGGGTGCACACGATCATCGCCAACCAGCACCAGAACGTCGTGGTACTGAGGAAACAAGGCCACCGGCGACGCGTTTTTCCCCTTGAGAACACCTTCCAGATACTCAGTCAGCGCAAAGCTGGCACGCTCTACCTTGTTGGCTGCATCGTCGCTGCAAAGCTCAGGGCGATCAACAAAGCGCTGGGCCAGCGCCTCCATGGCACGCAAGACCTTGGCTGGTGCCGCCATACCCACCATCTCCAGGGCACCGACAGCTTGATGAAGCTGCTGCCTGGCAATGCGCAACTGACTGGCGTCCAGCGCAGCCAGATCAGAACCACGTGCCAATTCGGCATCACGCACAAACCGGCGCAGGGCTTGGGTCGCGCCATCCAGCGATTTGCGCAGCTCGTCGAGCACCCAGGCCAACGGTCCAAGGTCGTTGGCCGCGAGTTCAGTGTCGCCAGTCAGAGCCGCGTTTGCTTGCATGGGTTGGTGCACTCCTGGGGATAGCAAATTCAGACTTGTGAGGGTCAGACGATCTTGAACCGTGCCACAGACTGACGCAACTCTTCAGCCATTTTCGAGAGCTCGCGGACTTGCGCAGCGGTGGAACGCGTACCTTCGCCAGCCTGCTCGGTAACAGCAAAAATGTGCTGGATATTGTCAGCCATCCCATTGGCCAGCTTCGCCTCGCGGGAGGTTGAATTGGAAATTTGTTCGATCAACTCGGCCAGGCACCGCGACACATGGTCAATCTCGGTCAGGGCGGTGCCCGCCTTGTCAGACAGTTTGGCCCCCTCCACTACCCCCTGGATCGACCGTTCCATGGCACCCACCGCATCCTTAGTGTCGGTCTGGATGGCCTTGACCAGCGCAGCAATCTGGCGCGTCGCATCGGCCGATCGTTCGGCCAGCCGCTGCACTTCCTCGGCCACCACCGAGAAGCCGCGACCCGCCTCACCCGCAGAGGCGGCCTGAATGGCCGCATTCAGCGCCAGCACGTTGGTCTGCTCGGTAATATCGGAAATCAGTTCCGTGATTTCACCAATTTCCTGGGACGACTCACCCAGGCGTTTGATCCGCTTGGACGTTTCCTGAATCTGGTCCCGAATCGAATTCATGCCGCCAATGGCATTTTGCACCGCCTGCAATCCCACCTCTGCGGCCTGCAGCGACTGCCTGGCCACTGCCGCAGATTCCTGCGCCTGCGCCGACACTTGACTGATTCTGGAAGCCATCTCCACTACCGAGCGGCCAGTTTCCCGAATTTCATGCAGTTGCTCGTTGGAAGCGGCCAACAGCTCGCTTGAAGTTACGTCCACCTCCGCCGTGGTCTGCGCCACACGGACCGCTGTGTTTTGCACGTTACCCACCAGGGATCGCAACTCTTCCACCGTGTAGTTGACAGCATCGGCAAGGGCACCCGTGATGTCCTCGGTGACGGTCGCTTCCTGTGTCAAATCCCCCTCTGCGACTGTCTGCAATTCATTCATCAAACGCAAAATGGCCGCCTGGGTGGCATCGTTCACCCGTTTGGCCTCTTGCTTCTGGTACTCGGCATCGACACGCCGTACCTCTGCAAGGACCTGACGCTGGCGGCTGTCCAGCAGCTGAACATATAGCAGGCCCCCGGCGCAAAGCAAGGCCAACAAAGCAGCACCCACCAGCGCCGACAAGGCGGCGGCGCCAAGACCCGTGTGTAACGACAGTTTGCCCTGCAGCTCCTCAAGATTTCGACGCAGGGGCTCACTGTCTGCAGCAATCGAAACTTGCGCTTCACGTGCTAAAACAAGCCCCTGAAGATTACCTAGAATGGTGCCCGCCTGCGTGCGGATCTCCTCAAAAAGCTTGATCAAGGTTGTCATCTGTTGACGCGTTTGCGGATCTTTCGGTGCCGTCAAACGCAACTCGGGACTGCCATCCAGCAGGCCCTGTGCAATTTCCTTGAACGAGTTCAAATCTTTGCCAAGCAGAAAAACTGCCTCGGGACTCACCCCCTCAACCGTCAGGAACTCGTTGGACGACTTGCCAATACGCTGCGTCAACATCGCCAGCTGACCTGCCGCCGCGGTCTCTGTGGCGGCAGCATTTTGCTGCACTTTGAGGGATGACACAGTCTCTGCGATTTCCAGCAGATCTGAAGACTGCCGATTGATAAGACGAAGCGCGGCACCCACCTGCGTCAGGATTTTCTGCTGCGACATCACGCTCGCCGCATTTTTTTCAGCCCGCTCCATCAAAGGCGTTATTTTGTCCAACTCCGGCCGGTAGTCTGCGCTCAAGGCAGCCAGACGCATTTGTTCATCGCCTGCTTGCAGACCGCGCACCGACTTGACTAGAACCCCCGAGCTCTGTGCAACATCCGGAAATGCCTGCGCACTACCTGCCAGCGCCTGCGAGGCCGATTTCGCAAGCCGTTGTGACTGGATCAGAGACTGTCCCGTGGCCCCTAACTGTTGCGCCACCTGGTCCGTCTGTCTTAACGCAAACAGGGTCACAACAGCGAGCAAGACCAGCGCCAAGCCGAGCAGGATCGACAACAGCCGCTGATGTTGGAGCACCGTCTTCTTGCCGAGAATCGGGAGCGCAATCAGGTCAATCGACTCCGCATTCGAGCCGTCGCCTGTGTCGATGTCTGTGGCGTCCGGCAGACCAAGGCTCACCCGTGAATCCTGCTCGGAATCGGGTGCCTTCTTTTTTGTAAGTCTATTTTTCAGTTGATCGACGACGGACATAAGGAAACCTCAGGTAGAAACTTAAGCACCAATGCTGAGAAATTCGGCAAATTGAGACAAAGACTGCAGGTTGATTTCCTGCCAGCGCACCCCATTGAGATCAGTAAACCGATTACCAAAATAAACTGGCGAACCTTCAGGCGGAACCCCTGCGTCGGAGAACGCTTCAGGGTTGCGCAGTCCTGCCAAGCTGTCCACCATCAACGCGCAATTGAGTTCCAGCGCCGCATTGATCGTGATGACACTGGCCTGCGCGAGCGACTGCCCGGTTCTGGCCGGTGTCGACCCGTCAGCCATGAAACTTGCCAGATCAACAACGCCGTAAAGGCCACCGCGAAGATTGACCACCCCCATAAACCATGGGCGGGCGTAAGGCACAAGCTGAACGTTGGCCAGAGGGAATATCTCGCCAGATTGCGCCAGCGGGAAGAGGTAGTTTGCCGCACCCACCCGCACCGCCAGCCACGAAGCTGTCACGCCCTCCGAACGAGCCGCCTGCAATTTGCTGGCAAGGCGGGCCTGTAGTTCTCGCAGAGCTTCGCGATTAGCCATGCGGTCTTGAGGATTTCAACCCAAAGCCTTGATCTTGACAAGCAGCTCGGCTGCATCGACCGGTTTGGTAATGTAGTCACGCGCACCCTGACGCATACCCCACACCCGGTCAGTCTCGAGACTCTTGCTGGTGCACATGATGATCGGAATGTCCGCGTACTCAGGAGTCCGGTTAATTGACCGCGTCAGTTGAAACCCATTTTTACCTGGCATCACCACATCCATCAGGATTAGATCGGGTTTCTCTTCGGACAGCCGGTGAAAAACTTCATCAGCACCTTCTGCCGTGCGGACCGACATTCCGTTTTTCTGCAACAAATTCGTCATGAACATCAATTGAGTTTTTGAGTCGTCCACGATCAGAACTTTATGGATAGCCATCAATTTTCTCCTTGCATCACGGCGCCAAACTGCTGAACAGCCTGCAATAACTGGTCTTTGGTGAACGGTTTAGTCAAATAATCCTGCGCTCCGACCATTCGCCCGCGCGCCTTATCAAAAACACCATCCTTGGAAGACAACATGACAACCGGCACAGCAGAGAACCTGGCATTGCGCTTGATGATGGCGCAGGTCTGGTAGCCATCCAGCCTGGGCATCAGAATGTCGCAAAAAACGAGATGCGGCTGGTAGTCATTCACCTTGGCCAGCGCATCAAAACCATCCTCAGCGAGCATGACTTCGTGCCCCCCTTGTTTGAGAAAAATTTCGGCACTGCGCCGAATGGTGTTGCTGTCGTCAATCACCAGAACTTTGAAAGTCGATTCCGTCGTATTCACAAGACACTGCTCCTGAACTGACATTTAAAAATAAGGATGGTGCACATCCTACACACAGGAACTCAAATTTGCACCATTTCGAAGTCTTCTTTGCGGGCACCACATTCGGGGCATGTCCAGTTGACAGGCACGGCACTCCAGGGTGTCCCTGGCGCAATGCCATGGTCGGGAGCCCCCGTCTCTTCGTCATAGATCCAGCCACAAATCAGACACATCCACGTTTTAGTTTCGTTCACCGCTTACAGAGCCTTCTCATAGAATGGAATTATTGAAAATAAACGTGCGCGTTTTATCTGCCTCGCCACAACCTGCGACATTTTGCCTGAAGAAGAACTGATATTGCCCCAGACTCCCTTATTCCCACTCTGGAACTCCCTCCCCATGACACAAAACACTGATAACAACCACACGCTGTTTGAACGCGCCAAAAAGGTGATCCCTGGCGGCGTCAATTCACCGGTCAGGGCATTCAAAGCAGTCGGTGGCACGCCGCGCTTTGTCAAACGCGCCCAGGGCGCCTATTTCTGGGACGCCAATGACCAGCGTTACATCGACTACATCGGCTCCTGGGGCCCGATGATTCTGGGCCACGGCCACCCCGCAGTGGTCCAGGCCGTGCAGACAGCGGTACTCGAAGGCTTTTCTTACGGCGCACCGACCGAGCGCGAGGTTGAACTGGCGGAAGAAATTTTGCGCTTGGTGCCCTCCATGGACATGGTGCGCCTGGTCAGTTCCGGCACCGAGGCGGCGATGAGCGCCATCCGTCTGGCCCGCGGCGCCACCGGCCGCAGCAAACTGATCAAGTTTGAAGGCTGCTACCACGGACATGCCGATGCGCTGCTGGTCAAGGCCGGCTCGGGTCTGGCTACCTTTGGCAACGCCACCAGCGCCGGCGTGCCGGCTGAGGTGGTGCAGCACACGCTGGTGCTCGAATACAACCATATCGGGCAGTTGGAAGAAGCCTTTGCCTTGCATGGCGACTCGATCGCCTGCCTGATGATCGAGCCGATCGCCGGCAACATGAATTTCGTGCGCGCCTCGGTGCCTTTCATGAAACGCTGTCGCGAGCTGTGCACCCAGCACGGCACTCTGCTGGTGTTTGATGAGGTCATGAATGGGTTTCGGGTCGCCCTGGGCGGCGCGCAAAGCGTCTATGCCCGTGACATTCCCGGCTTCGAGCCCGACATCACGGTCATGGGCAAGGTGATTGGCGGCGGTATGCCGCTGGCGGCCTTTGGCGCCCGACGTGCCGTGATGGAACACCTCGCACCCCTGGGAGCGGTGTACCAGGCCGGCACGCTGTCGGGCAACCCGGTGGCCACCGCCTGTGGCCTGGCCACTCTGCGCGAAATAAGCAAACCGGGATTTTTTGAAGCTTTGTCGCGCAAGACCCGCTCGCTGACCGACGGCCTCCAGGCTGCTGCCGCAGCCGAAGGCGTTCCTTTCAGCGCCGACTGCGAGGGCGGTATGTTCGGCTTCTTCCTGTTCGACGCGCTACCGCAGAATTACGCCCAGGTCATGACCACCGACACGGCCCGCTTCAATCAGTTATTCCATGGTCTGCTCGATCGCGGCGTGTACATTGCGCCAGCCCTCTATGAAGCGGGTTTTGTCAGCGCCGCCCACACCGACGAAGATATTGCAGCGACCGTGCAGGCGGCGCGCGAGATTTTTAAAATGCTCGCAAAATAGTGGCTGACCATAGGCAACCAGAAATACCATGAAACTCCGAAACTTCCTATCGACGCTGGCGTATGGCGCCTTGCTGTTGAGCATCGGCTGCAGCTCCAATGCCGCCCCTTCTGTCACCTTGGAGGACGCGCGCGAGGCACTTCAAAAATCTTCCGCTGTAGTCGTCGATATTCGAGAGCCGAGCGAATATGCCACTGGTGTTGCCAAAGGCGCACTGCTGATCCCGATGGGACAACTCGGAAAACGCCTGGCGGAACTCCCCAAGCCCGGGGCAGAACCAGTTCTGGTGATCTGCAACACGCAAAATCGTTCATCACGGATCGTTGAGCAATTGCAGGCCGCAGGCTACAGCAACGCCAGCTACGTTAAAGGGGGGATGAGTCTGTGGGCGACGCGTGCTTGGCCTATGGTCAAGCCCTAAAATTCCTATCAAAGCAAAAGTTTTTACGCCCATGGGACAAGGGTGTCGATCAATTCTCAGCCACAAATTGAAGCTTTTATAAGAGCTGTTATACTGAAAAAGTTGAATTAGTGGCTTTCTGGAAGTATATGATTTACGAATTGACGAACCCCACAGAATTGGCAGAGGAAATTGGCAAGAACATGCGCTTGGCCCGTGTCGCGCATGGCTTGCGTCAAGTGGATTTAGCCAAGATGAGCGAGGCCAGCCTTCAATCGATCAAAAATCTAGAAGGCGCCGGCAAAGTCGAGCTCGTCACCTTCCTTCGCGTAGCTCGCGCTCTTGGCATGACGGGCGGGATTTTGGAGAGCTGCCAACCCAAGCCGCGAAACCTTGACGAGATCGAGCGCATTGAAGCCGCGCGCGTTGAGCCCACCCGCGTGCGAGTGAGGCCATGACAAGCAAGCAGAGGCTTCAAGTTTATTTGGACTTCGGGACCAGCTCGACGCCGCTTTTGCTGGGCGAGTGCCTCTGGGTTGCAAGTAAGAAAGTCGCGGCTTTTGAGTGGAGCGAGGAAGCCCTCAAATCGGGCTACTCGCTGTCACCGCTTCATTTGCCATTGCTCAAGGGCGTGCACATGGCCGATCCCAAGCCTTTCGGGGGCTTGCATGGGATGCTCAACGACTCGATTCCCGATGGCTTCGGCCTCAGGCTCATGAACAAGTCGCTTGTGTCGGCAGGCTTCAGTCTGGACAGCGTTACGCCCTTGCATCGTTTGGCATGGGTTGGCGAGCGCGGTTTGGGGGCTCTGACATACAAGCCCGTCATTTCCGGAGCCGAGAGTCGCCAGCTCATGGACATTTCCGAGCTGGGGATCCACGCCGCGAAAGCCGATGTTGAAAATTTCAAGGACATTCCCGAGGCCGCGATCAAAGCCGGTGGATCGGCGCAGGGCGCGCGGCCCAAGTTCTGGGCGGCTGTGAGCGACGACGGCAAAACGGTCATTTTGGGCGATAGCCCCAAGACGCCGGAGGGCTTCGCCCCTTGTTTGGTGAAATTCGCACCTGCAAAAGGCGACAAGAACGAGCCGTTCTATGAGGCGGCGTGCCTTCAATTAGCGGCCAAACATGGCGTGAAAGCAGCTCGCGGGAGCTTGTTGCTTCATCCCAATGGAGCGGCGCTGGCCGTTGAGCGCTTTGACCGACTCCCAGGCGGCGGGCGCGTGTTCATGCAAAGCTTGGCCGCGTTGTTGAACGACGATTTTCACGTCCCCAAGCTCGACTACTACCATCTGGCCCAGGTGTCAGGGAAACTTTCCGGCACGCCTGAATGCGAGCGGCTTTATCGGCAAGCCTGCTTCAACGTGGCACTCTCGATGCGAGACGACCACAGCAAAAATTTCGCGTTCAGCATGGACCAGCAGGGCAAGTGGGAGCTGTCGCCCGCGTTTGATCTATGTCCCAGCCCAGGCCCGTCGGGCTGGCAAACCATGTCCGTGTCCGGAATTGGAAAAGACATCAATCGCGGCCACCTGTTGAGTTTTGCCGACAAGCTGGGACTTCCCCAAGCCATAGCCAGCGATGGCATTGACCAGGCTTTGAGCGCCGCGAACGATTTCGAGGCCCTTGCCATTTCGCTGGGAGCCCAAAAGGCCGGCGCGAAAAATTGGGCAAAAAACTTCAAAACCATTGCCAGGGAACTGGCGCCGACGATGGCGCCTGTTGGAGCCAAAGGGCCATCGAAGTCTGCTGCGAACAGCAAACCGCACTTGCCATGAGGGCTTGAGTCATCGGCACACCTGGACTTTGCATTGCTCAGGTCCGTCGTAGCCGGTGGGGCAGCGAGAGATATTGTCAGAGAACCGATGCTCCGCGTTCAACGTTGGAGCTGACCGGCGCGCAAGATGCGAGGCCGCGCAGCGGCCGAACGCACTTGCGCGTCCGTGTCGAACGACCTGTTAGCCTTCATTCTCGTGCATGGGCAAGCTGCCCTTTCCAATGTTGCAGACTTCGCAAAGAGTCTGAAGATTAGCGAAAACAGTTTCGCCGCCTTTGCTCCAAGGATCGATGTGATCAAGGTGGAGCACAACTCCAAGATGGGTGGCAGGCGAGCGACCGCACGCACAGCACGTGAAACGGTCTCTGCGATTTACGAGGAAGCGAAGTTGCCAGGACGGATTGCGCTGCGTTGCTTTCTTGGCTGTTTGAAGACCAGTCGATTGAACTGAAACAGAAGGTGTGGGGTCCGCCTCTAGAACATTGAGATTCGCTGCTTTCACAAACGATTCCAGAGCACCTCGCCATGAACCAAACCGCCGAACGTAAGAATGCGCGGAAACACGAGAAAGCGGCGGCACCATATCGGATTTCTTGGGTTGGCGGCCAAGAGACTCCCAAACTTCTGCGAGGTTACTGAGGAGTTCTTCATCGGGTGCCTTCGGTCGCCATAATTCGGAAACCTCCAGACCTGCAGCCTCAAGTGCACTCGGCCATGAACCGAAAGTTCGTTGGAACGTCGCTACCGAAAATCGGCCCGATGGCCCGTAGTCGGCGGTTGAAAGCACCTGCGTTCCCAAGTCTCCCGCAACCCGATTGAGGTCAGCAAGGAGTTCGTCACGTGGAATGCCTATTCGCTTCGCGACCACCAACCCGCTCTTCTCTAGAGCCGAATTCCATGAGCCGAACCGATTTTGCATGGTTGCAGCGGCGAAACGGCCATGCTTGTTGTACTCATCCTTCGTGATGGAGGCCCTACCCAGGTGGACGGCCACTCGGCGCAAATCTTCCAACAGAACGCCGTCGGGACAGTTTCGATTGTCGGGATCGAGGACGAACTGCATGAAGGCTAACGAGGTTGTAAAAAAACGCGGTTTCCAGGCGCCCCACTGTGGCGTTGCACCTTGCGCGGATTGACCATCGGGAATTGAGCGTTCATGCCTGTAGTGTGCCGCAATTTCGACACCCTCTGAGCCTGATGGCGGCTTTG
>JAUXOA010000025.1 GCA_030682475.1 Rhodoferax sp. | reverse complement strand
AAATTTTACAAATCTTGAGCTTGTCCATGTTTGAAACTATCCCAATAAATCAACTACTTACGCCACCCTCAACAAATTCAGACCCGGATTTCGAGCCCAATCAGCTCGCTCTCCTCTGATGAACGTTGGGACACTACTGATCCCTTATGACAACACGCAAAAACAAAGTTCGCATCGGCGGCGCCAGCGGCTTCTGGGGCGACACCATGGTGGCCGCGCCGCAGTTGATCCGGGCCGGCAAGGTCGATTACCTGGTGATGGATTACCTGGCCGAACTCACCATGTCGATCATGGCGCGCCAGCGCGCCACCGACCCAACGACCGGCTATGCCAGCGATTTCGTTGATGTGCTTTTGAAGCAAAATTTGCGAAATATAAAACAGCACGACATTCGCATCGTGACCAATGCCGGCGGCGTCAACCCCTTGGCGTGCCGCGATGCGATTGACCACCTGGCAGCGCAACTCGGCATCGAGATCAAGGTGGCGATTGTTGTCGGTGACGATATTCTTGATCGGGCAAGCACCTTGAACGACGTGCGAGAGATGAGCAGCAACCAACCGTTGCCGCAGCGCTTGATGAGCGCCAACGCATATCTGGGTGCGACGCCGATTGTGGCGGCACTGGCTGGCGGCGCAGACATCGTGATTACGGGGCGTTGTGTGGACAGTGCGCTGGTGCTGGGCATTTTGATGCACGAATTTGCTTGGTCGGACACCGATTACGACCTGCTTGCATCGGGATCACTGGCGGGGCATATTGTGGAATGCGGCGCCCAGGCCACGGGGGGCTTGTACACCGATTGGGAAAGAGTCGAAGATTGGGCGCATATCGGCTTTCCGGTGATTGAGTGCAGCGCAGACGGCAGCTTTGTGGTCGAAAAGCCACCGCATACCGGCGGACTGATTGCACCGGCGGTGGTGGCCGAACAAATGCTCTATGAAATCGGTGACCCGCAAGCCTACTCGTTGCCCGACGTGACGGCAGATTTTTCGCAGGTCAGGCTCACACAGATGGCGGCCGACAGAGTGCAGGTATCGCCGGCGCGTGGCAGGCCACCGAGCGCGAACTACAAGGTCAGCGCCACCTTCGCCGACGGCTACCGCGCCACCGCGCTCATGTGTCTGATTGGTGAGCACGCGGCGCGCAAAGGCCAGCGCACGGCCGACGCGATTTTGCAGCGCACCCGCGAAATATTCGAATCCCTGAAGCTTGGGGATTACTCGGAAACCCGGGTTGACATGCTGGGCGCCGAGGCCAGCTTCGGGCCACATGCGCGCGCCGGCGCTACGCGCGAAGTGGTGATGCGCGTGGCGGTGCGCCACGCCGACAAGCGCGCGCTGCAAATTTTTCTGCGCGAAGTTTCGCCGGCTGCCACCGGCATGGCGCCGGGCACCACGGGCAGTTTCGGGGCGCGGCAATCGGTGCAGCCGGTGGTGCGCCTGTTTTCGTTTTTGTTGCCCAAGGCACAGATCACGCCGCGTGTCGTCATGCAAGCTCAGGAGGTTCCGGTTGCCGTTAGCGATGTCGGCGGCTTCGATCCGGTGGCCATAGCGCGACCGGCCTGGCCCGACGCGCCAGTTTCAGGCGCTGTGCGTCAGGTGCCGCTGCGCCAGATTGCCCATGGCCGCAGCGGCGACAAGGGCGACACCTGCAACATTGGCGTCATCGCGCGCGACCCGGCTTATTACCCGGCGTTGTGCGCGGCGCTGACCGCCAACAAGGTGGGCGCCTATCTGGCGCATCTGGTCAACGGCAAGGTCGAGCGTTTTGCATTGCCGGGGATTCACGGCATGAATTTTCTGCTGCACGAGGCGCTGGGCGGTGGCGGCATGGCATCGCTGCGGGTTGACCCGCTGGGCAAGGCCTACGCGCAAATCCTGCTCGACATGCCGGTTGAGGTCCAGGAAGGGCTGCTGCAGTCGCCCATGGTCAAGGCCGGCGATCAAGCGATTTAACTTTTTCCTAATGGAGTAGCAATGAATTTCGAACTGAGTGAACAACAACGCACGATTCAGGAAAGTCTGGGCAAGGTGTGTGCGGGGTTCGATGCCAATTACTGGCTCGATTGTGATAACCGGCATCATTTCCCGGTTGAATTTTTTGATGCGATCAAGCAGGCAGGATGGCTCGGTGCCACTTTCCCGGAAGAATATGGCGGTGCGGGTCTGGGCATTGCCGACGCGGCGGCCATCATGCAGACCATCGGCGCGCTTGGGGCGGCGGCAGTGTCGTCGGTGCATATCAATATCTTCGGACCGCATCCGATCGTCGTGTTTGGCACCCCGGCGCAAAAACAGCGCTGGTTGCCGCCGTTGGTGCGGGGTGAAGACCGCGCCTGCTTCGGTGTCACCGAGCCGGATGCCGGCTTGAATACCACGCGCATCACCACGCGCGCGCGACGCGATGGCAAAAACTATGTCGTCAACGGAAGGAAGATCTGGATCTCGACCGCGCAGCGCGCCAACAAAATCATGCTGATCACTCGCACCACGCCGATCGAGGAATGCAAAAAGCCGACCGATGGCATGACCTTGTTCTATACCAACCTGGACCGCAAATACATTGAAGTACGCGAAATCGAAAAAATGGGGCGCCATGCGGTCGACTCCAACGCCTTGTTCATCGACGATCTGCCGGTGCCAGAAGAGGACCGTATCGGCGAAGAAGGGAAGGGCTTTTATGCCTTGTTGCATGGCATCAATCCGGAGCGCATCCTGGTTGCTGCGGCCGGTGTCGGCGGGGCGCGCGCGACACTGGCGCGAGCGGTGCAATACGCCAAGGAGCGCGTGGTGTTTGATCGTCCGATCGGACAGAACCAGGCGATCCAGCATCCGCTGGCAGAACTGTGGACCGAGATTGAAGCTGCCAATCTGATGATGTGGAAGGCGGCCAGCCTGTATGACGCCGGCAAGCCCTGCGGGGCCGAAGCCAACGCCGCAAAGCTGATGGCATCGCGCACGGCACACAAGACCGCGATCCAGGCCGTGCTGACGCATGGCGGCATGGGCTACGCCAAGGAGTACCACGTCGAGCGAGCCTACCGTGAATCCATGATTGGCCGTCTGGCACCGGTGAGCGAGCACCTGATACTGTGCTTCATTGCAGAACAAGTTTTGGGGCTGCCAAAGTCATACTGAACTCAGGTGGTTCTGTCGCGTTAACGGCCGTTGATCGTGCTTTGAGCGGGCACGCGTACCAGTCCCTCAGACTGGACGGATTTTCCCTGCCACTGCATAAAACTGGTTGGCAAACGACGTCTCGTTGCAGCCTTCCGTCATGAGCTGTCCTTTGCGAATCATGTGCATCAATTCGACGCCGGCCAGGACGCATTTGGCTGATTAAAAGGCTTGCCAGTCGGCATTGCCACCCGCTGTGGTCGCGGCTTGAGCTGTTGGCCTGGAAGCAAGCAGTTTTGTCGGCGCAGCAGGTGCCCTGGCAGGCGGGGTTGCACGTGTTCTGGCGGCGGCGCTCTTGAGAGACGGGGCCCCCGGCTTGTGGGTGCGCACAGCATTATCTGGCAGAGCAATGCCGAGGTGACCGTCATCGGTCTCCAGCTTGAATACCGAGACCACTTGCACTAATTCCTGCGCCTGTGATTTCAGGCTGCTGGCGGCAGCCGCCATTTCTTCGACCAGTGCCGCATTTTGCTGCGTGACCTGGTCCATCTGCACCACCGCCTCGCCCACTTGCGAAACGCCAGCACTTTGCTCGCTGCTGGCTGCACTGATCTCGCCCATGAGATCGGTGACGCGCCGGATGGCGCTGACCACCTCGGTCATGGTGGCGCCGGCCTGGTCAACCAGCGCGCTGCCCTGTCCGACCCGCTCGACACTGGCGCTGATCAATGATTTGATTTCCTTGGCGGCTTCGGCCGAACGTCCGGCCAGGGACCGCACTTCACTGGCCACTACGGCAAAGCCGCGGCCCTGTTCGCCGGCGCGAGCAGCTTCCACCGCCGCATTGAGCGCCAGTATATTGGTCTGGAAGGCGATGCCGTCAATCACGCTGATGATGTCGACGATCTTTTTGGAGGCGTCGTTGATGCCTTTCATGGTGTCTACCACCTGGGCCACGACTTCACCGCCCTTAACGGCCACCGTCGATGCGTTCATGGCGAGCTGATTGGCCTGGCGTGCGCTGTCCGCGTTTTGTTTGACGGTGGCGCTGAGTTCCTCCATCGAGGCAGCGGTTTCTTCCAGCGCGCTGGCTTGCTCCTCGGTGCGCTGGCTAAGGTCGTTGTTGCCCTGCGCGATCTGAGCCGATGCGGTGGCCACGCCCTCGGCGTTCTGGCGCACGCCGCCGACGATGCGGGCCAGGTTGTCCTTCATGTTCAAGAGAGCGCCCAGCAGTTGCGCTGTTTCGTCCTTGCCTTCGCCGCTTATCTGCACCGTCAGGTCGCCCTCGGCTACGCGCCCGGCGGCGTCTTTGGCGCGGTTCATCGGCGCGGTGATTGAGCGCGTGATCAGCCAGCCGAGCAGCACGGCCAGTGCCATGCTCAGGGCGTTGGTGCCGATCAGCACCGAGCGCGCCTGGTTGTAGTCGGCCACGGCTTGGGCGTGCTGCTTCTCGGTGTTGGCTTCCTGGAACGCAATGTTCTCGTCCAGTACATCCTGCCATTTCTGAGTCGCCGGGCCAGCCTCCTTGAGCAGCATCGCGATGGCCTCGTCATCCTTGCCGGCATGGGCCAGGTCGATCACCTTGTTGTTCAGCGCCCGCGCTATTTCGCCCGCGGCGGCGATCTTGGCGCGGTTGGCCTTGCCGGTCTCGCTGGGCGTAAACTTCTGGAGCGCCGCCCAACCGTGGTCGTAGCGCGCACGCGCCTTGACGAGCTTGGCCTCTTCGGCCTGGACCTCGTCCTTTTCGTGCAGCAGCACCATCGTGCGCATGACACGCGACACGACGTGCACCGACTCGGCCATCTCGTGGTTGAGTTTGATCTTGACGTTGTTGTCGGTGACGATGTCGTCGAGGTTGCTTTCGACCGAGGCAAGCTCCTTGAGCGCCAGGCCGGCGGAGCCCGCCGACAGCAGCACCACCAGGCCGAAGGCGAAGCTGAGCCGGGTGCCGATCTTGAAGTCTGAGAATTTCATGATGGGCGTCCTTTGAAGATTAGAGTGAGACAGTTTGCGGCAGGGTCTGCGCAGCCAGACCCATTTCGGCGCCGTTCGTGAGTTTTTCAATGTCCAGCAGAATCAGCATGCGCTCCTGCACCGCGCCAATGGCCAGCAGGTAGTCGCTGTCAATGGTCGATGAGAACTCGGGCACTGCGCGCAGTTGCTCCGGGTTGGGGGTGATGACATCAGACACACCATCGGCCACCATGCCCACCACCTGGCGGCTGATGTTGAGCACGATCCCACCGTGACGCTGTCGCAGTTTACCTGCGCCTGGTTGAACTTGATGCGCAGGTCGAGGATGGGAACAATGACGCCGCGCAAGTTGATCACACCCTTGATGAAGGCAGGCAGGCCATGCGCGTGGGTTCTTCGCAGGAAGTGCAATGTTGAGTGGCGTTACGCATCTGAGCGAAGCAGACATTCAGTCAGTGAAAACAGGGGAATCCCAAACAGCAGTGCCTTGACGAGGCTTTAGTCACCAAATTTCGGTGGCCGCTTTTCGACAAAAGCCCGTACCGCTTCCTGGTGATCCGACGTCATGTGGGCGATGGCCTGGTAGCTTGCCGAAATCTCCAGCAGCGACTCCAGCGTGCTGCGCTCTCCTTCTCGTAGCAAGCGCTTGGTCATGCGCAGTACACCACCGGGGTTGGCCGCGATCTTGCCTGCCAGCTTGCGGGCCTCTTCCAACAGCGATTCGTGCGGCACCACACGCGACACCAGGCCGCAGACCAGCGCTTCCTGTGCCGTGATCGCTTCGCCCGTGAAAGCCATCTCTGATGCTTTGGACATGCCCACCACGCGTGGCAGCAACCAGGCACCGCCATCACCGGGCACGATGCCAACCTTCACAAAGCTCTCGGCGAAGGTGGCTTTCTCCGACGCTATTCTTATGTCGCACATGCAGGTCAGGTCCAACCCGGCACCAATGGCCGGGCCGTTGACAGCGGCAATCACTGGCACATCCAGGTTGTACAAGGCCTTCGGCAGGCGCTGGATGCCATTGCGGTATTCCTCGCGTATCACCTCGGGTGACAGGTTCTGCGTGTAGTAACGCTGCATGTCCTTGACGTTGCCGCCCGAACTGAAAATCGGCCCTTCGGCCGTCAGGATCACAGCCCGGATGGTCCGGTCCCGGGTAATCGCGGCACAGGCCTGGACGAACTCCTCGACGGCACTGTTGCCGGTCAGCGCATTGCGGGTTTCGGGCTGGCTCATGGTGAGCGTGAGGACGGCGCCGTCGCGTTCGGATTTCAAAAAAGTGGTCATAGTAGGTTTCTTCATCAATGAATATCGGTGGCGGTGCGGAGCAAGTCGAGTGCCAGCCCGCTGTGATGGTCTACCAGTTCGGTGCCCACGACGCTGTGCCAATACGACTCGGAGCCGCCGGCCTGGCGCCACACATGAAGGCGGCGCGTGAAAAGCTGCAGGTCAAACTCTTCGGTGAAACCGATGGCGCCATGGATGGAGTGACTCAAGGCCGCGACCTCCAGCGCCGCCTCGCTGGTGCGCGCTTTGGCCACCGCGACCCGCAGGCGGTCCGGGGTGGCAGAGCCCGAGTGGCAACCGATCTGCGCCGCCATGCGCGCCGCGAACGTGTGTTCCGAGAGCACGCTGAGCTGATGCTGGATCGCCTGGAACTTGCCGATCGGGCGACCGAACTGGCTGCGCTCGTTGGCGTACTGCAGCGTGCGATTGAACACACCCATCAAGGCGCCGGCCAGCTGGGCGGCATAGATGCAGGCCTGCAGCGTTCGCACATCGTGAGCACCGGCCACTGTTTGGGCATCGACTCGAGCCGCCTGCGGCCATTCAAGCATGGCGTCCAGGACAAAGCCGGCAGGTGATTTGCGCGCTTGTGCCACTGGCAACAGAATGCATTCTGTCCCTAGCGTCACCAGCACCCAGTCGGCCACCTGGCCGTTCTTGACGTTGTCGCACACCACGGCGCCCGCGGCATTGACGCTGCCATGTGCCAGGGTGATACTGCCCGCAGGCAGCGTCACGCCCGCCTGCGCCAGCAAGGCGCGCGCCAGCATGGTTTCAGCCAGCGGCACCGGTAGGGCGTACATACCGAACAATTCCCAAACCGGGAAAACCTCCGACAGACTCAGGCCGGCGCCGCCATGGACCTCATCCACCAGGGCATCGGCAAAGCCCGAGTCCTCGATCAACTGCCACAGCGGCTGGGCCGACTGGCCGCCTTCAATGGAGCGCACTACCTGCGGCGTGCATTGGTCGGCCAGTAATTGGCGCACCGCATCAGAAAATAGATCATCCATACATCAAATCCTTAACGCAGGCCCAGTCCGCGCGCGATCATGCCGCGCAGGATGTCACGCGTGCCGCCGCGCAGCGAGAACGACGGCGCCACCTGCGTCACGTAGTTCAGTGTCTGTAGCAACTCCAGCGGCACACATTGCTCCTCGCGGGAGAACAGGTCATCGGCAATGGCAGCGGGAATCAGTTGCTCCACGCCGGTGCCCAGGTCCTTGACCAGCGCCGCCTCCACCACCGGGCTTCCACCGCGTGCCAGTTTTTCGGTCACCGCAATCGACATGGCGCGCAAGGGTGCGAGCTGGCTCAAAATCTTGCCGGCCAGACGCACAGACTCGGGGGTGCGCCCCGCCTCGGTTCGGATGAAGGCCAGCCACTCGTCAAACAGCACGATGCTGGAGTACAGACGCTCGGGGCCGCTGCGCTCAAACGCCAGTTCGGCGGTCACCTGTTCCCAGCCCTTGCCCTCTGCGCCGATCAGGGCGTCGTCGGCCAGTTGCACATCGTCAAAGAAGACCTCACAGAAATGGCGCTCGCCCGCCAGGTCGGTGATGGGCCGCACGGTCACCCCCGGCAGCGACAGATCGACGATCAGTTGTGACAGTCCTTTGTTGCGGTCCTGCGCCTCGCCCGAGGTACGAACCAACGCAATCATGTACTGGCAATGCTGGGCGTTGGTGGTCCAGATCTTCTGGCCATTGAGTAGCCAGCCCTTGTCGTTTTGGCTGGCACGCGTCTTGACGCTGGCCAGGTCCGAGCCGGCGTTGGGCTCACTCATGCCAATGCAGAAAAACGATTCGCCCCGGCAGATCGGTGGCAGATAGAACTGCTTCTGCTCTTCGGTGCCGTATTTGAGAATCAGCGGGCCGCTCTGGCGATCGGCAATCCAGTGTGAGCCCACCGGTGCACCGAAGTTGAGGAACTCCTCCACCATCACATAACGCGCAAACGGGCTGCGCCCGCCACCGCCGTATTTCTTGGGCAAGGTGATTCCCAGCCAGCCCCGGCGGCCCAGCTCGCGGCTGAAAGCCGCGTCATAACCCGACCAGGATTTCGCGCGCACATGCGCCGGCACCTGACGCATGGCTTCGGCCAGGAAAGCTCTGACCGGCGCACGCAGTGCCTCGTCTTCAGCGGGAATGGAGGTGAGGGAAAGAGAGTCAAACGCATTCATCCCAGCACCCCCTGTTTCGACAAATCATCAATCGCGCCTTCGGAAAGACCCAGCACCTCGCGTAGAACCTGATGCGTGTCCTGACCCAACTGGGGTGGTGCGCTACGGTATTGCACCGGTGTGTCGGAAAGACGGATCGGGCTGGCCACCAGCGGGATAATGCCCGCCACGGGATGCGTCATTTCGATCTTCATGCCGCGGGCCTGAACCTGCGGGTCGGCAAAGACATCGGCCAGCGTGTTGATCGGGCCGCAGGGAACGCCCACGTTCTCCAGCAGCGTGATCCAGTCATGCGTGGTACGTCCAACGGTCACCTGTCGCATCAAAGGAATCAGCGCCGTGCGATGTTCCACCCGTGCGGCATTGGTCTTGAAGCACGGGTCTTCTGCCCATTGCGGACGCCCAGCGGAAACGCAGAATTTTACGAACTGACTGTCGTTGCCGATGGCCAGGATCATGTAACCGTCCGCTGTCGGGAAGTCCTGGTAGGGCACTGTGTTCGGGTGTGCGTTGCCCATACGCTGGGGCGCATGGCCGCTGTACAGATAGTTCATGCTCTGGTTGGCCAGGCACGCTAACTGCACGTCCAGCAAGGCCAGGTCGATGTGCTGGCCCGCGCCCGTCACCTCGCGCGCCTGCAGCGCCGCCAGGATGGCGGTGCTGGCGTATAGCCCGGTCAGGATGTCGGTCAGCGCGACCCCCACCTTCACCGGACCGGCGCCCTCCTCGCCGTCCGGTCTACCGGTAATGCTCATGAGCCCTCCCATGCCCTGGATCAGGAAGTCATAACCGGCACGGTGCGCGTACGGCCCGGTTTGCCCAAAGCCCGTGATCGAGCAGTAGACCAGGCGCGGATTGACCGCCTTGAGGACCTCATAGTCGAGCCCATACTGTTTCAGGTTGTCGACCTTGAAGTTTTCGATCACCACGTCGCAGGTTTTGGCCAGATCCCGGATCAGCGCTTGGCCTGCCAGTTGGGTCAGATCCACCGTGATCGATTTCTTGTTGCGGTTGGTGCACAGGTAGTAGGCCGAGTCGCGCGTTGCATGCCCCTTCGGATCCTTCAGGAAAGGGGGACCCCACATCCGGGTGTCATCGCCCGTGACGGGGCGCTCCACCTTGATGACTTCGGCGCCCAGGTCACCGAGCGTTTGGCCAGCCCACGGACCGGCCAGCACGCGCGAAAGATCAAGGATGCGAATATGGGACAGGGCGCCCCGCGCTGGTTGTTGCATCTGCGGCGCCAAAATCACTGTTGCTCGACCTTGGCCTTGACAGCAATGTTTTTCCAGAGCTGAATCTCAGAGTTCTGGAAGGCACGCATTTCCTCCGGCCCGCCACGCATGACCTCGGCGCCGATGCGCTCATAAAACTCACGCGTTTCCGGCAGCGTTTCAATCCTGGTCAACAGCGCCGCCAGCTTGTCCGTCTCCGGCTTCGGCGTCTTGGCCGAAACCATCGCCGCCACCCAAGTGTAGGCGGTGAAGCCCGGCAGGCCGGCCTCGCTCGCGGTCGGCACCGAGGACAGGGCCGGCACGCGCTTCTCGGCAGCGACCGCCAGCGCTCGCAGCTTTCCGCCCTTGACCAGCTCTTGCGCGCTGGTCATTTCGGCAAAGGCCATCTGGACCGTGCCCGCCGCCACAGCGGTCACTGCCTCGCCGGCGCCCTTGAACGGGACATGGTGCGTCTGAACCTTGGCGGCGTCGTTGAAGAGTTCGGCCATCAACTGGTAGCCGGCGGAACCCGCACCGTAGTTCAGCTTGTCGGGCTGCGCCTTGGCGGCCCCGATCAGCTCCGCCAAGGTCTTGTGGTCCGACGTTCCGGGCACAATCAGCAGCGCAGGCGAGCGCATCATCATCGTCAGCGGCGCCAGGTCAGCCACTGGGTCATAAGGCAGCGACTTGAACAGCGCCGCGTTGACCGCCAGCGTGGAGTTGCTGCCGATGAACACGGTGTAGCCATCCGCCGGCGCCGAGAGCACGGCACGTACGGCAATGAAGCCATTGGCGCCGGACTTGTTCTCCACGACCACCGGCTGGCCGGTCATCTCCGACAGCTTCCTGCCGAAATAGCGCGCCGACGTGTCGGTGCCGCTGCCGGGCGGGAACGGAACAATGAACTTGATGGGTTTGGAGGGGAAGTCCTGCGCCAGGGCATGGCCGGCGGGCAGCGCGGCAGCGGCAACGGCAACGGCGAACAGGCAGGACGTGCCGAGTGTCTTCAAAGTGGTTCTGCGCGAAATCATAGATGTCTCCTTGAGATGGTTATGGCGTTGGGAATGAGGCAGGAGAGCTCCTTCAATCGAGCGAGGCCCCCGTCTGCTGTGCGACCCGGGTCCAGCGCTCGATTTCATTTTTGATGTAGGCCCCGTATTCGGCGGGCGTGGAGCCCAGCGGAACGGCGCCCTGAACAGCCAGCCTGGCCTTGACACCGGTGGACGACAGGGCCTTCATGACTTCCGCGTTCAGCCGCTTCACAATCTCGGGAGGCGTCTTCGCCGGCACGAGTACGCCCTGCCAGGCGCCCACTTCAAAGCCACGCAAGACGGTTTCGTCAAGCGTCGGCACCTCCGGCAGAACAAAGGTCCGCTTCAGGCTGGTCACGGCCAGGGGGCGCAGGCGCTTGTCCTTGATGAAGGGCAAGGCGGAATTGACGGTATCGGTGATGAACTGGGTCTGGCCGGCCACGATATCGATCAGCGCCGGTGCGCTGCCTTTGTAAGGCACATGGGTGGCTGATAGCCCCTGGCTCTGCAACAGCAGGAATGCCGCCAGATGCGTGATGTTGCCGTTGCCCGCCGAGCCGTAGGACAGCTTGCCCGGATTGGCCTTCACATAGGCCAGGAACTCCTGCACGTTGTTAGCCGGTACCGAAGGATGGACCGCCAGCACCAGGGGGATGACGGCCGTGAGGGCGACCGGCGCGAAGTCGGTGCGAACGTCGTAGGGCAGCTTCTTGTACAGCGCCGGGCTCAGTGCCACCGCCGAGGTGTTGTAGAACACCGTGTAGCCATCGGCGGGCGCCTTGGCCACCATGTCGGCTGCGATGTTGCCGTTCGCTCCCGGCTTGTTGTCCACCACCACCGACTGCCCCATCTGCTCGCCCAGCTTCTGGGCCAGTATGCGCGCCACCAGATCGGTCGGTCCGCCAGGCGGAAAGGCCAACACCAGCTTGATGGGTTTGTCGGGGTAGCTGCCCTGTGCCAGAACCGGTAGCGCGGTGATGCTGGACAGCAGCAATGCCCCGGTCAGAGTCAGACGTCTGGTCATGTAGTTCATGCTTGTTTTATATGGATGCCTCCCGGGTAGCAAGAAGAATTTGTGTCGTGTTGCGAAGAAGTCGGCTGCTCACTTATATCCGGCCTTGATTGCGTGGTCCGTCTGGTTTCCCAGACTCGCCCGCTGGCCCCGATGCATATCCGCTGACAAGCGCCTCATCTCCTGGAGCGGACTTTTTATGTCCGTACAAGCATTCAGGTTTAGCTCGCCCCGGTCTGACCTGTTTCACATCACTTCACTCTTTACCGCCTCACTACCCTACAAAGACTGGACCATATCCTTTCAAAGGTTGGTTGATAAATTGGCTTTTTGCCTGTCACGCCGCAAGCGGTCTGACGCTCTTAAAGCCCCGTTGGTAATCTTGATCCTTGGCCGTTACAGCCCAGATCATCCTGGCCGTCTTGGCCGCCTGCGCCACGATCACCACGTTGGCTGGCCTGCGCGCCTTGATTTGCTCCAGCCATGGGCCGGGCTCTTTGGCATGGGCCAGCACACTTCGAGCGCCGTGAATCAGCAAGGTGCGCAAATAGGTGTCGCCACGCTTGGAGATGCCCCCCAGTCGCACTTTGCCGCCGCTACCAGTTTGCTTGGGCACCAACCCCAGCCAGGCACAGAACTCGCGCCCGGACTTGAAGGCACTGGCCTCCCCCATGGTGGCAATGGCCGCCGTGGCTGTGAGCAGGCCCACTCCTGGAATCTGAGCAATGCGCTGCATTTGCGGGTCTGCCTTGAGTTGCAGTCCTAGCCGTTTCTCGATCGCCAGCATGTCCGCGCTCATGGCCTTGATGCGTGCGACTTGTTCGTGCAGGCTGTCTCTGACCATTTGTGGCAACTGCGCTGAGAGTTCTTCCAGCGCCCGCTCCACATCTTTGAATAGCGCCTTGCGGCCTTTGGCAAAGGTGGCGCCGAATTCGTACAGAAGCCCTCTCAAGGAGTTGGTCTGCATGTTGCGCATCTTCATCATCAGTTCTCGTTGGCGGTGCAGGGTCAGTGTGGCTTGCTGCGCCTCTGTCTTGATGCCCACAAACTTGATGTCAGGCTGCTGCACGGCCAGCCAGATCGCTCTGGCGTCGCTCGCATCGGTCTTGTTGCCGCTCACGAAGGGGCGAACTATCTTGGCGGTCACAGGCACCGCCTGCCCACCCTTGACCAGCCTGACCGCCTCCAGCTTGAATTCCAGGGTGTATTTGCCCCGATCTTGACCGTCTTTGCGTTTGCTCATTTCGTAATCTCCAATGTCTGAATTTGACCATCAGCTATGGAGTACGTTTTTCGGGGGCAAGATCATCCATAGCATCTCCTGTAAAAAATCGTTCTGTTCTGAAGTGCTGCGAGGTCAGTCCTTGCGACCAGCAAGCAACCGCTTGGCCGTGTAGGTCATCACCTCCTGTCCGCGCTGGTTGAACACCCGGATGTCCGAGCTCACCACCGCCCGGTTTTTGGTGGAGGTTGGGCGGACCTCCGTAACCGTGATTTCGGCATGGATGGTGTCGCCCACCACCACCGGGTGGAGGATTTTTTGCGTGAGCTCCAGCATCGCCAGCCCCGTGCCCTGGATCATGGTCTGCAGGATGAAGCCTTCGATCAGCGCGTAGGTCAACGCCCCGGGCACCGGACGCCCCGCGATGGCGCCGCCTTCGTAGCCTTCCTCGATGAAGATCGCCTCCAACATGCCGGTGCATGAGATGAAGTTCACGAGATCGGTCTCGGTGACGGTGCGACGGAATGTGCGAAACACCTGTCCGACGGACAGGTCCTGCCAGACATAGCCTTGACCGAGCAGTACGGGAAGGGATGAAGTCATGGGTAACGTCCTTTGGGGGGTCAATGTTTGAACGCTTCAGAACCCGCAGCCACAGCGCCGCGGGCCAGCAGTCCGGCCAGGCGCTCTTCGGTGATTCCTGCGGCCAGCAACACCTGCTGCGTGTCCGCACCCAGGCGCGGCGGTATGCTCACCGGCGGACGCTGGCCGTCAAACAGCACGGGCACCCCGGGAAAACGCAGGGTGCCCATGGCTGGATCGTTGACCTGTTCGAAAAATCCGGAGGCCTGCAAATGCTCGTCCTGCTTGAGATCGACCAGTTGGTTCATGCGCGCGGCGGGGATTTCCAGGCGGTCACACAGCGCGAGCCAGTAGGCCGTGTCATGCTGGGCAAGCAGTTGCCCTGTGGTTTCGTAGAGCACCTCGATGTGGCGGGTACGCGCTGCCATGGTCTGGAAGCGCTCCTCGCTGGCCAGACCGGGCTGGCCCACGGCTTCGAAAAAGCGCTGCCAATGGGCGTCGGTGTACGGCATCATGCACACATGGCCGTCTGCGGTGCGATACGGCCGGCGCCAGTCCGCCAACACGCGCGGATAGCCCGGGGCCGACAGGGGCGGCTCGAAGTGCTCGCCGTAGAGGTGTTCGACCAGGTTGAACGCCACCATGGTCTCGAACATCGGGATCTCGACAAATGAACCCAGTCCCGTGCTGTTGCGCTGCATCAGCGCTGCCAGAATGGCCAGGGCGGCGACCAGGCCACTGGTCTTGTCTGCGGCAATGGTCGGGAAATAGCGTGCCACGCCGGTCTGTTGGGCCATCAGGGCGGCGTTGCCTGACAGGCCCTGGATGATGTCATCGTAGGCCGGCTTGCCGCCGTAGGGGCCGTGCTCGGCGAATCCATGCAGACCCGCATAAACCAGCCGCGGAAACGCCGCGCGCAGGCTGTCCGGCTCCAGGCCCACAGCGGCCAGCTTCTGCGGTCGCATGCTGTGCATGAACACGTCCGCCGTCCCGATCAGTTGCCGCAGCGTCGCCTGCCCCTCGGGATGCTTGAGGTCAAATTGACCACGCTTTTCTTGCTGCGGTTGACCCCTAGAAAGATGGCCGACATGCCATCCTCGGTCCCAGGCCCGGTATGGCGCGTGGAATCGCCCTGGGGCGGCTCGATCTTGATGACCTCGGCGCCGAAGTCGGCCAGCCACTGGCTCGCGTACGGGCCCATCACCACCACGCTCGCATCAACGACCCGAATACCCGCCAGTGGCAACAGGGCCATGTCTTTATCTCCGTTTTGTTGAGCGAAATGTAGCAAGTTGGTGTATCTCATGTCTAATACTGATTAACCAACTATTGATACTTTTTTCGTATCGCCATGAACCTCAAGCAACTTCGTCAATTCATCGTCCTGGCTGAAATCGGCAATTTCCACAAGGCTGCTGCGCACATGCACATGGCGCAACCGCCTCTGTCAGTATCCATCCGCAAGCTGGAAGAAGAAATGGGCGGCCCACTATTCGAGCGAACCCCCAGCGGCGTATTGCTGACCGTCGCGGGACAGGCCATGCTGACCGACGCCCGTCAGGCGATTTTCCATGCGCAGCAGTGCCAGCAAGCCGTGACGGCTGCGCTGCACGGCGAGGGCGGACTCCTGCGCGTCGGGTTCATCGGAACGGCCACCTATGTCCTGCTGCCCCGCTTGATACCGTCCTTTCGCCAACGCTACCCAAAAATAGACCTGGAGTTGACCGAGTCAACCACCTCGTCAACGCTGGAAGGCCTGATGACTCGCCGCCTGGATGTGGGACTGGTGCGCTACCCCTTGCTGGATTCGGGCCCCTTCGAGCTCACGACACTGGATGAAGACGAATTCGTTGTGGCCGTTTCGGCCCGCAGCAAGCTGGCGCGACGCACCAGGATAGCCTTATCCGCCCTGGCCGACGAACCTTTCATCATGTACGCGCAGTCCACTGTGCCCGGTCTGTTTGCCGTGGCCATGCTGCGGTGCCAGCAATCGGGCTTTAGGCCCCGGGTGACACAGGAAGCCATGCAGGTGCAGACGATCCTGAGTCTGGTGGAAAGCGGGCTGGGCGTGGCCCTGGTGGCTGGTGTCGCCAAACGCTACCTCACGCGCGGCGTCAAATTCCTGACCCTGACCGACAACCCGCCCGATTTCAGGATCGGTATCGCGCTGGTCACACTCAAGCAAAATCAGAACCGCCTCATCGACAGTTTTTCAAGCCACACCCGCATGATCGCAACGCAATTGCAAGCCGCTGCTTAGTGAGAGGCAGGGTCTGTAGGCGTACCGGTGTGCATGACCTTATTGAGCTCCCTGCTCGTCTTTCACGCGCCATTGGCTGCCTCAGTCCACTTGCGCACCAGTTCGGCCAGGCATGCCGAGTTCGCGAAGTAATGTGTACAAGGGCTGCGCAGCAGGTGAGAGCGAGCGGCCGTTGCGCCGGATCAAGCCCAGCTTGCGCGTGATAACGGGGTCGATCAGGGGGACACTGATGAGCAAAGGGTGCTGGGCCTCCGACATCGACAAACTCGGGACTGCGGCCACTCCGAGCCCGGCCTCCACCAGCCCGAGCAGCGTCGTGAGGTGTTGGGCTTCATAGATGCT
This sequence comes from Rhodoferax sp., assembly GCA_030682475.1. Taxonomy (GTDB): domain Bacteria; phylum Pseudomonadota; class Gammaproteobacteria; order Burkholderiales; family Burkholderiaceae_C; genus Rhodoferax. The sequence goes on along the minus strand of JAUXOA010000025.1, from coordinate 11,380 downwards.
GCGCGGGCGCTGGGGTAAATTGGTCAAGGCCATGTCCATGATGAGCCGATTGCCTGAACGCTTGCTTACCGTCATGAAATCGTATTGACCGAGTTCGGCCCAGCTCACCTGTTGCCTGCTGGCGAGCGGGTGATCACGCCGGCACGCCACGACGAAGTTGTCCTCGATGATCATGTGAAAGTCGATATCGGGCTCATGGGTACTGAGAAAGGTCAAACCAAAATCCGCTTCGCCGCTGGCCACAGCGGCCAGTACATCGTTGGCGACTGAATCGATGATGTTGATTCGAATCTTGGGATAGGTGGCATGATAGCGACTGATGACGTGAGTTAGAAAGTTGTTCATGGCTGATGCTATGCACGCGATCGTCACAACGCCCATGCGCGTTGCGGCCACGTCCTGCATGCCGAGCAGCGTGGTATCGAGTTCGTCAAGCATCTGTCGGACCTTGTGGGCAAAGTCACGTCCGACTGCCGTGAGATGTACCCGGCGCGTCGTTCGGTCCAGCAGCAGTACGCCCAGAGCACTTTCAAGCTTGTTGATTCTGCGGCTGAACGCCGGCTGTGAGATATGCAAAGCTTCGGCAGCTTTGCCGAAGCTGCCAAGATCAGCCACTGCGGCAAAGGCCTGCAGGTCGCCCAAGTCGAATTTAATCGTCAAATTGTGCTCCTTGATGCACTCTATTTATTTGTGAGACACAACAATTAATCATATTTTTGCATTTTACTTATTACTGACTACCGCATAAATTAGCGGCATGCAACCGTCAATTTCCTCCGCTTTGCAGCCTCAGGTGGTCCGAACCGCCGATCTCACCGGCGATATGTACTTCCGCCATGGATGGGCATGGATGCAACCCGGTAACCGGGAGGACTTGTCATGATGCTTCTTGAACACGACGGAAAAGCGCTGCTGGCCCGCTACGGCATCACTGCACCTGCGGGCCTGCTCGTCGATTCGGCTGACGTCTTGCCGCCCTTCGATTTTCCCTGGGTTGTGAAGGCCCAGGTTCCAGTGGGTGGACGAGGCAAAGCCGGTGGCATTGCCGTCGTGCACACCGTCGAGGCATTCAAGGCGCAACTGGGCCGGCTGCTCGGCAGCACCGTCGGTGGCCACCCAGTGCGGGAATGTCGGGTCGAGCAGGGCGTATCGGGCAGCGAGTGCTACATCAGCCTGATGCTGAACCCGGCCACTGCCCTGGTGGCCGTGCTGGTGTCCGAAAGCGGTGGGATGGATGTAGAGCGAGGCGATGAAGCAGGCGCCATGTTGCACGCCGATGCAGCGTTTGATCGCGCTTGCGTTCTTGAGGCGATCAATACGCTCGCCAGTCAACTCGGCGAGCCGGCCGGCCTCGCCATACGTGATGTGGGCAAACGCCTGCTCGATGCGTTTTTCAGCCTTGAGCTCGTGCTGGCCGAAATCAACCCCCTGTTCGTACAAGCGGATGGCACCTGGGTGGCCGGCGACGCCAAGCTGGTCTCCGACGATAACGCGATTGATCGTCAACCCGCCTTTCTCGAACTGCTGCAAGCGCGTGCAGATGCCTACCCCGATGTGGCCCGCAAGATGGAATGCGGCTTCGACTTCGTCCGTCTGGACCCGCAAGGCGATGTGGGCCTCGTCACCACAGGCGCGGGCCTCAGCATGCAGCTGGTTGACGAACTGACGCAGCGCGGCTGCCGTCCGTTCAATTTTTGCGATATTCGAACCGGTCAATTCAGGGGTAACCCGGCACGGTTGGTGCAGGCCTTGCGCTGGATCAGCGAGGGGCCCCAGGTCAAGGTGGTCATCATGAATTTTTTTGCCGGCGTGACTGACCTCGGAGAGCTGGCCGGGCTGATTGGGCTGGCGCTGGAGCAGTCGCCTGAGCTCAAAGTCCCAGTCGTCATCCGGCTGATAGGCAACCGCCTCGATGCCGCGCTGGAAATACTGGGCAGCACCCAGCGCCCCCTGCATGTCGAATCCGATCTGGAGCGCGCCATCACCCAGGTCATCGACATCGTCCAGCCCACTGCCTTGGCCGCTACCAGGAGCTAACCCTCATGCTGTCACCGCTTGGCTCTGACCCACTCGCACTGCTGTTTCAGCCTGAACAGCAAGCACTGACACTTGTTCAGGGAATTTCCGGCCGCATGGGGCGAAAACATTCAGCGCTGATGCGTGCCTATGGCACCAGGATCGTGGCGGGTGTGGCGCCCGCGAACAGCCGCGCAGCAGACCTGTCTGATATTGACGGTGTCCCGGTATTCAAGAATTGTGCGGCTGCCGTCAGCGCAACGGGTGCCGTGGCGAGTGTCATCTTGGTCCCCCCGTTCGAGGTGCTTCCCGCCATCAGGGAAGCCATCGCTGCAGGCCTGCGTCTGCTGGTGTCGGTGACGGAAGGAATGCCGACCGCTGATGCGGTGCAGGCGCGAAACCTGGTGCGGGCAGCGGGAGCCCGCTGGATCGGCGCCTCGACACCCGGCGTCGCCGTACCCGGGAGGCTGAAGCTCGGCTTCATACCCGATGTGTCTTTGCGGCCTGGGACCGTCGGCGTCATGGCCAAGAGCGGTACGCTGTCATATGAAGTCAATTACCGGCTGGTCGCTGCCGGTCTGGGTCAAAGCGTCTGGGTCGGTGTGGGTGGAGACGCCGTCAAGGGCACGCGCTTCGCTGACCTGTTGCCTCACTTCATGGACGATCCCCAGACGCAGGAAATCGTGGTGATTGGTGAGATCGGCGGCACCGAGGAAGAGGAGCTGGCCAATGCGTTGATCAGCCTGCGCCCGCAAAAACCCGTCTACGCGCTGATCGCAGGGCGCAGCGCGCGCGAGGGCGTGGTCATGGGGCATGCCGGCGCTGTCGTGCATGGCGGCACCGGATCCATTGAATCAAAATCGCGCGCCCTGCGGGCGGCCAATGCACAGGTTTTTGAAACGATCGACGCGCTGGTTCGCGCCGTTGCCGCCAGCCATCGGTCGCAGCCATCCGTATGGCCCCCCATTTTCCAGACCAACATTAGGAGAGATTTCGTGGAATTCAAACTATCCGAGCAGCAGCGTCAATTCATCGGCGCTGTGCGCGAGCTGACCCAGAAAGAATTCAAGCCGCGCGCGCTTCAGTTTCAGGACGGCACCTTTCCGATGCAGAACATGAAGCAACTCGCCAAAATCGGCGTGCTGGGCATGACGGTTCCCGAGGAATACGGCGGGCTGGGGTTGCCCGTGCTGGACACGGCCCTGATCCTCGAGGAAATCGCCAAGGGCTGCTACGTCACCGCCATGGCCGTGCTGGGCGAGGCAGGTGTTCAGACCCGCATCATCGCCACTTATGCGCCGGAGTCGATCAAGCGGCGCATCCTTCCGGCCATAGGTTCAGGCGACTGCATTCTGGCGATTTGCATGACCGAGCCGCACGCCGGCACCGATGTCGCCAACTACAAAACCAACACGCGCCTAAAGAACGACCGCGCAACGGTCAATGGCGTCAAGACCCTGATCAGCCGTGCACCCGAAGCCGGCATGTTCGTGGTTTTTACGCGTATTGATGACGCGCCCGGGCGCGACGGCATCGGCTGTGTGCTGATCGAGCGCGGCACGCCCGGGTTGGAAGTCACGGCGAGCTACCACACCATGGGGGGCGAATTTTTGCACGAGGTTCGCTTTGACAACTGCGAGGTGCCGGTAGAAAATGTCGTCCTCAGAAAAGACGGATTCCGCAAGTTGCTGAGCGCCTTCAACACCCAACGCTGCCTCAACCCGAGCATTTCTTTGGGTTTGGCCGAAGGCGCTTTTGACGAGTCCGTCAAATACCTGCGTGATCGGGAAGTGCATGGGAAGCCGTTGAGCGAGTTTCAGGGCATGCGCTGGAAACTCGCCGAGATGTACCGCGACATCGAGGCCGCCCGCAGCGTGCTGTACCGTGCGTGCGCCACCGCCAATCCATTTCCTGAACCGCTTTTGGCCGCCGTCGCAAAAATCACCTGCAATGAAATGTCGCTACGGGTCACCAGCGAGGCCATCCAGATCCATGGCGGCTATGGTTTCACGGACGAGTACCCGGTCTCCCGCTTGTACCGCGGCGCGCGCTACGGTTCACTCGGCGGCGGCACGACCGAGACCCTGAAGGAGCTCATCAGCAAACGCGTGCTCGACGGCGCGACGGACGCCGAGGGTCTGCTGGCGCTCAATACTTTTTGAATTCACACTGATCGAGCAATTTCCGGTTTCGAGTTGACAAACAAAACTATGGAGTGAGACATGACAAAAGCATTCAATTCACGATGCAAGCGTTGGTTTGCCACGGCAGCGACAGTCATTGCCGTCGCTGCGCCAGGCGCTGCGTTACATGCGCAAGGCAGCGCGGCCAGTTACCCCAACAAGCCGATCCGGCTGGTTATCGGATTTCCGCCCGGCGGGCCCAACGATCTAATTGGCCGGGAAGTGGCGCTCAAGCTGAGTCAGCGCCTGAAACAACCGGTCGTGGTGGACAACCGGGCCGGCTCCAATGGCGAGATTGCGACGGCAGCCGTCGCCAAAACCACCGCTGATGGCTACACCCTGCTATTCGGATCGAGCGGCTCTTTGGCGGTCAGTCCGAGCCTGCAGGAAAAACTGCCTTATGACCCGATCAAGGATTTTTCGCCAATCGCTGTCGTTGCTTCGAGTCCGATGCTGCTGCTGGTGTCTGCAAATTCGAAGTACAACACCGTTGCCGATCTGCTTGCCGCGGCCAAGGCCAAGCCGGGAGCGCTCACCTACGGCTCGGCTGGTTCTGGAAGCCCCACCCACTTGTCGGCCGTATTGCTTGAAAGCATGGCATCGGTCAACGCTTTGCATGTTCCCTACAAAGGCGGCGGACCGGCCTTGGTTGACCTGATGGGTGGACAGATCGACTTTTATTTCGGCGGGATTGCCACGGCGCTGCCGCTCGTCAAGGAAGGCCGGCTCAAGGCCATAGGCATCACATCGTCCACCCGCTCAACCCTAATGCCCTCTGTGCCGACAGTGAGCGAATATGGCCTGCCCGGATATGAGTCACTGATTTGGTATGGCGTGCTGGTGCCGGCTGGAACACCCAAGGAAATTGTCGCGATTCTGAGCCAAGAAACCAGCGCGGTCATGGATCTGCCTGACTTCCGGAAAAAGCTGGCTGATCATGGGGCGGAGGTGCTGAATATGGGGCCTGATCAATTTAGAGACTTTCTGAAAACGGAAATCGAAAAATGGGCCAAAGTCGTGAAAGCGACCAACGCAAAGGGCGGCTGACCTGGGCGCCTGAAAATAGCTGCGATCCCCGGCGCCCGTCGCGCGTTTGGCGAGTGTTGGCCCCTTCCGTCAGGCCCAATGCCTGCGAACACCGCTAACTCAGTTCCGAACGCGCTGCTTCAACAAACGAGCCCAGCGCCGCAACCGTGCTTTCCGCGCGCCATGCCAGCAATGCGCTCGACCGCGCGGCGTGGTCAGAAAGAGGCACGAAGCATGCGCCCTGAACCCCTGATTTTGCAAGTGAGGCCGGAACCAGCGAAACGCCCATTCCGGCAGAAACCAGGGCCACCACCGTCAACCACTGACGCGCTGCGTGACATGTCCGCGGGTGAATACAAGCACGGCTGAAGGTCGCAATGACGTTGTCATGATTGGCTGGCGCCACGTCTCGCGCGAACATGACGAATTGCTCGTCCGCCAACTGGGACAAATCCAGTGCCGGTGCGCTGGCCAGGGGATGATTCTCAGGCAAGCAACACACCAGCGGGTCGTCCAGCAAGGCCAAAGACGACAAGGGGCCGGGCACCGAAGCGGCATTGATGAAGCCGGCGTGAAGCTGGCCATGCAGCAGCGCGTCCACCTGCTCGGTCGTGGACATCTCGCGCAAGATGACCTCGATGCCGGGCATTCGCTCCTGGAACAGATGGACGATGCGCGGCATCTCCCGGTACACCATCGATCCCGTGAAGCCGATGTCCAGCCGGCCACGCAGCCCGCCGGCGACCGCGCGCGCCGTTTCTCCGGCGCGCGCCACCCGTTCCAGAATCACACGGGCTTCTGACAGGAAAGCGCTTCCCGCCGGAGTGAGCCGCACATGCTTGCTGTCACGCTCCAGCAGTCGAACGCCAAGCTCTTCTTCCAGCGCCTTGATCGCTGAACTCAGCGGCGGCTGGGTCATGGCCAGCCGGGCCGCGGCCCGGCCAAAGTGCAGTTCTTCGGCCAGCACGGTGAAGTAACGCAGCAAATGCAGTTTCATCCCCGCATCATGCCGCATCCCCCGGGCGTTGCCGCGAGGGGGCGCAGAGGTCAGTACGACTTGGGCAGGCCCAGCACCTTTTCCGCGATGAAGCACAGGATGAGTTGCGGGCTGACCGGGGCTAGCCGGGGAATCCATGATTCGCGCAGGTAACGCTCCACATGGTATTCCCTGGCGTAACCCATGCCGCCATGGGTGAAGATGGCGTTTTCGCAGGCGTGATAGCAGGCCTCGGCCGCCAGGTACTTGGCGCTGTTGGCCTCGGCCGCGCAGGGTCGCCCGGCGTCGTACAGCGACGCCGCCTTGTAGACCATCAGGTGCGCGGCTTCCAGCTCCATCCAGGACTTGGCCAGCGGATGCTGGATGCTTTGGTTCATGCCGATGGGGCGCTCAAACACCTCGCGTTCTATCGCGTATTGAGTGCCGCGTCTCAAAGCGGCCCGGCCGAGGCCAATGGCCTCGGATGCGATCAGGATGCGCTCCGGGTTCAGGCCGTGCAGGATGTAGCTGAAGCCCTTGCCTTCTTCACCAACGCGGTCCTCCACTGGAATGAGCAGTCCGTCGATGAACACCTGATTGGAGTCCACGCACTTGCGTCCCATCTTGTCGATCTCGCGCACTTCGATCTTGCTGCGGTCCAGATCGGTGTAGAACAGGCTCAGGCCTTCCGTTCCCGTGCATTCCTCGGCTGGTGTGGTGCGCGCCAGCAACAGGATTTTGTTGGCGACCTGCGCGGTGGAGATCCACACCTTCTGTCCGGACACCAAGTAATGGTCGCCCTGGCGCACGGCCCGCGTTTTGAGCTTGAGCGTATTGAGGCCGGTGTTGGGTTCGGTCACGCCGAAGCAGGCGCGGTCTTTTCCGTCGATCAGTGGCGGCAGCCAGCGCTTCTTTTGCTCGTCGGTACCGAACACCACCACCGGGTGCAACCCGAAGATGTTCATATGCACCGCCGACGCGCCCGACAAGCCCGCGCCAGTGGCCGAAATCGTGTGCATCATCACGGCCGCTTCCGTGATGCCCAGGCCCGCGCCGCCATAGGCTTCGGGCATGGCGATGCCCAGCCAGCCCGCATCGGCCAGGGCGCGATGAAAGTCGTCCGGAAAGCCGCCATCGCGGTCCTTGCGCAGCCAGTAGTCGGCATCAAAGGGTTCGCAGATGCGTTCGATCGCGTCGCGAATCTGCTCTTGGTCGTTGGAGAGTGCAAAGTCCATGTTCAGGCTCCTGGGTCGGCGCGAATGACATAGTCGGGTGACTCGCCATAGGGTGGGCTGTAAATGACCAGCAGGCGCACCGGCGTGTTGCTGGTCACGGTGAACACATGCATTTCATTCGCCGGGAAGAAGCACATATCCCCCGGCACCATGTCAAAACATTGGCCGCCCACCTCGGCGCGGGCCGTGCCTTCGAGCAGGTAGCAGGCCTGCTCGATGCCGGGATGGGCATGGGGCAAGGCGGCGCCGCCTTGGGACAAGGTGCCCAGCACCACTTCCATCTGGCGCGCGCCCACATTGTCGGGGCCGATCAGCCGCTGGTTGCTCGTTCCCGTGTGGTTGGCCGGGTAGTAGGCCGGCACATCGGCGCTGCGGACAAGGTAATTTTTGGTCGCGTTCATGGCTTCAGGGGGTCTTCAGGAACTCGCCGGGCCGCAACACGCGCCGCTGGCGCGCATGGCGTCAATCTGCTCGCTGGCATAGCCCAGTTCATGCAGCACCGCCTCGGTGTGTTCACCCAGTTGCGGCGCGGGACGGGTGTCGCCCGCCGGCGGTGTGGCCGACCAGCGGGTCGGGTGGCCGGGGGTGTGCAGCCGCCCTTCGCTCGGGTGGTCCACGTCCCTGATGAAGCCCGTGGCGCGCAGGTGCGGATCGTCCATAAGATCCTGCGGGGAGTTCATCGGCATGTTGGGCACGTCCGCCGCGTCCAGAAGGACGCGCCACTGGGCCGTCGTGCGGGTCAGCATGATGCGGCCGACCTCTTCGTACACCGCGTCAATGTTCTCGGCGCGGGCCGAATGGGTGGCAAAGCGTGCGTCCAGGCTCATGCGCTGCGGTTCACCGATGGCCTCGAAAAATCTGCGCCACTGCTTGTCGTTGTAAATCAGCACGCCCAGGTAGCCATCCTGGGTGGGGTAGGGACGGCGGTGCGAAGTCAGCAGCCGCGCGTAGCCGGGCTCGCCGTGTGTCGGCTCGAAACTCAGGCCCGCCAGGTGGTCGCCCAGCACAAACTGGGTCATCGCTTCGAACATGGGAACCACCACGGCCTGCCCCTCGCCGGTGGTGGCCCGGGCATACAGCGCCGCCGTGACGGCGTACACCGCGTGCAGGCCGGTCACGCGGTCAGCCAGCGTGACCGGGGCATAACAGGGCTGCGCGGCGCCGGCCTGCTGCATCAGCCACGGAATACCGGTGGCGCCCTGGATCAGGTCGTCATAGGCCGGGCGGGCCGCGTAGGGCCCCTCCTGGTCGAAACCGCAGCAACTGACGTGGATGATGCGCGGGTTGTGTTGGCGCACCGCCTCATAGCCCAGCCCCAAACGGGCCAGCGCCTGGGGCCGCACGTTGCTGATCAGCACATCACTCTGGGCGGCCAGCTTCAGCGCCGCCTCGCGGCCGGCGGGCTGTTTCAGATCGAGCACGACGCTGCGCTTGCCCTGGTTGGCATGCAAGAAGATGTGGCCCATACCGGGATTGCGCATCGGCCCCACATGGCGCATGTTGTCGCCCTCGGGCGTCTCGACCTTGATCACGTCGGCGCCCAGTTGCGCCAGGATTTGCGTTGCAAAAGGCCCCATGATGACCGACGTGAGGTCGAGAATCCTCACCCCCGCCAGCGGCCCGCTGCGCGGGGTGTTGGTGCCTGCCGTCATGCTCACTCCGGGTTGATGCCGGCCTGCTTGATCAGCGCAGTCCAGTTGGAGAGCTGATCGACCACATATTTGGCAAATTCTTCCGGTGTCTTGGAGGGCCAGATCTCGAAGCCGATCTGGGCCAGCTTGTCCTGCACCTCCTTGTCGGCCAGCACTTGCTGCAATTCGGCATTGAGCCTCTCCACCACGGCGGCGGGTAGTCCGGCCGGTCCAAAAATGCCATTCCAGGAAGTCATGTCAAATCCCTTCACCGTGCTGCCAATGGGCGGCACACCGGGAAGAATGCTCGAACTGTTTGCCGTGGTCACGCCCAACACCCGTATCTTGTCGCTCTTGAGCATGGACAAGCCAGAGACGAAGTCCACCACATACACCTGCACCTGCCCGCCAATGAGGTCCGTCAGGGCCTGCGGGCTCGACTTGTAGGGTATGCCCACCATATCGATGCCGGCAAGGCGCTTGATGGTTTCGGACGCCACCAGCGAGGTGCTGTTGGGCGTGGCATACGACAGCTTGCCAGGGTTGGCCTTGGCATGGTCAATCAGTTCTTTCAAGGTCTTGGCCGGCACACTGGGATGCACCGCCAGCGCAAAGGGTATTTCTCCCGCACGGGCAATTGGCGTGAAATCCTTGATCGGGTCATAGCGCAGCGTCTTGAACAGACTGGGGTTGGCCGAGTGCGAGGTGTTGGTGGTCATGAACAGGGTGTAGCCATCGGGCTTGGCCGTCGCCACGAATTGGGCCCCGATTTGCGCGCTGGCGCCGGCCTTGTTGTCCACCAGCACCGGCTGCTTGAGCCGCTCCGACAGCTTCTGTGCCACGGTGCGGGCGACCGCATCGGTGCCGCTGCCGGCGGCAAATGGCACGACCAGCATAATGGGTTTGTTCGGATAGGCCTGCGCCAGCGCGGCCTGCGTGCACAGCAGGCCCATGGCTGCTAAAAGAGGGGCAATCAGTCTCATAGAGGGTCTCCAGTAGTTATCTTTGTATGCGCCCGAGTCGGCGGTACGCAACAGCATTCTGTTTCCTTCGATCATTCAAGACAAATTCAATTTTTGGCTTGAGTGATTGTTTTTCCGAATCATTGACGGCACCAGTGGACTGCTGCCGGTTCAGTAGACACCAAATTAAGTCAGGTCGCGCATCTTCAAATCTGGACGGTCACCTTGAATATCTGCATTGGGTAACGACTACAGAGAGACGGCTGCTGGCCGAAAACAACGATTTGCTGACCATCGGCAATATGTATTTTTTTGGTGGCTAGCCAGTTTCGACAACACTGCCTGAGAATAAGTGTTGCCGCCGATGCATTTTTGACCCAAACACCGACGTTGGGACTGACCCATTTCAAACCTCTGCAAACCCTGCTACGACAACGTTTTGCGACGTATTGAGCTGGGTCAACAGAATCCCGGCGGGTGGGTCATAAATGCGCCACCGCGTCGAAACCGCATTCCTGTAGCGCCGACTCGGTGTGTTCACCCAATCGCGGCACGGGTGTAACTCACTCCGTCGGCTTTATTCCGGAACGATGCCCGCTATCGAGGCACGCTTCGCCCACACCGCGCGATCTCTCTTCAAATAGTCGGAAAACTCAGCCTCGCCGAGAATCGGCATCGGCGAACAGCAGTTTTCGTACTTCTTTTGAAGCTCCGGGTTGGCCATCACCGTCTTGATCCCGACCGCCAGTCGATTGACCAATCGGTCTGGCGTACCGGCAGGCGCGAACACTCCTGTCCAGGCAAAGACTTCAAAATCAGACACGCCGCTCTCTGCCATGGTGGGAACATCCGGATACAGCGAAACGCGTTTGGGAGTGGTCACGGCGAGAGATTTCACGCGGCCGCCACTGATGATAGGCAGGCCTGCGGCGAGGTCCAAGAACATGAAGGACAGTTGCCCGCCAATCAGATCCGTCGCCGCTTGCGGACTGCTCTTGTAGGGAACGCCGACCACGGGTGCACCGATTCGACTCACGAAATCCGCCCCCGCCATCTGGCTGACGGCAGCCCCCCAGCCATAAGAAGCCGTTCCCGGATTCGCCTTGATCCACGCGATCAGCTCGGCAACGTTATTGACCGGCATTTCCTTGCGGACGACCAATATGTAATAGGCCGTCGTGACGGAACTGATGGGCCTGAAATCCTTCACGGGGTCGATTTGTTTTCGTTGTCAAAAGTGACGGTAGGAGAACGAGCACTGGCGTAGGGGTGGCCTGGTAAGCCCTTGATTCCATTGGTTTTCCTGTTCACTGCTTAATCGCCATTTGAGGGCGTCAATGCGTGGTCGGTT
>JAUXOA010000015.1 GCA_030682475.1 Rhodoferax sp. | reverse complement strand
AGCAGCAGGCTGTTGTGGTCTTGGGGTTTGTAGCGGGCCATGTTGTGAGAGGATCAATTGCGATAAATCGCAAACGTTACTGACATCACAAACGATGACGGGATTTGCCCTTGGAAGAGGTTTTTTTACAGCCTCAACGATGCCCGTCGCCCGGTCATGAGCTTAGACATCTCTCGGCTGAGCCGGCCGGCGCCGGATTGTCCGCGGAGAATCTGGCGCATCTGTTTCAGCCCTTCAATCGGCTCGGGCAGGAGGCCGGCGCCGAGGAAGGGACCGGCATTGGCCTGGTGGTCGCCAAGCAACTGGTCGAACTGATGGGAGGCACCATCGGTGTGCAAAGCACCGTCGGCGTGGGCAGCGAATTCTGGATCGAACTGAAGCGGGACGCTGCGCCAGAACTTGCCGGGGGTCATCCCCTGGCGGCCGAACTTGCGCCGCAAGCGCAGGGGAATACGGCGCTGCGTACCCTGTTGTATGTGGAAGATAACCCGTCCAACCTGCTTCTGGTCGCGCAAATTCTTGAGGGCCATCCTCACATACGCATGCTGAGCGCAAGCGATGGCAATCTGGGCTTGGCGCTTGCGCGCGCCCATCACCCGGATGTGATCCTGATGGACATCAACCTGCGTGGTATCAGTGGCTTTGAAGCGCTCAAAATTCTGCGCGCAGATCCGCTTACGGCGCGCATCCCGGTGCTGGCCATCAGTGCCAATGCCATGCCATCCGATATCGAAAAAGGCCTGGCGGCAGGTTTTCTGCGCTACATCACCAAGCCGATCAAAGTCAACGAGTTCATGGAGGCGCTGAACATGGCACTGCAGCCGCCGCAGGATGGACCGCCGTAATGAAGAGAACGGGCAGGCGCCAGCTAGCAAGCTGCGCGCAACGCGAGGACTGTATTTAACTAGGCGGCTGGCGTGTCCCCCGGTGACAGGTCAGCAAGCTCCTCAATCATGAATGTTCCATAGTGTTGTCCTGCGACTGCCTTGGTGGCACGAGCTACCGCAGCGACGCGCTCGGCCAGCGCGTCGTCGGGGGCATGCACGGCCAGGAAGCTGCATCCGTTTTCCGCCAGTACACCGTGCGCCTTGACCAGGTCCAGTTCGTAGCCGAATGACGCGAGCGGGCTGGCAATTTGCAGCTCCGTGTCGACTTGGGCCTTCATCTCCGCTGGTGTATAGCGGACCAGGGCCGAGTGTGCGAACCCCTGCTCAATCAAGGAATTCACTGCAGCCTGCATGTCTGCATCGGACCGAAATGCGATCACGGTGTGTCCCACCGGCTTGAAGACCCCAAATGTTCTCGGGGGATTAGTCTTGTCCATTCAAAACTCCAAAGTAGAAATATGGCCCAGCTCGCACAGTGGCTCGATGGGAAGAAATGACGGTATTGCCTGGCGCACTGCGCGCGGTGACAGCGTTCACGTTGTGCCGGAGTCTTTGTAGTCGCCAACCGCGCTCTGGATGACTTCCTGTGATGGCCGTTTCCTGCTCTGTGCGGGTCCGCACCACCAGAACAACTTGCCCGCTTGCGATTGCATCGCTAACCAGCGCCGATAACCAGCCTTCCTTTTTTCCGGTGTCGACGGCAGGGCTGGCGACGAACAGAGTCACGTTGGCAGCCACCAGCGCCACCTCAGCCAGCGCGCCAAGGCCCGCACCGACAGCAGTCCCGATGGCACCGTCCACGATGACGTCCTTCAGCACCGCGTTACTGTCCGCCTTCGGTGCGGGTGCGGGCGTGGCCAAGTCGGTTTCGAAGATCTGAAGACCTTCGCGGGCTAGCCCCCGCTCAACGAGCGTGGACAACGCGCTCACAGCGTCGTCACGGTTGGAGAAAAAACCTGATAAATGGTGACGGTATTCATCCATGGAATATCTCCTTGATATGACTCGTCCAATACGGGTACACGTTGTACCTTACCTGCAATGCCGTGACGGCTCTGTACGTTGCCGTACCCATGAGGCTGGAGAAGTACTTGCTGTGGCGCTGGACACGATAAATTGGGACGCCCCCTTTTGCCACAGCGCTCGCCCCACGTGTTGCGCTTCTGTTTCGAGCTGGTGTGCGGCATGGCTTGGAGTCCGCACCAAATCAATCCGTTCGATCGAAAGGGACGCTCATGAAAATTCATTTCAACTTCAAGACGTCACATCGTTGCGACCATGCCGGTGTTACCGATGGCAGACGCAGCAACCATGAGCAAGGATGAATACAAGTCCGGCAAGGCCAGTATCAGCGCGCACTACAAAGCGGACAAGCCGCCGTGCGCTGTGCTCGCCACCAAAGCCAAGGTGATCTGTGTTGAAGAGGTCAGGGCCAAGGAGAGGGTTGCACGCGCCGAACTGGAAGACAGCTACAGCTACAGCCGCAAGGCCACCGACCAGACCAAGGCGCGCGCAGGCACCAAGATGGGCAAGTAGATCGGCGCATCCAAAATCGCGCAGACAGCAGCCATTTGCCAATGACATGTTCATTGGTCAGCATGGTTCACGGTGCCGTCGCCCGCACAGTGGCCACAAGGTGATCTTCGTGCCTTTCGCAAGCGGTCAGCCTGCCGGCACGCCCGTCGAGCTGCTGACAGGTTTCCTCAGCGAGGAAGGCAACGCCTTCGGACGGCCGGTCGGTGTGGTGCTCGACCACAAGGCCGGCAGGAATGGCGCCGCACATTAGGCCATTGTTCTGGCTTTGGGGCTGCTCTGCCTGACCGGCAGCGTCCGATGCCGATCGCAGCCGGGGGCGGTAATCATTCATTGCTATGTTAGCTGGCGCACAGACCAGCCAGCGCCACGATGGAAATAATCGCCTGGGTCGACGCACTATGTATCACCCTGCGGCCCACAACGGAGTGGGACGATAGATGAAGAACGGCGGGGTGTGCTAATTCGCCGGGAAGGACCCGCTCCAGATGCCCCATCACCTGTCGATCCGCCCATGCGGTGAGCATTGCGAGCAACCATTTTTCGTTCAACCAAGGAGAAAAAGCCATGGAAGCCAGTGTAGGAAGCAGCAGCCGCATGATCCACATTCCGATTTTGGCGGCAACACTTGTGCTGCTGTTGACCGTGTTCGGCACGCACCAGGCCTCCGCCCAAACGAGCGCGGGTCTACGCGTCTACGGCCCGGGAGGCCCCGCACCTGCAATGAAGGAAGCCGCGAAGGTATTCGAACAGAAAACCGGAACACCTGTCGTTGTAACGGCCGGGCCTACTCCAGAGTGGATTGAACAGGCCAAGAGCGACGCGGACTTGGTCTTCAGCGGGTCAGAAACCATGATGACCGACTTCGCGCAGGCGATGGAGGCTCAAATTGATGAGACACGCGTTGAGCCACTCTACCTACGTCCTTTTGCGATCCTGGTGCGTCCCGGAAACCCAAAGAACATTAAAGGATTGCGTGATTTGTTTCGTCCGGGCCACCGCGTCATTGTCGTTAATGGAGCGGGCCAGAATGGCGTATGGGAGGATGCAGCCGGTCGTCAAGGTGATATTGAGTCAGTGCGCGCGCTCCGCAAAAACATCGGCAAATACGCTAAAAACAGCGCCTTGGCCAAACAAGCATGGACCGAAGACCAGTCATTGGACGCTTGGCTCATCTGGAATATCTGGCAGGTGGCCAACCCAACCCTGGCCGATGTCGTACCGATTGAAAAAGATTATGTGATCTATCGGGACACCGGCATCGTCGTTACCAAGAAGGGGGACCAGAGCCCGGCGGCGATGCAGTTCATCGACTTTTTGAAATCAGCGGACGGCGCAGCAATTTTCAAAAAATGGGGATGGATGACTACTGCAAACAAGGGGACACCCCAAAAATAGCTTAGGAAAATGCCGGCAGGAATGGCACCGTTTCACATAGCTTATTGGCTGGCTTAGTGCCTGCTCTGCCTGGCCGGCTGTTGCTGATGCCGCTCGCCGCCTGAGGCGGCAATTTATTCACAGCTATGTTATCTGGCGCACTGACCAGCCAGCGCCAAGGCGGAGATGATGCAGGTGCCGCATGTCCGGCAGATACAGGAGAACGAAATGCTCAATCAAATAGAGAACGAATGCCTTCGCGAATGCAACGAATGCGCGACGGCATGCCTTCAGTGTGCTTGCGCCTGTCTCGATGAGGAGGACCCCAAATCGATGGCGCGTTGCATCAAGCTGGACCTGGAATGCGCCGATATTTGCCGTCTTGCCGCAGCGTCGATCGCGCGGGGCGACGAACACATGAAGGCGGTGTGCGCGCTTTGCGCCGACGCGTGCCAAAGCTGCGCAACCGAGTGCGCTAAGCACGCGATGGACCACTGCCAGCGCTGCGCCACGGCCTGCCAGCGCTGCGCCGATGCTTGTCGCGGTATGGCCCAATAATTTCCAGACCCTTTCAAAGGAAGAAAACCATGAAACGCGAAACGCTCAAATACATTCGGGCACTGTCCCTTGCCCCAGTGACTGCGCTTTACCTGGTGTCAGCAGCAGCACAGGCGCCGACCGCTCCATCAGCGGTCCCATCCGCCAGCATGTCCCAGGGGCACCTGCAGAAAGGCACAGGTGGGTCGGGCAATATGAAGCAGGCGATGATGATGGGAATGGACAGCATGCAGAAGATGCAGGTGTCGGGCGACATCGACAAAGACTTCGCGATGATGATGAAGATGCACCACCAGCAAGCCGTAGACATGGCACAAATGGAACTTGCGAACGGCAAATCACCCGAGATGAAAGCCATGGCAAAGCAGATCATTGCAGCGCAGAAGAAGGAAATCGCCCGGTTTGATCGGTGGCTTGCCAAACAGAAGTGACTGGGTCCTCGGCGTAATGGGAGCCGCGTCCAGCATCGCGACGCGAATAACGAAGGAGATCGTTCATGAGAAAGGACAAGACAATAAGACACTCCGAGAAACGAAAACCTGAAAAAGACTCCGCTCCGCATGCAGACTCACAACGGGCCGCCGGCGGCGATCTGCACCAGATCGCGGGTGGAGAGCACCCAGCGCCTCGGCGTTGGTGTTTGAGCTCTCCAAGGTCGACCATCTGCATATACGCGAGGCCAGGCGCTTCTGAAAATAACGAATGTCGGACAGGATGGTGGCATCGTGGATGTCAACGACCAAAACGCATTTATTGCTGCGGCAAAGTCGCGCCAATGGAATCGGGAAAAGTCGGCGCGAACGTTGGCATGAAAGCCATGTAGAGAATCGGTAAGAGTTCCAAATTTGAGAGAAAGGATGATCACTATGCGTAACAAAGAAGAGGGGAAGATCGGGTGGATCTTGCTTTGGGCCTTGGGAATCCCGGTCCCGATCCTGGTGCTGCTGTATTTCTTGCGCGGGTGTACCTAGGTGACTGCGTTGCATATCTTCGGCGCCAGTTGGCCTGGCGCCACGCAATTTCCCCCAACAAACCGCTAACCCAAAGGACCATGAAATGTCGAGTGTCGGATATCACGAGCCCATTGAAGAGCTGTCCGCTGAAACGCGCGACACGCATAGAGCCATTGTTTCCCTGATGGAAGAGCTGGAAGCCGTGGATTGGTACAACCAACGGGCAGATGCCTGCAAGGACCCGGCCCTCAAGGCCATCCTTGTCCACAATCGAGACGAGGAGAAGGAGCACGCAGCCATGGTGCTGGAGTGGATCCGGCGCCAGGATCCGACGTTCTCCAGCCAGATGAAGGACTACTTGTTCACCAAAAAAACCATCGCGCATGAATGAGAAGCCTTGCTCCGGCGCGTTGGGGTGCGACCCGGTTGATCGCAGTGCGCGCTCCAGTGCATGAGAGCATCCGATGATGCGGGCCGCGTGGCCTGGTCGCGACACAATATGCAACAAGAAGATTGACGTGGCGCCATCGCCGACGCTTGAGCCGCACTACGATCCCAGGGATTTCCCCGACTGGATTGCTTATGGCTTTGTCAAGTCACTGCGGTTCTTTGCTGACGTCTTTTTCGCCCGGCGGTATGGCCATCGTGCGGTTGTTCTGGAAACGGTGGCTGCGGTGCCGGGCATGGTGGGTGGGTCGCTACAGCATTTGCGCGCGCTGCGCCTGATGAAAAGCGATCACGGCTGGATTCGCACCCTGCTGGACGAAGCCGAAAACGAACGCATGCACTTGATGACCTTCATTCAAATTGCCAGGCCATCGCGGCTTGAACGACTGCTGGTGATGCTGGCACAAGGCACCTTCTACAATTTCTTCTTCCTTTTGTACCTGATTTCGGCACGGACCGCCCACCGTGTCGTGGGTTATCTGGAGGAAGAAGCGGTTTACAGCTACACCGAGTATCTGGCGGGCGTGGACGAAGGTACCTATGCCAATGTTCCGGCGCCCAGGATCGCTATCGATTACTGGAAACTCGAGCCCGACGCGCGCTTGCGCGAGGTCATCATCGCAGTGCGTGCCGATGAAGCGCAGCACCGCGATGTCAACCACCGATTTGCCGATGAGCTGGCCTGACTCGCGCTGGTGCCCGACGGTCGTCGTCTCGCCAGCGCCCGGTCCGGGCTTGAGTCGCCGACTGTGCCGCTCTCATTTGAAAGGGGTTTTTCATGATCTTCCGCCAACTGTTTGAGCCGCTGTCGAGCACCTACACCTATCTGCTCGGCTGCGAGGAAACCGGTCAGGCCGTATTGATCGACCCGGTTATCGTGGCAGTCGACCGCGACCTGGCCGAGATGAACCGCTTGGGACTCAGATTGGCCTATAGCGTGGAAACGCACATCCACGCCGATCACATCACGGCGGCGCTGGAACTCAAAACAAAGACGGGGAGCAAAATCGCCACGCCAGCGTTCGACCGACTGGCCTGCTCCGACTTCGGCATTGAGGACGGCAAGCCGTTTCAAGTGGGTAGCATCACCCTTCAGCCCCTGCACACGCCCGGCCATACGGACGGACATTTCGCGTACCTGCTGGCAGACAGGGTCTTTACCGGAGACGCGCTGCTTATCGACGGCTGTGGTCGCACCGACTTTCAGAACGGCGATACCGATGCTTTGTACCAGAGTGTCAGACAGACCCTGTTTTCCCTGGCCGATGACGTCTTGGTTTACCCCGCGCATGACTACCAGGGTCGACTGGTTTCCTCCATCGCGCAGGAAAAGAAACGCAATCCACGGCTTGGGGAGGGGCAGTCCCTGGAGCAGTTCAGGAGCACCATGGCGAAGCTGAAGCTGCCGTATCCAACGTTCATGGAATACGCAGTGCCTGGCAACAGGCAGTGTGGCGTCTGTCCGTGCGACCTGCCTGAAAATCTTGACAAGTACTGCCAGCAAATGACCGAAACTCCGCAGGGCTAAGACGGATAGGAAATTCAACCGCATGAGGCCAAGTACCGCGCCTTCGATCAACATCAATACCCGCGCTTTGCAGGCAGCGATGCCAGGTTTGGCAAGTCGGCCATCACAAAACGCGGTCTGATTCCATTTCAACTTCATTACAGTAGTGTCCCAACGTTCTTCAGAGGAGAGCGTGTTGGCGCCGACGTCCATTTGACCCAGGTGCCGACTTTGGACTGAGCCACCCCACGGATCACCAGATCCTTTAGCGGCGCAGGTTCACGCCGGATGGACATGGGTCAATGAATTCCCGGCAGGTGGGTCAATAAATTGGTCGGCGGCAACAATCAATTACCCAAATGACTTTGGCAATATCTCGGCCCGAAGCGGACTTAAACTGCTCGCATGCCCAATTCAAACGTTGATGCGTCCGCCCACTTCAATGATCCTATTGCGGTTTGTGCCTACGTCAATAAAACCCGCCGCCTAGTCCCGGGTTGGGCCGACTTGCAAAAGATGGCGGCGTTGCTGGCGGCAGAGAGGGCACCGGAACAAGCCAGTATGCTCGTCGTCGGAGCGGGTGGCGGTGTTGAATTAAAGGCCTTCGCGGAGATGTACTCGCAATGGCGTTTTGTCGGTGTCGATCCGTCGAAGCCGATGCTTGAGCTGGCGGAGGCAGCGCTCGGACCGCAAATTGCATGCGTTCGACTGCATCATGGCTACGTCGATACGGCACCGGCTGGGCCGTTCGATGCGGCGACTTGTCTGCTGACGATGCACTTTGTGGCCATCGACGAACGCAGGGCCACATTGAGGGAAATTGAGCGCCGCTTGAAGCCCGGTGCGCCGTTCGTCATGGCCCATATGAGTTTTCCGCAAGCTCCGGGAGAACGTGAATTGTGGCCCTCGCGTTACGTCGCGTTTGCCATCTTCTCGGGCGTCGATCCCGAAGATGCGCGCAACGCGGCGTCAGCGATCGGCACAAGGCTGCCGCTGCTTGGCCCCGACGAAGAGGACGCCATGCTCGTGGAGGCAGGCTTCGCGGGAACACGGCTGTTCTACGCGGGCTTGGCGTTTCGAGGTTGGGTGACGTATGCCTGACAAGGGCGCGTTCTGCGTTCTTAGCCGCGCTTGGCAACCACGCAGTGGCAGCAGGTCCGGTTTGTCGGTTGTCGCCCGGCGACCCAAGAACGAGCGTCGGGCTCCATGCACCCGTGCCTGCCGTGGCCGCATGCCTTGGCAGCGGTCACGGTGGTTCACGCCCGCAGGAACGACAGCAGCGCGTCGTTGAACGCCTGCTCGTGCGACACGTTCAGCCCGTGCGGCGCACCGTTCACCCTCACCAGCTTGCTGTGGCGCACGGCGCTGTGGGTGCGCTGGCCCGAGCCTTCGATGGGCACGATCGCGTCCGCCTCGCCGTGGATCACCAGCGTGGGCACCTTCACCTTCTTCAGGTCTTCTCGGAAGTCGGTCGTGCCGAACGAGTCCATGCAAGCCAACGCCGCATGCTGCGCCGACTGGAGGCACAGGGAGATCGCCTCGCCGCGCTGCGACTCGGTGACCTGCAGCGCACCGTTGGCCGAGAAGAAGTCCCTGGTGAACTGGTCGAAGAAGGAACTGCGGTCCTGCTCGAGCGCCTTCCTCATCTGTTGCGCCTTCTCGGGCCTGAGCGGGCCTTCAGGGTTGTCGGCCGTCTTCATCAGATATGGCGGCACGGCCGCGGCGAACACCACGCTGTTCAGGCGCGATTCGCCGCACCGGGCGATGTAGCGCGCCACTTCGCCCCCGCCCATCGAGAAACCCACCAGCGTCACGTCCTGCAGTCCGCACTGGTCCAAGACGCGCTGCAGGTCGTCGGCCAGCGCGTCGTAGCTGTAACCTGACTCCGGCTTGTCCGAGCGGCCGAAGCCCCTGCGGTCATAGGCCACCACGCGATAGCCAGCGGCGCGCAGCGCCGACACCTGCGGCTCCCAGGCCTGGGCAGACAGCGGCCAGCCATGAATAAGCACCACCGGTCGGCCGCCGCCACCACTGTCGTCGATGTGCAGGCGCACGGTGTCCGTGGGCGCTGTGTCGGCGCTGCTCGAATCCTCAGGGTTCGCCATGGCGCCAGCGGCAGCGCCACCCAGTGCGCCGGCAACGGCACCCAGCGCGGCTCCGACCACCACACCCACCGGGCCGGCCACCATGACGCCGATGGTGGCGCCCGTGGCCGTGACCTGCCCCCAATCCCCGTACCAATCAATTTTCCAGAAGCCCGAAGTTTGCAAGCTTACTTGATGGTTTCCTGATTGCTGGGTGTTCGCGCTGAATCGCCAGTTAAC
>JAUXOA010000014.1 GCA_030682475.1 Rhodoferax sp. | reverse complement strand
TATCGAAAATTAGCGCAGGGGTTTTTGTGCGGACAAGCAGAATAAAATTTGATGCAGACCGAGCACCGGAGGCTCACATTCCCATGAATCATCCTCACCCTTGGCGTCTCGGTGCAGTTGCGGCCGCCATTGCCCTGGCTGGCACGTTCACCAGTTTGCAGGTCCAAGCCCTCGGTCTGGGCCGGGTCACCGTCCAGTCTGCCCTCGGAGAGCCGTTGCGCGCCGAGATCGATATTCCCGAAATCAACGCCGAAGAGGCCGCCAGCCTGCGCGCCAGCGTGGCCAGCCCCGACGCCTTCAAAGCCGCCGGCCTCGAATACAGCGCCGCCGTCACCAACATGCAGATCAGCCTGCAACGGCGTCCCGACGGCCGGTCCTACCTGCGCCTGACCAGCGACAGGCCTGTCAGCGAACCCTTTGTTGACCTGATCCTCGAAGCCCGCTGGGCATCCGGGCGCATCGTGCGTGACTACACGATGCTGTTTGACCCGCCCAACCTGCGCGCCGCTGCGCAACCCATGCCGGCCCCGACAGCGCCCATGGTGTCGCGCCCGCCTGCGCCCATCGCCACGCTGCCGCCCGCACCTGCACCGGCCGTGGTTCCCTACTCACCCCCCAGCCCGCCGGCGGTGATGCCGGCGCCTGCCGTGCGCCCCATCACACCACCGCCCCCACCTGTGGCAGCCAGCAGGGCACCATCGCCCAGCGGCGAAACCGTCACCGTCAAGGCCGGGGACACCGCCGGCCGGATCGCGGCACAAACCAAACCTGCGAGCGTCTCACTGGACCAGATGCTGGTGGCGCTGCTGCGCAGCAACCCCGACGCCTTCATTGGCGGCAACGTGAATCGCCTCAAGGCCGGCGCGGTGCTCGATGTGCCAAGCGCCGATCAGGCCGAGGCCGTTTCTGCCGGCGAAGCCAGCCGGACCATCGTCGCACAAAGCCGCGACTTCAATGCTTTTCGCCGAAAGCTGGCAGAAAGCGCACCAGCGACCCAGACTGCGGGCGCTGATCGCCAGGCCACCGGCCAGGTTCAGGCCAAGGTGGAAGACAAGGCGCCCGCCGCGGCCACGCCGGACAAGCTCACCCTGTCCAAAGGCGCGGTGCAGAGCAAGGCCGCAGCCGAAGAGAAGATTGCACAAGAGCGCCAGGCCAAAGAAGCTGCAGAACGTGTGGCCGAGCTGTCCAAAAACATCGCCGACCTGAACAAGCTGGGCGCCCCGTCCACACCTTCAGCCGCTGCCGCGCCCGCCGCCCCTGCAACGCCAGCCTCCCCGTCGCCTGGTGTGGCCGTGCCCAGCCCCGGCGTGCTGCCCGGCGCACCCCCTGCGGCACCCGCAGCGGTCACGCCAGCGGCATCGGCCAGCCCCGCTGCCGGCGCTTCCGCCCCGGCAGCCGACGCGGCGGCAATCGTCGCCCCCGCGGCCAGTGCGCCAGCCCCCGCACCTGCACCTGCACCCGTGAAAAAACCGGTGGTGGTGCCCCCACCGCCTCCGCCAGAGCCCAGCCTGATTGACGAGTTGCTCGAAAACCCGCTGATCCTGGCCGGCGGCGCAGCCCTGCTGCTGCTGTTGCTGGGCCTGGCCGTTTACCGCGCACGCCAGCGTAAAAATGCGGTCGCGGTGGACAGCTCTTTTTTGGAAAGCCGGCTGCAGCCAGATTCTTTTTTCGGCGCCAGCGGCGGCCAGCGCATAGACACCAATGAAGCCAATGTCACCGGCTCGTCCATGGTGTATTCGCCGAGCCAGCTTGACGCCGCTGGCGACGTGGACCCGGTGGCCGAAGCGGATGTCTACCTGGCTTATGGCCGCGACCTGCAGGCTGAGGAAATCCTCAAGGAAGCCATACGCATCAGTCCGACCCGCATCGCCATCCATGCCAAGCTGATGGAAATTTATGCAAAACGGCGCGATGCGGCCGCCTTTGCCACCGTGGCGACCGAAGCCTACAACCTGACCCGTGGCCAGGGTGTGGAATGGGCGCACATGGCCGAAATGGGCCGGGAGCTCGACCCCACCAACCCGATGTACCAGCCCGATGGCCAGCCACCGGCAGCGCTCGGCGCGGCAGCAGCGGCAGGCCTGGCCAGCGCACCGTTCACCACCCAGACCAGCCCGCAACCGCTACCGCTACCGCTACCGGCCGCCCCCGAGCCCAAGGACTCCGCGGTTGACTTCGACCTGGACCTGGACTTTTCGCTGGGTGACGAAGAGGTGGCACCGCCCGCACCTGCCCCGATGCCTGCGCCTGCGCCAGTGGCACGCACCGAGCAGACACTGGCCATGCCGCCCGTGGTACCGCCCCCTCCGGTCGACAACAGCATGGACTTCAGCTCCGCCACCTTGTCCATGCCGCCAGTGGCCTCACCACCGCCTCCGCCCGCCCCCGCGCCGTTGCCTGTCATGGACCCCGGCCTGAGCTTCACTACGGCAGAGCCGGCTGTCACCACAGCGGCCACACCGCTGGATACGTCCGGCGGCATGCTTGAGTTCGACATGGGAGCGCTCTCGCTGGACCTGGACGGCCCGACCACCGAAAGCCCGGCGATTGCAGCGTCACCTGCGCCTTCCATGGACATGGACACGGAAGACCCGCTGGAGACCAAGTTCGCGCTGGCCGAGGAGTTCCGTGCGATTGGCGATGCCGATGGCGCACGGTCCCTGGCCGAGGAAGTGCTGGCGCAGTCGAGTGGTTCGCTCAAGGCCAAGGCCCAGGCTTTCCTGAACGCCCTGGCCTGATACCTTTGCAGCTTCTCCCTGGGAGCCGCCCGTGAGGATCGCTCTCGGCCTGAGCTACAACGGCGGCGCCTACGAAGGGTGGCAAAGCCAGCTGTCCGGCAAGACCGTGCAGGACCAGCTCGAAAAGGCACTCGGCAAGTTCGCCGACCTGCCGATACGCACCCTGTGCGCCGGTCGCACCGATGCGGGTGTGCATGCGCTGATGCAGGTGGTCCACTTCGACACTGCCCTTGCCCGCGAGCTGCCCTCCTGGGTGCGCGGCACCAATGCCTTTCTTCCGCGCGACATCGCGGTCCAATGGGCACGCGCGGTGCCTGACGAATTCCACTGCCGCGGCAGCGCGACCAGCCGGCGTTATGCCTATGTGGTGTTGGAGTCACCGGTGCGCCCCAGCGTCGAGGCCGGCCGCGTCGGCTGGGTCTATCGTCCGCTGGACGGAGCTGCCATGCGCGAGGCCATCACCCACCTGGTCGGCGAGCATGATTTTTCGTCCTTCCGCGCCGCCCAGTGCCAGGCCAAAACCCCGGTCAAGACCCTCACGCGCATCGAGGTCTCCCAGCGCGCCGGTTACTGGCGTTTCGAGTTCGAGGCCAACGCCTTTTTGCACCACATGATCCGCAACATCATGGGTTGCCTGCTCACCATCGGCCAGGGCCAGCAGCCGCCCGGCTGGATGGCCGAGGTGCGGGACGCGCGCCGCCGTGACGTGGCCGCGCCCACGTTTTCGCCGGACGGCCTGTACTTTCTCGGGCCCCGGTATGACGAGATCTACGGGCTGCCAGAGCGCACACCAGCCTATGATTGGCTCCCATGAACATGCACCGGACTCGTATCAAGATCTGCGGCCTGACGCGCGAGCAAGACGTGGACGCGGCGGTTGCCGCCGGCGCCGATGCTGTCGGTTTTGTGATGTATACGCCCAGCCCGCGATTCGTCAGCGCCGAACGGGCTGCCGAACTGGCGCGCCGCCTGCCGCCTTTTGTGACGCCGGTGCTGCTGTTCGTGAACGAATCGTTGACAACTATTGCGGCGGCCAGCGCCCTGCTGCCGACGGCCCTGCTGCAGTTCCACGGTGATGAAACGCCCGAAGCCTGCCTGGCAGCAGGACGACCCTTCATGCGCGCCGCGCGTATCCCGCTCGATGAAAGCCCTGCGGATGGCGGCGCAGCCTTTGATCTCGTAAAATACGCCCAGGACTTCAAAGCCGCCCAAGCCATCCTGCTCGACGCCCATGTCGACGGATTCGGGGGCAGCGGAAAAACATTCAATTGGTCACTTCTTCCTCCAAGCGTCAACGCTCACCTCGTTTTGTCTGGTGGACTCACACCTGCAAATGTGACCGATGGCATTTTGCAAGTGCGGCCGCGTTGTAAAACGCTGGCCGTCGATGTCAGTTCGGGCGTCGAGATCTCGAAAGGGATCAAAGGCGCCGACAGGATTCATCATTTCGTCGCAGCCGTTCGCGCTGCCGACGACTTACTTGCAGGACACCATGTACGACTACCAACAACCTGACCCGACAGGCCACTTCGGGATTTACGGCGGCAGCTTTGTCTCCGAAACACTGACCCACGCGATCATCGAACTCAAGGCCGCGTACGCAAAATATCAGCACGACCCGGAGTTCCTCGCCGAATTCCAGTACGAGCTGGCGCATTTTGTGGGTCGACCCTCGCCGATCTACCACGCGGCACGCACCAGCCGTGAACAGGGCGGCGCGCAGATTTACCTCAAGCGCGAGGACCTGAACCACACCGGCGCGCACAAGATCAACAACACCATCGGCCAGGCCATGCTGGCCAAACGC
>JAUXOA010000013.1 GCA_030682475.1 Rhodoferax sp. | reverse complement strand
AGCAGCAGGCTGTTGTGGTCTTGGGGTTTGTAGCGGGCCATGTTGTGAGAGGATCAATTGCGATAAATCGCAAACGTTACTGACATCACAAACGATGACGGGATTTGCCCTTGGAAGAGGTTTTTTTACAGCCTCAACGATTGCATCCAATGAGCCTTGTTCGACTGGCCGCTACGGCGGCAGTATCCGCGATTGAGTTTTATCCGATTGGTCTGGAACAACGAAGTGCCAGGTGTATGCCAATGGTCATGCGTTCAAATGCTGTGCGGCGAGGGCGTGGGCCACTGGCTTGTTTGATGCGCAGCAAAGGACTCTACCCCGTATTTCAGCCCATCGTGTCGCTGCGCGATGGCGCCATTTATTCTCATGAAGCCCTGATCAGGGGGCCGCAAGATACGTCATTTCATACGCCAGATGTGCTGTTGGCGGCTGCCGCACAGGAGAGTTTGAACTTTGAGTTTGAAAACTTTTGTGTCATTGCGGCGCTAGACCGCTGGGGCGCACTTCTTCAAACCGGGCGGCTGTTTGTGAATATCAGCGCTGGAGTGCTGGTGCAGGTTCTGAAACACTGCGGACGCGATGCCCTGATGGAGTTGATCGGTGGTTTTGATGTTTTGCCACGCATGCTGGTGCTCGAAATTACCGAGCATGAACGCGTGACCGACATGGACTACCTGGCCAGTGTCGTGGCCGAGATACGCACGACCGGCGTGTCACTGGCGCTGGATGATTTTGGTGATGGCAGGTCCAGTCTTCGGCTGTGGTCGCAGCTCAAACCGGAGTTTGTGAAGATCGACAAATACTTTACCAAGAACATCAGCCAGCACGCCGACAAGCTCAAAACGATTCAGGCCCTGCAGCAAATTGCCGCGATCTTTGATACCTCGCTGGTGGCGGAGGGCATCGAGACAGAAGAGGACTTGCGTGTTTTGCGTGATCTTGGCATTGCGTATGGGCAAGGCTATCTTCTTGGGCGGCCGGCACCGCTGCCGTATGAGCAGATCGAAGCCAAGGCACTGGAGGTGATTCGGGATCGAAGGGTTGCCGTGTACCCCGAGCTGCGCCGGGCGACCCATACCGGCCACCTCAGCCGTCTGGCGGTGCTTGAGGCTCCGGCTGTAGGGTTGGCCACCACCAACAATGAATTGGCGGTTCTGTTTTCGGCCCACACAGACCTTCATGCGGTGGCAGTCATGGACGGCAGCCGAGCGGTGGGGATTATCAACCGTTCGCGTTTCATGAACGAATACACCAAGCTGTATTACCGGGAGGTATGGGGACGAAAGCCGTGTGCGGCGCATATCAATCCCGATCCCCGACTGATTGAGCGCAACCATAACGTTGAAGAGTTGATCTGTATTCTTACCTCGAGCGATCAGCGCTACCTGGCGGATGGTTTTATTGTGACGGAAAATGGCCGTTATGTAGGCTTGGGCACGGGAGAACAGCTTGTCCGCTCCGTCATGGAAACGCGCATTGAGGCGGCACGCCATGCCAACCCCTTGACCTTTCTGCCTGGCAATATTCCGATCAGCCAGCATATTGAACGGCTCTTGAAAAGCGGTGCTGAATTTGTGGCCTGCTACGCAGATTTGAACAATTTCAAACCATTTAATGACCAATATGGTTATTGGCGCGGCGATGAAATGATTCGGCTGCTTGCCAGGCTCGCCTTGGCACATTGTGATCCCCAGCGTGATTTTGTGGGGCACGTGGGCGGCGACGATTTCATCATCTTGTACCAGAGCGCCGACTGGGAGTTGCAATGCCAGCAGATCGTGAGCGAATTTGCGGGCGGCGCAATTGAGTTGTTTGACGTGTCGGCCCGCGAGGCGGGTGGTATTTATGCGGAAGATCGGCACGGAATTGCAAGGTTCTTCCCTTTGACCACCCTATCGATCGGCGCGGTCAAAATTCATCGCGACGAATTTTCCAGTGCCGAGCAGGTGGCCTCGGTCGCCGCGCGGGCCAAGCACGATGCCAAGACGCATGGTGAGGGTTTGCTGATACGGGATACCTCAGATTTCAGCGTTCGCTAAGGGTCAGCGACCAGGGTGTCTTTTGCCAGGCCAGCACCTCTTCGCGCAACAGATGGGCCGATTGAGGAAAGGCCTGAGCCCATCCGGGTCGGTAGCCCAGGACAAAACAATTGGCATTCTTCACATCACGTGTCAACGCCAAGCCATCCAAATCAGGGTCACGCCGGGCGTGGCACAAGATGACGGCCAGGCGCAGGGTGAGCAACTGTTGCACGAATAATTCGTCTTTAAAGTCGACCTCCAATTTGCGCAGTTTGCCCCGGTGTCCGAGTACCAGCAGGCTGAGCTTGTGGAGTTCGGACAAGGCGAAACCCATGGCATCGGCATTGTCCAGAATGTAGGCGCCGTGCTTGTGGTAGTCGCTGTGCGAGATCTGGCTGCCGATTTCATGCAATTGGGCCGCCCAGTCGAGCTTGCGCTGAAAACGCGCCAGCTCGGCCGGCGACAGACCACTGCTGGCTTGCTGGAACAGGATTTGGGCGACTTTGCTGACGCGTTCGGACTGGACGGTATCGCCCTCAAATTTCCGGGCCAGCCGCTGCACCGTGGTGGAGCGCAGATCGGTGATGTCTTGTTCGCGGTCCAACAGGTCATACAACACGCCGTGACGCAAGGCGCCCTGGGCCGCCTGCATCCGCTCTATGCCCAGCAGCTCAAACGCGGCCCGCAGCACGCTGACGCCGCCGCCGATCACGGCACGCCGGTCGTCCTTCATGCCATCGAGCTTCAGGCGGTCTGCGCTTTGGGCCTTGAGCAGCCGCTCCAGCAGCCAACTCAGCCCATCGCGCGTGACCAGGCCCACTGGCCAGCCGGCGGCACTCAGTACATCGCTGACGGCGCCAATCGTGCCGGATGAGCCGTAGGCGACGTCCCAACTGCCCGCGCGATAGGTGTTGATGGCTTCGTCCAGCACCGCCTTGGCGGCTATTTCGGCCATCTGGAAAGCACGGGCGCTGAACTGGCCGTCCGGGAAATACTTCATGGACCAGGCTACGCTGCCGACCCGGTAGGACTCCATCGTCCGGGCATCCAGGCCCTTGCCCAGAATCATTTCGGTGGAGCGGCCACCGATATCGACCACCAGACGCCGCTCATCGGACTGCGGCAGCAGATGGGCCACACCCTGGTAAATCAGACGGGCTTCTTCGCGGCCGGAAATGACATCGATGGCGAAGCCCAGGATTTTGTCGGCACGGGCCAGAAATTCGTCGCGGTTGCGCGCTTCGCGCAGGGTCTGGGTGGCGACCGCGCGCACCTCGCCTTTTTTGAAGCCGGCCAGGCGTTCACCAAAGCGCGCCAGGCAGTCCCAGCCGCGCTGCATGGCCTGCGGCGTCAGGTTGCGGTCGGCATCCAGGCCATTGCCCTGGCGGACGGTTTCCTTGAGGTATTCGGTGCGGTGAATCCGCCCGTGGTCGAAGTGGCCTATTTCGAGGCGAAAGCTGTTCGAGCCCAAGTCCACGGCAGCAAGGCGAGTTCCATTTTGCATGTGTGAGATTTTATTGCGTGCGTTTTTATTTTGAGGTCCAGCATAGCATTCCTGCGGTACTCTGATGCTTTGGTGGCCCTCAACAATAAAGCGATTTCTTTTGCATTTGTCATCAGCAGTGTCAACCCCGAGCAGTCGTGCGGATGGGCAAGACCGGCGGCTTCTGAGACCGTTTTCCGCACGCAACGGTGATCATCGTTGACGACGCAAAAATTCACCCTTTTGTCATGCCTTTGTCACACATCGCCTTGAAACTACGACTTGTTAGCAACTCATTTACCAGGAGATACCCGCATGAAATTTATTTTTACCGCTCCCTTCATCGCCATCGGCCTGCTGGCTGGCTGTGCCTCCGGCCCGACAGTTCCTGCTGGTATGAAAGCAGGCCAATTTGTTGACTTTGCATGCGATGGCGGCAAGCGTTTTCAGGTGCGTCTTGCCGCTGACGGCAGCACAGTGCGCGTTCGCTACGAAGGCGGCTACGAACTCGACAGCAAGGGCGGTGGCGTCTATGAGGATGCCAATTGGAAACTGGTGACCCAAGGCCCTGGGGCTGCGGAACTGTTCCACAACGGCAAGTCGGCCATGAAGGGCTGCAAGTCAGTTTGAATTTTTTGTCACTGATTTGTCACATTTATGACATAAAGTAAGACTGAATTTATTTTGTTTATCACCCCGAAAGGAAATCACATGAAATCGTTACCTATCAAATCCATTCTGGCCACCTCGGCGCTGGCCTTCCTGGGCGCAATGCCTCTGGCCACTATCGCGCAGGTTGTCAAAATCGACGGCTCCAGCACGGTTTACCCCGTGACTGAGGCGGTTGCCGAAGAATTCCAGAAGGCCAACAAAGGCCTGAAAGTCACCGTGGGTGTGTCCGGCACCGGCGGCGGCTTCAAGAAGTTTTGCCGTGGCGAAATAGATATTGCAGATGCTTCGCGCCCGATTACAGCTTCCGAGATGGCCGATTGCAAAAAAATCGGGGTCGAGTACTTCGAGCTGCCTGTCGCCTTTGATGCGCTGACCGTGGTGATCAACCCCAAGAACACATGGCTCAAACAGGCCACCGTCGCCGAGCTCAAGAAGATGTGGGAACCTGCGGCGCAGGGCAAAGTCATGCGCTGGAACCAGGTCAACCCGACATGGCCCGACCAGCCTATGAAGCTGTTCGGTGCCGGTTCTGATTCCGGCACCTTCGATTACTTCACCGAAGCCATCGTCGGCAAATCGAAGTCCAGCCGTGGCGATTTCACCGCTTCCGAAGACGACAATGTGCTGGTGCAGGGTGTTGCCGGTGATGTGAATGCCATTGGCTATTTTGGTTATGCGTACTACGCAGAAAACACCAACAAGCTCAAAGCCCTGCCCATCGTCGAGAAGGAAGGCAAACCTGCGGTATCGCCCAGCCCTGAGACCGTGATCGCCGGTACCTACCAGCCACTGGCCCGCCCGATTTTTATTTACATCAATGCCAAATCCCTGGCCAAGCCCGAAGTCAAGAAGTTCGTGGACTTTTACATGACCCAGGGAGCCAAGATGGCCAAGGAGGTGAAGTACGTTCCTTTGCCGGCTGCCATCTACACTGCGAACATCAAGCATATGGCCGAGAATAAAAAAGGCACCATCTTCGGCGGCAAAAACGAGGTGGGCATCAGCATTGAAGAACTGGTCAAGCGCGAAGCCAAGCTGTAAGCTGATTCATCCAAGTGCCTGAACATGATCTGCCTGCAACTTCTGGGGAGTTGCAGACAGGTTTTTTTGATCTGTCCTCTCTACCAAAACGAAACCTACAATGAGTGTCTCCACTACTTCGGACCGCATTGTGATTGCTGAAAGATTGACGGGTGCCGCCCGCCTTGCTGAACTGGCCCAAATCAAGGCCGCACGCAAACGCACAGACCGGGTGACTGAGTTGGTGCTGCTCATGGCCGCCTGTGTCTCGGTGTTCACCACCCTGGCCATTGTCTACATCCTGCTCAAGGAGTCCCTGCTCTTCTTCAGCAATGTTCCGCTCTGGACATTCCTGACCGATACGCAGTGGACGCCGCTGTTTGACGATGCCCACTTTGGCATCGTGGTGCTGCTGTCGGGCACGCTGTCGAGCTCGTTGGTGGCTTTGTCCATCGCGATACCACTGGGCACCATCATCGCCATCTACCTGTCCGAGTTTGCCGAACACCGCGTACGCGAGGTGCTCAAGCCCGTGCTGGAGCTTTTGTCCGGGGTGCCTACGATTATTTACGGCTTTTTTGCTTTGCTGGTGATCACGCCCCTAATCCAAAAAATATACCCCGGCTTGCCTACATTCAACGTCCTGTCGGCGGGCATTGTGATGGGAGTCATGATCATTCCTTATGTGTCGTCCCTGTCCGAAGATGCGATGCGCGCTGTGCCCATGAGTCTGCGCGAGGGCTCTTACGCCATGGGCGCCACGCGTTTTCAGACCGCCACCCGGGTCGTGGTGCCGGCAGCCTTCTCCGGCATCGCTTCGGCCTATATCCTGGGCATTTCGCGTGCGGTGGGCGAAACCATGATTCTTGCCGTGGCGGCCGGCATGCAGCCCAACCTGTCGCTTAATCCGCTGGAGCCTGCGGCTACCATCACGTCCTTCATCGTGCAAGTGGCGCTGGGCGACTTGCCGCATGGCAGCGTGGGTTACCAGACTATCTTTGCTGCCGGTTTGACGCTGCTGCTGATTACGCTGATGTTCAATCTTTTGGGCCACTGGCTGCGCCGCAAATATCGGGAGGCTTATTGATGAGTCGCAATACAAATCGCACGGAAGAGCTTCGTGCCATCATCAAATCGCGCAGGCGCTGGGATGTCATCTTTGGTCTGGTGGGCCTGGCCGCGATCTCCCTGGCGATCCTGACACTGGTCGCCTTGTTCGCGCAAATGGCGATCGACGGTTTTCCGCGGATTTCAGCCGAGTTTTTTACCAACTTTCCGTCGCGTAAGGCGGGGCAGGCAGGCATTTTGTCGGCTTGGGTCGGGTCATTTTTTGTGATGATCGTCACCGCCCTGTTTGCGATACCGGTGGGTATTGCCAGCGCCATCTACCTTGAAGAGTACGCCCGTAAAAACTGGTTCACTGATGTCATCGAGATCAATATCAGCAACCTGGCCGGCGTGCCCTCCATTGTCTATGGCTTGCTGGCGCTCGGGCTGTTTGTCTATGCCTTCGGCTTTGGCCAGAGCATTTTGTCGGCCGGGTTGACGCTGGCGCTGCTGATTTTGCCGATTGTGATTGTGACTACGCGTGAAGCGCTTAGAGCCATTCCCCAAATGATCCGTGAAGGGGCTTATGCCTGTGGCGCGACCAGGTGGCAAGTGGTCAGCGACCACCTGGTGCCCTACGGCATGCCTGGCATCCTGACGGGTGTGATCATCGGTCTGTCCCGGGCCATCGGCGAGACCGCACCCATTATCACGATTGGGGCGCTGACATTTATCGCCTTCCTGCCGCCCATGCCGTTCACGGGCGATCCCGCCGCAGGCCTTTTTGACTGGCTATTCTCCCCGTTTACCGTGATGCCGATCCAGATTTTCAACTGGACCTCCCGGCCTGATCCAGCCTTCCACGCCAACGCCGCGGCGGCAAGTCTCGTGCTGGTGTTCCTGACCCTGGGCATGAATGGTCTGGCCATCTGGTTGCGCTATCGCCTTCGCAAAAATATCAAGTGGTAATCCTTCTTCTGAGATCAACGCACCATGCCATCCACCATTACGCTTCCCGACAACGCGCCTGCGCTGAAGGCCCAGTCGAAAAATCTCGACTTTTATTACGGCGCCTTCAAAGCATTGAAGGGCGTCACCCTGCCGATTTACGAGAACAGCGTCACGGCCCTGATCGGGCCCAGCGGCTGCGGCAAGTCAACCTACCTGCGCTGCTTCAACCGCATGCACGACCTCTACCCCGGCCACCGCTACGACGGAAAAATCGAACTCTACCCGGACGATGTGGATATTCTCGACCATGCGGTGGACCCGATCGAGGTGCGCATGCGCATTTCCATGGTGTTTCAGAAACCGAATCCATTTCCCAAGTCGATTTTTGAGAACGTGGCTTATGGCCTGCGTGTGCGCGGTGAAAAATCCGAGAGTTATCTGGAAGACAAGGTTGAATCCGCCCTCAAGGCAGCCGCCATCTGGAATGAGGTCAAAGACCGGATGAGAGAGACGGCCACCAATCTGTCCGGCGGTCAACAGCAGCGTGTGTGTATTGCCCGGTCCTTGGCCACTGATCCGGAGATCATCCTGTTTGACGAGCCTACATCAGCGTTGGACCCGATAGCCACTGGAAGCATTGAAGAACTCATCGGCGAACTCAAAAGCAAGGTCACGATACTGATCGTGACGCACAATATGCAGCAGGCGGCCCGTGTGTCGGATTACGTGGCCTATATGTACCTGGGCGAGATGGTGGAATACGGCGTCACCAGTGACATCTTCATGAAACCGAAACGCCAGGAAACCGAAGACTATATTACCGGAAGGTTTGGCTAATAATGACCGATAAACTCATGACTGATAAACACTTGTCCAGTCAGTTTGACAGTGAACTGAACGGCGTATCTTCACGCGTGATGGAAATGGGCGGCCTGGTCGAATCCCAGATTCGCACCGCCGTTTACGCCCTGTCCCAGTTCAGCAGTGAGGCTGCCGATCAGGTGACCGAGATGGAAACACGCGTCAACACGATGGAGATCGACATTGACCGCGAGCTGTCGTCCATCATTGCGCGCCGCCAGCCAACAGCACGGGATCTTCGCTTGTTGATTGCGATCTCAAAAACCACCGCCAATCTGGAGCGTGTGGGCGACGAGGCCGAGAAAATTGCGCGCATGGTGCGTTCCATCATCCGCAGTGGTGCGCCCCGTTCGCTGCCGTCCCTTGAACTGAGAGTGGCGGCGGACATGGCCTCTGCTTTGCTGCGAAAAGCGCTTGATGCCTTTGCGCGACTGGACACGGCGGCGGCGGTGTCGATCCTGAAGGAGGATGATCTGATTGACAAAGAGTTCGACGGCTTTGTTCGAAAACTGATTACCTACATGATGGAAGATCCGCGCATGATTTCACCGAGTCTTGATTTGCTCTTCCTGGCGAAAGCCATTGAGCGCATTGGCGATCACGCCAAAAATATTGCCGAGTTCATTATTTATGTGGTCAAGGGCGAAGACATTCGCCACACCTCGATGGAGCAGATTGAATCGGTGGTGAAATGAGGCATCAGCCAGGGGTCTTGATTGTCGAAGATGAACCGGCCATTGCCGAGCTGATTGCAGTCAACCTGCGCCACAACGGATTTCGCCCAACGTGGGCCATCGACAGCGCGACGGCGCAGTGCGAGCTTGATGCGGTGTTGCCTGACGTCATCCTGCTGGACTGGATGCTGCCCGGTGAGAGTGGTTTGACGCTGGCCAAGCGGTGGCGTTCGAACCCCCGTACCAAGGGGGTTCCGATCATCATGCTGACCGCCCGTGGCGATGAGGTGGACCGGGTAGCAGGTCTGGACGCCGGCGCTGACGACTACATCACCAAACCGTTTTCCACCAAAGAACTTTTGGCCAGAGTGCGTGCCGTGCTCAGACGGCGTGCACCCGAGAAAGTGGGTGGCGTCGTTTCAATCGGTGCGCTGTCGCTTGATGCGTCAACCTACCGCGTGTCGTTCAAGGAACAGATGTTGAAACTGGGCCCCACCGAGTTCAAGTTGCTGCAATACCTGATGAGCCATGCCGAGCGCGTTCACAGTCGCTCGCAGTTGCTGGACAAGGTCTGGGGCGATCATGTCTTCATTGAAGAACGTACGGTTGACGTTCATGTCAAGCGTTTGCGGGAGGCGCTGGGCGCCAATGCGGGCCAAATGATAGAAACAGTGCGAGGCGCGGGCTACCGCCTGACAGCTCAACCGGTACTGGCCCCGCCTTCGCAGGCCAGTGTTTGAGGCAGCAATACCTGCTTGCCGTTGGCATGTCGCAGTGACCTCCACACTGCACCAGCTCGATCAGAGTTTCACGTACTCGTACGCAACCGGGTTGGAGTTGATGCCGCGATCAGGCGGTGCAATCCAGGCTGCCATCTTGCCGGGCTCGGCGACACGCTGCATCAGGCTATGGATGAAGGTTTTGTCTTCATCGGTCGGCAACCATTGGTCTTTTTTCGCTTCAAACTCAGCGGCGCTGATGGGATGGCCCTGCGGGTCGGTGTGGGCGCTGGCCCATGCTCCAACTTGACGACGAAAGCGAGTTGATGGCAAGGACAGTTCAAAGTCCACGCCTGCTCGCTTGACAGTCATATTCCAGCGCGTCACGCCGACATTGCAGTCCTTCACGTACTCCAGGCGCGTGATCTCGTTCATGCCGTTGCGGGTGGAGATGGTTTCATTCTTCAGGCCGCCCTTGCCGTCCGGCACCTGGAGCGTCATCTCAGTATCAATCTCCACATGGTCGGCAAACTTGGCTTCGTCCGGCCGACCCTTGATGCCGTTGCTGAAGTAGTTGGCCGCGTTGCTGGAAGCTTCAGAGCCAAATAGGTCGAGCGAGGATGTGAACCAGAAGTTCATGAATTTCTGGACCGTGGGCAGGTCAATCACGCCAGCTTTGCGCAGCGTGGCCACATCGTCCGTGTCCATCTGCTTCATTACTTCCAGCGTGCGCTTGATGACGCGGCCGACGCCGGTCTCGCCCACAAACATGTGGTGTGCTTCCTCGGTCAGCATGAATCGAGCAGTACGCGCCAGCGGATCGAAAGCCGACTCGGCGAAGGACTTGAGCTGGAACTTGCCGTCACGGTCGGTGAAGTAGGTGAACATGAAGAACGACAGCCAGTTGTCCATGGGCTCGTTAAAAGTACCCAGGATGCGCGGCTTGTCGGCATCGCCACTGTGGCGCAGGAGCAGCTCTTCGGCCTCTTCGCGGCCGTCACGGCCGAAGTGCGCGTGCAGCAGGTAAACCATGGCCCAGAGGTGGCGGCCTTCTTCCACATTCACCTGGAACAGATTGCGCAGGTCATACAGCGAGGGCGCGGTATGGCCGAGCAGGCGCTGCTGTTCGACCGATGCCGGTTCGGTGTCGCCTTGTGTGACGATCAAGCGGCGGAAAGTGGAGCGGTATTCGCCGGGCACGTCCTGCCACACGTCCTGGCCCATGTGGTCGCCAAAGCCGATCTTGCGGCCCGCTTCCTTGTCGGCCAGGAAAATGCCCCAGCGGTAATCGGGCATGGCGGTGTAGCCGTAGCTGGCCCAGCCGGAGGCATCCACGCCGACGGCGGTGCGCAAATACACCTCCTTGGCATTGAAGCCGCTGGGACCCATCTCATCCCACCAGTTGAGGAAGGCCGGCTGCCAGTGCTCCAGCGCGCGCTGGAGCTGGCGGTTTTCTCCGAGGTTGACGTTGTTCGGAATCAGGGCTTGGAGGTCAATGGCGGACATGATGTTTCCTAGTGAGTTGGGGACAGAACTTGCAGTAAGTCCGATAGACTTGATCAGTTGGGGACAGAGCTTGTCGCTGGCCTTCGGCTGGCGGCTGCGGTCTGTCCCGTAAAATAGTTAGACTCTTTTCCAGTCAAACTTGGCTTTCTTGCCGCTGCCGAAGAGCTTCAAGGCGCCCTCTTCACCCACCGCATTGGGGCGGATAAAAATCCAGTTCTGCCAAGCCGAGAGACGGCCAAAGATGCGTGTTTCCATGGTCTCTTTGCCCGGAAAACGCAGTGACGCTTCCATGCCCGTCATCGCATCGGGTGACAGTGAGGCACGCTCTTCCAGCATGATGCGGATCTCGTCATCCCAGTCGATGTCATCGGGGCTCAAGGTGACGAGTCCTAGTGCCAGTGCCTGCTCGGCGCGCAGCTTGCTGTCGCCGAGGTTTTTCAGTTGTTTGAGGGTCGCTTCGTCTTCACAAAAGCGGGTCTGCAGACGCGTCAGGCCATTGACTGCCGGGAACCAGCCGAAGTTGGCGGGGCTTAACTGCAGCGCAGGCGCCGAAGGTTCGCAAGCCGCCCCGGCGCTGCCGGATGCGGCGGGCGAGTCCGGCAGGTCCAGCATGTAGATGCGGTCGCAGGCCAGTGCCAGTTCGTAGAAAGTGCCGGAGAAACACGAGCCGGCATCGACCAGCGCAATCAGTGAACGGCTGGTAACGTCGATGCGGGCCAGCGTGCGGCGCAAGGCGCCGGTGGTCTCCTTCACCAGCCAGTGGTCCCTGAGCCGGAACAGCACCTCATCCATTTTCATCACCAGGCCGGCATCGCCCTTTGTCTTGATGACCCAGGTGCCGACTTCGGGCTCGTTGCTGCGCAGGTTCAAGATGGCGTCGTCCAGTTCGCGCTGCAATTGCAGCGGGTACCAGCGGGCACCGGCAGCCTCAATGGTTGCAGGCGTCGACTCAATGGCCGTAGCCGGCGCCTTGATCGTGAGGGTGGCGATGCGGGTGCTCCGGTCCACCTGCGCATCGACGTAAATGTAGTGGTAGCCGAGCTCATCAATGTTCACCGTCAAAGGCCCAAGTTCAATACCTTTTGAGGTTATAGCCCTGGCGGACTGTGCGCGGAGTGCTTCTATTTCAGTAGCAAGTAAAGCGCCAAACTGCTGCGGTCTGGCGTGCGCGTCGATCAGCTTCCAGTCCTTGGCGCGGTCAGCGCGCACACCTTCGCTGGTGGTGCAGAAGATGTCGGCCAGATCGCGCCGCACCTTGCGCTTGTCAGTCATGCGGGTCAAGCCGCCGGTGCCTGGCAGCACGCCCAGCAGCGACACTTCGGGCAGGCTCACGGTGCTGGAGCGGTCGTCCACCATGACGATACGGTCGCAGGCCAGCGCCAGCTCGTAACCGCCGCCGGCGCAGGCGCCAGTCACCGAGGCGATCGACTTGAGCCCGTCGTGGCGCGACGAGTCCTCCAAACCATTGCGCGTTTCGTTGGTGAACTTGCAGAAGTTGACTTTCCAGCCGTGGGTCGACAGGCCCAGCATGTAGATGTTGGCGCCGGAACACCATATTTTTTCCTTGGCCGATTCAAACACCACGACCTTGACGCCCGGGTGTTCAAAGCGGATGCGGTTGATCGCGTCGTGCAGCTCGATGTCGACCCCGAGGTCGTAGCTGTTGAGCTTGAGCTTGTAGCCCGGTTTGATGCCACCGTCTTCGTTGATGTCGAGCTTGAGGCGGGCGACATCACCCGCCACGCTCAGCATCCAGTGCTGGTAGTTACTGGGATGGGTAGAAAAGCTCACCAGCTCCCGGTCGCCCTGCTTGAACATCAGGGGCTTGGTCATTGCGTTCATTTAGCGGGTCTCCTTAAAGTCTTTAGCGTTGCAGGCGGGAACCGCCCGGTCCATGTCTCTAAGGCTTTGCTTCAAATTGCGCGCCGAGGTGTCTACCACGGCATCAGCCCGTGCATAAAGCGCCTCGCGGCTGGCCAGAATACGGCGCAGATCTTCCAACGCTTCGTGGGTGGCGCCAGAGGTGGTGTCAAAGGGCCGCATGTCGCCCTGCGCCACGACGCGGGCCATGTGCTCTTCAGGGCTGGCTTTGAGCCATACGCAGTAAAAGCGGCTTTGCAGCGAATCAAAGGTTTCGTGTTCGCTCACAATGCTGCCCCCCGTGGTCATGACGACGCCATCGGCATGCGCTTCGGCAATGCGAAACAGCGCCCGGCGTTCGTAGCGCCGGTAACCGGTCTGCCCGTGCAGCAGCAAAATTTCGTTCATGCTGGTGCCTGCCTCGCGTTCGATCTCCCGGTCCAGCTCGATAAAGGGCAGCCCGCGCCGGGCTGCCAGCTGGGCGCCCAGGGTTGACTTGCCGGCGCCGCGCAAACCAATCAGGGCAATTCGGCGATTGCGACCGGGCGAATCATTCAAGCCAAAGGTGCTGCCCAGCAGCGTGTGCACCTGTTCAAGCTGGCTGTCATCGAGCCCGCCCAGCATGCCCTGCACCCGTGCCAGCGCCGGGCGCGTTGCGTCCTGGAGCAGCTCCAGAATGGCAATGTTCAGCGCCCGGGCCACGACTTGCAGCGAATTGATCGACACATTGCCCTTGCCGCTTTCCACGTCGGCCAGAAAGCGCTCACTCAGGCCCGAGTCGGTGGCCAGTTGCTTGCGCGTCATGCCGCGCCGCGCGCGCCAGGCCCGCACGCGGGCTCCGAGTTCGCTGAGGGTTGCGCTGTTTTCCGTTTCCGATACCGTTTGCATCACCACCCAATCCAGGAATTCTTGCGCAAGAAAATGGTTGCGTCAAAGATGAATTGCAATATACTTCCTGAATATTGAAAGTCAAGCAGTTTATTGCATCTTTTTACGGAAATTGTGAATGAAACTCAAAATCCTGGTCGGCACCATGACCAGCACCGCAAACTACGTTGCGCAGGCGATCCAGATGGATTGCGCCGATCTTGTCAGTGACATTGAAGTCGAGCTGATGGACGGTTTGCAAGCCAGCGTGTTCGATCTCAAAGCCGATCAAGATGCACTTTATCTCATCTGCACTTCGACTTATGGCGTCGGCGATGTGCCCGACAACGCGCGCATGTTGTACGACTCGCTGGACGTCGAGCCGCGTTATTTAGGCCATGTACGTTATGGCGTGATTGCCCTGGGCGACCGCACTTACGCGCAAACCTTCTGTTTCGGCGGCAAGAAGTTTGACGCGCGCCTGCAAGGCCTGGGCGCACAGCGCATCGGCGAGATCTGGTGCCACGACGCGAGCAGCGGCACCCTGCCCGAGAACGAAGGCGCGGCCTGGTGCCGCGAATGGCTGGCGCAGGCCCTCTCAGAGGCGACGGCAACGGCCTGATTCTTTGTTCAAATACGGCTCTGACCTTTGTATTTCAGGCGCAAGCAGCCATAGAAATAATCCCGTTCTGGAGACAACATGAACTTAAGCTGCGCCGATCACTCAACCCAGCCACCGCAGGTCGGCATTCCCCGCGAGTACAACGCGGCCTTCGATTTACTCGAGCGCAACGCCGCTCGCAGCAGCAAAGTTGCGTATATAGATGCCGTGAGCGGGACGCAACTAACTTATGGCGAGTTGGCCAATCAGTCGCAGTGCTTTGCGAATGCTTTGCGCACGCAGGGCTTTGCGCCCGAAAGCCGCGTGCTGCTGTGCATGCTCGACACGCCCGAGTGGCCGGTTGCATTTCTGGGCTGCATTCTGGCCGGCGTGATCCCGGTGGCGGCCAATACGATGCAGACTAGCGCCGACTTTGAGTTCATGCTGCGCGACTCGCGCGCCCAGGGTCTGATCGTCTCGAAGGCGCTGCTGCCGTCGTTCGAGCCCTTGATCGGGCGGATTGACACCTTGAGGGCAGTGGTGCTTGCAGGTACCGAGGCAAATTCCGCCCATCTCACACTGGCGCAAATGGTAAAGGCGGGCGATCCGGCCGCGCTGGTGGCACCGACTTGCGCCGACGACGCCTGCTTCTGGTTTTATTCGAGCGGCTCGACCGGCACACCCAAAGGCACGGTGCACCTGCACAGCCACCTGATCCAGACTGCCGAGCTTTACGGCCGCGGCGTACTCGGAATCAGCGAATCAGATACCGTGTTTTCGGCGGCCAAGCTCTTTTTTGCCTACGGGCTGGGCAACGCCCTGACTTTTCCGATGAGTGTGGGCGCCACCACGGTCTTGCTGTCAACCCGGCCGACGCCGGCCGATGTGTTTGGCGTGCTGACCCAATATCAGCCCACCATTTTTTATGGCGTCCCGACCTTGTATGCAGCCTTGCTGGCAGACCCGGATCGCCCCGAACGCTCGGCACTCGGGCTGCGCGTGTGCACCAGCGCGGGCGAGGCGCTGCCGGCAGGCATTGGGCAGAAATGGACCGCCGAGTATGGCTGCGAGATCCTGGACGGTATCGGCTCGACCGAGATGCTGCACATTTTTCTGAGCAACCGGCCCGGCCAGGTTCGCTATGGCACAACCGGCCAGGCGGTTCCGGGCTACAGGGTGCGCATTGTGGGCGACGACGGCACTGAGTGTGGTGTTGGCCAGATCGGCGAGTTGCAGATCAATGGCCCGACGTCGGCACTGATGTACTGGAACAACCGCGCCAAAACCAAAGCCACTTTTGCCGGCGACTGGACCCTGAGCGGCGACAAGTACACGGTGGACGCCGATGGTTACTACACCTACAGCGGGCGTACCGATGACATGCTCAAGGTCGGCGGCATTTATGTCTCGCCTTTTGAGGTGGAAGCCTCGCTCATGACGCACCCCGCAGTACTGGAGGTCGCGGTAGTGGGTTTGGCCGACGCTAACCAGCTGGTCAAACCCAAGGCCTTTGTGGTGCTCAAGGCCGGGCAGAGCGTGCGGCCGGAGGAGCTGCAGGCGCATGTCAAGCAGCAGCTTGCACCCTACAAATATCCCCGCTGGATCGAATTTGTACCTGAACTTCCGAAGACCGCAACCGGCAAAATCCAGCGCTTCAAACTGCGCCGTGCGGCACCGTGATGAGAATGTGTCGGGACCGGCGGCAGCCGGCGGCCGCAACGGTAAACACCCTGCCCGCCTCTTTACTTTCCGTCCTTTTCCCGGCTCCGCCGCACCGCGAACGCTTCCAAAGCCCGCTGGTACTCGGCCTGGGATTCCGCGCTGACCGGCGTACCGCACTCGTAGCAGGCGCCGATCATGCGGTCGAACCAGCGGCAACCGCAGGCATCGCAGGCCAGTTCGGGGGCGCCGGCGGGGTTGAAAAAAATCAACGGCAGGCCCCCATGAAGGCGAAGCCCAGGCCATCGAGCAGTTCCTCAAAACCACGGGCCTCCAGGTCGCAGCGTCGGCGCAGTATGTAGCAGACGACGGCGCCGCTGCGGATGCCGGCGCGCAACACTGCGAACAGCTGCCCGTCGGCGGCGTCGCAAATCGCCGCCAGGGCTTGCGCATCGGCAGCCAGCAGGATGTCGGTGCCGCTTGCGGAAAATCCCGGGAAGGGCGCATCGCGCACTTCGATACCGGCGTCGCCGACCTCCCAGAGCAGCATGGTGGCGGGCGCTTGGCGGGCGACGAGGCCGATGCGAGCGCCCGGATCGAGGGCGGCGAAAAACTCGTCGTGGCGGGCTGCCGCAGCCCGCCAGGCGGCCGGGTCGGGCAGCGCGCTCACAGCCGCACGCCGAGGCGGAAACCTTCCTGGATGGCCTGCTCCAGGCCGCGCGGGATCAGCGCGTCGCCGACCCCGTGCAGTTCGTCCACCATCCACTCGAACTCGTGGAACAATTCGTGGGCCGGCTTGGCGCCGGCGGCGAGGATCACCGTGTCGGCGGGAAGGAAGGTCTCCACGCCCTTGCCGTCGCGCACGGTCACGCCGTCCTTCGTCACCTTCAGCGGCCGGCTGGAGGTCAGGCAGGGAATGCCCAACTCTTCCACCCAGGAAGCGTGCCGCCACTTGAAGGCCGGCTTGACGTCGCCGGCGATGCGCTTGTCCTTCTCCACCACGGTCACTTCGGCGCCCTGATTCTTGCGCAGGGCTTCGGCGACGGTGAGGCCGATCTTGCCGCCGCCGATCACCACCACGCGCTTTCCGGTGGCGACGCGGCCGTGGGCCACGTCGAGCGCATCGAGCATCAGGTCCGCGCCTTCCATGTGCTCGAACGGCGTCCGGTCGATGCGTGCCCCCGCCGCGACGACGCATACGTCGTACTGGTGCAGCACGCTGCGCATGAACTTGGCGTGCACCTCGGTGTTGAGGCGAATCTCGATGCCCAGCTTCTTTGCCACCACCTCATAGTGCGAAATTACCGACAGCAGATCGTCGGGTCGCGCCATGTCGTTCATGGCGTAGGCATAGAGGTTGCCGCCGATGCGCGCAGCCTTTTCGAAGACCGTGACTTCGTGGCCCCGCTTGGCGGCGGTGATCGCGCATTCCATGCCGGCGGGGCCGGCGCCGATGATCATGACCTTCTTCTTCACCACCGCCGGCGTCACCTGGTACTCGGGCTCTACCTCGTGGCCCAGGGCCGGGTTCATGGTGCAGGTGTAGGGCAGGTCGCGGAACAGACGCGACAGGCAGTTCAGCGAGCCGATGCAGCGGCGCGCTTCGTCAAGGCGGTCCTCGGCTGCCTTGTGGATCAGCTCCGGGTCGGCCAACAGGGGCCGGCAGACCTCCCAAAAGTCGAAGACGCCGTCGCGCAGACAGTCGTTGGCCATGCCCGGGTCGGGCAGCCGGTTGCCGAAGGTGACCAAGGTGTTCGGGAAGGACTTCTTCGCACGTTCGGAGAGGTAGTTCCAGTGGCCCGGCGGGATGTCGCGGCCGATCGACGATTCCGGCGCCTCCTGCCAGCCGACGGTGACGCTGAGCATGTCTACACCCGCGTCCACGGCCTGCTGCATCAGCTCAAAACATTCGTCCTCGCTGTTGCCGCCCCACTTGTCCATCAACTCGGCGCCGTTCAGGCGCACCACCAGCGGATGGTCCGGTGTCGCCTGCTTGATGCCGTCGATCAGTTCGCGCATGAAGCGGCCGCGATTTTCGATCGAGCCACCGTATTCGTCGTTGCGCTGGTTGGTGAAGCGCGAATTGAAATTGGCCAGCAGGTAACCCATGAAGCTGGTGATCTCGGTGCCGTCAAAACCGGCGCGAATCGACCGGTCGGCGGCCTCCGCGTGCTGGCGGATGCAGTCACGGATCTCGTCCTTCGTCATCACCTTGGGCGGACGGAAGTGGGGCAAGGTCTGCGGAACGTCCGAGGGCTGGACGCAGTAGCCCAGGTCGATGCCGCCGTAGCGGCCGGCGTGCAGGATCTGCTGGATCGCCACCGCCCCCTGTTCCTTGATGTCGGCGGCAATGCGCTCGAATTGGGGCAGAAACTTGTCGTCGAAAATGGCCACCTGGCGGAAGTAGGCCTTGCCCTCGCCCAGAGGGTCCGGATAGGCCCCCTGATTGGTGACGATGCCGCAGCCGGTGCGGGCGATCACGCGCATGCGGGCAATCTCGCGCTCGGTGATGAAGCCGTCGCGGGTGTTGTAGTTGGACACGCAGCAGGCGCCATACTTGATGCGGTTCCTGGTCTCGAACCGGCCCAGTTTCCCCGGCTGGAACAGGTGCGGCAGTTTCATTTCTCCCGGTTTCATCATTTCTCCCAGTTAGTCACAATCAAATACTTTCGCGGCCAACGACGCCAGGCATCGCGTCGCAAACCGGCACCGTGCGACCCGAATCCGCTTCGCGTACGGTCCCTGATGCTGGCTTTGCGGCCAGCGGGTCTTGGGCGGTCAGGGGATTGCGATTTGCTGCTCAGGCCGCATTCGC
This sequence comes from Rhodoferax sp., assembly GCA_030682475.1. Lineage (GTDB taxonomy): Bacteria > Pseudomonadota > Gammaproteobacteria > Burkholderiales > Burkholderiaceae_C > Rhodoferax. The sequence goes on along the minus strand of JAUXOA010000013.1, from coordinate 25,207 downwards.
GTCGGGATGCAGCTTCTCGTAGGCCTCGGCCAGGGCCGGGTCGCGGCGGCGGACTTCGGCGTGATTCACCCGTCCGGTGCGCGTCATGTAATCATATGCGAACTCCATCGGAGCGAGCTTGATCCGTTCGCCCATGCGTTCGTACCAGCGCAGGCTCACGTTGGCGGCGTCCCAGATCTTGCGCATCGGCGGGAGGCGAAGTTGCTGGAAGCGGGCCAGGCCGTCTGGCACGCTGCCCGTTTCGCGCAAGGCCTTGCACAGCGCGATGGCGTCCTCCATCGCCAGGCGGGTGCCCGAGCCGATCGAGAAATGTGCCGTGCGTAGCGCGTCGCCGACGAGCACCACGTTGCCGAAGCTCCAGCGCTGGTTCCAGATCGCCGGGAAGTTGCGCCAGTAGGAATTGTTGGAGAGGATTGGATGACCGCCCAGGTCCTTGGCGAAGATCTTCTCGCAATGGCGAATGGTGTCCTCAGGGCTCATATGCTCGAAATCGGCCCGCTTCCAGGTTTCCTCCTCCACTTCGACCAGGAAGGTGCTCATGGTCGGGCTGTAGCGGTAGTGGTGGGCGCAGAAGACGCCCTGCCCGGTCTCGCGGAAGGTCAGGCAGAGGCTGTCGAAGACCCGGGAGGTGCCGTACCAGATGAACTTGTTGGGGCGCCAGTCGCAGGTGGCGCCGAAGCGCTGCTCGTTCTCCTGGCGCACGAAGGAGAAGGCCCCGTTGGCGCCGACGATCAGGTCGGCGCCGCCCAGGCGCTCGCGGTCGGCAAGCGATTCAATCGCGCTGTCAAACTCGATGCGCGCGCCCAGCTTCTCCACGTGGGCGTAGAGCAGAGACAGCAGTTTCAGGCGATCGATGGCGGCAAAGCCGTTGCCGGTGATCGGGATGCGCGTGTCGTTGTGGACGATGGTCAGGTTGGGCCAGGTTTCCATGTGCGGCAAAAGAAGCCGGACCATGGCCTCGTCGTCGGCGCGCAGGAAATCGAGCGCCCGGTCGGAAAAGACGACGCCAAAACCCCAGGTGGCGTCGCGAGGTCCGCGCTCGTAGATCACGATGTCGTGGGCCGGGTCATCGCGCTTCATGAGGGCCGCGAAATACAGGCCCGCCGGGCCGCCGCCGATGATGCGAATCTTCATTCCATTGCTCTCTTTGTCATGGGTTCGCCCCCCTTTCCCCTATCCCTCTCCATCTTCTCGGCGATCGCCTCGCGCAATTTGCGCTTGAGGATTTTGCCGACAGGGCTCAAAGGGAATTCGCTCACCAGCTCCAGCCGTTCGGGCAGCTTGAAGCTGGCGATGTTCTGCTGCCTGAGGAATGCAATCAGTTCGGCGAATTCCAGGTTCTGCCCCTCCTTCGCGATGACGAAGGCGCAGGCCTTCTCGCCGAATACGGGGTCGGGCATGGCCACCAGGGCGACGCCCTTCACCTTCGGGTGGGCGAAGATCAAGTTTTCGACCTCCTCGCAGCTGATCTTCTCGCCGCCCCGGTTGATCAGGTCTTTCTTGCGGCCCTCGGTGAAGAGGTAACGGCCGTCCTTGCGCACGATGTCGCCCATCCGGTAAAAGCCGTCGGGCGTGAAGGCCTCGGCGTTAATGTGCGGCGCGCGGAAGTAGCCGCGGATGGTGTAGGGGCCCCGCGTCGCCAGTTCGCCCTGGGTGCCGTCGGGCAGTTCGTTGCCAGCGTCGTCGAGGACCCTGATCTCGTCGTCCTCGCAGACCGGCCTGCCCGAGCTGTGCATCAGGTACTCGTCCGGGGCGTCGAGCGGCGCCATGTTGATCAGGCCCTCGGCCGTGCCGTAGATCTCCTGGGGCAGGCAACCAAAGCGCTCGCGCAGCCGGCTGCGCAGCTCCGGCGCTAGGCGGGCGCCACCGTTCTGGATCACCTTGAGCGACGAGAAGTCGTAGCCATCGGGCACCGGCGAATTGAGCCAGTCGGAGATCAGCGGAAGGACGGCGGCGATCGTCGTCACCTTCTCGCGCTCGACCAGCGAGAACACGTCCGCCGGGTCGCCCGAGGGCGCCAGCACGAGCGTGCCGCCATAGTAGAAGGCGCCGAGCATGCCCGGCGAGGCCAGGTTGTAGTTGTGCCCCAGCGGCAGGATGGCCATGAACACCGTGTTGCGGTTGAAACCGCCGGCGCGGCCGCACAGGCGGGCGTTGAGGACGTAGTCGTCGTGGGTGCGCGGGATCAATTTGGCCAGCGACGTCGTTCCGCCCGAGAGCAGCATCGTAGCCACTTCCGACGGATCCGGGCGCAACGTCGCCAACGCTGCCGTCGCTTGCGCCGGCAGCGCTGCGGCGATCATCTCGCGCAGGTCGTGCTGTCCCACCCCAGGCTCGCCGGCAACGAATACGCTACGCAGGATGGGGAATTCGCGCTGGACTTCGATTGCCATCGTCCGGTAGTCGAAACCGCCGATCCGGTCCGGGACCACGTAGGCGACCGCACCGCAGGCGCGCACGAAGTGGCGGATCTCGGTGTGCCGGTGGGCGCGCAGCGCCATCACCGGAATCGCGCCGATGCGCGTCAGAGCGAAGTAGGTGTGGACGAATGCGGGCCCGTTGGGCAGTTGCACCACCACCCGGTCCAGCGGCTCGATGCCCGCCTCAATGAAGCGGCAGGCGAGTCGGTCCGAGGTTTCCACCAAGTCCCGGTAACTCAGGCGTTGGTCAGCGCAGACGAGGGCGGTCTTTTCCGGGTGGCGCCCGGCGCTGCGCGCCAGCATCTGCGCAATGGTGATGCCCTCCCACCAGCCGCGGGCGCGGTAACGTGCCGCCTGATCGGCGGGCCAGGGCACACAGCCTTCGAGCATCGTTCTCCCCCTTGGGTAATATTTCCGCGCCGGGTTTTCCCCGGCTGTCCGGTGGCGACGCCGACGTCCGCACCGTGGCACTCATTTTAGGCATAAAACAAGCGGGTCTTCAACCTCGAGCCTTGTCCTAGCCCTACTTTCGCATTTCTTGGACATAAACGAGTGCTTTTCTCCTATGAAAATGGAATCTTAGGAGCCTAGATGCAAATACGGCCCCAATCGACCAATTTAGCTCTGAAACGCGGCTCGTTCATTTCTGCGATTTCCACATTGAACACACGTCGCTGCCAAGTAGTGCGTATGAGTTTTCATAGCTATTAAGGGTTTAAACGGCATGACGCTCCGCGTTCAAAATATCTGGCTGAGCCCCTTCTTTCAGCTAGCATTTTTGCGAGGGGCAAAAGACATGATTCTCCTATGAAAAATCGTGAAACTTGCGTGCCAAAGGACGCCCGATTTGCGAAAGTAGGGCTAGGGTTTACCCTGTTCCCCAGTGCCTGCTGCACACGCTATTATTAAAAAAACTGCTACTTCTGCTACTTTTTCAATCTCAACCAGGAGTTTTTCCATGACCTCACGCCTTCCTTCACGCCGTTTGATCCTGAGCCAAGGTGCCGCCGTCATCGGTGCCGCATCGACCGGCCTGCTGCTGCCCGAAATCGTGCGCGCGCAGTCCAGCAAGGTGCGCGTAGGCTTCATGCTGCCCTATACCGGCACCTTTGCGCAGCTCGGCGTGGCGATTGAAAACGGGTTTCGGCTGGCGATCGACCAGCAGGGCGGAAAACTGGGTGGCCGCGAGATCGAGTACTTCAAGGTGGACGACGAGTCCGATCCTTCCAAAGGCATCGAGAACGCCAGCAAGCTGGTGCAGCGCGACAAGGTCGACGTGCTGGTTGGAACCGTCCACTCCGGTGTGCAGATGGGTATCCAGAAAGTGGCGCGCGACTCCGGCGTGCTCAGCCTGATCCCCAACGCCGGCGTGCACGCTGCCACCCGCGGCCTGTGCGCGCCCAACGTGTTCCGCACTTCTTTCACCAACTCGCAGCCGACCCGCGCTTTGGGAGCGGCCATGGTCGCCAAAGGCCACAAAAAAGCGGTCTGGATCACCTGGAAATACGCGGCCGGCGACGAAGCCTTTGAAGGTTTCAAGGAAGGCTATACCGCGGCTGGTGGCACCATTGTCAAAGAATTGGGTCTGCCCTTCCCGAACGTTGAATTCCAGGCACTGCTGACCGAAATCGCCGCACTCAGGCCTGACGCCGTGGCCTGCTTTTTTGCCGGTGGCGGTGCCGCCAAGTTCATCCGCGACTACGCAGCGGCCGGCCTCAAGGGCAAGATTCCACTGTACGGTTCGGGCTTCCTGACCGAAGGCGTGCTCGACGCGGCCGGCCCCGCCGCTGACGGCATCATCACCACCCTGCACTACAGCGACTCGCTGGACACGCCACGCAACAATGCCTTCCGCCTGGCCTACGCCAAGACCTTCCGCAGCCAGCCCGACGTCTATGCGGTGCAGGGCTACGACACCGGCCTGCTGCTGATCCAGGGTGCCAACGCCGTCAAGGGTGACATCAACAACAAAGCGGCGCTCTACAAAGCCATGGAAGGCGCTACCATAGACAGCCCGCGCGGCAAGTGGACCATGAGCAAGTCACACAACCCGGTGCAAGACATTTACCTGCGCGTCGTTGAAAACAAGGAAAACAAGGTGATTGGCATTGCCGCCAAAGCGCTGGCCGACTCGGGTGCCGGCTGCAAGATGGGCTGAGCCGTTCGATCCGGATTCAATCATGGGAGGTTTCAGACCTCCCATTTTTTTGCTGCGACCTTGAAAACTCAATTTAAAACCTGATGGATTTAGCCAACTTTCTCATACAGCTTCTCAACAGCGTGCAGTATGGTTTGCTGCTGTTCATGCTGGCGGCTGGCCTGACACTGATCTTCGGCATTATGGGTGTGGTCAACCTCGCGCATGGCAGTTTTTACATGCTCGGAGCCTACCTCGCCTGGTCGCTCAGCGGCCTTCTCGGCAGCCTCACACTGGCCATCCTCGTGGGTGCCGTGTTGTCGGTGCTATTTGGTCTGGCGCTTGAATGGCTGCTGTTTCGCCACTTCTACCAGCGTGACCATCTGGACCAGGTACTGCTGACCTTTGGCCTGATCTATATTTTTGAAGAGCTGCGCTCCATCCTCTGGGGTGATGACGTGCATGGCGTGACGATTCCGGCGCTGCTCAGCGCGTCCATTCCGCTGACCGAAAACCTGTCCTACCCGGTCTACCGCCTCTTCATGTCGGGCGTGTGTATTGCCTTGGCCGTGGGCCTTTACCTGCTGATTTCCAAAACCCGCTTCGGCATGAAGATTCGAGCTGGCGCGTTCAACCGCGACATGGCCGAAGCGCTGGGCATCAACATCAAGCGGATCCACGCGGTGGTGTTTGCGCTGGGGGTAGGGCTTGCCGCCGTCGCCGGCATGATTGCCGCCCCGATTGCCAGCGTTTATCCCAACATGGGCTCGCAGGTGCTCATTATGTGTTTTGTGGTGGTCGTTATCGGCGGCATTGGTTCGGTGCGCGGCGCTCTGATAGCGGCCTTGCTGGTCGGGCTGGTCGATACCTTTGGCAAGGTGCTGCTGCCGCAGGTCGCCGGCATGCTGGTCTACATGCTGATGGCGGGCGTGCTGCTGTGGAAACCTGAAGGCTTGTTCAAGCAATGAGCGCGCAAAAGTCCAATCTCGAAATCCTGCCGCGCGGCGTGCAAATCGCGCTGACATTGGGACTGCTCGCGCTCATCGCCTTCCCCTTCGTCGGTACCGACTTCTATACCCAGATGGTGACGCGCATGATGATCATGGCGATTTTTGCCATGAGTCTGGATCTGTTGCAAGGCGTGACCGGCCTGGTTTCGCTGGGCCATGCGGCCTACTTTGGCCTGGCGGGCTATGCACTGGCTTTTCTGACGCCCCAGGGCGAGCCGGTGAGCTTGTGGTGGACCCTGCCGGTGGCCGTGCTGGCTTCCGGTCTGGCGGCGCTGGTCATCGGTTTTTTCGTGGTGCGCACCCACGGCATCTACTTCATCATGGTCACCATGGCTTTTGCCCAGATGGTGTTCTACCTGTTCTTTGACAACAAGCTGCTGGGCGGCTCCGACGGGCTCTACATCAATTTCAAACCCAACGCTGCGCTGTTCGGCTGGGTGCCGTTTGATCTGGACAACAAGCTCACGATGTATTACTTCACTCTGGGCGCGATGCTGGTGGTGTATACCTTCCTGCGTCGCCTGCTCTGGAGCCCGTTTGGCCGCGCATTGGCCGGTATTCGCGTGAACGAGCACCGCATGCGCGCCATTGGCTTTGGCACCTTTGGCTACAAGCTCTCGGCCTTCACGCTGGCAGGGGCTCTGGCCGGGCTGGCCGGCTACCTGTGGGGCACGCAGACCGGTTACATCAACCCCGAACTGATGGGCTTTCACATGAGCGCGCACGTCATGATGATGGTGATCCTGGGTGGCATGGGCAACTTTGCCGGCGCTATTGTGGGCGCGTTTTCCTTCGAATACCTGCTGCATGTGCTCAAAGACCTGCCGCAGCTCGGCAGCGTGAACCTGGGCAAGCACTGGCAGCTCTGGACAGGCCTTTTTATCGTGCTGGTGGTGGTGTTTGCGCCGCGCGGGCTGCTCGGGCTGGTCGAGCGCTTTGGAAAACTCGGCAAAGGCAGGAAGACGCCGCATGAGTGAAGTGTTGCTCAGCGCCCAAAATCTCACCAAGCGCTTCGGCGGCCTGGCCGCTGTCAACGGCGTTTCGGTGGACCTCTGGCGTGACCATATCCATGCTGTGATCGGCCCCAATGGTGCGGGCAAGTCCACCCTGACCAACCTGTTGTCGGGCGATTTGCTTCCTACATCGGGCTCGGTCATGCTGGGCCGGCACGACGTGACGGGCTGGAGCCCGGAGAAGATTTCAGGCCACGGACTCGGGCGCAGCTACCAGAAGACCAACATCTTTTTGCCCTTCAGCGTGTGGGAAAACGTCAGACTGGCCGCGCAGTCGCGCCAACCCAACGCTGCCCGCTGGCTCCGGCGCGCTACAAGCTTTGCAGCTATCAACGCTCGTGCCGAAAGGGCGCTCGAACTTTCCGGCTTGCAAAATAGAAAAAGCAGCAGAGCCGGCACCCTCAGCCATGGCGAGCAGCGTCAGCTCGAAATTGCCATGACACTGGCCACAGAGCCCCAGGTTCTGTTGCTCGACGAGCCACTGGCCGGCATGGGCCTGGCAGAAGCCGAGCGCATGGTGGCCTTGCTACTCAAGCTTAAAAAAGACCACGCTATTCTGCTGGTGGAGCACGACATGGATGCCGTCTTTGCACTGGCTGACAAGCTGACGGTGATGGTCGATGGCCAGGTTATTGCCAGCGGCACGCCGACTGATATCCGCGCTGACGCTGGCGTGCAGGCGGCTTACCTTGGTGAGGAACACGCATGAACCACTGTCCGTTCGGGATGAGCCTGGCCTGTCCTGAGCCCGTCGAAGCGGCGAAGCCCCTCCGTGTCATCAAGAACCCTTCGACCCTTCGTCAAGCTCAGGACAGGCCAAGCTCAAGGCGAACGGTATGAAGCAGCCAGACCTGTTGATCAACGCCAAAAATCTCCACACCTATTACGGCGCCAGCCACATCCTGCGCGGCATCGATTTTTCTGTGGCGCGCGGCGAAACCATAGGCCTGATGGGCCGCAACGGCATGGGCAAAAGCACGCTGCTCAAAAGCATCATGGGCCTGGTCAAACCGCGCTCCGGCAGCATAGACATCATCGGCAAACCAATGATGGGCCGGGCACCGTATGAAATTTCCCAGTTGGGCATTGCCTACGTGCCAGAAGGCCGCGGCATCTTCGGCAACCTCAGCGTGGTCGAGAACCTCAAGATGGCCGCGCGCGCCGGCAGACCGGGAAGCGCCGCAGACGGCGTGGGCCGACGAAACGACTGGACCTATGAACGTGTGCTGGACACCTTCCCGCGCCTGAAAGAGCGCCTGGGCCACGGTGGCCAGCAGCTCAGCGGTGGCGAGCAGCAAATGCTCACCATAGGCCGCGCGCTGCTGACCAACCCGGACGTGTTGATTCTCGACGAGGCCACCGAGGGCCTGGCCCCGCTGATTGCCCGCGAGATATGGCGCATCTGCGGTGTGATTCGTGAAACCGGCATCAGCAGCGTGATCGTCGACAAAAACTGGAAACACGTCACGCAGATCACCGACCGCAACATCATCCTGGTCAAGGGTGAAGTGGTGTTTGAAGGCGGCTCGTCAGAACTGCATGCCAGGCCGGAACTGCTGCAGCAGTATTTGGGTGTCTGATGGTGTCTTCAAAAATCACTGGGCAGTATTCAGGGCTGCCACTGATACATCTCGATGGCTGTTACGCGTAAACTGGCACCGCTATTGACTTTGCATCGAGACACGGTTGCGTTGACCGGACACTACTGGACCTGACCATGTTTTGGCGATTTTTTTCCTTTTTTGTCTGCCAGCTTGCGGGGGGGCTCGCGGGCTGGTATGTTGCTCCGCCGAAGACGGCTGCGATTGGCGCACTGGTGGGTGTTGTGCTGGGTGGGGCGGGATGGCTCCTGATTGACCTGTCCCGCGCCGTGCGTTTGTTGCGCTGGCTGCGTGTGGGTGATGCTTCCGATGTGGCTATGAGCACTGGATTGTGGGGCGAAGTCTCTGATCGGGCCAGGCGCTTGATTCGGGCCCGGGAACAAATGACGCGCGACAGCCAGAATCGGTTGCAGGATTTTTTGGCGGCACTTCAGGCCTCACCCAATGGCGTGGTGCTGCTCGATTCAGAGGGGCGGATTGAATGGTTCAACCAGATGGCCGCCACCCATTTTGGCTTTGATGCCCAGCGCGACATACTCCAGCATTTTGGCAATCTGGTGCGCGACCCCGGTTTTGCAAGCTATTTTGCAAATCATGATTTCCTGAGTGAACTCGTCATGTCGGGGCGAGAGAACACGCCCGCGAGGCCGGTCAAGTTGTCAGTTCACCTTCACCCTTATGGCGAGGGCAGGCTGCTGCTGCTGTCACGCGACATCACCGCACTGGAGCAGGCGGAAGCCATGCGCCGTGATTTTGTTGCCAATGTCTCCCATGAAATTCGTACTCCTCTGACGGTGCTGGCCGGGTTTGTGGAAACCCTGCAGTCCTTGCCCTTGACTGATCAGGAGCGCGAGCACTATTTGACCTTGATGGCCCAGCAGGCGGACCGCATGCAGATTCTTGTCAATGACCTGCTCACACTCTCGCGCCTGGAGGGCAGCCCGCCGCCCGGCGCCTCGGACGCGGTGTCCATGCCGGCGCTCATGCGCCAGCTTGAGCAGGAAGGGCGTGCCTTGTCTGCCGTGTTGAACCCGACATCGGAGCGTTTGCACAAGCTGGTATTTGATTCCTTGCTGGAGGGTGAAATTACCGGTGCCCCCAATGAATTGCTCAGTGCGATGAGCAACCTGGTGGGCAATGCCATTCGTTACACGCCGCCAGGGGGTGAAATTCACGTGCGAACGCTTTTATTGCCCGACGCGCGGGCCGAGTTTTCGGTGTCCGACACGGGTCCCGGCATTGCCCCCGAACATATCCCGCGTCTGACGGAGCGTTTTTACCGGGTTGACCGCAGCCGTTCGCGTGATACGGGCGGCACCGGTCTTGGCTTGGCCATTGTCAAGCATGTGTCGCAGCGCCATGGCGCCGAGTTGAAAATCGAAAGCACGCCTGGCAAAGGCGCCACTTTCACGATCATCTTTCCGGCCAGCCGTGTCAGGCCTCGCTTGGACACGATGCCTGGGGGCCAGCTTGGCGCTGCTGCTTTGTTGCCCGCACCCAGCCAGTAGATCACCCGCGAACTCGCGGCCATCTGATGACTGACTGCTACGGCCCCGGTTGCGCTGTGCGTTTGTAGATCAGTACGTCCTCGTCCCGGTCGGACGGGCGGCGCAGGGTGCTGTGCAAGGTCCATTGCGTCCGGTCAACGGACGCGGGCAGCGTCGCCACTGCGTCCTTGTCGACGATCAGCCAAGGGCAACTGGCTTGTGCGCCCACTGGCTTCATCACCAGGCGGCCATGGAATTGAAAAGCAGCGATCTGACCCCGACTCAGACCATGCGTCTCAACACAGGGCGGTTGGCGCTGCATGATAACCATGGTGCGACGCACCAAAGGCGCATAGCTGCGGGCGAAATCAAGCAGCGAAAGCCACAAAGTCATCAGCAACAGCCAGCACAGAGCCGCCCCGCCGGCCGGCAGCACCAGGCTTTTCCAGATCGCGGTGCGGTGCCGACCAACACGCCATTTGACAAGCCAGGCCCATGCCAGTGTTGCGACAACAGCTATCAAAAAAGGAAGGAGAGAGAAGCTGTGTTCAAACCCTGGTGCCAGTCGTGCAACATTGGCCGCAGGTTGCCTGGGCACCCCGGTTTGCATGGCGATCCAGACCACCCAGATGATGCTTGCGCAGCCCGAGAAAAATAGCAGCGTGAACCAGTCAATCAGTGCTGCAACGCTTCGCCGCAGCGTGGGCAGGGCAAATGCCGCAAGTGCCGCCAGAGCGGGCAGGGCCAGCAACAAGGACCGGTCAGCCGATGCGGTGCTCAGTGTGGCGCCCACGGCGACGCCCGCGAACCACAGTGGCAGCGCCAGATGCCGGCTGGGGGCAGCGCCACGAATCAGCTGGTGGCGCCAGCGCCACAAGGTCCACAGCGCCAGCGGCCAGGCGGGCCAGGTGAACCACAGCAGCAAACGCCCCAGCCTGCGCCACTCTTGCCAGTTGGCCTCGGGCAGTTCGATGCGCCAGTGCCACAGATCCAGCAAGGTGGCCAGCAAGGCCACCAGCACGGTCAGGAGCGCAATGCCGCCGGCCCAAAAGGCCTTGTTGTGCCACGAGGCGCCAGGCTCAGTCGAGCGATCCAGCAGGTGAATCACGGCGCTGCCGGTGCCGAACAGGGCCGCCATGACTGGTGCGCCAGACAGGGCCAGTCCCATCAGACCCAACACACCGCCGATGGCGGGTGTTAGCGTGCGGTAGGGCAGCGCAGCAAGCGCATAAAAAAACAGGGCCGTAAAACAGAGTTGGGCCAGCGCAGGCGTGGTTTCGTGTGACAGCTGGGCCAGGCCCAGACAGGCAATCAAGGCCAGCAAGCCGCCGTCCGCTATGGCGCGCGCATAGTCAGGCGGCAGCGCTTCCCCGCCGAAAGCAAATGCTACCGGTTGCGCCTCGGGGTTGCGCGCCAGGTAGTAGGTGCCGTACCAGGTGGCAATGAGGGCCAGCGTCAGCAACAAACCAAAAGGGATGCGCGCTGCGAAGTCGCTTGCCATCCATGCTGGTGCGAGTTGCATGGCCCAGGCGCCCAACCAATAGGGTAACAGCGCATCGACTTCGGGCGGCAAACCCATCAACTGCGGCGCGAACCAGTCTGTTCCGCCACCCGCCAGTTCGGCCATGTAACCAAAGGCCGTCATGTCGGCACTTTTCCAGGGTGCACGGCCAATCAATCCCGGCAGCACGTAGGCGATGCAGAGCAGCAGCAGCAGGGCGCGTGGCAAACGGTGCACGGCACCTTGGGCAACGATGGCGGGGGTGGGGTAGTTCACGCTTCGACGATCAGTTGAGGACAGAGCTTGCGAACATCCAACATCCCGGTATCAGTTGAGGACAGAGCTGGCTCGCTTCGCGTAGCTGCGGTCTGTCCCACAAGGTTTAACAATAAAAAAAGGCAGCGCGGTAAACCGGGCTGCCCTTTGCGAAAACCTGTTGCCAGCTTACTTGGCTGCGGTTTTGCCGAAACGGTTGCGGAAGCGCTCGACGCGACCACCCATATTGTCCACGGATTTTTGTGTGCCGGTGTAGAAAGGATGGGACTCACTGGAGGTGTCCAGTTTGTACAGCGGCAGTTCGCGGCCGTCTTCCATCTTGATCTGCTCTTTTGCGTTGGCGCAAGAGCGCGTCACGAATTTGAAACCATTGGACGAGTCCAGGAAACAAACTTCGCGGTAATTGGGGTGAATGCCTGCCTTCATATCTTCTCCATCAGTTGCGCTAGCCGCGCTGAGCCCTTGGGCAAACCATTGCGCAATTCAAAGCCCGGCGTACTTGTCGCGTAAAACCTTGGATTATAGCCTAGCCGCCGCGCCGGGCCGCCCCAAGCGTGTCGCGCAGTCTCTTCGAGACTTGCACGAGGGCTGCGCCCCCTCGGGGGGCAGCGCAGCACATGCAATGGCCAAGCGTGGGGGTTATTTCAGCCGCCGCGGCGCATCATGTCGAAGAACTCGCTGTTGTTCTTGGTGGCGCGCATCTGCTTGAGCACCATCTCCATCGACTCAACTTCATCCATGTTGTACAGGAACTGGCGCAGGACGCGGGTTTTTTGCAGAATTTCGGGGGCCAGCAACAGCTCTTCGCGACGCGTGCCGCTGCGGTTGAGCTGAATTGACGGGAACACGCGCTTCTCGTACAGGCGGCGATCGAGATGGATTTCGGAGTTGCCGGTGCCTTTGAATTCTTCAAAAATCACCTCGTCCATGCGGCTGCCGGTGTCGATCAGCGCGGTGGCGATGATGGTGAGGGACCCGCCCTCCTCCACATTGCGCGCGGCACCCAGGAAGCGCTTGGGGCGCTGCAGCGCATTGGAGTCCACGCCGCCAGTCAACACCTTGCCGCTTGAGGGCACGACGTTGTTGTAAGCGCGGGCCAGGCGCGTGATGGAATCCAGCAGGATCACCACGTCTTTTTTCAGCTCGACCAGGCGTTTGGCGCGCTCGATCACCATCTCGGCCACGTGCACATGGCGGGCGGCGGGTTCGTCAAAGGTGGAGGCGATCACTTCGCCCTTGACGGTGCGTTGCATCTCGGTTACTTCTTCCGGTCGTTCATCGACCAGCAGCACCATCATGTGGATCTCCGGATAGTTGGCGCTGATGGCGTGGGCGATGTGTTGCATCATCACGGTCTTGCCGCTCTTGGGCGGGGCCACCAGCAGGGCACGCTGACCTTTGCCAATGGGGGCGATGATGTCGATGACGCGGCCGGTGATGTTCTCTTCAGTCTTGACGTTGTCACGCTCCAGACGCATTTGCACATTCGGGAACAGCGGTGTCAGGTTCTCGAACATCACCTTGTGTTTGTTATCTTCCGGCCCGCCACCGTTGACCTTGTCGAGCTTGTTCAGGGCAAAGTAACGCTCGCCGTCTTTGGGGGTGCGCACTTCGCCTTCAATCATGTCGCCGGTGTGCAGGTTGAAGCGGCGCACCTGGCTGGGGCTGATGTAGATGTCGTCGGTGCTGGCGGTGTAGCTGGTGTCGGGGCTGCGCAAAAAGCCGAAACCGTCGGGCAAAATTTCCAGCACACCATCGGCGATGATTTGTTCGCCAGTGCGGGCGCGTTTCTTGATGATGGCGAACATCAGCTCCTGCTTGCGCATGCGGCCGGTGTTTTCAATCTCAAGCTCTTCGGCTTGCTTGAGGACTTCCGACACGTGCAGTGCCTTGAGTTCGTTTAAGTGCATGGAATGGCCCTTGTCGGGAAGTTGAACGAAATACAGGGAGAGGTTTGGGGTGAGACGGGTTGGCGTCCTCAACCCCATGGTTTTAAACCGGGAACTCGAACCGACTCAGGATGGGCGTCGGCGAACTGGTGGGATTATGACAGGAAAAGGGGCACGGACGGACTAGTTAAAAAAGGCGACTGTTGACTTCCGGGATACAACAGCCGACATCCGACGAAGTGTTGGGGACAGAGCAACTTCATTCGCTTCGCTCATGTAAGTTGGACTGTCCCACAATGAAATCTCTTTTATAGATCAGGCTAATTGCTGATCTATAAAAGCCGTCATCTGGGCCTTGCTCATGGCGCCGACCTTGGTGGCAGCCAACTGGCCACCCTTGAACAGCATGAGCGTCGGGATGCCGCGAATGCCGAATTTGGCCGGAATGTCGCGGTTTTCGTCCACGTTCATCTTGGCAACTTGCAGCTTGCCTGCGTAAGTGGTCGACATTTCATCCAGGATCGGCCCAATCATTTTGCAGGGCCCGCACCACTCGGCCCAGTAGTCCACCAGCACGGGCTGGGCGGATTGCAGTACATCGACTTCAAAAGACGAGTCGGTAACGTGTTTGATGAGTTCGCTGGCCATGGTTTCTCCTTAATTAGTTGAGGACAGAGCTTGTTCGCTTCGCGTAACTGCGGTCTGTCCCGCAAAGTTTCAGATTGATAGTCGGTAACATGTAAAGTGGGGAAATTGTGACAGAAACCAAGTCTCCTCACCGATTGCCTGCTTCCTATGGCTGAAATAGCTGAAAAACATCATGTTGACAGGGCGTGGGACTGCGTCATGGGCCAGCTCCGTTCTGAGATGGCCCGCCGTCAGGTGCATCCGTCGCGTACCGTGGTGCTGGTGCCTTATGCTCAACTGATGCAGGAGGCCCGTAGCGCCTGGTTGCGGGGGCATGACAGCTCGCAGGCACACGCGCATTTTGTGCCCCGTTTTGAGACCAGCATGAACTGGACCCGCAGTCTGGGCGGCTTTGAGCCCGGCGCCGACGATCTGCAACTGGACGCCGCGCGCGACCTGCTGACGGCCGCTTCGTTGCTGTCGCGCGCTGGCCTGGCCGCGCATCAGAACGTATTGGCGGGGCGCTTGATGGAGGCCGCCTGGAGTCTGGCCCGGCGCGCTGCTGCGGTGCCACCGATAGAACGTGCGCAGTGGGGCTCGCACCTGGGCGCTATGCTGGCCACGGGCATGGAAGCCCCGGTGTTTGCGCTCGAAGCCGCTACTGCCCGCATCGCGCTGGCTTGGGCGGCAAGCTCGAGTTACCCGTCTGATCCGGTTTTTTCTGCGACCCCTGATTTACTGGTGTTGCTGGAAGGTTTTCAGACCGAGCCGATGGCGCAAGCCTTGATGCAGGGTCTGGGTCAGCGGGCGCTGGTGTTGTCCTTGGTGCTGCCGCTGGACCGGGAGCATCTGGACCGTGGCGCGGGCGTGGTGGCGCTGCACGCTGCCGTGGATGCTGAAGACGAAGCGCATCGCGCGGCCGCTTGTGTGCTGGCGCATCTGGCGGCAGGTCGCAGTCCTGTCGCCTTGGTGGCGCAGGACCGGCTGCTGACGCGCCGTGTGCGCGCCCTGCTGGGCGAGCGCGGCGTGGCGCTGCGTGACGAAACCGGCTGGAAGCTGTCCACCACGCGCGCGGCTGCCTCGCTGATGAGCCTGCTGCGTGCGCAAGTGTGGGACGCCGCCACCGATGCGGTGCTCGACTGGCTCAAGAATGCACCGACTTTTGACCCCAGTGCCGTGACACAGGCCGAAGTGAGCTGGCGCCGCAACGGTGCGCGCGAATGGCGCTCGGTACCCCGCACTGATGCGCTGGTGATGGAGGTGCAGGCCTTGCGTGAGGCCCTGCAGGCTGCACGGCCGCTGGCGCGCTGGCTGGCTGATCTGCGCGCCGCCTTGCAAAGCGCGGGTCAATGGCCGGGCTTGCTTGGCGATGTGGCTGGCCAGGCGGTGCTGGACGCCCTGCGTCTGCGCGAGGGCGCTGAGTTGGAGTTTGCGGATGTGCCCGCGCGCATGAGCCAGGGTGAATTCACGGCCTGGGTCAGCCAGACGCTCGAAGACAAGATTTTTTCGCCGCAACATCCGGAAAAAACGACACAAGGGCAAGTGGTGATCCTGCCCTTGAGCCAGCTGCTGGGTCGTCCTCTGGCGGCGGTGGTGTTGCCGGGCTGTGACGAGCTTCGACTGCCCGTGTCACCCGAGCCACCCGGCATGTGGACCCCGGCGCAGCGTGAGCTGCTCGGTCTCCCTGCCCGCGCCCAACTGGCTGACGCGGCCCGCGCTTGCTGGCGCTACGCTTTGCAATTTCCCCATATCGACGTGCTGTGGCGCCAGAGTGAAGGCGGCGAGCATCTGATGGCCAGCGGCTTCGTGCAGGAATTACAGCTCCACCACGCCCCCGGGCTGACGGCCGACCCCAGCGTGTTGCGTGCCTTGACCAAGCAGCCCTGTTCCATGCCAAGCCCGAAGGGCGATGCGCTGCCCCTGAGCCGGTTGTCCAGCACGGCCTATGAAGACCTGCGCCGCTGCCCGTACCGCTTTTTTGCACTGCGCCAGCTCAAGCTGCAAGCGTCGGACGAGCTCGACCTGGAACTGGGCAAGCGCGATTTCGGCAATTGGCTGCACAGCGTACTGAAACTTTTCCATGAGGCATTAAGAGCGACGCCAGCCACCGAATTGATGGCACGGGTAGCCATGATTAATGTAGCAGCCGAGCAGGCCACGCTGGCGCTGGGTCTGTCGCAGAGTGAATTCCTGCCCTTTGCTGCCGCCTGGCCGCGTGTCCGCGCGGGCTACCTGCAATGGCTGGTCACTCACGAGGCCAGCGGCGCCACCTTCCTGGAGGCCGAAGCCTGGAAAGAAACCCCGCTGGGCCGCTTGACGCTGGTCGGCAAGATCGACCGCATTGACCGCCTGAGTGACGGCAGTGCTCTGGTGATCGACTACAAAACCGAAGCGCGCAACAGCACGGCGCAGCGCATCAAGCAGTCGCTGGAAGACACCCAACTGGCGTTCTATGCCGCCCTGCTGACGGATGACACCCTGGCGGCCGCTTACGTGAATGTGGGGGAAAAGGATGCCACCCGCAGCTATGCGCAAGCCGACATTGTGAGCTTGCGCGACCAGTTGCTGGAAAGCATCGCCAGTGACATGGCGCGCATTGCAGCTGCCGCACCGATGCCTGCGCTGGGTGAGGGAAAAGCCTGCGAGTTTTGCGCTGCACGCGGGCTGTGTCGGAAAGATTTTTGGGAAATGACGTAATTGAAGCGTGATTGAATGTATGTTTTTTTTATTTCCCCCACTCACTCCCCCCCGCCCCTCTCCCGCCCCGCCGGGCGGAAGAGGGGAGCCGGATTTTGCTTTTGGCCTTTCGGCAACGCTTCTACAACGCGAAGGGCGCCACTGCTCCCGCTCGGCAAGACTTCAGGCGAACGGTCGTAGTAAGCTTGACTGGTCTTGCGCATCAGCCGCCGGCGTCTGCGACAGCCGGACACGAAGCCGTCTCCCGCGTGTCTTGTCCCCTTCCCCAGTCGTCGCAGACGCTGGGCGGCAGACGTACCGAATTATCAAAAACTTCCTACGACCGTTGGCCTGTGATCTTGCCCATCCAAGACAGTCGCAACCGTCCCCTGTTTCCCCCTTAGCGAAGGCCAATGGTCAAATGAGGCTCCCCTCTTTCGCCCGGCGGGGCGAGAGAGGGGCGGGGGGGAGTGAGTGGGGGAAAAATACCCCGGCGGGAGCCAATCAAACCCTTGCGGGAGCCCGCAATGCTTAACGCACAACCCGCCTACCAACACAACGGCCACCCCGTTTCAGCCGAGGCCTTCTACGCAATCGCCTGTGACCCGCACCGCAGTGTGGCGGTGGAGGCCTGCGCCGGGGCCGGCAAAACCTGGATGCTGGTCTCGCGCATCGTGCGCGCCCTGCTCGACGGTGTGGACACCCAGACCGGTCAACTTCGCGTTCAGCCGCACGAGATTCTGGCCATCACCTTCACCAAACGGGCGGCCAGCGAGATGCGTGAGCGTCTCTACAAATGGCTCTCTGACTTTGCGGCGGCTGACCACGAGACGCTGGTGAACGAGCTGCGGGAGCGTGGCGTTCTGATTAAAACAGAGCTCCAGCCACCGTCCCTGCTGCCTGAGCAACTGTCAAATCTATACCAAAGCATGCTCGCCAGTGGGCGCCAGGTGCAGGTTCGCACCTTCCATAGCTGGTTTGCGTCCTTGTTGCGCAGTGCGCCGCTGGCGGTCTTGCAGCAGATGGAATTGCCGGCCAACTACGAGCTGCTGGAGGACGACGCGCCGGCCAAGGCGCTGGTGTGGCGGCGTTTTTATAGCGCGCTGGTGGCGGCTGCCGAGCCCAACGCCAAGCTGAAGCTTGACTTTGAGGCAGTGGTGTTCGAGCATGGCCGCTCGCAGACTGAAAAAGCCCTGCAAACCGCGCTCGACAAACGCACCGAGTTCGCTCTGGCCGACGCCCAGGGCGTGGTGGATGAATCGGTGCGGCACTTCGCAGATCAATACCCCGAGTTCGCCGGCTTGGAGGCGCCCGATGATTTTCTGAGCGCCCATCCGCAACGCTGGCAAACCCTGCTCGATGCGGCACGAGCACTAGGGCGCGCCAGTGCCAAAACGTTTTCAGCCAAAGGCCTTGAGCTTGAAACAGCGCTGGCAACGGGCGACCTGTCGGCGGCATTCATCGCCCTGCTAACCGAGAAGGGCACGCCGCGCAAGTTTGGCGAGAAGATCGCCGGCATTGAGTGCGTGCGCACCGCGCAAGACCTGGTGCTGCGCGTGGTGGCAGCGCGCCAACAGCACGCGGCCTGGGTTTACCAGCAGCGCATGGCGCGGCTGACCCGGGTGCTGCTCAAAGAGTTCGCCGCGCTCAAACGTGAACGCGGCTGGGTCGACATGAATGACGTCGAGCGCGCGGCGCGGGTCATGCTGGGCGACCCGGTGCTCTCGGGCTGGGTGCAGGAACGGCTGGACGCTCGCATCAAGCACCTGCTGATTGATGAGTTCCAGGACACCAACCCGCTGCAGTGGCAGGCCTTGTTGTCGTGGCTTAGCGGCTATGCCGGCGCGGGCGGTGGCGCTAGCGGTGGCGTCGGTGCCACGGCGCCCAGCGTGTTCATCGTGGGCGACCCCAAACAAAGCATTTACCGCTTCCGGCGCGCCGAACCGCAGGTGTTCAAGGCGGCACAAGCCTTTGTGCGCGACGGTTTGAACGGCGATCTGCTCAGTTGCGACCACACCCGGCGCAACGCCACCGGCGTGATTGCCACCGTCAATGCCGTCATGAGCGAGGCGGTGGAGAGCGACGGCTATGACGGTTTTCGCGCGCACACCACCAGTTCTGTGGAGGCGGGCCTGGTGTGCAAACTGCCACCCATCCCCAGGCCCGCGCGGCGGGCGGATGCGGTAGAGGACAGCGATGAGGCATTCGAGGGTTCGCTGGAGGGCGAATGGCGCGACAGCCTCAGTACCCCGCGCGAACTGCCGGAGGAAACCCTGCGCACACTGGAAGCGCGCCAGGCTGCAGCCTGGATTGCGCAGCAACTTGGCCGCGCCGGCCTGCACGCCGCCGATGTCATGGTGTTGTCGCGCAAGCGGGCCGGCCTGATGCCTTTGCAGATGGAATTGCGCAAGCTCCACATAGCCGCCCAGATTGGCGAAAAAACCGATCTGATCGACTGCTGCGAAGTGCAGGATGTGGTGGCCCTGCTCGATCTGCTGGTCTCGCCCCAACACGACCTGTCACTGGCGCGGGTGCTCAAATCGCCCCTGTTCGGCCTGGACGATGACGCTCTGGTGCAGCTTGCGCTGGCGCAACGGACATTGAATGTGCCGTGGTTTGAGTTGCTGCAAAAAACAGAACTGAAAACGACAGATGGCCGGGGCGTAGCAGCTCATTTGAGGCGATGGAAAGACTGGCTGGACCAATTGCCGCCGCACGACGCACTGCAGGCAATCTATACCGATGGCGACGTGCTGGCACGCTTTGCTTGTGCCGCACCCGCCACCCAGCGTGACACGGTGCTGGCCAATCTGCGCGCGTTGCTGGGTGTGTCGCTGCAACTGGGCGGCGGGCGTTATGCCACGCCCTATGCCTTAGTGCGCGCCCTCAAAGCCGGTGGCGTGCTGGCGCCTGCGGCGGTTAACCCGCAGGCGGTGCGCCTGCTCACCATTCACGGCGCGAAGGGGCTCGAAGCGCGGACGGTGCTGTTGCTCGACACCGACACGCCCGAGCGCAACGCCGAAACCATGGGCGTGCTGGTGGACTGGCCGGGCGAGGCGGCCTGGCCGAAAAAGTTTGTCTTTCTGGCCAGCGAAAGTCAGCCCCCCGCCTGCGCCGGGCCCACGCTGGAGGCCGAGCGGGTGGAGCGCCAGCGCGAAGAACTCAACGCCTTGTATGTGGCCCTGACGCGGGCCCGGCACACGCTGGCGATTTCCAGCATAGCGCCGTACCGGGCCACCGAGCGAAGCTGGTGGCAGCGCCTCTCCAGCCTGGCGATGGAGGTCCTGCCGGATGATCACCCCGCGCCAGCTTTGACATCCGTAACCGATACCCCGCACATTTTTTATATGAAAGAACTGCCCATGGTCCCGGTTGAATATTCTCAAGATGCTGCAAAGAGTGAAGCAATAGCAGGATCAGGCAGGACTGAAGAAGACGCAGATTCCCTGAGCGCCCGCCTCGGCAAAGCGATGCACCGCCTGCTGGAATGGGGTGATGTATCAAGCAACAACACGGCCGTTGCAGTGCGCGAGTTTGAGCTCACGCCCGAGCAGGGTTCGCAAACCGCAGCCATGGCCATGCGCATTTTGCAGGGTGCGGGCGCATGGGCCTGGGACCAGGCGGTGGTCGGCTGGCAGGGCAACGAGGTGGAACTGATGTACCAGGGCGAGCCGCTGCGGCTGGACCGCCTGGTGCAGCGCCGGGACGGCGACAATACAGGCCACTGGTGGGTGCTGGACTACAAGTCGGCCCCGGCACCGCAAGACCAGCCCGCGCTCTTGTCGCAGCTGCGTAACTACCGCGCCGCCGTGCAGGCCATTTATCCGAATGCCGTGGTCCGGGCCGCGTTTTTAACCGGCCAGGGTGCCTTGGTGGAGCTTGTGGACGGCATTCATTAGTCAGTTGAGGACAGAGCGGGCTCTTGGAACGGTTGAGGACAGAGCTTGTTCGCTTCGCGTAACTGCGGTCTGTCCCGCTTGCGCCCGGCATCGGCGATGCCAGGCGGGGTCTCAAGATTCGGTCTGTCCCGCAAAGTTTTGGTTTAAAACTGTGTTTTCCACGACAGCACCAAGATGCGATACTTCGACTGAGATGGCTGAATTGCCTATCCGTTTTTTCCGGTTTTCCCGCGGCGCGGCGCGGGCTTTGATGCTGCGGCTTTGCGTTTTGTCGGCGGGGTTTGCAGCAGTTCGTCCCTGGCCAGGTTCTCGATCATGGCGAGCAGCACCTTGCGTGTGATTTTGAGCTCGTCGGCCGCGATACCCTCAATGCTCACGCTGTTGGTTTCCTCGGCCATAGGGATCAGTTTTTTCTTCAGCGCACGGCCTTCGTCGCTCAGGTAGACGTAAACATTCTTGTTATTCGTGGGCAGCTGCCTGCGAACGATGTATCCCAGTGCTTCCATGGCCTTCATCGCAGAAAACGTGGTGGGCTCCATCACGCCGGCCAGCTCGCTAAGTTCCTTTTGCATGAGGCCATCAGTTTCCCAAAGAATGCGCAGAAAACTCCAGTGGCCAAAAGGTACGGCGTACTCAGCCAGCCTGATTTGCAAGGCTTTCCTGAAAGCCCGCTCGGTATCGCGTATCAGGTGTGCAAGGCGGTCGTTAGGGACGGCTTCCCGCCAGTGGAGAATGATGTTTTGTGTGTCGTTCGTCATGAGTTGACCTTGTGGCTGACTTGATACCGGGGCTTGCAATCGATGTTCGCCTGCGCAGATTCAAGAATGGCCAGGCAGACCGCCGTGGTGGCACGAGCCCATTCACCGCTGTGAACAGCTGGGCTGTCATTCACCACTGCGCCAAAGAGCTCGTCTATCACTTCCTGACGGGGAATGACAGGCGCAGGCAGGGGCTCAAAAAGTTTCTGGCTGTCGGTATAGATCGCGATACCTGAAGCGCCGGGCCGCAGATCTGCCTTTTCGCAGCTCACGATGACATGTCCGAAATGCTGGTGTGCCATGTCTTTGGACAAGGCAGTGCTGGGTATATACAGGCTGCCGCCATAGTTGCGTGCCGCTTTCAGGGCGGTTTCCTCGGCAGAAGTGGCAGCGCTTTGCAGCCGCTTGCGCGCCGCACCATAGTCACCGGGGCTTTTTGTCTGGCCCATCTCGCCGATGTTGTCCATCAGCTCGTCCGAATCGTAGTGGCCGTAGCCGCTGTACGTGGTGGATGCAAAAGCGCCGCCTTCAAACCCCAGCAGTGCGCTGTAAGCACCTTCGGTCGGCCGGGCAGCGTCCCATGAGCCGGTCTGGGCCCGCACCTTGCTTACCAGCCCGCCTCCCAGCAGGCGGACGATGTCCATCTGGTGGGTCGCCTGGCTGTGAATGACGCCACCGCCGGCCTGCGTATCCAGCTCTTCCGGGCGCCGTGGCCGGTACAGAAAATCGGTAAAATTCAGGGCCGTGATCATTCTGACGGCGCCATAGATGCCGCTGTCAATGAGTTCCCGGGTGCGCTTGATGGGCGTGTTGAAGCTGTGACTGTGGCCGACGATGAGATGAACGCCGGCGCTGCGAGTGGCTTCAATCATGGCGCTGCATTCATCCAGCGTGAGTGCCATTGGTTTTTCAACCATCACGTGTTTGCCATAGGACGCGGCAATGCGAACATGTTGGGCATGCAACTGGTGTGGCGTGGCGATATACACCACTTGGACCTGGGGGTCGGCGCACAAGGCTTCGACGTTGTCAAAGGCCGGTGCACCGAAGTCGCGGCCAAACTGCGCGCGTGCCTGCTCCAGAGGATCGGCAGCAGCTACCAGCTTGACCCGCCGGTCGTGCATGAAGGTGGGAAGCATCAGCGTGAAGGCCCGACCCAGCCCGGCCACACCTATACGCAGCACAGGCAGCACCGGCGCGCTCACAGGTCCAGCACCAGTTCGGTCGACTTCGCGCGCGACACACAAACCATGATCTGGGTCGCTTTCTCGTCATCGCTCAAGACCATGTCGCGGTGTTCGGCCTCGCCCGACAGCAATGTGGTGCGGCAAGACCCGCAGGTGCCGCTTTCGCACGAGCTCGGCACGTGGTGGCCGCAGGCCCGCAAAGCTTCCAGAATGGTCTGGTCTGCCGCCACCGGCACGCTGACGTCGGTCTTGTGCAAACGCACGGTGAACGCGGTATTGGCCGCGTAGGCGCGGGCGTCGACGCCAAAACTCTCGAAGTGAATCGAACCAAACGGCCAGTGGCCCGACATGTCGGCCACGGCATCCATCAGGCCGCGCGGGCCGCAGCAATAGACGTGGGCATTGCCCGGGGTCTCGAACACGGGCCAGAAGTCCAGTGCCTGGTTGACGTCGCCGTGGTCATGGTGCAACTGGACCTGGCCCGCAAATTCCGGCCCGGTCAACTCCTGCAGGAACGCAGTACTTTGCGCGTCCCGGGTGCAGTAGATCAGCTTGAACTGGCCCCGTCCCTGTGTCTTGATGTGCCGCATCATCGACAGGATGGGCGTGATGCCGATACCTCCGGCAATAAACAGGAAGTTGGTCGCGCGCGGGTGCAACTCGAAGTTGTTGCGCGGCGCGCTGACCGAAAGCAGGTCACCAACGCGCACGTGGTCGGCCATGCCGATGGAGCCGCCGCGCCCAAGTGCATCGCGTTTCACGGCGATCTGGTACGCGTTGGTATTGGCCGGGTCGCCGCACAGCGAATAGTTGCGCCGTGTTCCACCGGGCACCTGCACCGTCAGATGCGAGCCGGCTGTGAACGGTGACAGAGGCAGGTCCTGAGGATGGCACAGCTCGAACCAATAAGTGTCTTTCGCAACGGCGGCCTTGCGCACCACCTTCAGTTCAAAAAACGGCAGCTCCACGGGCGGAGTCGATACGGCATTGTTGGCATTCACGAACAAGTCTCCTGCGTTAACCGTCGTCAAAAAGTGCTTGACAAACCGGACAAGTGCTAATAATCTTAGCCAACTAAGAATAAATTTGCAAGTTATTTGATCAATATCAGCCAAAAGGAAATAAACATGTTGACAGCAGAAGAAAACGATCTCTTGTGCCGTGTTGAAGGCAAGGCACCCATGGGCCAGTTGATGCGCCGCCACTGGACACCGGTTTGCCTGATCGAAGAAGTCAGCGAACCCGACGGCACACCCATCAAGGCGCGTGTATTTGGCGAAGACCTGGTGGTGTTTCGCGACACCAAGGGCCGCGTTGGCGTGATGGACGAATATTGTCCGCACCGGCGCGTGTCGCTGGTGTTTGGCCGCAATGAAGACTGCGGGCTGCGCTGCCTGTACCACGGCTGGAAGATGGACGTGGAAGGCAACGTGCTGGAAATGGTGTCGGAGCCCGCGGCCAGCGGCATGGCGCAGAAGGTCAAGCACCTGGCCTACCCGACCAAGGAGTGGGGCGGTTTTGTGTGGGCTTACATGGGTCCCAGTGAGACCCAGCCCGAGTTTGAGCCGCCTGCCTGGGCACCCACGGCAGACACGCAGGTGACGATTGCGAAAGCCATCATTCCCTGCAACTGGGCCCAGATTCTGGAGGGTGCCATTGATTCCGCGCACAGCTCCAGCCTGCACTCGTCGGACATGGTGCCAGCGCGGGTAGAAGGCGCCGAGGCGACCGACACCATGTGGATGCGCCCTTCCACCGACAAGGCGCCGCGCATGCAGGTGGATCGCGCGCCCTATGGTTTTCGGTATGCGGCCATACGCCGGCCCATTAGCAACGCGGCAGTCAACGATTACGTGCGCTCGACTGTTTTCGTGGCACCCGCCACGGCCCTGATTCCGCCCAACAATCTTTACAACGTCGCCAACATCAACGTACCGATGGATGACACCAACACCGCGTTTTATTTCATTGCTTGGGGTCATCCGTCACAGACGCCAGACACCAGCACCTGGAGG
Source organism: Rhodoferax sp. (assembly GCA_030682475.1). Classification (GTDB taxonomy): domain Bacteria; phylum Pseudomonadota; class Gammaproteobacteria; order Burkholderiales; family Burkholderiaceae_C; genus Rhodoferax. The sequence goes on along the minus strand of JAUXOA010000013.1, from coordinate 711 downwards.
AAATTCCTGGGCCAGCAGATCGGGATAGATCTGGATGAAAAATACAGGCCGCTGCGCAATCGTGACAACTCCTTCTGGCAGGACCGGGCCGCGATGAAAGCCGGAAACTTCACCGGCATCACCGGTTTCCCGAATCAGGACATTGCGATGTGGGTGACGATGGGGCCGATTGCAGACCGAACCCATGACCGGCTTGGTGCGAGCGATCTGGCTGTTGTGGAATTTCGCAAACAGATGCTGGATGCAGTACGCGCGTTCCAAAGCGGCGCGCCGGCGATCGGCACTGGTGAGGCTCGCATCCCGTCCACCGTATGCTCCTTCCAGGCTATTGTTCCGAAAGCCACCGACTGGCGCGTGTTTCCGGCAAAGTACGTCTGGGACGTGATCGGACCCGTGCTGGAGCCTTCCTATTCCACGCCCGCCCAGTAAGGGCAATACATCTTGCATCTTGCCGATTTTTTCACTGCCATCAAGCCTCAATAAAACAGGAGACATCTCATGAAACAACGTCGTATTCTTTTGCTGGCAACGGCCCTGCTCGCGGCTGGCACGCTGGTGGCGCCCATGCTTGCACGCGCCCAGGGCGCCTACCCCAACAAGCCCATTAAATTCGTGGTGCCTTACTCGGCAGGCGGTCTGCCTGACACCGTGGCGCGTATTTTTGCGCAGCGACTCGGTGACAGGCTGGGCCAGTCTGTGATGGTCGATAAC
>JAUXOA010000010.1 GCA_030682475.1 Rhodoferax sp. | reverse complement strand
TAAAAAATCCAAAAAAGTCAGGGAGAAATTACCAAGAAAGGAAGTCAGAACCAGGCTGGCCAAAAAGTTGATAATTTAGCCGTCCTGCCTGGGGGAATTTGACTGGCCAAAGGTGGGGGAATTTGAAGTGGCCATCAGGGGGCGCGTTTTCACCGCCAGCCAAATCTAACGCCTTACCAATCGCATCAGCAGACACCAGACGCTCATTAAGCACGTTCACAGCATCGAGCAGGGCACTCATACTGCACCCCCTGAGACGCTACTTAGGCCGGAACAACTCTTTTCGCTCCCGCTTTTCTCGTTCGTAGAGGGCTTGCTTTTCAGCACGGGAGAGCTTGCCGGGCGGCTCTGGTGCTGGCCCTGATCTGGGCGCAACAGCACCACCCGGACCGGACAAGTAGGCGTCCAGGGCAACGCAAAGGAGGGCGTTAAGGGAGATGCCCAGGTCACCGGCTTTGGCGCGTGCAGCGGCGTCAAGGGCGGCGGGGAGTCGCAGGGAATAGGCCATGACGTCATTATGACATCATTAGAATCGAACGAACTACGGATTGTTTTATATGGGACAAGCCCCGCGCCTTCGGCGCAAGGCAGCAGCTGCGCTTCGCTTGCCTTGCCACCGGTCGGCGCACCTGTTGTTTTATCCAGTAACATGCGCAGCCGGTTCGCTTCGGCATAGGTTGAACGGAAGCCCGCCGCCTGTCTGACCAGCAGCGACCACCACGAGCCGTCCTGTGGCGTGATTCTCCGACCTTCAGGCGTGATCAAGACGGAACCCTCAAGCCGCCAGCCAGCCCAAGCCTTGTCCGGCAGTTCAAGCCGCGCCAGGACACGCGCCAGCTTGTAGACGGCAAACGGGATCCGGTGCGCGCCGGTTTCCCAGTTATGCCAAGTCCGATCCGTGACCTGAAAATATTTCCCGGCATCCTCAATCGACCAGCCGAGCTTGAGGCGAGCGTAGCGCAGGCGAAAGCCAAGCTGGGCGCGGGTCTCAGGGTCATGGGGGCAAGTTTTGCGGTATTTGGAACTGTGACTGTACTTCATACGATGTATATTATGTTAATAAAAAGAATCCAATCAATCAGAATCAGCGCTAGCGACTGTCAGGACACTGAAAAGCTCACCGTAGGCGCCCTCGGATCGGGAAACGAGGATCCGAGGGCAATTTGACCGCGCCCATGCAAGACACATTCTTCCCGCCTGAGCAGAAGGTCTGAGCCGCCACCCGAAAAACGCACCCAGCAACCATAGGAGCTGACGTCCACCAGCATCACGCTGCCATTGCGCCAGACAATGCGGGCGTGGGTGCGGGAGACGCAGGGATCGTTGACGACAAACTCAACCTGAGGTACACGCCCAATGTGAATCGGCAGTTCGAACGACTTGAAGGTCTTGGTTTTGTCCAGCCAGGTCAGCTCAATCTGTCCTCCCAACGCATCCATGTAAGTGGAAGCCAACATGGGGTCTGGGTCCGCCTGCATGGTCAGAATACCCGAGGCGACATCTTCCTGCCACTCGACTTGGTAAACGGTACACAGCTCGGCGCGCCCCCGAATGTTGATGGGTCCCAGAATTCGAAAGCGCACGCTTTCTGCTTCATCGACACCGCCCAGCGCTGCGCTATTGGCCCATATCTGGTGCGGTCCGGAAAGACCACTCAGACGGGCAGCCACATTGACAGCGTCCCCATAGCAGTCGCCGGCCACAATTTCAACATCGCCACTGGCAACGCCAATGCGGATCGGCATGCGGTTAGCGGGCGGTATCCGGGCCATGCGTTTTTGATGGGTGCGTTGCAACTCCACCACTGCATTGATGGCAGACGGATTGTCCGAAAACAAAGCCAGCACCCCGTCGCCCAGCATCTTGACGACGCGTCCACCGTGCAATTCAACTGTCTTCGCAATCCAGGTCGTTATCTGAGTCACTGCCTGCGTTGCCTTGGCATTACCCAAGGCTTCAAAAGCACTGGTGCTGCCGAAAAGATCGGTAAAGACGACAGTAGTGTGAGCACCCATTCCCAGTTGATTCCGTTTTTTAAACTTGGATACAGTTTAGGGCATTGGCCGCCCGTTTTATGACAGGTGGCCCCAAAAGAGCAAGGCATCGCGTCCTTCCACCATCAGATCGGTTTGGGCGCCCACTGGCAAAAGTACTTTGGTGGCGACATGACCATAGGGCAAGTTGGTCAGCACCGGTATCTTGATCTGCTGACGCAACCAGTTCACCACGGTCTGCAACTTGTAGCCCCGGTCATGTGGCAACAGCTTGTACTCGGTGAATTGACCCAGGACAACTGTTTTTTGACGCCCGAGTACACCGGCGTGCAGCAGTTGCGTCAGCATGCGCTCGATGCGGTAGGGGTGCTCGGCCACATCTTCCAGAAACAGGATACCGCCTTTGATGTCGGGAAAATAGGGAGTCCCCAGTAACGAGGTCAACACTGACAGGTTGCCACCCCACAACACCGCTTTCTTGATGCCAAATGAGGCTTCAGAACCTAAATTTATTGTGCCAGCAGTTATTGAATTAGTAGCGCTTAAGTTGTCCGACCGATTCTGCTGCCAGCCTGCGCCCTCCCCCTGTCCGCTGATGAGATCGTCAAAGCAGGCTTCCATGATGTCGTCCGGCACCTGTTTTTCACCGTGGCCATGGCCATCTGCTGCATTAGGTTTGCCGCCAACCCCAAAACCTTCGCACAGCGCCGGCCCGGCCCAGGTAATACCACCGGTACGGGCCAACACAGCATTCTGAAACGCGGTGAAATCGCTGATACCGACAAACAGCATGCCCGACTCGATCGCTTTGGCGACCGTCTTGTAATGAATGCCGCCCAGAATGCGCGACAGGCCATAGCCGCCGCGCGAAATCAAGGCCACGTCGGCGCCGCTGGCAGCGGCCCGGTGGATGGCGGCCAGCCGGGTCTCGTCGTCACCCGCAAAGCGCAAATGGCTGGCCAGCGCCGCCTCATCAATTTCGACCTCATGCCCGAGCAGCTTGAGCCGCGCTACGCCGCGTCGAAAAGCCGCCTTGTCGCGCACGGCACCGGAGGGGGAATAGATATAAATGTGTTTTTTCATGGACTTAAGGGACCGCTGGGGGTGATACAAAATACTTGACTGCCGCCTGTGCGATGGGCGCGCCATGCTCCTGCACAAAGTGCCCGGCCTGCTCCAGCAGCATCGGCTCCGGGCAGCCCCGAATCAGATGTTGCAGATCGCGCATGACGGGCAGACCCAGCACTGGGTCTTGCAGGCCGATGGCCATCAGGGTTTGGCCCGACCAGTGCTCTTGCCAGAAGTCGCGGGCCTGGCGTGAGACGGCGGCGCCGTCTGCGTTCTCGAATTCCGGCACCATGGTCGGGAAGGCCCGCAGCGCCGCACGGTGGCCACGGTCCGGAAACGGTGCGGCGTAGGCGGCACATTCCAGTGCACTCATTTGTGGGTTGCTGCGGGCAAACAAACGGGCGACGTCATATTCGGGGTTCTGGGCACACATCTCGCGCCAGGCCAGAAAGCCCGCCGGTAAAGGGGTATCGCCGGTGCCCAGGGCGGTATTCATCACCAGCAGGCCGCAATAACGGTGCGCGTCGGCCATGGGCAGGGTCAACCCCAGCAATCCGCCCCAGTCCTGCACCACCAGTACGATGTTTTTCAGATCCAGTCGTTCGACAAACTCCAGCAGAACCTGGCGGTGCCAGGTGAAGTGATGAAACGCCTCCTTTTTGGGCTTGTCGCTCTTGCCAAAGCCGATCAGGTCAGGTGCCACCACCCGGTTGCCGGTAGACAGAAAAACCGGAATCATTTTTCGGTACAGGTAACTCCAGGCCGGATTGCCGTGCAGACAGAGGTAGGTCAGCGCTGCGTCGCGCGGACCTACGTCGAGGTAATGCATGCGCAGCCCGGCCAGTGCAGACAAATTGCTCAGGTAATGGGCCGGCCAGGGGTAGTCAGGCAACTGTTCAAACTGCGCGTCCGGTGTTCGCACAGCGTCATCGCGTACCGGGCTGTTACTCACTCGGATAGCCTCGCGTTTTTGTTTGAAAAAGTCCTGCAACAGGGCAGAACATTGATCGGCCAGCACCCTGCCCTGCACTTGCGTGTGGTGGTTCAACTGGGGGTTGGAGAATAAATCAAGGACCGAGCCGGCGGCACCGGTTTTGGGGTCGGGCGCGCCAAACACCACGCGTTTAAGTCGTGCATGCAGCATGGCGCCAGCGCACATGGCACAGGGCTCGAGCGTGACAAAAAGTTCGCACTCCTCCAGTCGGTAGTTGCCCAAAGCCAGCGCCGCCGCGCGCAGGGCGACAATTTCAGCGTGGGCGCTCGGATCGTGGCGACCAATGGGCGCATTGCTGCCGACTGCAATCACTTCCCCATGCCGGACCACCACAGCCCCCACGGGCACTTCACCCGCAGCCAGGGCGACACGCCCCTGCGCTAACGCAAGCGCCATGAAGACGGCGTCATTCATCACCATTCAGGCGCTGCGGCGCCATGCCAAGTCGCTCCATCCACGCGGCCAGCGCGCGCTCGTTGTCATTGCCCGATGCATAAAGAGCCCGCATGACGTCATGCGATTCAGGCCGGTGCTGGTTGATTTTCAGCTTGCATTGCAGTTCAGTCACCCGCAATTCAAAGCCAACGATACCCGCCAGCATCTTCTGCGCAAACTCATTCCCCAAAGCGCGCCACTGCTCGGCATAGGCCGGTTCATGATCGGCAATGAGTTTTTTGAGAAGCTTGTCTTTCTCCGTCGGGTCTTCGATCAGCGCGGCCTGCACGGTGCAATGCACTGCCAGGTAATTCCAGCTCGGCACGCGAACCAGATCCGGGTAGACCCGGGGCGACAGGTAGGCGTGCGGTCCCATGAAGGTCACCACGGCCTGCGGACGCGCTTTCAGGTAGCGCCAGTGCGGATTGGGCCGGGCGACATGTCCCAACAGCACCGAATTTTCCTGTCCTGAGCCTGTCGAAGGGCGTTCCTCCAGATGCAGTGGAATGTGACTGACAAAAGGCAGACCGGCATCGTCCACGCTGATCAGGCTGGCAAACGGATGGGCACGCATCAACTCTGTCGCGTCCAAATTGTTTTTTGAATTGAACTGGGAAGGTAAGTACATGATCTGCTGAATGTATCCGCTTCTTTCAACCTAACTCTCCTCTTTCTTGCACAGGCACGCAGGCTCCAAGCCGAGCAGGAAGGTGTGCATTAGATTGAATAATAGTCCATTTTATGGACTATTATTTCCAGTGCCGGGTTGCGATAGCATCTTGCTATTTTTAGAAAATGGGGCTAGTATTTCGTAGGTGGGTTGTGGCTGTCAAAATTTTTAGAATAATTTATGTTCCATAAAATGGACTATCGGCCTACGTTACTAGCAAATCATTTTAAATTGCCGGGCCAGGGAATGGCGCGGCATCAACCTAGGAGAAGACCAAGTGAATGACAATGCAATTAAAAAAGTGATGGGTGGCGTTCCTGAAGAAGGGGCAGAGCAGAGTTTCCAGATTCCCTACGAGGATCTGCGCGGATGGATCGCCGAGGCGGAGAAGCTGGGCGAAGTGCAAGTGGTGAAGGGCGCGTCGTGGCAGAAGGAAATCGGCATGGCCGCGGATCTGGTGATGCACTCCGATACGGCGCCCTGCGTGATTTTCGACGAGGTGCCGGGTTGCGCGAAAGGACATCGCGTCCTGGTGAACTTCTTCGGCGGTCGCCGCAAGAATATGACCCTGGGCTTTCCGGCCCATTACAGCCGTCTCGAATTGTCCCAAGCCTTCCTGGAAACCAATCTGCGTGGGATGACGCCGATCCCGCACGAAATTGTCGAAGACGGCCCGATCTTCGAAAACGTCCTGATGGGCGATGACATCGACATCACCAAATTCCCCACTCCGCAGTGGCACGCGCACGACGGTGGCCGCTACATCGGCACCGGCAGCTACGACATCACCATGGACCCGGACGAGAAATGGCTCAACGCCGGTACCTACCGCGTCATGATCCATGACAAGAAGACCGTCGGCTACTATATCTCCCCCGGCAAGCACGGCCGCATCCACCGCGACAAGTACGAGGCGCGCGGCGAGCCCATGCCCACGGCAATCGTGGTTGGCGGCGACCCGCTGACGTTCCTCATGGCCTGCAGCGAAGTGCCCTACGGCGTGAGCGAGTTCGACATGGTGGGGGCGCTGCGTGGCAAAGCGACCAAGATGGTGCGCGGCAAGGTCACCGGCATACCGATTCCCGCCAACGCCGAACTCGTGATCGAGGGCTACGTGCATCCGACCAAGCGCAAGAAGGAAGGCCCATTCGGCGAATGGACCGGCTATTACGCGAGCGATGTGCGGGAGGAACCGATTCTTGAGATCAAAGCCATCTACCACCGCAACAACCCGATCATTCTCGGTTGTCCTCCGCTGTGCCCTCCGGACGAGATGGCTCGCTACCGTGCCGTGGTCCGCTCTGCGCTGCTCAAGCAGGAAATCGAAAAGGCGGGCGTGCCGGATATCACCGCCGCCTGGTGCCATGAGGCTGGCGGTGCGCGCATGCTGCTCGCCGTCTCGATCAAGCAGCGTTATCCCGGCCACGTGAAGCAGGTCGGGCACATCGCCAGCCAGTGCCACGTGGGCGCCTACGCCGGCAAGTACGTGGTGGTGGTGGACGACGACGTGGACGTATCCAACCTGGAGGAGCTGATGTGGGCGATGACGACGCGCTCCGACCCGGCCACCTCGATCGACATCATCACCAACTGCTGGAGCACGCCGCTCGATCCCCGACTCACCCCCGAGGATCGGGAGAAGGGCAACTACACCAATTCGAGAGCGATCATCGACGCTTGCCGGCCGTTCCACTGGCGCGACAAGTTCCCGCGGGTCAACCGCCTCAGTCCGGAGGATTTGCGTGAGGCGCGCGAGAAGTTCGGTCATCTGCTCGGCTGAGACATTTCATGAAACGACGTCGTATTCTTTTGCTTGCCACGGTCATGCTGACGGCTGGCACACTCGCATTGCCGATGCTGGCACGCGCCCAGGGCGCCTACCCCAACAAGCCCATTAAATTCGTGGTGCCTTACTCGGCAGGCGGTCTGCCTGACACCGTGGCGCGTATTTTTGCGCAGCGACTCGGTGACAGGCTGGGCCAGTCTGTGATGGTCGATAAC
>JAUXOA010000084.1 GCA_030682475.1 Rhodoferax sp. | reverse complement strand
GGTGATTCCGTTTGCCGTCAACGTGGTGCAGTACCCGGTGCCGTCAGGCCGGCGCTGCTTCGAGCTGGGCAAGGCCATCCGCAAGGCGGTGGAGAGTTTTGACAAGCCGCTCAATGTGCAGATCTGGGGCACGGGCGGCATGAGCCACCAGTTGCAAGGCCCGCGCGCCGGGCTGATCAACAAGGAGTTCGACAACGCCTTTCTCGACCAGCTGATCGCCGACCCGGCAGGCCTGGCTGGCAAGCCGCATATCGACTATGTGCGCGAAGCCGGCTCCGAAGGGATCGAACTTGTGATGTGGCTGATCGCCCGCGGCGCGATGGCCGATGTGGCCGGGGGACCCGCGCCCCAGGTCGCGCACCGCTTTTACCATGTGCCCGCCAGCAATACGGCAGTGGGCCATTTGATTCTGGAGAACAAGTAGACCATGACCAAAACCATCAAAGTCGCGCTCGCAGGCGCCGGCGCCTTCGGCATCAAACACCTGGACGGCATCAAGAACATCGATGGTGTCGAAGTCGTGTCGCTGATCAGTCGCGATCTGGACAAAACCAAGGAAGTCGCCGCCAAATACGGCATCAACCACGGCAGTACCGACCTGGCCGACAGCCTGGCGCTCAAGGAGGTCGATGCCGTCATCCTGTGCACGCCGACACAAATGCATGCCGAGCAAAGTATTGCCTGCATGAAGGCGGGCAAACATGTACAGGTGGAAATTCCGCTGGCCGACACCCTGAAGGGTGCGCAAGAGGTGGTGGCCCTGCAGAAACAAACCGGCCTGATCGCCATGTGCGGCCACACGCGCCGCTTCAACCCCAGCCACCAGTATGTGCACAAGGAAATTGCGGCGGGCCGTTTCAACATCCAGCAGATGGATGTGCAGACCTATTTCTTCCGTCGCAGCAACATGAACGCGCTGGGCCAGCCCCGCAGCTGGACCGACCACCTGCTGTGGCACCATGCGGCCCATACGGTGGACCTGTTCGCTTACCAGTGCGGCAGCCCCATCGTCAAGGCCAACGCGATCCAGGGACCCATTCACCCGGGGCTGGGCATTGCGATGGACATGAGCATCCAGCTCAAGGCCGCCAACGGCGCCATCTGCACGCTGTCGCTGAGCTTCAACAACGACGGCCCGCTGGGCACCTTCTTCCGCTACATCGGCGACAGCGCCACCTACATCGCGCGTTACGACGACCTGTTCAACGGCAAGGAAGAAAAAATTGACGTGAGCAAGGTGGATGTGTCCATGAACGGCATCGAACTGCAGGACCGCGAATTTTTTGCCGCCATCCGCGAAGGCCGCGAACCGAATTCCAGCGTCTCTAAAGTGCTGCCGTGTTACCAGGTGCTGCACGACCTGGAGCAGCAACTGAACTAGGCTGCTTATAATTGCGGCTCAGGCGCTGAGGGGCGCCTGCCCGCACAAGAGGCTCTCACCCTCCTTCAATTTTTTCTTCAACCTGACAGATCACGGGTTCGTTGGCCAAGCGCGGGATTGGCCTGTAACGCACCCAGGAGTCTTGTCATGGCATCAGCCCCTTTCATTTCCGATATTTCCGCGCCGGCGCCTGCCGGCCGCAGCCGCAGCGCGCTGAAAAAGCAGTACCGCGAAACCCCGCCGTCCATGGGCGTCTACACCATTCGCGGCTTGTCCAGCGGCCGCGTGATCGTGGAGGCCAGCATGAACGTGCGCGCGGCGATGAACCGCGCCCGCTTCGAGCTGGACCACAAGTGCCACCGCGACAAACAGCTGCAACAGGACTGGCTCACGCTCGGGCCGTACCACTGCCGTTTCGACATCATCGACCTCGTCAAGCGGCGGGAGGACCCCGCCTTCGACCCCAAGGCGGAACTCGCTGGCCTGCTGGCGATGTGGCGCGAGGAGCTGGGCGCATGAAGACCGAAGCACTCGACGACTGCCTGCGCATCAGCCTGGCCCATGCCAGCCTCACTTTGAAACTCGACGATGTCCTCGGTACCTTCCATGGCCTGAGCCTGAACGACTTCATTCTGCTGCGCCTGTTGTCGCAGGCCGAAGGCGGACGCTTGCCGCTGGCCGCCCTGATGCGGCCCCTGGGTGTGCGCATGTCGGCTGTGCTTCGGCAACTGGCGCCCCTGGAGAAGACCGGCCATCTGCAGCGTGAGCCCGGGCGTATGGTGGCCCTGCGGCCGGCGGGGCGCGCCTTGATGACCGAGGCTGCAGGCAGCGCCGCAGCGGTTTGCGCGGATGCGCTGGCGGCCGTCGATGGCGCTGCGCGCGGAGGCGCGCGGACCCTGCTGTCCCAGCTGTGCCGCAGCAGCGCGCTGGAGCTGACGTGACCGCGCTGCTCGATGAACTCAAGATACGTGCGAGGCTCGGCCTCAATGCCGCCCGGCGCGAGGAGGCAGGCGCCGGCCAAATTCGCTTGCGTCATTGCCTGAACCAGGCGGCGCGCGATGTTGGCTTCGCGCACTGGGAACACGCGCGCGCTGTACTCGGGGGTCTGGCCACGCGTGATGACGACATGGGCACGTTCTGGCATGCGCCGCGCACCGGCATCCTGCTGAACCTGTGGCTGGCAAGGTATGAGCAGGCACGCGCGGCTCTGGAGGCGGATCCGGCGGCCTTCCTGCTGCCCTACCGCCGCCAGTTCATGGTCGTCCAGGCAGACTTCATTGCGGAGCTGGGCCTGGATGCCAGGCATCCCGCATGGGCCGAAACTTCCCATGACCTGGTCGCTGGCTATGGCGGGGACGCCTGGCTGCTGCTGGCAGGCCAGCGCCTGAAGGCACCACGTTCCAGTTTTGTTTCCAGTTAAGCTTCAGTGATGCAAAACCGAACCATTGGGTCTTTCGAAGTATCAGCCATCGGCCTGGGCTGCATGAATTTGAGCCACGCCTACGGCACGCCGCCGTCGGCGGAGCAGGGCGAACGTGTGCTGCTGGCGGCGCTGGATGCCGGCGTCACCCTGTTCGACACGGCGGCGCTGTACGGCTTTGGCGCCAATGAATCCCTGATCGGCAAGGTGCTGTCCAAACACCGCAATCGCTTCACCCTGGCCAGCAAAGGCGGCATGGCGGGTGTGCAGTTTGACGACGGCATCAAGCGTGTCATCGACGGCCGGCCCGAGACCATCCGCAAGAACTGTGAAGACAGCCTGCAGCGCCTGCAGACCGATGTGATGGACCTGTACTACCTGCACCGCTGGGACAAGAAGGTTCCCATCGAGGACAGCGTGGGCGCCATGGCGGAGCTGGTGCGCGCGGGCAAGGTGCGGGCCATCGGCCTGTCCGAGGTGTCAGCCACCACGCTGCGCAAGGCGCATGCAGTGCACCCGATTGCCGCGGTGCAGACCGAGTATTCGCTCTGGACGCGCAACCCCGAAATCGCAGTGCTCGAAGCCTGCCGCGAGATCGGTGCGGCCTTTGTGGCCTTCAGCCCGGTGGCGCGCGGTTTTCTGTGCGACGCCTTGCACGACGTCAGCACGCTCGCACCCAAGGATATTCGCGCTGCCATGCCGCGTTTTGCACCGGACAACTATGCGGCCAATCTCAAGCTGCTGCCGCCCTACAAGGCGCTGGCTCTGGAGGCCGGCTGCACGCCGGCCCAGCTGGCGCTGGCCTGGCTGCTGCACAAGGCGCCGCACATTGTTCCGATTCCCGGCACCGGCAGTGTGACCCACCTGCAGGAAGACCTGGGCGCGATGGACGTGCAACTGGACGCCGGCCTGATGGCGAGGCTGGAGGCGCTGATCAACCAGAACACTGTGACCGGCAACCGCTACAGCGCACAAAGCGCCAGCGAAGTGGATACCGAAGAGTTTTCGGCCTGAGGCAGCGTGCCGACACGCTATCGTATTGATAGCTGCTTACGCTTGTCCGGCAAGGGCTGAAGGCCGAAAATGCTTGTGGTCCGCAAAAAAAAGCCGCAGTCCTGTCGGAACAGGATGCGGCTTTTGTTGCCGGGCCTCGCGGCCGGGGCCCTTACAGCGTATCGATAAAGCTGCGCAGCTTGTCCGAACGCGACGGGTGCTTGAGCTTGCGCAGCGCCTTGGCTTCGATCTGGCGGATGCGTTCACGTGTCACGTCGAACTGCTTGCCGACTTCTTCCAGCGTGTGGTCGGTGGACATTTCGATGCCGAAACGCATGCGCAGCACCTGGGCTTCGCGCGGTGTCAGGCTGTCGAGAATGTCCTTGACCACATCGCGCAGGCCGGCCTGCATCGCCGCTTCCAGCGGTGCGGTGTTGGCGCTGTCCTCGATGAAGTCGCCGAGGTGCGAATCGTCGTCGTCGCCGATCGGTGTTTCCATCGAGATCGGCTCTTTGGCGATCTTCATGATCTTGCGGATCTTGTCTTCCGGAATCTCCATCTTCTCGGCCAGGATGCTGGCGTCGGGCTCGAAGCCGAACTCCTGCAGATGCTGGCGCGACAGGCGGTTCATCTTGTTGATGGTCTCTATCATGTGCACCGGGATGCGGATGGTGCGCGCCTGGTCGGCGATCGAACGCGTGATGGCCTGGCGGATCCACCAGGTCGCATAGGTC
>JAUXOA010000066.1 GCA_030682475.1 Rhodoferax sp. | reverse complement strand
CTGTGGTGCAAGGCACAGGGTTACACGGCAAAGAAAGGAAAGGCTTCGTCGAGCGTGCCGACTTGTTGAACCGCCCACTGCGGACCCGCACGGTGGGTGGTGTGGGGGGCGACGGTTAGAAGCCGTTGCCTACCCGATTGGACCGAAGCGTCACGGAACGCCCTCAGGACTGTATTGATGCGCGTTTGATAGCCCGTTCCTTGTGCCTTAAACCATTCAAGAACATCTTGATCAACTCGCAGCGAAATGGATGCTTTGGCCGGCAGCGGCTTCAAACCTTTGCGAACCAGGTCGCGAACAATGTGCTTTACGTCAGCCTCTGGGTGTTCGGGCGTCGGTTTTGCGTCACCCGCGCCGGACTTCAGGCGTGCCCAATCAGTTTTGAATTTCATCGAAGTAGATTTGCGACTCGCGCTTGGTAGATTTTCGGAACGAGATGACGCGGATTTCATGTTCATTCTCCGTATGTACGACTGAAACAGGGACGCCAGCGAGCACGCCCAGCGTAACCAAGCGTTGCTCGCCGTAGGAGAAACGGTCATCACTCGAAAGTGAATGTCACGCCTCCAAAAACGCTTCCGGCATCCGAGAAGTCAAGGCCATGGCTTTGATGTTCGCTGCACGTTTCGTTTCTGACCAAGTGAACTCCATGCGCCAATTGTATATACGAAACGTATTGTCATCACAAAGATTTTTCTGTGTCGACAGCAAATAGAACTGTCCGTGTCGGCACCGTTTGAATATTGAGCCACCCTGCTGCTCTACCGCATGGGCGATTTCTACGAGCTGTTTTATGCCGACGCCGAGAAAGCTGCGCGCCTGCTCAACATCACCCTGACCCAGCGCGGCCAGTCAGCCGGTGGTGAGGGCGAACCTGCAAAATCTGGCGCTAACGTGTGCGAAACCTTGCCCTTCAGGGCAGTCGAAGGTGCGATACTTCGACTGATGCGGTTGAATTTCCTATCCGCTAGCCCCGAACACGCCATGGACAGCAAACAGCAGGAACAAGCACGCCAACATTTTGTTGAAGGCATCGAGCACTTTGAAGTCGGACGCCTTGATCAGGCGCAAAAATTCTTTGAGGCCGCGCTGGCGCTGGCCCCAGGTCGCCCGTCCGTGCTGCTCAACCTGGGCATCACGCGCTTTCGCCTTGGACAATGGCGTGAAGCGATTCCGTTGCTGCAACAGGTCGGAGCCGCCGAGCCCGACCAGGCGGACGCATGGGCCTGCCTCGGGCTGGCCCATGAAGCGCTGGCGCAATGGCAAGCGGCCATTGACGCCCTGACGCGGGCCTTGGATCTGACGCCCCGGAATGCGCATCTTTGTCTGGCGCGCGGACGGTGCCAATTGCGCCTCGACGCCGTCGAGCTGGCCATGCAGGACTTCGATCACGCGGTAATGATCGCCCCGACACTGGCGGAAGCATGGAGCACGCGCGGCAGCCTGCTGCGCGAGTTGCATCGCTTGGACGACGCGGCCATGTGTTTTGAAAAAGCGATCGCGCACGGCGCCGACCCTGGGCTGCATCGCTACTATCTTGCCTCGGTGCGCGGCACTGGCGCTCCGGCTACGCCGCCACATCAGTATGCGGAAATGCTATTTGACGAATACGCATCCGATTTCCAATCGCATCTGGTCGACCAGTTGCAATACCAGGCCCACGAATCGCTGGTGCGGCCGCTGATCCAAGCCGGCCGACGCTACCACGCGGTGCTCGACCTCGGCTGCGGCTCCGGCTTGTGTGGCTCGCTGATCCGCCCCCTCGCCGACGCAATTGACGGCGTCGACGTTTCCCGTGCGATGCTGGACCAGGCCCGCCAGCTCGGGGTGTATCGCGACCTGGTCCACGCCGATCTGGCAAGCTTTTTGATCGAAACCACTCGCCGCGTCGACTTGGTGCTGGCGGCGGATGTCTTTATCTACGTCGGGGAACTGTCGGCGGTTTTTCAATCGGTTCGCCGGATACTTGAACCGAACGGCTGTTTTGCATTCACGGTGGAACGGCCGCCCGCAGGACAGGAGCTGCGCCTGCTCCCCAGCCTGCGCTACGCGCATTCCGAATCCCATGTTCGGCAACTGGCGCGGCATCATGGATTCTCGGTGCGCCAAATCTTCACGGCTCCCCTGCGCTATGACCAGTTGCAGCCAGTTCAGGGGCTGTATGTGTATCTGGAGCCCGCCGCCTGATTCGACTGGACCAGAGCGCGCATGACTTTAATCAGGGCGGGTATATTCCCCGCCCTGATTTAATGGAAAAGTGATTTAATGTGTTCGTTACCAATAGTAACGATCCCAAAATTTATAGGAGTGATATGTTGTTCATTGCAAACAAGGTGAAAAAAATCATTGTTCTTTTTGGTTTGGGCGGGGTGTTAACGCTGGCCTACTCTCAAGTGCAATTTCCTGTGAGTCTTCCCGCACTAAAAGTTGGCGACACCGCCAAATACAGGGCGGTTGACCTCTGGAACAACAAGGAACTTTCGACGAGTCAGAATGAACTTGTCGAAATTCAGAATGATCGTTTGGTAACAAGATTCACGACGTCAACCGCTCCTGAACCCCGCACGGCGCACTTTACCCGTGAATGGCAACCCTGCCGTACCATGCGCAACAGCGATCAAGCTGTGTGTGCAGGGGCTTTCAAGTTTCCCATGCAGTTGGCGAATAAACACACCTACGAGAAGCTGCCTTGGCCAAATGGCAACGGTCATAGCACTGCGACCTGCGAAGTCAAGGCCGAAGAAAAGGTGATTGTTCCCGCCGGTGCTTTTGATACCGTTCGCATTGAATGTGCGGGTTACTACAATCGGGTGTTTGATGGTAGTTTCAGTGGGAGACAGATGGAGGTGTATTGGTATGGGCCAACCATTGGACGCCTTGTTAAATCGCAGTACTTTGATTTCACCAGCTCGGGTTCCCCATTTAATAAAACACAAACCGAGTTGATTGAGTTCACAGCGGGAAAGTAGCCCGCCCAGCAGCGCTACACGTCGGATGAGTGGGCAGTAGGGTCATGGGCAGTAGGGTCAGGTCTTGCAAAGCAATATTCCCGTCCCAACGCAAGCCAGTGAAGTAGCGAGGATACCCAAGACACCACGCCGTTGCAGCCAGGCCAGTTGATCGACCGGACGATTCTCACGCGCGACACCCTGCTTGCCGCTTGTGAGGCATTCATGTGCCGCATTTGATGTTGATAGACTTCATCAAATGACCGACACAGAAAAACTCCATTCCCCCATGATGGCGCAGTACTTGGGCCTCAAAGCGGACTACCCCGACACGCTGCTGCTCTACCGCATGGGTGACTTCTACGAGCTGTTTTATGCCGATGCCGAGAAAGCTGCGCGGCTTCTTAACATCACCCTGACCCAGCGCGGCCAGTCAGCCGGGCAGCCGGTGGTGATGGCGGGCGTGCCGTTTCACTCGGTCGACACCTATCTGGCCCGGCTCATCAAGTTGGGCGAGTCGGTGGCCATCTGCGAGCAGGTGGGCGAGGTCACCGGCAAGGGACCGGTGGAGCGCAAGGTGGTGCGCGTGGTCACGCCCGGCACCCTGACCGACCTGGAGCTGCTGAGCGACAAAACCGAGTCCCTGTTGCTGGCGGTGCACCAGGGGCCGCGCAACAACTGTGGCCTGGCCTGGCTTAGTGTGACCCAGGGCGAGGTCCATCTGGCCGAGTGCGCACCGGACGAGGTGGCGGAGTGGGTGGCGCGCATCAGCCCGGGTGAACTCTTGTTCAGCGCTGGCGCCACGCCGGCTTTTGAGGCCCGCTTGCGCGCCGTGCAAGCCCCGACGGCGATGTCGGTCACGGTGCGGCCCGACTGGCAGTTTGATTCAGGGTTGGGCGAGCGCAAGCTGCTCGAACAACTCAAAGCCGCCAGCCTGGCACCCTGGCAAGCGCAAGAGTTGGCGCAGGCTCATGCGGCCGCCGCCGCGCTCTTGGGCTACGCCGAGCACACCCAGGGCCGCGCCCTGACCCACGTGCACAGCGTGCGGGTACAGCGCAACGATGAACTGATTGACCTGCCGCAGACCACCCGGCGCAACCTGGAACTCACCCAAACGCTGCGCGGTGAAGACCAACCCACGCTGTTCTCACTGCTCGACACCTGCATCACCGGCATGGGCAGCCGCCTGCTGAAAAACTGGCTGCTGGCGCCCCGGCGCGAGCGCCGCGAGGCACAGCAGCGGCTGGATGCCATTGCCGCCCTGCGTGATGGTGAGACGCACACGTCGCGTGCCGGCCCCTGGGCCAAACTGCGTGCGCAGCTCAAGGGCAGCACCGACGTGGAGCGCATCACAGCCCGCATTGCGCTGTGCCAGGTGCGCCCGCGCGAGCTGGTGGCGCTACAGCAAACGCTGCAAAAAACAAAGCTGTTGGCGCCAGTGCTACAGGGGATAGAGACCTATTTGACGCATATTGCCGGGCACTTGCTGCCACCCGACGGCTGTGCCGAGCTGTTGCAGCGCGCGATTGATCCCGAACCCGCCGCCCTGGTGCGCGATGGCGGCGTGATTGCCACCGGTTTCGATACCGAGCTCGACGAGCTGCGCGCCATTCAAACCAACTGCGACGATTTTCTGCTCGACCTCGAAGGGCGCGAGAAGGCACGTACCGGCATTGCCAATCTGCGCGTTCAGTTCAACAAGGTGCATGGATTTTTCATTGAGGTCACGCAAGGGCAGATCGACAAAGTGCCTGAGGACTACCGGCGGCGTCAGACGCTGAAAAATGCCGAGCGCTTCATCACCCCCGAGCTCAAGGCCTTTGAAGACAAGGCCCTGAGCGCGCAGGAGCGGGCATTGGCACGCGAAAAATGGCTGTTTGAGCAGGTGCTGGACCAGTTGCAGGTGTTCGTGCCAGCGCTGACCCAGGTGGCGCGCGCGCTTGCCACGCTGGACGCGCTGTGCGCCTTGACCGAGCGATCTTTAACACTGGACTGGTGCGCCCCACAGTTTGCCAAAGAGCCTTGTCTGGACATCACGCAAGGCCGCCACCCGGTGGTGCAGGCGCGGCTGGCTGAAATGAGCCGCGGCGCCTTCATTGCCAATGACACGCGCATGGGCCCCAAACAGCGCATGCAGATCATTACCGGCCCCAACATGGGCGGCAAGTCCACTTACATGCGCCAGATCGCCGTCATCGTGCTGCTGGCCAGCATCGGCAGCTATGTGCCGGCCAGCGCCTGTCGCCTGGGGCCGATCGACGCTATCCACAGCCGCATCGGCGCTGCCGATGACCTGGCCAACGCCCAGTCCACTTTCATGCTGGAAATGCTGGAAGCCGCACAAATTCTGCACGCCGCCACGCCCAACTCACTGGTGTTGATGGATGAGATTGGCCGCGGTACCTCGACCTTTGACGGCCTGGCACTCGCGTCCGCAATAGCCACCCAGTTGCACGACAAAACGCAGGCCTACACCCTGTTTGCCACCCACTATTTCGAGCTGACCGAGTTTCCGGCCCAGCACCACGCCGCCATCAACGTGCATGTCAGCGCCGCCGAATCCGGCCGCGATATTGTGTTTTTGCATGAGATTCAGAGCGGCCCGGCCAGCCGCAGTTACGGCATCCAGGTGGCGCGATTGGCCGGCATGCCCGCCGCCGTGCTGAACCAGGCCCGCCACACGCTGGCAGCGCTGGAGGCCAGGGCCGGCGAAGCCCGGGCGCAGGTCGACCTGTTTGCGCCCTCGCCCGCGACAGAAGTAGCCACTGCCAGCCCCGTAGAGACCGCGCTGGAGGCCCTGAACCCTGATCTTTTGAGCCCGCGCGAGGCACTCGATGCCTTGTATCAGCTCAAGAAGTTGAATGTGTTTTAATGAGAAAATTTACCCCCAGTGATTGAACAAATACGTCAAATACAAACTCGCCGTGCTGCCCTCGCTTTGGCCGCAGCCCTGGTGCTGGTCGTGATCTGGGGCATCAACTTTTCCTTGCAGAAATTTGTTTTCAACGTGGTCGGCCCTGGTGGCTTTTTATTTGCCCGCTACCTGATCATGCCGCTGTGCGCGGTGGCGCTGCTTGCCTACCGCTACGGCAGGCACTTTCCGGCCATCACGCGCAGGGATTTTTGGGAGCTGGCACGGCTGGGCGTGGCCGGCCACTTTTTGCATGTGGGCATGGTGACCTACGGCATCCACTGGTCGACCGCGTTTTCAAGCTCGCTGATCCTCGCCTGTGGTCCCATCTTCACCTTGCTGATCCTGCGCATCATGGGCCTGGAACAATTACACAAGGCGCAAATCGCTGGCGTGGCCGTGGCTTTTGTCGGCGTGCTGATTTTTCTGTCTGACAAGCTGCTGGGCGGCAACTGGCGCGCCACCGGGGGCGATTTATTTCTGCTGGTCGCCGCGAGCTTGTTTTCCTATTACACGGTGACCGCCAAACCGCTGATAGAGCGCCACGGCAGCGTCGTGACCATGACCTATGCCACCTTGCTCGGCAGCGTGCCGGTGCTGCTGTTCGCTCTGCCGGCAGGCCTGTCCGCACCCTGGGGCAGCGTCTCACTTGGGGTTTGGGCCAGCCTGGTCTGGTCGGTGACGGTTTCCGCCTTTCTGGGCTGGCTGGTCTGGGGCTGGGTCAACGCCGTGCGTGGCGTCGCCCGCACGGCACCGCTGATGTATTTGATGCCGCCGGTCGCGGGCCTGGTGGCCTGGCTGTTTGCGGGCGAGCAGTACACCGGCATCAAGCTGGCCGGTGCCGGGCTGACGCTAGTGGGGGTGGCGCTGGCGCAGTTCACCAGTCGGGGTGCACGGGAGGCACCTGCGCCGGTCGATTAAAGACCCCACGCAAAAGCCTCAACGCCTGATCACCCATGACCCCGCAAGATTTCATCGCCAAATGGGGCGCACCCGATGGCGTGCCCGGCCCGGCCTATGCGCTGAACGAAGAGCAAGGCGCGCAAAGCCATTTTCTGGACCTGTGCGAGTTGCTGGGCGTGCCCAAGCCCGGCAGCACAGACGGTTACCGGTTCGAGGAAAAAAGCAAGGTCATTGGCGGGCGCACCGGCTACGCCGACGTCTTCATGCGCGGCGTGTTCGCGTGGGAGAACAAAGCGCCTGGAAAAAACCTGGACGCCGCGCTCAAGCAGTTGCTGACCTATAGCCTGGCCCTCTCGAACCCGCCGATTCTGGTGGTGTCGGACCGGCTCATCATCCGCATCCATACCCAGTTCACCGGCCATCCGAGCGAAACGCATGAGGTGCGCATTGCGGAAATCGACCTGCCGGAAAAGCTGGCCCTGCTGCGCCGCATCTGGACCGCGCCCGAGAGCTTCAAGCCCAGGATCACCAACCGCGAGATTACTGAAAAAGCTGCCATTAGTTTTTCCGCTTTAGCCGAAGGACTGCGTCGGCGCGGCGCAGAAACTCATGCGCGAGCGGGGCAGACGCCGGGGGCTCATGGCCCTTCGGTCCCGAAATCGCCCCCGTCCTCCGCCCCGCTCACGCATGAGGGAGAACACGCACAGGCCACACAGCAACGCGCCAACCAGGTTGCCCACTTTCTGACGCAATGCCTGTTCTGCTTCTTTGCCGAAGACGTGGGCCTGCTGCCGGGGCGCATGTTCGAGCGCCTGGTCACCAACCGCAAGATCACCTGCGACAAGCTGACCCAGGGTCTGGCCGACCTGTTCACGGCCATGGGCGATGGCGGCATGTTTGGTGCCGACGAAATCCCCTGGTTCAACGGCGGTCTGTTCAAAACGATTGACGTGCCCCAACTCACCATCCTGGACGTGACCGAACTGCGCAACGCCGCCAACCTGAACTGGAGCGCGATTGACGTTTCCATCTTCGGCACCCTGTTTGAACGCGGTCTGGACCCGGCCAAGCGCAGCCAGCTCGGCGCCCACTACACCGACCCGGCCACCATCCTGCGCATCATTGAGCCCGTGGTGCAGCGTCCCTTGCTGCAACTTTGGGAGCAGACTGCGATTATTCTGCGGGGGCTACTGGCCAGAAGCACCAAGAAGGGTGACAAGGACTACCGCGCCGCCCAAGCCAAATTCATTGAATGGCTGGACAGCCTTCACAACTACCGCGTGCTCGACCCGGCTTGCGGCAGCGGCAACTTTCTGTTTCTCGGACTGAAAGCGCTCAAAGACATCGAGCACCGCAGCCACCTGGAAGCCGCCGCCCTGGGCCTGGACCGTGAGGCCGACTTGGTGACGGGTCCGCACAACGTGCTGGGCATAGAGTTGAACGAATACGCCGCCGAACTGGCCCGCGTGACAGTCTGGATTGGCGAGCTGCAATGGCGCATGGCGCACGGCTATGAGTTCAAGACCAACCCCGTTCTGGAGCCGCTGGATCACATTGAGTGCCGCGATGCTCTTTTGTCCTGGGACTCCGAGGCGCGGGCGGGGCAGATGCCGGGGGCTCATGCGCTTCGCTCTTTAAAATCGCCCCCAACATCCGCCCCGCCCACACCTCTCCCCGTTCGGGCTGAGTTAATCCCCGTTCGGGCTGAGCCTGTCGAAGCCACATGGCCCCAAGCCAGCGTGGTAATCGGCAATCCGCCGTTTCTGGGTGGCAGCAAGAAGCGCAGGGAATTGGGCGATGCGTACTTTGAAGCGCTTGACTCCGTATTTACCGGACGCGTACCGGGCGGTGCCGATCTGGTCTGCTACTGGTTCGACAAGGCTCGCGTTCAAATGCAGTCGGGGCAGCTACAGGCAGCCGGACTGGTGGCGACGCAGGCGATACGCGCTGGAGCCAACCGTACCGTACTGGAGCGCTTGCTACACATTTCCAATTCGGAACATAATCCCGACCATGGCAACAGTAACATTCGACACGCTGCAACTGGTAGAGCAATTGCGCACAGCGGGCATTCCACAGGAACAGGCCGAGGCCGTGGTGCGCGTGATCGCCAGGAGCCAGGACAACCTCGTGACCAAGGACCATTTCGACAGCAAACTGGAGAGTTCACTCGCTCCACTGCGCACCGACCTGACGGTATTGAAGTGGATGATGGGCTTGATGATCGCCGGGGTGATGTCACTGGTGCTCAAGACCTTCTTCTAACCGTCCCACCCCTTTCCATCTTCAACGCCTGGGCCGACGAGCCCTGGGTCAACAACGGCGCGGCAGTGCGGGTTTCACTGGTCTGCTTTGGCATCGACGCGCAAGCTGCCGAACTCAATGGGCAAACCGTGGCCTGCATACATGCCGACCTGACTGGCGGCGACGGGTTGGATTTGACCTCGGCGCAGTCGTTGGTTCAAAACTACGCGACCGCCTTCAAGGGTGCCGAAAAATCAGGCGCATTTGAAATTGACGGTCGGCTGGCACGGCAATGGTTATCTAGCCCCAATCCGCATCGCCGGTCGAACGCTGAAGTAGTGTTGCCGTGGCGCAATGGCGCAGATTTGTCCGACAGACCAAAAGACCATTGGGTGATCGACTATGGCGTAGATATGCCCTTAAGCGACGCCGCCATGTTCCAGGAACCGTTCAGTTACATCACCGTGCACGTGAAGCTGGAGCGGATGCAGAACAAGGACCGTGGCCGCCGGGAAAACTGGTGGCGGTTCGGTCGCAATGGCGCAGACATGCGGCAAGGTATTGCAGGACTCGCGCGGTTTGTGGTGACACCTCGGGTTGCGAAACACCGGTATTTTTCATGGCTTGCGGCATCGATTTCGCCGGACTCACGACTGCTCATCGTCGCCCGCGCCGACGATGCGACTTTCGGCGTCCTCAGTTCCCGCATTCACGAAGTCTGGTCGCTGGCGCAGGCATCCATGCACGGCGTAGGTAACGATCCGACCTACAACGCCAAATCCTGTTTCGAAACCTACCCCTTCCCCGTCGGCCTGACCCCCGCCGACACTGCGCATCAAAAGACGGAAGAAGTCGCAGGCGGTGCTTGGATACCGGCGGGCCTGGCCGCATCGCCCTCACCCCAACCCTCTCCCGCGCGCGGGAGAGGGGGCAATACCAACAACCTCCAGCACAGCGAGGCGGGGGTGGGGCGGAGGTTGGGGGCGATTTTAAAAAGCGAAGCGTATGAGCCCCCGGCATCCGCCCCGCCCCTGCCGTCCCAGCACCAACAACCCAAAAAGGCTTGGACCCCTTCGACAGGCTCAGGGCGAACGGAGGTGCTGTCATTGCGCGACATTGCCATCGCAATAGCCAATGCCGCCAAGCGGCTCAACGACCTGAGAGAAAACTGGCTCAACCCACCCGAGTGGGCGCACAAAGTACCCGAAGTCACGCCGCTGGGCATGAGCCAGTCACCCTACCCGGATCGCATCGAACCCAGACCCGGCATCACCGAGATCGACCTCAAGGCGCTGCAACAACGCACCCTCACCAAGCTCTACAACACGCCGCCCGCCTGGCTAACCCTGACCCACCAGCAACTCGACGCCGCCGTGGCCGCCGCCTACGGCTGGACCGACTACACCCTCGGCATGCCCGACGAAGAAATCCTGAAACGCCTGCTGGCGCTGAATCTGGAACGCGCGGACGCATCCAAGTCACAAGATACTACAAAGTAGTATCATTCTCCATGCATCGCAAACATCAACGAACACTGGAGCTGATCTTTTCTCGCCCAGTGTCAGGGGGCATCAAGTGGCGCGACATCGAGGCCCTGTTCGTGGCACTGGGGGCTGAAGTGAGCGAACGCGAGGGCTCCCGGGTAGGTGTGAAACTGTTTGCGGATCGCCGGGTGTTCCACCGCCCGCACCCAAGTCCCGATACGGACAAGGCAGCGGTGGAAAGTGTACGCAAATGGCTAGAAACCAATGGAGTGAAACCATGAAAAACGTGATGGAAATAAACGGCTACAAGGCGCTGATTGCCTTTGACCCTGAGACCAATCTGTTTCGGGGTGAATTCATTGACCTCAATGGTGGCGCCGACTTCTATGCCGCAGATGTTCAATCCCTGCATCGCGAAGGCGAGGTTTCACTGAAAGTTTTTCTCGACATGTGCCGGGAAGACAACGTAGAGCCACGCAAAAATTACTCCGGCAAACTGATGGTTCGCCTGCCAGTTGAACTGCATCAGCGTGCTGCCATCTCCGCAGCATCCAAAGGCAAAAGCCTCAACGCCTGGCTGGCAGACGTGGTGGCGCAAGCGTCTGTCTGATTTTCAACACCTCGTCAACCATGTCTCTCCTCATCTTCTCGCACGCCAACAGCTTTGCCGCCAGTACCTATGGCGTCTTGTTTAAAAATCTCAAGTCACGCGGCTTCACGGTCAAAGCGATCGAAAAATTTGGCCACGATGCCAAGTACCCGGTCACCAACAACTGGCCGCATCTGGTGCAGCAACTGATTGACTTCACGCAAACCGAAGTCGAAAAAGCCGGTGCACCCGCCTTCCTGGTCGGCCATTCATTCGGCGGCTTTGTCAGCCTGATGGCCGCCGCGCGTGCGCCCGAGCTGGCGCGTGGTGTACTGCTGGTCGACTCGCCCATTCTGGGCGGCTGGCGCGCCACCACGCTGGGTGTCATTAAAAGCGCGCAACTGGTGGGCTCAGTTTCCCCTGGGTCGGTGAGCCGCAAGCGCCGCAACAACTGGCCCAGCCAGGCGGCCGCACTGGAACATTTTCGTCACAAAAAAGCGTTTGCCAGGTGGGACCCGCAGGTGCTGCAGGACTACATTGCCCATGGCACCCACGACGAGAACCAAGGAGGACGAGAAAACGAAGTTTCAGAGGAGACCAACTTGTACTCAAGTTATGTCGTAACTAAAAAGCGGGTATTGAGCTTTGACCGCGCGGTCGAGACCGCCATCTACAACACCCTGCCCGACAACCTGGATCGCCTGTTCCGCCGCCATCCGATCAAGTGCCCGGTGGCTTTTCTG
Organism: Rhodoferax sp.; assembly: GCA_030682475.1. Lineage (GTDB taxonomy): Bacteria > Pseudomonadota > Gammaproteobacteria > Burkholderiales > Burkholderiaceae_C > Rhodoferax. The sequence continues at coordinate 12,465 of JAUXOA010000066.1, read as the reverse complement.
GGTGGTACTCACTCGGCGGAGATGAAGCAGGTTGGCATGGCCATGACCGAAAAGATCACGCGTGGGCGCATCATGATGCTGGACGGCAGCCACCTGTTTCCCATGGAACAGCCGATTGCCACCGCTGCCGCGATGGAAGCCGCGCTGCTGAGCATGCAATGACAGCTTAGGGAGTATGAAATTACCAAAGTACCGTTTTTCGTCATCGCGAGCGTAGCGCGGCGATCCAATTTCACCAACTAAAGGCATAGATTGCCGCGCTTCGCTCGCAATGACGGTGCTGGTACTTTTGCATTTTCTGTTTCCCTTAAGCACTCCAGGTGACAACGCCACTCCAGGCGGTGGCCAGCACCACCACACCGAACACAATGCGGTACCAGGCAAACGGCACAAAATCGTGGCTGGAAACGTAGCGAATCAGCCAGCGAATGCACAGCAGTGCGGAGAAAAACGCCATCACGGTGCCCACCGCGAACATCGGCAAATCGTCCCAACGCAACAGCTCGCGTTGCTTCCACACTGAATAGGCACCGGCCCCCATCAGGGTCGGAATACCCAGGTAGAAGCTGAACTCAGTGGCGGCCTTGCGCGAAAAGCCCAGCATCAAGGCGCCAATGATCGTGGCGCCCGAGCGGCTGGTGCCCGGGATCAACGCCAGACATTGCAGCAGCCCGACCTTGAGCGCATCCGCGTAGTTCATGTCGTCAACCGTCTCGACCCGCGCGTGGCGCTTGCCAGCAAGATCAAGCGCGCCGTAGTGCTGTCGGTGGCGGCGCTCGACGGCCAGGATGATGAAGCCGCCGACGATGAAGGCCAGCGCTACCGGTACCGGGTGAAACAGGTTGGCCTTGATCACCGCACCGAAGGTGAGACCCAGCACCACGGCCGGCATGAACGCGATCAGCACATTGAGCGCGAAACGCTGTGCCACCGGGTCATGCGTGATCCCCATCACGGTGCGGCGCAGACGCGCACGGTATTCCCAGATCACGGAAAACATGGCGCCGGTCTGGATCGCAATCTCGAACACCTTGGCCTTTTCGCCAGTAAAGTTCAGCAGGGAACCGGCCAAAATCAGATGCCCGGTCGATGAAATGGGCAAAAATTCCGTCAAACCCTCGACGATCCCCAAGATGGCGGCTTTGATAAGCAATGCAATATCCAACAAATTCCCCAGTAGCAAATTAGTCCATTTTATTCATAGCGCAGGGCCTCGATCGGCAGCAATCGGGAGGCCCGCTGCGCTGGGTAGAAGCCAAAGAAGATGCCAACGAAGGCCGAAAAGCCCACTGCCAGCAGGATGGAGCTCGCCGTCATGCTGACCTGCCAGCCAGCAAACTGCCCGACCGCCCAGGTGGCCACCGCGCCCAGCGCCACGCCGATGGCGCCGCCGATCAAGGAGAGCGTCACCGCCTCGATCAAAAACTGCGCCAAAATGTCGCGCCCGCGCGCGCCCACCGCCATGCGCAGGCCGATCTCGCGGGTGCGCTCGGTCACGCTCACCAGCATGATGTTCATGATGCCAATGCCGCCAATCACCAGACTGATGCCGGCCACGGCGGCCAGCAGCAGCGTCATGACGCGGCTGGAAGCCTCTTGCGCCTGCAGGATCTCAGTCAGGTTGCGGACGAAAAACGGGTCGTCACCGCCGGGCTGCACCTTGAAGCGCTGACGCAGCAGCTCCTTGATGTTGTCCTCGGCCGCTTTCATGCTCTGACCCTCGCGCACTTTGACGCTGATCGAACCGACGCGCTTGAGCTTGCCGGCCGTGCCGCCCTGAATGCGGTTGCGGTAGGTGGAAATCGGCACGATCACGACGTCGTCCTGGTCCTGCCCCATGGCGTTCTGGCCCTTTTTGGACAGCACGCCGACGATGGTCACCGGCACCTTCTTGACGCGAATCACCTGGTCCAGCGGGCTTGCCTCGCCGAACAGCTCGCGCGCCACGGTCTGCCCGATGATCGCCACCTTGGCCGAGCCCTGCAGGTCGGCGGCGTCAAAGCCGCGCCCGTCCGCCAGCGGCCATTCACGGGCTTCGAAGTAGTCGTTGGTGCTGCCCAGAATCGAGGTGCTCCAGTTGCTGTTGCCGGCCACCACCTGGGCCCCGGTGCGCGAGCTCGGTGCCGCCACCTGCACCTCGGGCACCTCGCGCGCAATCGCCAGCGCGTCGTCCTCGGTCAGGCCCTGCCCGGTCTGCGCGCCCAGCCGCACGCCACCGGCCGTGAGACCACCCGGGATAACGAGCATGATGTTGGAGCCCAGCCCCTTCATCTGTTCCTGCACCCGTTCGGTGGCACCGCGCCCGACCGCAATCATGGTGATCACCGCCGCGACGCCGATGATGATGCCCAGCATGGTAAGGATAGAGCGCAGGGTGTTGGCGGCCAGTGCGCGCAGGGCGATGCGAAAGGGAGCAAAGAAGTTCATACATCCTCCACCATCTGCCCGTCGCGAAACACCAGCTTGCGCCGGGCCCAGGCGGCGATGTCGGCCTCGTGCGTCACCAGCACCACCGTCATGCCCTGCGCATTGAGCTCGGTCAGCAGGCGCATGATGTCTTCACTGGTTTTCGTGTCCAGTGCGCCAGTGGGCTCGTCGGCCAGGATCAGTTGCGGGTGGTTGACCAGCGCCCGTGCGATCGCCACCCGCTGCTGCTGCCCGCCTGACAGCTCGGACGGCGTGTGGCGGGCGCGCTCGCCCAAACCCACGCGCTGCAGCGCGGCCAGCGCACGCGCGTGCCGCTCAGCCGCTTTCACGCCGGCATAGAGCATCGGCAGCTCAACGTTTTCCAGCGCGCTGGTACGCGGCAACAAATTGAATTGCTGGAACACAAAACCGATACGCCGATTGCGGATCGATGCCAATTGGTCCTGTGCCATGGCTTCGACCGCTTCGCCGACCAGCCGGTATTGGCCGGAAGTCGGTAAGTCAAGACAGCCCAGGATATTCATCAGCGTTGACTTGCCGGACCCCGACGCGCCCATGATGGCAACAAAATCGCCTTCGGCGATGTCCAGCGACACGCCGCGCAGCGCGTGCACCGTCTGCTCGCCCATGATGTAGGTTTTGCTCAGGTCGCGCGCCTGGATCAGCGTGGGGGCCATATTTTTAGAACTTAGGGAGTTGGAAATTACCAAAGTACCGTTTTTCGTCATCGCGAGCGTAGCGCGGCGATCCAATTTCATCAATCAAAGGCATAGATTGCCGCGCTGGCCGTCATTGCGAGGAGCAAAGCGACGCGGCAATCGCAATGACGGTGCTGGTACTTTTGCATTTTCTGTTTCCCTTAGAACGGCATGCGCGGGCCAGCGCTGGCTGGGCGCTGCTGTTGTGCGCTGTCCGAACCCGGCGTCACAGTGCCGGTGACCACCGCTGCGCCTTCCTTGAGCAGCGGTGCTTCCGGCGCGTTGGGGCCGACGATCAGCTCGGTACTGCTGCCGTCGGTAATCCCCAGGCGCACGCTGGTGGCAACGGGTTTGCCGTCTTCCCCCAGCAAGTAGATGCGCCCGCGCGTGCTCTGGCGGCCCGCTGCCTGCGCTTGCAGCGCGGCGTATGCGGGCTTTTGCTCGGGCGTCAGCAGGTCGCCGATGCGGGCCCGGATGTCGGCCGTGATACGCTCGCGCGCCTTGGGCCGCTCCTCGGCACTCAGCTCGCGCAGTGCACCGAACTTCGGTCGGGCATCGGCATAGAGGGCATCGACCTTTTCCACCTGGGCCGGCGTCAGGGCCAGCTCGGCCAGCAGGCGGTTACGGAACTCGGCAGCCGGGTTGGCACCGGCACCGCCGGTCCCCGCGCCGTTGGCGCCGCCTGCAGTTGGGGCGGCTGGCGCGGCTGCGGCCGCCGGCTCGACGCCGGCAATGCGCACGCGCAGCGCCGCGTTGGGCAGCTTGAGCACGCTATCGCGCGACTCGGTCACCACCCGCACGTTGGCGGTCATGCCGGGCAGCAGGCGGTCGCCCACGTTGGAAAAGCCGATCACCGCCACATAGGTCACCACGTTGGCCACGTTTTGCGCGGCCTTGCGCACCTGGCGCACCTCGCCCTCAAAGGTCTGGCCGGGGAAGGCATCGACCGTGAAGGTGGCCTTCTGGCCGGTGCGGATGCGCCCGACGTCGGACTCGTCGATGCTGGCGTCCACCTGCATGTCGCGCAGGTTTTGCGCAATCACAAACAGCTCGGGCGCCTGCAGGCTGGCGGCCACGGTCTGGCCTTTTTCAATCGCGCGCTTGATCACGATGCCGTTCACCGGCGAGGTGATTTTGGTCCTGGCCAGATCAATACGCGCCTGCGCCAGCGCCGCCTCGCGCTGGCCCACGTTGGCCTGCGCGCTCTTGATTTGCGCCTCGGTCACGCCGGTTTGCGCCTGCGCTGATTTCAGTGCCTCGCCCGTGGTGTTAACCAGCGCGCGCGCCCGGTCGGCCTCGCTCTGGGCGATAAACTGCTTTTCCACCAGGCTGAGCTTGCGCTCCAGGTCACGCTGGGCCTCCATCAGGTCCACCTGCGCCCGCGACACACTGGCGCGGCTGGCGCTGGCATTGGCCTGGGCGGAGAGCACCGCAGCCCGCGCCGCGTCCACATCGGCCTGCGCCGAGCGCACCCGGTACTCAAAGGTTTCGGGGTCGATCACCGCAATCAGTTGCCCGGCCTTGACCTCGGAGTTGAAGTCCACATACAGGTCCTTGATCTGACCTGACACCTGGGTGCCAACCGACACCTGCGTCACCGGGTTGACCGCGCCACTGGCCGACACCGTGGCCTGCAAATTGCCGCGCTCGATTTTGGCGGTGCGGTATTGCACCGCGTCAGCCGCGCTGCGCTGACTCCACCACCAACTGCCCCCCGCCACCAGCGCCAAACCCAGTGCACCCGCAATCCAAAATGACTTTTTCATGCAGGCCATTGTAGGAGGCCGGATGAACTACTGCGTTTCCGGCAGGTAAAGAAGGGCCATGTCAAGGCCATGTGGGCGCAGCCACTGGCGCCTTCACGGTCCGAAAAGTACATCCAACCATATCCACAGCATCAGGGCCAGCGGCAACAAGGCGATGAGCAGGCCTGCCACCGAACGCCATGAGAAGCGGACCAGACTCAGGCGAAGGGTCAGGTAAGCGGAGAACCCCGCCCCCAGCGACAGCAACACGCCACGCACTGCGGGCACCCAGGCCAGCGTCATCCCTTCGGCCTTGAGGTGAGAGAGGGTCAGCATCGACAGGCCCAAAAACACGCCCACACCCGCCATGGGCACCAGCGCCAGTGACAGACGCTGCCAGGACAGGGACGGATCCTGCAACACGCGCGCCGCCAGCCAGACACCGGCCCATACCGCCAGACCCAGCGCGCCGCCGCCACCCAGAATAAAGCCCAGAATGCACAGGCCATCGAGCCAGGTGAACACATCATGGGCCGCCGGGTAGTGCGTGAGCAACCACCAGGGTGCATTGTCCTGCAGCAAGGCCAGCCAGTCACGCTCGATCAGCCAATCGGCCAGCGTGGTTTTGATCTGCACAAAGCGGGCGCTTGATGACCATACAAACGCGGCGGTGGCCACCCCGATCACACCAAAAATCAGGGTCACCGCCTCCTCGGTCCTGACCTCGCGGCGGCTGGTGCCCAGAATCTCACGCGCCGGTGAACGCAGCGCCAGCTCGACTGCCGCGTGCTCCCCGCTGCAGCGGCCACAGGCGTGACAGGCGGAGGCGCTCTTCATGTGCCCAATGTCGATCAGCGGGGCGCAGTTGACGGCGGTCAAGCGCCGCTTGTCCTGTTTCCACAGGGCTTCATTCACCCGGAAATGGACCGGTGCGATCTTGGCGAGCAAGCGAAACACGCCGTTGGCCGGGCACAGGTAGCGGCACCAGACACGGCTGCCCCGGCCATACACCAGCCCCACGGTCACGGACGCCAACGAGGAACCGCCGAGCACCAACAGGGCCGCTTGCGGGTACTCATAAACGCTGACCAGCTGACCATAGACGGTGGTGCAGACAAAGGCCACGAAGGGCCAGCCGCTCCAGCGTATCCAGCGTGGAATGGGGCGACCCAGACCATGGCGGCTGGCCAGCTCGGTCAAGCTGCCTTCCGGGCAAAACACGCCGCACCAGAACCGCCCCAGCAACATGGTGCCGAGCATCACGAACGGCCACCAGACACCCCAGAACAGGAACTGCGCAAACAGCCGAAGGTTGTCATAAATGTGCGCATCCTCCGGCGGCAAAGGCATGAACACCGGGTAAATCAAAAGACCGAAGTAACACGCCACCACCACCCACTGCACGCCCATGATGGCGCGCTGATGGCGGCGCATGGCCAGGCCAACGCGCGCCAGCGGCCCCGCCGGTGCGGCGGCGGGTGCGTCGTTGCGAAGCAGGGTGATGGGAATGCTATGCATGGCGCTTCGCCGGGCGCATGGCCCAAAGCAGTCCCAGCCAGTACAGCGTGAAGACGATCACCAGCATCAACGAAGGCCGTGCCCGGTACCCGATCAGTGCGGCCAGCACCGAGCCGACGCGGCGATTGTCGTCCAGCAGCCAGGAGCTGTCCCACAGCGGATCCAACAGCGCCGGCAGCAGCCCGGCCCCGATGAGGCGATCCACGGCGCTCACCAGCAGCGCCAGGGCAAACAGCAACAGCATCCAGCCGCTCACCAGAAAGAAGCGGCGGTAGTCCAGAAAGCGCAATCCGCGCCCCAGTGCCCAGGCGGTCAGGCCCGCCAGCGCAAAGCCCAAGATCGCACCGGCCACCAGGCCGGCAGTGCCGCCTGGCTCCAGGCTCGCGCCATACAGGAACACAGCCGCTTCAGCGCCCTCACGCGCAATCGCCAGCGCGGCCACGACGGCGATGCCGAGCAAACCTGAGCGTTTGACGGCCAGCGCCAGGTTCTGGTGCAGGCTTTGCCGCATGCCAGCGCCGCTGCGGCGCATCCACAGCACCATCTGCACGATCAAGCCCGCCGCCACCAACAGCATGCCAATCTGAAACCACTCCAGCGCCTGGCCCGAGAGTTCCCCTTGGGCGGCCACCATGACCCAGCCCAATGCCCCGGCCAGTCCGACGCCACAGGCCACACCGAGCCACAGCGCGCGCAGACCGGTGCCGCCCACGTCATTGAACTTCAGCCACGAATGCAGGATGCCCACCACCAGCATGGCCTCCACGGTTTCGCGCCAAACGATAAACAGCGTGCTACCCATTGCAGTTCTCCTTCATTTGGCTACCAACTGGCCTTTTGCCGTGTCAGGGTGAAATTCACCAAAAAACTTGTACGTACCGGGTTTGAGCGGCTGAAAAATAAGAAAGCTGGAGGCACCCGGTGCCAGCACCTTTTCCTTGCGCAACTCGACGCTTTCAAACTCCTCCGCCCCCGGCCCCTCATTCTTGATCAGCAGCCGGAATTTGGTATTGGCCGGGACTTCAACTGTGTCAGGAATGAAGTGCCCGGCCTTGATCAGCAGGTTGAAGCTCGGCATTTCCTCGCCCTGTACCGGTGTCAGCACCACCAGGAGCGGGAGGCCGGCGATCAGCACTGGGTGGGTCAGCCAGCGAAGCGATGGATGCAGAGTCATGATCTTGCCTTGTCGGAATCAGAAAGCGAGTTGGACGCGCAGGCCGAGAATCTTCACGTTCGCCGCTTTCGGGTTGCTGCCCAGTCTGGCGATGTACTGGAAGTTGGGCGAGAGCTCGAACTGCTTGCTGATACGGTAGCGGTAGTAAATTTCGGCGAGCCTTTCGGAACCGCCGGGGGTATAGGCGAAATCGGCAATGCCATCGCCGTCGATATCGCCCGAGGCGCCAGCCGTGTTAAAGGCGTTGCTGGTGTGCAGCAAGCCGGCTGCGATGCCGATTGAGTCACCGCCGCGTGACCAGTAGGAACCGCTGATTTCTCCGCCCAGCGTGAGGGCGCGATCAAAGCGCACGTTGCCGCTGATCTGCTGGCCGTAGCGGCCGAACAGGGTCAGGCCGTCGCCGATCTTCTGGTCAGCCGACAGGCCCCAGCCGGAATGAACTGCCTCAGTGATGCCGTCCAGTTCCAGGCCCTTGCTGCGCTGCCACAGGTAGGCGCGGTAGTTGCCGGTCAGGCCACCGAAGAACTTGAGCGAGGTTTCAGCCTGAGCCATGATCAGCGGCGAAGTCAGGCTGCGCTGGTAGTTGGAGCCTTTCGGTCCGGAACCGAAGACACCCAGGGACAGCCGCCAGGTTTCCGGCCTGGAGGTCTCGTTGAGGTAGGAGGCGACAAAGCCCGGCTGGAAACCGTTGGCGTCGACGCCAATCTGGCGGCCGGCATCGAGCAGCGGATTGTGCACGAAGGCCGAGTTGAGGAACTGGCGGCCTTCATCACTGGTTGCGGCGTTTTGATCGAAGAAACCGAAGATATCCATCTTGCCGAAGGTCAGCTCCAGCTTTTCCCGCGAACGCGGCTTGAAACCGCCGAAAGGCAGCGGGATGCTGGCCTGGTACCAGGCCTGGCCAAGGATTGCCACCGAGTCGTCCGGGCTGGCACCGCTGGCGCGGAAAGCCGCCGTGTTGGGCGCCGAGGCGAAGGCGCCAAGTGCCGACATCGGCGCATTCAAGCCTTGACCCTGACCCATGCGGACGTGGGCGAAAATCTTGTGTTCGGTGTCTCCGATCGGGGTGAGCGGCAGTTCGACGGTGACGTCGGCGCGATAGTTGAGCTGGCTGCCGCCGTCCGCCGTGCCCTGCGGCAGCCCGTTCGGGCGCTGGGCAACGGTGGTCAGGCTCATGCCAGCCTTGAGACCGTCGAGGGCATCGATCTTTTTCGCCGCTTTCTTGAAGGCCAGCGCTTCCTTTTCGATGGCCTTGAGGCGGTAGGTAAGTTCCGGCTCGTTCTCGCTGATGCTGTCGCTGTCGAGACCTTTGGTCACTTTGGCCTGGGTGTCTTCCAGCGTCCTCAGGCGTTCTTCGAGCGCCTGAGCCGCCTGTTGCGCGTTGGCCTTGACCTGCTTTTCGAGCTCGGCGTTACGCCTCTCGAGCTGTTCGAGACGGGCGTTCATTTTTTCCAGCAGGCGCTGTGTTGGGTCCTTGGCCGGTGCTGCGTGGGCCGGTACGGCGAGCAGGGCGGCGCAGACCAGCGCCAGCGGTTTCAGGTTCAATCCAGGCATCGCTCAGTACCCACCCTTTTTGCCGATGCCCACGTAAGTGAAGTCGTACCCGACATCGAAGGGCTTGAACCAGGGACGCACGCCGGTCAGGCGATCAGTGTGGCGCCCAAAATGAGCATGCTTGTTTTCTGTGGGCGGCAGAATGGTGTACTTGACGTGGTACTTGCCGGGCCCAAAGAGCTTGATGTTGTCGCCATAGTGCGGGCCGTCGTTGGCCACCATCGGCATGAAATCGCCTGCGACCTTCTGGTTGGTGCCGCTCTTGGTCACCTCATACTTCACCACCAGGTAGGGAATCCAGGCGCCTTCCTCGAAACCGTTGGGGTTGCCCGCCAGCGCCTTGATGTCCACCTCGATATGAATGTCGGACTCTTCTGCCTTGCGCATCATGCCCTCGGGTTCCATTACAACCGGCTGCAGATACACCGCCGCGATCTCCATGCCGAAACGTTGCTGCGGCGAACCGATGGGGTATTCCACGGCACCTGCACTCAGGGCGCTGGCGAGCAAACCAAAAGCAGCGGCTTGCTTGAGGGGACGGAGGAGTTTGTTTGGGATCATGTTGATTTCCTTAATGCGAATTGTTGTCATTTGCAAATGATAACACTTCTCATTAGTGTTGCCGCTGGGCATGGATGCCATCAATGCCTTTGCACATTCACTGCCCAGTACACGTCGCCCGCCTGCGCAGTCCCCGCCACATGGAGGCACGGCACAGTGCACTGCGCCGTTTAAAATCAAATACATGAGCTCATCCACATCCACCAACCCCAAGCTGAGCAATCCTGCCAAAGCCGCCGCGTCCGAGCACAAGCCCAGCAATTTTCTGCGCCAGATCATCGAGCACGACCTGGCCTGCGGCACCTACACCACGCGCCACTGGGGTGGCAGCCCGGGCGACGCGGCCCACCATCGTGGCCATGCCGACCCGGCCCAGGAGCCGACGAACGCGCTTGACCCAGCGCCTGTGCGCACCCGCTTCCCGCCCGAACCCAACGGCTACCTGCACATTGGTCACGCCAAGAGCATTTGCCTGAACTTCGGCCTGGCGCGCGACTATGGCGGCGTGTGTCACCTGCGCTTTGACGACACCAACCCCGAGAAGGAAGACCTTGAGTACGTCAACAGCATTCAGGACTCCGTCAAGTGGCTGGGCTTTGAGTGGAACGGAGCACCCAACGCCGCGCCGTATCAGGCCAGCGACTATTTCGACTTCATGTACCGCGCCGCAGAATATTTGATCGAGGCCGGGCTGGCCTATGTGGACGAGCAGAGCGCCGAAGACATGCGCAGCAACCGGGGCGACTTTGGCAAGCCCGGCGTCAACAGCCCGTTCAGGGGCCGCACGCCGGCAGAAAATCTGCTGCGTTTTCGCGAAATGCGCGACCACCAGCACGCCGACGGCGCCATGGTGCTGCGCGCCAGGATCGACATGGCTTCGCCCAACATCAACCTGCGCGACCCCGCCATCTACCGTATCCGCCGCGCCACGCACCACAACACGGGGGACAAATGGTGCATCTACCCCATGTATGCCTACGCGCACCCGATTGAGGACGCGCTGGAGAACATCACCCACAGCATCTGCACGCTCGAGTTTGAAGACCAGCGCCCGTGGTATGACTGGCTGATGGAGCGCCTGATCGAGGGCGGCCTGCTCAGCGCCCCGCCGCCGAAGCAATACGAATTTGCCCGCCTGAACCTCAGCTACGTCGTCACCAGCAAACGCAAACTCGCGCAACTGGTGTACGACCACAAAGTCAGCGGCTGGGATGACCCGCGCATGCCCACCATCGTCGGCCTGCGCCGGCGCGGCTACACACCCGAGGCGATTCAACTGTTTGCCGAGCGCATTGGCGTCACCAAGAGCGACAGCTGGATTGACTATCAAACCCTGGAAGGCTGCCTGCGCGAAACGCTGGACGTAGCCGCCCCGCGCGCCATGGCCGTGCTGGACCCGGTGAAACTGGTGCTGACCAACTGGGATGAGTTGCACGGTGTGGACACGCTCGACGCCTGCTCCGCCCCGGTTCATCCGCACCTGCCCGGGCTGGGCCGCCGCCATTTCAAAATCGGCAAAGAAGTGTGGATCGAGCACAGCGACTTCTGTGAGGCACCACCCAAAGGCTTCTTCAGACTGTTCCCGGGCAACAAAGTGCGCCTGAAATACGGCCACGTGATCGAGTGCACCGGCTGCGCCAAAGATTCTGAAGGCAAGATCACCGAAGTGCACGCAACCGTAGTGCCCGACACCAAGAGCGGCACGCCGGGGTCGGACGCCGTCAAGGTCAAAGGCGTCATCACCTGGGTCGCCGTGGCCGACGGCCTGAGCGCCGAAGTGCGCCTGTACGACCGCCTGTTTACCGACGCCCAGCCCGACAGCGGCGGCAAAGACTTTCTGGCCAGCCTCAACCCCAACAGCCTGAAAGTAGTGCAGGCCGTGGTGGAACCGTCACTGGCCAGCGCCAAGGCGGATGACAAGTTTCAGTTTGAGCGGCATGGCTACTTTGTGGCGGACCGGGTGGACCATGCGGCAGGGAAACCGGTGTTTAATCTGGCGGTGGGGTTGAAGGATGGGTGGGGGAAATGAAAATGCCTATGACTGAAAAACAATTGCTCTCCCGCGACGCCAAGCGCGACATCGGTGCCGAGCTGCTTCTCTCGGTGCGCCAAATGAAAGCTGGCAAAGGCAAGGTGATTGCTAGCGTCCAGCAGCGACCAAAGGTGTTGAAGCACGTGCTCAAAAACCTGGCATCCGTGTGACTGCCACCGTGGAGTCGTCATTGGCGAATGCCTTGCCGGATCAGAAGTTTCAGTTTGAGCGGCATGGCTACTTTGTGGTGGATGGGGTTCATGCGGCACTAATCCGTTGTTTGACTTGGCAATTGGGCTGAAGGATTTTTGAGGCAAAGTGAGTTGACGCCCACGTTCACCAACGCCCGTTACATGGTGGCATAATTGTTCGGTCAGTTACGCGTATTGGTAGCTTTTGTTGCTATCTGGGTCGGGTGATTAGCCAGACCGAATTGAATTGCGTGAGATCGACGGCACGGAATGGCCTGCGCGCCGAACCGTTCGCAAGCTCACTCGTTAGGCGCGCAGTCCATTCCGTGCCTAGTCAAGGTAGCTGACTTTTTTAATGAAGCCAAAAACACTTACTCGCTTTGGACAATTAATCGACCCGACCAAATGTCGGGTCGACTCTTTTCCCTTAAATTCGACACTTCCCACCCCATTTTTCGCTCCCCGGCGGTCTATGGGTAAATGAAATCAACGAGTTACGCGAGTTCTTCTGCTGAAATTTTAAAAGTTTGTAGTGGCACGTTTGGAAGCAAAAGTAGTTTAAAGT
>JAUXOA010000075.1 GCA_030682475.1 Rhodoferax sp. | reverse complement strand
AAGTGAGGGGGGTGAAGGTAACGTCCTGCCTGGCGCCGACCGAGGCGGTGAAACAGCCGGATTTAACCCGCCATCTCACCGCCTCAGGGTGGGGGAATTTGAGGTGGCCAAAAGTGGGGGAATTTGGGTGGCCATCAGGGGCTGGCTCGGGGCGATTAGCGGGTCGCGCCAGAAACGTTCTGCCGATAGCGTGTATCGGACAGCAGCCGGTCGAGTTCTTTCTTGACCACAGCGTAGCACTCGCAGGCGCTGGACTCCAGTCCGGATCGATCAATCACGGCAATGTGACCGCGACGGTAACTGATGAAACCTGCGCGCTGCAGCTTTCCGGCCACCTCGGTTACACCTTCGCGGCGTACGCCGAGCATGCTGGCTACCAATTCCTGCGTCAGGATCAACTCATTGGAAGACAAACGGTCCAGCGTTAGCAGCAGCCAGCGACACGGTTGCTGCTCGACTGAATGGTGCCGGTTGCAGGCGGCGGTCTGGGCCATTTGAGTGATCAGCGCCTGGGTGTAGCGCAACAACAAACGCTGCATCAAGCCTGCGCGATTAAATTCCTGCTGCAGCAAGTGGCGCTCCAGCCGGTAAGCGTGGTCGGCGGTCTGCACCACCGCCGAGCTTGGCGTGGTGTCCCCGCCCATGAACAGCGAGATGCCGATAATGCCCTCATTGCCCACCCCTGCGGTTTCGGACGACGAGCCAGATTCCGTGACATAGTGCAGCGACACGATGGCGGTGGTTGGGAAATAGGCGTGGCGCAATTGCTCACCGGGTTCGTAAAGCATCTGACCCAGCGCCATCGGGAGCAGTTCCAGATGCACCGCCAAGGGTTCAAATTCTACCGGTGGCAAGGCTGCCAGAAGGTGATTTTGATTCGGGCTATGGGGTGATGACATTATTTATCTTTGTAATTTTGTGCGTTATTTCTTCACCGTGATTCCCACCCCGATGCCGCGGTACCCTAGAAAGCGGCAGGACTGGTTGAACATCGGCTCCCCGCTGACGCGAAACTGTTGTTTTGATCCATCGGCATTGACGCGATATTGAGCCGCCAATGCGTCCTGACTGGCGTATCGCGTGCCACGGTTTATGCGCGGCAAAAGCCAAAACCGATCATTCAAGACGATGAGGCGCTCAAGCGACTCATCGACGAGGAGTACACCCGTTACCCGTTTTACGGCAGCCGCAAGATGGTGGTGTATTTGGGACGGTGCGGCCACACCGTCAACCGCAAACGGGCACAGCGGCTGATGCGCACGCTGGGCCTGGCTGGCATGGCACCAGGCTGTTGAGGCCGTTGGCAAGGCGGAAAAAGCCAGCAGCACGGTGGTTTGCACCGGGTCGAGCTGAAACAGGCGCGCGAATCCGAATGCCACCAGCGGCAGCAAGAACTAACGAATGGTTAGCACCGAGACTGTCAGCGTTTTGGCACGGCCCAGCGCGCCCAACTGTATGCCCGCACCCGCTGCCATCAGGCCCAGCGCGAGCGAAGCTGCCCCGATACGGGATACCGCAGGCTCCAGCCAGACCGGCAGCGTAAAGCCCAGCAAATTTGCCGCCAGGCCGGATGCTATGCCAATGATGAGCGGGTTGCGTACCAGCTCTCGCAGAAAGCCGCGCTGTCCATGGCGCGCCATCGGCCACACGGCACCGACGTTGACCAGCGGTATACACACGCCTATCAGTACCGCAATCAACAGCAAGCCCCGCGGGCCTGCCAGACGGTCGGCCAATGCCAGGCCGATGAATGAATTGAAACGAAAAGCCACCTGGGCGCTGGCCGCGTGCTCCCGTTGAGGAATGTATTGGCCCAACCACGGCCAATAAGGGAGTGAATAGGCCAGGGCGATACCCGTGAGCCCCATGGCCAAGCCAGCACCGATCAGGCTGGAGACGGCGCCCAGGTCGAGAGGGCTTTTCACAATGGAGTGAAACAGCAGGACCGGAAAGAAAAGAAAATACACCAGTGTTTCGACCTGCTCCCACACCGTGCGGTTGAGGGACGTATAGCGGCACACCAGGTAGCCGCACAGAATCAGGGAAAAGTCGGGAAATAAAAGTTGAGCGTAATTCACCCGAAGAGAATACCAGCCAAATCACCCCTGCAAAGCGGCTACCCTCGGGTTTCCTCCTAAGCCTAAGGGCTGGCCACAATCGGGATCAGCGGCGCAAAGGTTATCATGTTCTTTGAATTTTCATGCAATCTGGAGCTGAGGAAAAAGTCAGAGTGAGGACCGACACACTGCCGCGTGATGCGTCCATTGACGCATTCATAGACGCCTTGTGGCTGGAAGAGGGCTTGTCAAAAAACACCCTTGCCGCCTACCGGCGCGATCTGACGCTTTATGCTGCCTGGCTCCAGGGTCGGGCGCGCGTGCTGACGGACACGATTGAGAGCGACCTGAACGGCTACTTCGCAGCAAAGCACAGTGTCACCAAGGCCACCACGGCGAACCGGCGCCTCACGGTTTTCAAGCGCTATTTCCGCTGGGTCTTGCGTGAGCATTTCATTGTCACGGACCCCACGCTCAAGCTACAGGCCGCCCGGCAGGCCCTGCGGGTACCCAGCACTTTGACTGAGTCGCAAGTTGAGGCACTGCTGGCGGCGCCTGACACCGACACACCGCTGGGGGTGCGCGACCGCACCATGCTGGAGTTGATGTATGCCAGCGGCCTGCGCGTCAGTGAACTGGTGACGCTCAAGGTGTTCAACGTGAGCTTGTCGGAAAACGTGTTGCGTGTTTTTGGCAAAGGCAACAAGGAACGGCTGGTTCCTTTTGGTGAGGTGGCCAGTCTCTGGATCACGCAGTACCTGAGCGAGGCACGCCCAGGGCTGCTGGCCGGCAAGCAGACCGAAGATCTGTTTGTGACCCATCGGGGGGCCAAGGCCGGCACCGCCATGAGCCGGGTGATGTTCTGGATGATTGTGAAAAAGTATGCACTAAGCGCGGGCATCACGGCACCTTTGTCACCCCACACCTTGCGCCATGCTTTTGCCACGCATTTGCTGAACCATGGTGCAGATCTGCGCGCGGTGCAGATGTTGCTCGGTCATGCCGATATTTCAACCACGACCATTTACACCCATGTGGCACGCGAACGGCTGAAGGCTTTGCACGCCCGGCACCATCCACGCGGGTAGCGCAGGCAGTACACGGTGTGCGGTAATCGATTGGCGAGAGTGGTTCAGTCTGCGAGAGTTCGAGTTGGTCAGGCTCATGATGTTTTTGACAGCACGCTGACGTAGTCATGCGCCTGCGTGTTGATGGTCGAGACCCGGTACTCCACCGGTTTGTCGCCAAAGGTCAGCGCCAGCCGGTGCACTTCAATGACAGGAAAGGCATCCGGGACAGACAAAACACGCGCCACGGCCTTGCCAGCCGCGACGGCCCGGGCGCGTTCCTGCGCCCGCAGCACGGTGATGCCGAAATCCGTCTGGTAAAGCGCATAGACGGTGCTGGGCCGTTCGACAAAGCGCTTTTCTGTGAGGTTGCGGAACATGGCCGCAGACAGCGTGAGCTTGTCGTGAACCACCACACGCCTGCGAAGTGCCAGCTTGTTTTCTATTCTGAAAACAGGTTCACCCGGTTTGATTCGCAACGCCCGCGCCTCAGCCGCATCGGCCTTGTCACGCGCAAAGCCGATGCAGGCGATCTCGGGAAATTCTTGCTCCAGCAGTGTATCGTCGTCTTCCGGGGCCGATCGCGGCTCGATGTGAAAAAACTGGAACATGAAACGGGCATTGTTGTGTGGTGCCACGAAGGTGCCTTTGCCCTGGCGCCGTACCAACACATGTTCATGCACCAGCTCGTCCACGGCATGGCGCAAGGTGCCTATGCTGATCTGCAAGGCCAGCGCAAGCGCCGCTTCGCTGGGCAGGGGTTTACCCGACCCGTAGTGCCCGGCTTCAATAATTTTTTGCAGCTCGCGTTTGACCTGCCGGTACAGCG
This sequence comes from Rhodoferax sp., assembly GCA_030682475.1. GTDB lineage: Bacteria > Pseudomonadota > Gammaproteobacteria > Burkholderiales > Burkholderiaceae_C > Rhodoferax. Next base: position 33,137 of record JAUXOA010000075.1, on the reverse strand, counting down.
GCAGCGAGGCGGCCCCGGCCAGCGGCTTCAGGTGTCCGGGTTTGTTTTTTATTTCCACCGCGCTATTGGAACACCGCTAGATCAAGTTGTACAGGTCATTTAGATGACTTGATTGACAAACCTTGGTCCATCCCTAAACTGGCGATTCTATTTAACTTAGGACCTCTGGAAACCCAATGATTCATTTCGTATTACATGATGCCAAAGACACCGTGGCAGTCGTGGTGGTAGAAGGTGTTAAGTCGGGCACTGACATGACCGGCTGGATCATGGATGAAGACCGCATGATCAATGTGAAAGCGCAGCAGGACATTCCGATTGGCCACAAGGTGGCCCTGAAAGACATGGCCCTGGGGGACACCGTCTGGAAGTACGGCATCGACATGGGCAAGGTCGTGGCCAACATCAAGGCCGGACAGCACGCCCATGTGCACAACATCAAGACCAAACGCTGGTAATCGATGGTCTGTCCAGCTACTGCGCAGACGGGATGCGTCGTTGCAAATCCTCGCCGGGTATTCAACCCGGCTGCGGTTTGCGCCTAGCCTGCCGCCCGCTCGCTACGCTGGACAAACCATCAATTCGGAAAAAATTTAAAAAGGATTCTTCATGTCAGTCATCAACAAAGACACCACCTTCTTGGGCTACCGCCGTGAAAACGGCCGCGTCGGCGTGCGCAACCACGTCATCATTCTTCCGCTGGACGATTTATCCAATGCCGCCGCCGAAGCCGTGGCCCACAATATCAAGGGCGCAATGGCGATTCCGCATCCCTATGGCCGGCTGCAGTTTGGCGCCGACCTTGAGTTGCACTTTCGCACCCTGATCGGCGCTGGCTGCAACCCCAACGTCGCGGCCGTCGTCGTCATCGGCATTGAGGACAGTTGGACAAAAAAAGTGGTGGACGGTATCGCCACGACCGGCAAGCCGGTGGTGGGCTTTGGCATTGAAGGCCATGGCGACCATGAGACCATCCTGCGTGCCTCCAAGACCGCGCGCGAGTATGTGCAATGGGCCAGTGAGAAGCAGCGCGAGGCCTGCGGTATTTCCGAACTGTGGGTATCCACCAAATGTGGCGAGTCCGACACCACCTCCGGTTGCGGCTCCAACCCGACGGTCGGCAACGCCTTCGACAAGCTGCATCCGCTGGGCAACTACCTGTGCTTCGGCGAAACCACAGAGATCACCGGTGGTGAAAACATTGTCGCTGCGCGCTGCGCCAGCGATGCCATTCGCGACCAGTTCATGTTCATGTTCAATCGCTACCAGGCTGTGATCGATCGCCACAAGACCAGCGACCTGTCGGACTCGCAGCCGACCAAAGGCAACATCGCCGGCGGCCTGACCACCATCGAAGAAAAAGCCCTGGGCAACATTCAGAAAATAGGCAAGAAATGCACGGTGGACGGCGTTATCGACAAGGCCGAGATGCCGACCCATCCCGGCCTGTGGTTCATGGACTCGTCCAGCGCCGCCGCCGAAATGGTGACCCTGTGCGCGGCGTCGGGTTATGCGCTGCACCTCTTCCCCACCGGCCAGGGTAATGTGATTGGCAACGCAATTGTTCCCGTCATCAAGATCTGCTCCAACCCGCGCACCGTGCGCTTGATGAGCGAGCACATCGACGTGGACACCTCCGGGCTGCTGCAACGCGAGATCACCCTGGACCAGGCCGGCGACCAGTTGCTGGAGAACATGTTGCGCACCGCCAACGGGCGACTGACGGCGGCGGAGGCTTTGGGTCATCGCGAGTTCGTTTTGACACGCCTGTTCGAAAGCGCATAACGTGGCCCCCACGCTTGTCGCTTCGCGTACTGCGCTGCCCCCCGAGGGGGCTGTGCTTGCTTGGGGCGGCCCGGCGCGGCGCACGATGTCATGACAACCCGTTCCTGCATCGTCATCAGCGAGTTCATGGACGAGCGCGCGGTCGCACAACTGGCGGCTTTGCATGACGTGCTTTATGAGCCCCAACTGGTGGACGATGCAGCCCGCCTGATCACTGAGGCGCGGCGTGCCGACGTGCTGATCGTGCGCAATCGCACGCAGGTCCGCGACGCGTTGCTGGCAGCGCTTGGCCAATGTAAGGTGGTCGGCAGGCTGGGCGTGGGGCTGGACAACATCGACGTCAGCGGCTGCGCGGCCAAAGGAATCCAGGTCATTCCCGCCACCGGTGCCAACGCCCTGAGCGTGGCCGAATACGTGATTGCGAGCGCGATGCTGTTGCTGCGCGGTGCCTATGCATCGACGCCAGCCGTCGCCAGCGGCCAGTGGCCGCGCACTGCCTTGAGCAATGGCCGGGAGACCGCGGGCCAGACGCTGGGCATCATCGGCTTTGGCTCGATCGGGCAATCCACAGCACGTCTGGCGCAGGGTCTGGGCATGAAGGTGACAGCGTTTGATGCGATGCTCCAGCCCGATGCCCCCATTTTTTCCCAGACCGGGGTGAACTCCATCGGCCTCGATGAACTCATCAGCCGGTCCGACGTTGTCACATTGCACGTTCCGTTGGTGGACACGACACGCGGCTTGTTCGATGCCGCGCGAATTGCAGCGATGAAAAAAGGCGCGGTGCTGATCAACACTTCGCGCGGCCACATCGTCGACCTGGCGGCTGTGGCAGCGGCGCTCCACTCCGGCCATTTGGGGGGTGCCGCCATCGACGTGTTTGATGTGGAGCCCCTACCCACCGATGCGACACTGCAGAACTGCCCGAACCTGCTCTTGAGCCCGCATATCTCCGGCGTCAGCGCTGAATCCAATGAACGGGTATCTTTCATGATTGCCGACAAAGTGCTGGAGAGTTTGAAGTAATGGCCCAACTGTCCATGGAAGAAGCAATCCGTCTGGTTGTGCGCGCGCTGCGCAACGCAGGCGCGGGCGAAGCGATGGCGGCCAGCACCGCCAAAGCACTGGTCCGCGCCGAGGCGCAGGGCCTGGCCTCGCATGGCCTGAGCCGCGTGCCGCAATACGCCACCCACTTGCGCAACGGCCGGGCCGACGGAGGCGCGCTGGCGGCGGTGGCGCGGCAAAAGGGTGCGGCTGTGCTGGTCGACGCCAGGCAGGGCCTGGCGTTTCCGGCCTGCGAACTCGCCATCTCGACAGCCATCACCACGGCCAAAACGCTGGGCGTGTGTTTTGTCGGTGTCACCAACAGCCACCACTGCGGCGTGCTGGTCGATCATCTGCGCGCTGTGGCAGATGCCGGTATGGTGGGGCTGGGTTTTGCCAACTCGCCTGCGGCCATGCCAGCAGCCGGCGGCAAACATGCGATTTTTGGCACCAACCCGGTGGCCGCCGTCTTCCCGCGAAAAAACGCAGCCCCTTTGATGATTGACCTGTCTCTCAGTGAAGTCGCACGCGGCAAACTGATGGTCGCTGCCAAGGATGGTCAGCCCATTCCTTTGGGATGGGCGCTGGACAGCCAGGGCCATCCGACCACTGACGCGAAAGCCGGACTGGCCGGCTCCATGCTGCCGCTGGGCGCCGTCAGCAGCCCCAAAGGCTCGATGCTGGCGCTGCTCGTCGAATTGCTGGTGACGGCCGTGGTCGGGGCGCAATTCGGCTTTGAGGCATCCTCGTTTTTTGTCGACGAAGGCAACGCGCCGCGCATAGGGCAGGCTTTCGTAGTGATTGACCCATGCGCACTGGCCGGCAGCGATGTGTACTACGAACGCATGGAAACGCTGATAGCCGAAATGCTGATCGACGACGGAGTGCGCCTGGCCGGCGCCCGCAGAATCAGCCTGGAGGAAAAGGCGAAAAAGTCAGGCTTGATGATTCCTGATGCACTGAAATACCAGCTCGATATGCTGGCAGCCTCAACTTAAACAACCATGAAGACAAACATGAAGTGGCGAAAAATCGTATCGGCTTCTGCCGGCGCCGCTTTGGCTGCGGCGCCTCTATCGATTAACGGATAGCTGCACGAGATGAAAATTATTTATCTCGAATGAATGAATAGCAGATTTTATTTTCTATCAACCAAATCAAAACTCACCCATGTCCAGGAATCTCAAAGTCAAGGTATGGCGCGGCAAAGAGGTCGGTGAATTCACGACCTACAACGTACCGCGCAACGAAAGCCAGACCGTGCTGGATGTGGTGATCTTTATCCAGCGCAATATCGAACCGTCATTAAGTTATCGGTATGCCTGCCGCGTGGGCATGTGCGGCTCCTGCGCCATGACCGTCAACGGGCAGGCGCGCTGGACGTGTCGCACGCACATCTCCAAAGTGGCGCACAACGACGAACTGGAAATCGCACCGCTGTCGAATCTGCCGGTGATCAAGGATCTCGCCACCGATATGCGTGAGTTTTTTGACAAGTGGGCGCGCGCCAAAGGCCAGTTCAAGGGCACGTTGACCCGCCATGAGCCGTTTGTCAAGGTCGAACCGGCTTCGAAAGAACGCAAGGCAGCCGACGCCGGCATTGAATGCATAGGCTGCGGCGTTTGCTACGCATCCTGTGATGTGGTGAGCTGGCGGCCCGACTTTTTAGGCCCGGCGGCGCTGAACCGCGCCTGGACGCTGGTCAACGACGTGCGAGACGTTGCGCAAGCCGACAGGCTGCGCGCGGTCGCCGGCGACGCCGGTTGCCATGTGTGTCACACGCAGGGCTCATGCACCGAGCGCTGTCCTAAGCAGCTCGCGCCCACGCTGTCCATTGCCGGCCTCAAGCGCAAGGTGGCCCAGGCGGCCGTGCGGGGTGAGCTGTGAGTGCTGAAGGCGCCTTGGTGATCGCGCAGGCCAGGCGTTGGTACTGGCAGCGCATCAGCGCCATGGTGTTGGCGCTGTGCGTGCTGGTGCATCTGGCGGTCATGATCTATGCCGTTCGCGGCGGGCTCAGCGCCGCCGAAATCCTGGGCCGCACACAGGGTAACTGGGGATTCGCCGCGTTCTACGCGATTTTCGTTGTGGCCTGTGCGGTGCACGTCCCGGTGGGCCTGGCCAACATCGCCTGCGAATGGTGGGGTATGGAGGAACGCACGGCGCAATGGTTCTCAAAGGCGTTCTCTCTGCTGCTGCTGGTAATGGGCCTGCGCGCCGTGTACGCGGTGGTGGCGGTATGAAGCGCCGCAACGACCGGCGTGCCCGCTCACACCCGGCTTATTGGGCCTTCCTGATGCATCGTCTGTCGGGTCTCGGGCTCACGGTCTTCCTCCCGCTGCATTTCTGGGCACTGGGGCAGGCCTTGCATGGCGCCGCGGCTCTCGACGGCTTTCTGAGCTTCACCGATCAGGGACTCTTTAAATTTGCCGAATGGGGCCTCGTGGTACTGCTGGCGCTGCACCTGATGGGTGGCGTGCGCCTGCTGATGATCGAGTTCGGAAGCGCCTCAGGGTTGCGCAAGAATTGGATCGCCGGCGCGGTGGGTTTCGCCGCCGCCGCCGGCATGGCCTTCGCTCTTTCGCTTTTTGCCTGACATCGCGCAGACGATGCAATGCCCGTTTTTTTACACCAAGGAGACAACGAAATGACCTCGACCCGACGTTCAGCCCCCGGCCGCGTACTCGCCGCCACCCTCTTCTCACTCGCCTTGTCGTGGACCGCGCCCGCAACGGCGCAGGACCGCTGGCCCACCAAACCCGTGCGCATTGTCGTGCCCTTTGCAGCCGGCGGCTCCACCGATGTGGTCGCGCGCATGGTCGGCCAGAAACTTGCGGTGCGCTGGGGCCAACCGGTCGTGATCGAAAACCGCGCCGGAGCGGGCGGCAACGTCGGTGCCGATGTGGTGGCCAAGGCCCCGGCCGATGGTTACACGCTGCTGATGGCTTCGGGCAGCATCACGATCAACCCCCATATCTACCAGCGCATGCCCTTCGATACCAAGAAGGATCTGGTGCCGATCACGAATGTTGCCAGCGGCCCGATGCTGGTGGTGGTGCCCGAAAGCTCGCCGGTGAAGAGCGTGAAGGAATTGATCGCACTGGCCAAGGCCAAGCCGGGCTCGGTGAACTTCGGCTCTGCCGGCGTGGGCAGCCAGGTGCACCTGGCCGCTGAAAACTTCGCCGACGCAGCCGGCATCGACATTACCCATGTGCCCTACAAGGGCGAGGCAGTCGCCTATACCGATCTGATCGGTAACCAGGTTCAGATGATGGTGGGCAACTTCGCAGCCGCCTCCGCACTGCTTGGCAATGGCCGGCTGCGCGCGCTGGCCGTCACCGGCAAGGAGCGCTCGCCGCAGCTTCCGGACGTTCCCACCGCCTCCGAAAGCGGGTTGCCGGGATTCGAGAACTCCGGCTGGTTTGGTCTTTTCGCCCCTGCCGGAACGTCGCAGAAAATTCTCGCCCAAGTACAGCGAGACACCGCCAGCGTGCTGGCCGAAACCGATACGAAGGCGCGCCTGTACGTGCAAGGCATGACACCGGTGGGCAACGGCTCGGCCGAATTCGCGAAGGCGATGGATGACGAGTCAAAACGCTGGGCCGCTGTGGTAAAGAACCGCAAGCTCACCACCAACTGACGCCAAGAGAACCCGATGAAGATTGATCTGCAAGCGGTGGAAGACGCCGCCATGACGCTGTACATCCGCGCGCTGAAAGTGCTGCCACCGGATATCAAGGAGGGGCTGGCGCGTCTCACCAAGACCGAATCGGCGGCCACGGCGAAAAGCGTGCTGGCGACCATGGTGACGAATATCAAGGTGGCGGAAGATACGAATAACCTCTTGTGCCAGGACACCGGAATTCCTATTTATAACCTGCTGATCGGTCCGAATGTGCAGGTTGACGGCCATGCGCTCAAGCAGGCGATACGCCGGGGCTGCGAGCGTGCGACCCGCGAGCATCCCCTGCGCTCTTCGGTCGTGCATCCGCTGACGCGCAAGAATAATCACACCTCCTGCGGCATCGAGGTGCCAGTGATTCATATCGACTTCAGCGAGATGCCCGACACGCTGGAAATCGAAATGATTCCCAAGGGTAGTGGTTCGGAAAACAATTCTTTTCTGAAGATGGCCATTCCGGCGGAAGGCATAGACGCGATCAAGACCTTTGTGATTGATTGCGTGCTTGCGGCCGGCGGCAAGACCTGCCCGCCAACCATCGTCGGTGTCGGTCTCGGTGGCACTTCCGATTTGAGTGTGGCTCTGGCCAAGCGCGCGGCAACCCGCGAGCTGGGCAGCCGGTGCAGCGATCCGGAAGGCGCCAGGCTGGAGGAGGAATTATCTGCTGCAGTGAATCAACTGGGCGTGGGCCCTCAGGGTCTGGGCGGCGACTCCACGGCATTCGCCGTGCAGATCGAACTCGCCGCGACGCATATCACAATGAATCCGATCGCCGTCAACATGCAATGCCATTCGGCGCGGCGCGCCCGCGCGACGTTCACACCCGCGGGCGTGAGCTACGGCTTCTAAAGGACTGGGCATGGCACATTACGAATTCTCGATGCCGGTGACAGAAGCGCAAATCCGTCAACTTCGCATCAATGACACGGTCACCTTGCAAACGACTTTATTCGGTATCCGCGATGCGACTCAGATCCATATGTTCGACCGCGGACGCAAGGCGCATTTCGATATGAGCGGCCATGCGGTGATACACACCGCGCCGAACGTCCAGCAGGTGGAGAAGTCCGCTGCGTATCCGGCAGGCTATAAGCCAATCTGCATAGGCACAACGACATCTGACCGCATGGAGCGCTTTACCCGGCCGCTGATGACCGACTATGGCGTGCGGATAATTATTGGCAAGGGGGGACTGCGCGACGCTTCGCTGTCCGCATTCAAAGACCTGGGGGGTGTCTATCTGGCGATAGTCGGCGGTACCGCCGCGCTGGAGACGACCTGGATAGAGCAAATTGAAGATGTGGATATGGACGATTTGAACCCCGAGTCGCTGTGGAAATTCCGAATCCGTAATTTTGGTCCGCTGCTGGTGGCCATGGACAGTCATGGCGGCAGCCTGTATGACGTGCTCAAGGAAGGTATGGCTGAAAAAAGGGCTAAAGTGCTGGCCAGTCTTGGAGTCAAAGCATGAATATCAAACGCCTACAGACCGACATTCTGATTCTCGGTTCCGGTGGCGCCGGCCTGTTTGCGGCCTTGCATGCGCATCAGACTGCGCCCGATTTGTCGATCACCGTCGCCGTCAAAGGCTTGCTCGGCAAATGCGGCTGCACCCGCATGGTGCAGGGTGGCTATAACGTCGCGCTGGCCGAGGGCGATTCGGTCGAACGCCATTTTATGGACACGATAGAGGGCAGCAAATGGTTGTCTGACCAAGATCTGGCCTGGACCCTGGTGACCAAGGCGGTCGAGCGGGTGCATGAGCTTGAGAACGAACTCGGCTGCTTCTTCGACCGCAATCCCGATGGCACCGTGCACCAGAAAGCATTCGCCGGCCAGACTTTCGACCGCACCGTGCACAAAGGCGATCTGACCGGTATCGAGATCATCAACCGGCTTTCCGAACAGGTCTGGTCGCGCGGTATAGCGCGGCTCGAAGAACATCGCGCCATCGAGCTGATCAAGACGGCTGACGGCAGCGCGCTCGCGGGCGTGCTGATGATCGATATGCAGGGCGGCGGCTTCGTCTTCGTGCAGGCCAAGGCCGTGCTGCTCGCCACTGGCGGTGGCCCGACCATGTACAAGTACCACACCCCCTCCGGCGACAAGAGCTGCGACGGCTTGGCGATGGCGCTGCGGGCCGGGCTGCCGGTGCGCGACATGGAGATGGTGCAGTTCCATCCCACGGGCCTGCTTGCCGGCACCGGCACCCGCATGACCGGTACGGTGCTCGAAGAGGGCTTGCGCGGCGCCGGCGGCTATCTGCTCAATGGTGACGGACAGCGATTCATGGATCGCTACGATCCGCGGCTCGAACGCGCCACACGCGATATCGTTTCGCGCTCCATCTTTTCCGAGATGCGCGCGGGCCGCACGTCGCCGAACGGCGGCGTGTACATCCAGATGTCGCATCTCGGGCCGGAGAGCGTGCGCAAGCAGTTCAAGGGCATGGTCGAACGTTGCGGCGACTGCGGTTTCGATCTCGCGGGCGGCCTGGTGGAGGTTGTGCCGACGGCCCACTACATGATGGGCGGCGTGGTGTTCCAAACCGATTGCAGCACCGCGTTGACGGGCCTGTTCGCTGCCGGCGAAGACACCGGCGGCGTACACGGCGCGAACCGGCTCGGCGGCAACGGCGTCGCCAATTCCACCGTGTTTGGCGGCATCGCCGGCGACAGCATGGCGACCTGGGTGCAGCACCACGGCAGCCTGCGCGACCCCGACGAAGCGGCGATCCAGCGGAGCGTCGCATGGCACGTCGCGCCGTTTGCAAATTCGTCCGGCAACATGGAAGCGATCCGCGAGGCGCTGTTCGACTGCATGTGGCAGGACGTCGGCATCCTGCGCACCGCCGAAGGGTTGCAGCGCGCGCTCGCCACGCTGGTTGAGCTTGATGCGCAGCTCTCAATCACCGGCGTGGCCGATAGCGATCGCGCGTTCAACCTGAGCTGGCACGACTGGCTCAACCTGAAGAGCCTGATCGCCGTGAGCCGCGTGATCGCCACCTCCGCGCTGGCCCGCGAAGACTCGCGCGGCGCGCATTTCCGCGAAGACCATCCGCATACCGGTGACCTGCCGGGCTCGACCTACATCGTCGTGACGCAGGCCGACCAAACGCTGTCAATACGCCGCGAGCCGGTGCAGTTCACCCGCGTTGTCCCCGGCCAGACGATACTGCAGGAAGAGCCCGAAATCGCCCATTCACCAGACTGAAATAGGAGACGCCGTGCACCCCATCCCCCGCGCCATCGCCCTCGTGGCCTGCCTGTCCGCCATCGCGCTGACTGCATCCGCCCAGTCCCACCCCTACCCCGACCGCCCGATCACTGTTGTCGTTCCCTTCAGTGCCGGCGGTGACGCCGACCTTGCCGCACGCAATCTGGCCGTCGTGGCGCAGCGCACAATGGGCCAGAGCATGATCGCGGTGAACCGGGCCGGTGCCAGCGGCGCGATCGGTTCGCTCGCGGTGCGGAGCGCCAAGCCCGATGGCTACACGCTGCTGCTCGGCCGCGTCGGCTCGCAGGCGGTGCTGCCGGCGCTACAGGAGGGGCCGAGCTACAAGTGGAACGACTTCACTTTCCTCGGTCTGCTCGAATTGAATCCGGTCGTCTGCGCGGTGCGTAGCGAATCGAGCTACAAGACGATGAAGGATCTCGTCGATGCGCTGCGCGCCAGGCCCGGCAAGCTGAACTACAGCACCTCGGGCGCCGCCACGATCCTCAACTTCGGCCCGCAGCTGCTGTTCGATGTGCTCAAGCTCGGCAAGGACGCCGCCGTGCCGATTGCCTACAAGGGCGGCGGCGAAGCGGCGATGGCGGTGATGGCAGGCGATGTGGATTTCAGCTGCGGCAATCTTACCTCGATGATCGGCAATATCAAGGGCGGCAAGCTGCATGCGCTGATCACCACCACGCCGGAGCGCCTGAAGGATCTGCCGGACGTGCCGACGGCGCGTGAGGCCGGTTATCCGCAGCTGGAAGCCATCGTCGGCTGGAGCGCCCTGTATGGACCACCCGGTATGAGTAAGGACGTGATCGACCGCTGGGGGAACACGCTCGCGGCGGCCGCGAAGGATCCGCAATGGATTGCCGCCACCGAAAAGGCCGGCAGCATCCCGCGTGTGATGACACCCGGTGAGACCGAAAAATTCGCGATGGACCAGTACACGGTCTACGAAAGGCTGGGCCGCCAGCTGCAGATCAAACTGAAGGACTGACGGATGAACACCCATCGCCGCAATCGCGGCTGCGACGCGTTGATGCAATCGCTGAAGACCGCCGGCGTGCGCCGCATCTTCACGCTCTCGGGCAACCACATCATGCCGGTCTTCGACGCCGCGCTGGATTCGGGCATCGAGCTCATCCACACGCGCCACGAAGCCAGCACCGTGCACATGGCCGATGCCTATGCGCGTATCACTGGCGAGGTGGGCATCGCGCTCGTCACTGGCGGCCCCGGCCATGCCAACGCGGTCTCCGCGCTCTACACCGCGCAAATGGCCGAAGCGCCAATCGTGCTGCTCTCCGGCCATGCGTCGAACGACCAACTCGGCCAGGGCGCCTTCCAGGAAATGCGCCAGGCCGAAATGGCCGCGCCGGTGACCAAGGCGGCCTGGACCTGCGCCGGCCCCCATGAGATTGCCAGCGACATCGCCAAGGCGATTCGCATCGCTTGGTCCGGCCGGCCCGGCCCGGTGCAACTGAGCCTGCCGACAGACGCGCTCGAACACGCCGCCGAGCCATCAGCGTTAAAAGCCGATGCCTTCGAGGCCGAGCCGCTGCCGTTGGCCGAAGCCATCGCCGCCGATCTGATGCAGCGCCTGGCGCAGACCAGGCGGCCGATGATTCTTGCCGGCCCCGCGTGCATGACCCGTCCGGGCCGCGCGCTCATGGCCGCGCTGGAAGCAGCCAGTGGCGTGCCGGTGATCGGCATGGAGAGCCCGCGCGGCATCGCCGATGCCAGCCTGGGTGCGTTTGCGCAGATGCTGGCGCAGGCCGACTGCGTACTGCTGGTCGGCAAGCGGCTCGACTTCACGCTCAAATTCGGCCAAGCCCCGGCATTTCCAGCGCAAGCCACGGTGCATCAGGTGGATGCCGAGCCCGCCGAAATCGGGCGCACGCGCCACGCGCTCGGCGATCGGCTGCAGGTCACCGCGCTGGCCGACGCTTTCGCCGCGCTGTCGGCCTTGACGCAGGCTGCATCGAGCGGCGCCCCGACCGCGTGGCTCACCGACGTGCGCGGCGCGCTTGCCTACCGCCCGCCAGAGTGGGATGGGGCGCGATCCGAAGCGCCCGGCAAGCTGCATCCGGTGCAGATGCTCAGGCCGCTGCAAGCACTGCTCGACAGCCATCCAGAAGCGGTGCTGGTGTGCGATGGCGGAGAAATAGGCCAATGGGCGATGGCTTGCTTGAGCGCGCCACACCGGGTGAACAACGGCGTGGCGGGCTCGATTGGATCCGGCCTTCCGTACGCCCTGGCGGCACGCTGCGCACAACCGCAGGCGCCGGTGGTAGCGGTGATGGGCGACGGCACGGTCGGCTTTCACATCGCTGAATACGACACGGCGATGCGCTACGGGCTGCCTTTCGTCTCGGTGATCGGCAACGATGCGCGCTGGAATGCCGAATACCAGATCCAGCTGCGCGACTACGGCGCGGATCGGCTCGTGGGCTGCGAGCTGCGCCCGATGCGCTACGACGCCGTCGCGCAGGCCTTCGGCGGTCATGGCGAACTGGTGACCGAGCCGCAGACGATGGCTGCGGCCGCGCAGCGTGCACAAGCCAGCGGCCTGCCCGCCTGCCTGAACGTGATGATCGAGGGTGTGCCGGCACCGCAGATCAAGCGCTGATATGGCTTCTGTCTGTCAAGCGGCGGCACCCATCCCCCTGTGATGGCAGAGGTGTTGAATACCTGTTGCCGTTTGGACGGCCGCGCGCGCACTGAGAGGGTGGCTGCGTCCGCGGCGCGCGCATGCCAAAGCGGAGCGGGCGGCGCGTGATCGACCTGCCCTGGATCACGCTGCTGAGCGCGGCGCTGATCATAACGCTCGCATACACCGTGTACGGCCTCACCGGATTCGGCGCAGCCATCATCGCCATTCCGCTGCTCGCGCACTTATTTCCGCTGCGCTTTGCGGTGCCAATGATGCTAGTCTTCGATCTTTTCGCCGGTTTGCTGCTCGGCCTGAAGAATCGCAAGCACCTGGACCAGCAGGAGTTGCTGCGCTTGCTGCCGTTTCTGGTGCTCGGAATGGCGGCCGGCGTAACGCTGCTCGTGCAGGTCAGCGAACGGTGGCTGTTGCTGCTGCTCGGCGCCTTCGTGCTGAGTTATGCCGGTTGGAGCCTGCTGAGCAAGCTGGCGCCCACGCCCGTCTCGCCGGGCTGGGCCATTCCGGCCGGCGTGATCGGCGGTGCCTTCACGGCGCTGTATGGCACGGGCGGCCCAATCTACATGATCTACTTGGCGCGGCGCTTGCCCGACAAAACCGTGCTGCGCGCGACCATCGGTGTGTTGATTTTCGGCACCGCGCTGATCCGGCTCGCGCTCTTCACCGGCAGTGGCTTCTACACGCAACGTGACTTGTTGCCGCTCGCCTTTGTGCTGCTGCCCTGCGCACTCATCGGCTATCTGGCCGGCAGCCATCTGCATGCACGCATGCCCACGCAGCGCGCGCTGCAGGCCGTGTGGCTGCTGCTGATCGCCGGCGGCGCAAGCCTGCTCTGGCGCGGCCTGGTCATGTCCTGAGGTCTGGCGCCGACAGTCATGCCTGGATTTCCCTCCTTACAATTCCATGCAACTTGAAGAATTGGAAGCTACATGGCAATCTACGAACTTGACGGCATGGCTCCCCGCATTGCAGACTCGGCCTGGGTCGCCGACAGCGCCCAGGTGATGGGTAATGTTGAGCTGGCGGATGACGTCAGCATCTGGTTTGGTGTGGTGATCCGGGGCGATACTGAAACCATACGGATTGGGCGGCGCACCAATATTCAGGATATGAGCGCCTTGCACGCTGATATCGGCATGCCATTGACGCTGGGTGAGGATGTGACGGTAGGGCATCAGGTCATGTTGCATGGCTGCACGATTGGCGACGGTAGCTTGATCGGCATCGGTGCTGTTGTTCTCAATGGTGCAAAAATTGGCAAGAACTGTCTGGTAGGGGCCGGTTCTTTGGTGACGGAGGGGAAGGAATTCCCGGATGGTTCGATGATCCTGGGCAGTCCGGCCAAGGTTGTTCGCCAGCTCACACCTGAGCAATTGCAAGGCTTGCGATTGGGTGCCCAACACTACGTTGACAACGCCCGCCGGTTTCGCGCAGGGTTGAAAAAATTGCCTGATCGTTCTCCATGATGAAGGTCTTGAATCTGAATGGATTAGTGCGTGTCTGAACTTCACAAGTTTCTATTTGAGGGCCTGCCGGTGCGCGGCATGCTGGTGCGTCTGACGGATGCCTGGACTGAAATCCTGCATCGACGTGCCTCAGGCAATCCGGCCGGTGCTTACCCGCTTCCGGTGCAAAACATGCTGGGCGAGATGGTGGCGGCGGCCACCCTGATGCAGTCGAACATCAAGTTCAACGGCTCGCTGATCTTGCAGATAGTGGGCGATGGCCCGGTCAAACTGGCCGTGGCAGAGGTGCAGCCTGATTTCGGTTTGCGGGCCACGGCAACAGTCACGGATGCTATCGCTACAGACGCCAGCCTGAGCATGCTGGTGAACCTGAATAACCAGGGCAAATGTGCCATCACACTCGACCCCCAGACCAGGTTCCCGGGGCAGCAACCGTACCAGGGTGTGGTGTCTTTGTTCGGGGCTGCGGGTGAGAAGCTGGAAAGCTTGAGTGAAGTGCTGGAACACTACATGCTGCAAAGCGAGCAGCTTGAGACGACACTGGTACTGGCGGTTGACGATAAAGTGGCAGCCGGCCTGTTGATCCAGCGCTTGCCGCTGGAGGGCTCCCGCAATCTGGCCGGTAGCCGGGTGAGCCTGGCCGACGAAGATGAAATTGGCGTCAACGAACACTACAAGCGTATTGCCATGCTGGCGTCGAGCTTGAAGCGCGAAGAGCTTTTGACGCTGGACGTGGAGACGATTCTGCGGCGTCTGTTTTGGGAAGAAAAATTATCACGCTTTGAGCCCATGGCGGGCGACACCGTGCCGCACTTTTCCTGCACCTGTAGTCGTGAGCGCGTAAGCCACATGATTCTGGAGCTGGGCCTTGCGGAGGCACAAAGCATCGTCGCCGAGCGCGGTGACATCGAAGTGGGATGTGACTTTTGCGGCGCGCATTACCGCTTCGATCCGATTGATGTGGCCCGAATTTTCAGGGAGGCCGGCGCTTCTCCGCCAGCCAGCGCGACGGTTCAGTAAGTCAATACTCGATTCGTTCAGCGCGCACCGCCCAGAACCTTACTTGGTGATTTGCACGTAAATTTCGTTGGGCTTGACCATGCCGAGTTCGAGTCGGGCTTTTTCCTCGACCATTTCCAGGCCTTCTTTCAGATCCCGAACTTCGGCGGCCAGTCGGTTATTGGCGAGTTGCGCCTGCTGGTTTTGCTGATTTTGCGTATTCAGTTGTTCAGTCATGCGGGCAACATTGGGCAGGCTGCCACGGCCAAACCACAGTTGCGCGTGAAGGATCACGAGCAGTGCGATCAGAGCGGCCGGGACAACGCGATTGCCCATTTACATTTATCGTGTCAGCGCAGGTTATAAAAAGCGGCACGACCGGGATAGCTGGCGATGTCGCCTAAATCTTCCTCGATGCGCAGCAACTGGTTGTACTTGGCCATGCGGTCGGAACGGCTTAAAGACCCGGTCTTGATCTGGCCGGCATTGGTACCCACGGCGATATCGGCAATGGTGGAGTCTTCGGTCTCGCCCGAGCGGTGACTGATGACGGCGGTGTAGCCCGCACGCTTGGCCATCTCGATGGCGGCGAAGGTTTCGGTCAAGGTGCCGATCTGGTTAATCTTGATCAGAATCGAGTTGGCAATGCCCTTGTCGATGCCTTCCTTGAATATTTTGGTGTTGGTGACGAACAGGTCGTCGCCCACGATTTGCACCTTTTTGCCAAGGCGCTCGGTCAGAATCTTCCAGCCATCCCAGTCGTTCTCGGCCATACCGTCTTCGATGCTGATGATGGGGTATTTGTCAACCCAGGTGGACAGGATGTTGGTCCATTCTTCCGAGCTCAAGACCAGGCCTTCGCCTTCCAGGTGGTAGGCTTTGACACCGTTGGGGCCGTCTTTGTAGAACTCGCTGGCCGCGCAGTCCAGGCCCAGGGCGATTTGCTCGCCAGCCACGAAGCCGGCTTTGTCGATCGCCTCCAGAATCAACTGGATCGCCGCTTCATGACTGGCCACGTTGGGGGCAAAGCCGCCCTCGTCACCGACTGCCACGCTCATGCCCTTGTCGTGCAGGATTTGCTTGAGTGCGTGGAACACCTCGGCGCCGTAGCGCACCGCTTCGCGAAAGCTCGGCGCCCCCAGCGGGATGATCATGAACTCCTGCAGGTCCAGGTTGTTGTTGGCGTGCGCGCCGCCATTGAGCACGTTCATCATGGGCACCGGCATCTGCATCGAGCCCATGCCACCAAAATAGCGGTACAGCGGCAGGCCGGATTCTTCAGCGGCCGCGCGCGCCACCGCCATGGAAACCGCCAGCATCGCGTTGGCGCCCAGGCGTGACTTGTTCTCGGTGCCGTCCAGATCAATCAGTGTCTTGTCGAGAAACGCCTGCTCGGACGCATCCAGGCCCAGCACGGCTTCGGAAATCTCGGTGTTGATGTGTTCTACGGCCTTGAGTACGCCCTTGCCCAGGTAACGGTTCATGTCGCCATCGCGCAGTTCAATCGCTTCACGGCTGCCGGTGGAGGCGCCCGATGGCACGGCGGCTCGGCCCATGGTGCCGGACTCCAGCAACACATCACATTCGACGGTGGGGTTGCCGCGCGAATCAAGAATTTCTCGACCGACGATGTCAACAATTGCACTCATTTTCTCTTTCCTTCTATTTCTGTTCCGTTTGCCCTGAGCTTGTCGAAGGGCTTTGACGAATCGGGTTGTTAATAATGGGCTTCGACCCCTTCGACAGCGCTCAGGACAGGCAGCTCAGCCCGAACGGATCCAAATCAAACTCACGCCATCATTTGTATTTTCAGAGTTCGATTCAGACGCCAAAACTATTTTCGAGAAAGCCGTTTTTCTTGGTCACCTGGTCCAGTGCCACCAGCGTCTCCAGCAAGGCGCGCATGTGTTTGAGCGGTACGGCATTGGGTCCGTCACTCAAAGCCCTGGACGGGTCAGGATGGGTTTCCATGAACAGGCCGGCGACACCGACGGCCACGGCAGCGCGGGCCAGCACCGGCACCATCTCGCGTTGCCCGCCACTGCTGCTGCCCTGACCGCCCGGCAACTGAACCGAGTGGGTGGCGTCGAACACCACCGGGGCGCCGGTTTCGCGCATGATGGCCAGGGAGCGCATGTCACTGACCAGGTTGTTGTAGCCAAAACTGACGCCACGTTCACAGGCCATGAAATTGTCCTCGATCAGACCTTTCTCACGCGCCGCAGCACGTGCTTTGTCGATCACGTTTTTCATGTCGCCCGGGGCCAGAAACTGCCCTTTCTTGATATTGACCGGCAAGCCCGACTGCGCCACGGCACGGATAAAGTCGGTCTGGCGGCACAGAAAAGCCGGCGTTTGCAATACGTCCACCACCGCGGCCACTTGCGCAATCTGGTCTTCCGAATGGATGTCGGTCAGCACCGGTAGCTTGAGTTCGCGTTTGACCTTGGCCAGAATTTCGAGCCCCTTGTCCATGCCGGGGCCGCGAAACGTGCTGCCACTGGAGCGGTTGGCCTTGTCAAAGCTGCTCTTGAAAATGAACGCAATACCCAGGCTGGACGTGATTTCCTTCAGGGTGCCGGCCGTGTCCATCTGCAACTGTTCCGACTCAATCACGCACGGGCCTGCGATGAGAAAGAAACGCTGCTGCAAGCCGATGTCGAAGCCACACAGTTTCATCAGGCCACCGCTTTCAAACTTTTGCCGGCTGCTTGATGCTCCAGCGCCACCTTGATGAAGGCATTGAACAGAGGATGCCCATCCCAAGGTGTGGATTTGAACTCGGGGTGAAACTGCACGCCCATGTACCAGGGGTGGACGGTCTGTGGCAGTTCTACAATTTCGGTCAGTTTTTCGCGTTGCGTCAAAGCCGAAATCACGAGCCCGGCCTGGCGTAATGTGTCGAGATAATTCACGTTGGCCTCGTAGCGGTGGCGGTGCCGCTCGGTGACCACGTTGCCATAAATCTTGTGTGCCAAGGTGCCCGGAGCTACGTCCGAACTTTGCGCGCCCAATCGCATGGTGCCACCCAAGTCGGAGTTTTCATCCCGGGTTTTGATGCTGCCGTCGGTGTCTTTCCATTCGGTGATCAGGGCGATCACGGGGTTCGGGCTGTTGGGCTCGAACTCTGTGCTGTTGGCGTCTTTCAACCCGGCGACATGGCGCGCAAACTCGATCGTGGCCACCTGCATGCCCAGGCAGATGCCCAGATAAGGTATCTTGTTCTCTCTGGCAAAACGGGCCGCACAAATTTTGCCCTCGATGCCGCGTTTGCCGAAGCCACCGGGCACCAGAATAGCGTCAGACTTGGCGAGTTGCGTCACATTGTCCGGTGTGAGGGTCTCTGAATCGATGTAATCAATTTTTACCCGTACATGGTTCTTCATGCCGGCGTGCCGCAGTGCTTCATTGAGCGACTTGTAACTGTCACTCAAGTCCACATACTTGCCGACCATGGCGATTTTGACTTCGCCTTGCGGGTGCTCGGCTTCATACACCAGGTCGTCCCAACGCTTCAAATTGGCCGGCGGCGTGTTCAGGCGCAGTTTGTCGCAAATCAGGCCGTCCAGGCCCTGCTCGTGCAACATGCGGGGCACTTTGTAGATGATGTCCACGTCCCACATCGAGATGACGCCCCAGTCGGGTACGTTGGAAAAGAGGGATATCTTCTCCCGCTCTTCGTTGGGGATGGGGCGGTCGGCACGGCAGATCAGCGCGTCGGCCTGAATGCCGATCTCCCGCAACTGCTTGGCAGTGTGCTGGGTCGGTTTGGTTTTGAGTTCGCCGGCCGCTGCGATCCAGGGCACATAGCTTAAATGCACAAAGGCGCTGTTGTTGGGCCCCAGCTTCAGGCTCATCTGGCGCACCGCCTCCAGAAAAGGAAGGGATTCAATGTCACCCACGGTGCCGCCAATTTCTACAATCGCGACATCCACCGCTTCAGGTGTTCCAAAGTGGGCGCCACGTTTGACGAAATCCTGAATTTCGTTGGTGACGTGCGGAATGACCTGAACCGTTTTGCCCAGGTAGTCGCCACGGCGTTCTTTCTCCAGCACACTTTTGTAGATCTGGCCGGTGGTGAAGTTATTCACTTTACACATCCGTGCTTCCACAAAGCGCTCATAGTGGCCCAGGTCGAGATCGGTTTCGGCGCCATCGTCAGTGACAAACACTTCGCCGTGCTGAAACGGCGACATGGTGCCGGGATCGACGTTCAGGTAAGGGTCAAGCTTGATTAAAGTGACTTTGAGGCCTCGCGATTCCAAAATCGCTGCTAAGGAGGCTGAGGCGATTCCCTTGCCAAGGGAAGACACCACACCGCCGGTGACGAAGACAAATTTGGTCATGTCAGAGTGAGCTTTGCGCTCCATGGGGTGGAAACTCCGATTATAGAGGTCTGCTACATTGCGACCCATGAATGACCTTGCTGGAAAACACATTGTTTTGGGGCTCACCGGTGGCATTGCCTGCTACAAGGCGGCCGAATTGTGCCGGGCTTTGCTCAAGGAGGGCGCCACGGTGCAGGTGGTGATGACCGCCGCTGCCGAGCAGTTCATCACGCCGGTCACGATGCAGGCTTTGAGTCAGCGCACTGTTTATGGCTCGCAGTGGGATCCACGCGCGCCCAACAACATGCTCCACATCAACCTCAGTCGCGAGGCGGATGCGATTCTGATTGCGCCCTGCAGCGCTGATTTCATGGCCAGGCTGCTGCATGGGCGGGCGGACGATCTGCTCGGCTTGATGTGCCTGGCGCGTCCACTGGACACGGTGCCTTTGCTGATTGCACCGGCCATGAACCGTGAAATGTGGGCGCACCCTGCCACACAACGCAACATGGCGCAGCTGATAGCCGACGGGACCACGATTTTTGGCGTTGGCAGTGGCGATCAAGCGTGTGGCGAAACGGGCGACGGCCGCATGCTGGAGCCGCAGGAGCTGCTGGACGACGTGATTGCATTTTTTCAGCCCAAAACGCTTACTGGTCAGCACGTGCTGGTCACGGCCGGGCCGACCTACGAGGCGATTGATCCGGTGCGCGGCATCACCAACCTGTCCAGCGGAAAAATGGGATTTGCCATGGCGCGGGCGGCCCGCGAGGCGGGGGCTGAAGTGACGCTGGTGGCAGGGCCGGTGAGTCTGGCAACGCCACGTGGTGTTGGCCGGGTGGACGTGAGGTCGGCTCTGGACATGCTGCAAGCGGTTCAGGAAAAAGCTGCAACGGCGACTGTTTTCATCGCGACGGCGGCCGTGGCCGACTGGCGACCGGCCCATGCCACCGACCACAAGATAAAAAAGGACGGCTCGGGCAGCGCACCAAACTTGAGTTTTGTGGAGAATCCGGACATTCTGGCGGCGATGGCGCAGTCACCGCGCGGCCAGAGCCAGGCCTTGTACTGTGTGGGTTTTGCAGCAGAGAGCCATGATCTGCTGGCCAATGCGCAGGCCAAGCGCCTGCGTAAAGGCGCCCCCCTGCTGGTGGGCAATATCGGCCCGGCCACTTTTGGGCAGGACGACAATGCGCTGCTGTTGGTGGATGCGCTGGGCGTGAAAGACATGGGGCGCGCTTCAAAACTTGTGCTTGCTCGTAAATTAATAGCGGAAATCGCAGCCCGGATCAAGCCAAGAGACAAAAAATGATGGAAATCGACGTCAAGATCATGGACCCCCGCATGGCCAACCAGTTGCCGGCGTACGCGACGTCAGGCAGTGCCGGGCTCGATTTGCGGGCCTGCCTGAGTGAGCCGCTGACCTTGCAGCCCAATGCCTGGCAACTGGTTCCCACTGGCATTGCCATTTACTTGGCGGATCCGAAATTTGCGGCGCTCATCCTGCCGCGTTCCGGCCTGGGTCACAAGCACGGGATCGTGCTGGGCAATCTGGTGGGCCTGATTGACAGCGACTACCAGGGGCAACTGATGGTGAGCGCCTGGAACCGCAGCGACGTCGCCTTCACCATTGAGCCGATGGAGCGGATCGCACAACTTGTCATTGTTCCTGTGGTGCAGGCGCAGTTCAACGTTGTCAGCGAATTTCCCACCAGCCAGCGCGGGGAGGGGGGCTACGGTTCCACTGGAAAATCGTGATACCGGGATGTCGGAAATCAATGAAGGGTGTCGCTGCCGGGCGCATTGGCATGCAAGGGCGCAATCCTGAAAAAACCGGTACCTGCCGAGCCACGTCCAATCTCTTCTTCCGTGGCTTCCCGAACGGCCTCAATCTTCAGGCTCAGGCGCAAAGCGATACCGGCCAGAGGATGGTTGCCATCCAGCACGACATGCTCGGGGTAGATTTCAGTAACGGTGTACAAGGCGTCTTTGGGCGCCTCCGGATTGCAGCCGGCGGGCAGTGATGCGCCTTCAAATGTCATGCCCTCCTCCAGTTCAGGGGGAAAGAGTTGGCGCGACTCGAGGAACACCAGTCTGTCGTTGTAATCGCCAAAACCCTGTTCTGGTTCGATTTGCAGGTCGATCTCAGCACCCACTTCATGGCCCTGTAGTGCCTCCTCGATGGCTTCGAAGAGATCTTCGCCGCCGACCAGAAACTCGACCGGCTCGTCAAGCACGTCAAGCTCCTCACCCAGCGTGTCTTTCAGCGTCCAGGTCAGGGCGACCACACATTGTTTTTTGATTTTCATAGGAGAATTGTCGCAGTTTGAAAAGGATGCTTGATGCACGACACATTTTCATTAATGGAGAAGGTTTCAGGACGTCCGGACGCGACATCAGGCTGCAAGAGTGGAGTAGATTTTTGCCTTATAATCCACGGCTGAGCAAAAAGATCTCGAGTCATTTTTGCTTAGTCGTTGCAGACTCTCTGCAGTGACAATTTCCGGAAATTGTTTCATCAACTCACCAGGTAATTTTTCAAATGAATAAATCGCTCGTTTTGGCCGCTGTTATTGCTGCTGCTGCTCTGGCTGCTTGTGGTAAAAAAGAAGAGGCTCCCAAAGTAGTGGCTCCTGCACCTGTAGCAGCTCCTGCACCTGAGGTTGCTGCACCCGTCCAGGCTGCTGCCGCTTCTGCTGCTGCCGCCGCTGGCACTGCTGCCGCTGATGCTGCTACCGCCGCTGGCGCTGCTGTGGTTGACGCTGCCAAAGGTGCTGCTGACGATGCCGCCAAGAAGGCTGCTGATGCTGCTGCAACGATGAAGAAGTAAGCTTTTGCTTTCTCAACTTTGTTAATGAAAAAGCCACCGTCAGGTGGCTTTTTCATGCCCGAATGAATCTGCAAGTGCAGTCATTCGGTGCGGTGATCAAACTACTTGAGGTCGTCGGCGATAACTTTTACGATGCGCTGCGCATTGGCTGAAGTGTCTGGCTTGCCACTGGTGTCAAGCACGGAAACTGTTGTTGATTCCCCCTGACTGACAAGCACAATCCGGTATTTCAATGGTGCCGTATCTGCTTTTGAGGCGCCAAAGAGTTTTCCCAGGAAGCCTGGCGTTGCCTTGTCTGCAACCGGTTCGACATAACGGACAAAATAAATGCCCTGACTGCGGTCCCGGTCCTCGACCGTGAAACCGGTACGGTCCAGTGACAAGCCAACACGCCGCCAGGCGCGGTCGAAGCCGTCGTCGATTTGCACCACCGGTTGCCCGTTGACCGCAGTGGCGCGCGAACTGTTCTTAGCGGTCCCCGCTGCCACCAGTGCCTTGGATTGCTCCTGGGTTACACCCAGCTTGACCATCAAGCGGCGCAAGAACTCTGCTTCCAGTTCCGGGTCGGCGGCGCGCGGTTGCCACACGGTCGTGTCTTTTTGTGTGCTGGTGTAGACCTCGATCATGCCCCGGTGGCTGATGAAGATGTCAGTGCCGCCGCTTGCATTGCGTTCAAGACGGGTGCGAAACTTGTCGCGCTCACCGGTTGAATACAGTGAATCGAGTACTTTCCCCAGCGTTTTACGAATAAAGTCCTGCGGTATTTTGGCCCGGTTTTCGGACCAGTCGGTTTCCATGATGCCCAGATTGGCCTGGTCCATCGCCAGCAGGAAGCCATTTTCCTGCCAGAAGTCGCGTACTGGCTCCCAAAGTTTGTCGGCCGGCCGATTGATCACGAGCCAGCGTTGGCTACCGGCACGTTCAATACGAACATCACCCAAGGAAGTGACTGCGGTGGGCACCGATTGGCTGGCTTGGCCAAGCTGGAAGCTGGACGCGGTCACGGCACCGCCCGGAACTGCATAACGGGTGTCACGCGACAGTTGGGTCAAATCAGGGGGGACCTCAAGCGAAGGGCCTTTGCCAGCGCTTTTGTAGTCGATTTTGTCGCTCTCGAGAGTCGAGCACGCTGCAAGCGTTAGTGAAAGGCTCAGCAGCGTCAGTCTGGAAAAATGATTCACAAAAATGTCCCTTAGGGTAATGAGTAAGGCCAGGCTGGGCCGATCAGACCAGGCCGCTTGCGCGCAAAGCGCTTTCAACCACTGCTTCACTGGCTGGGGTCAAAGGCGTCATTGGCAGGCGCATTGTTCCACCGCACAGTTTCATCCTCGCCATCGCCCATTTCACGGGAATGGGGTTGGCCTCCACAAACAGGTTTTTATGCAATGGCAGCAGCTTGAACTGAATTTCCATGGCCCGTTTGGTGTCGCCTGCCATCGCCGCAACGCACAGCGCGTGCATCAGGCGGGGCGCCAGATTGGCGCTTACGCTGACGTTGCCGTGGCCACCGCACAGCATCAGGGCAACCGCAGTCGGGTCATCCCCCGAATAAATGGCAAACCCTTTTGGCGCTTCCCGGATCAGCCACTGCGCCCGTTCAATATTGCCGGTCGCTTCCTTGATGCCAACGATGCCGGGCACTTGAGCCAGCCGCAGCACGGTGTCATGTGCCATGTCTGCTACGGAACGACCGGGCACGTTGTAGAGGATCATGGGAAGATCAACCGCCTGCGCAATCGCCTTGAAGTGCAGGTACTGGCCTTCCTGAGTCGGCTTGTTGTAGTAGGGCACCACCTGCAACTGGCAATCCGCGCCCACCGTTTTGGCAAACTTCGTCAGTTCGATCGCCTCCGCCGTGGAGTTCGCTCCGCAACCGGCCATGATGGGTACGCGTCCAGCAGCCTGCTCCACCGAGACGCGAATGATCTCGCAATGCTCTTGCACATTGACGGTAGGCGACTCACCGGTGGTGCCAACGACGCCAATGCAATCGGTGCCTTCAGCGATGTGCCAGTCGATCAGTTTGCGCAGGGTGAGGTAGTCCACACTGCCATCATCAAACATGGGTGTGACAAGCGCTACGATGCTGCCCGTGATTTGGCTGGTTGAGGATGTCATGTCCGGGTAATTAAACGGTAAATGGGCATTTTAACTAGAGTGCGTACCGCTTCGGCACCTGATCGGTTTCATCTCGCAAATCGGGTTGTACAGCGACGATCCGTTGTACGAAGCGAGGCGGATTTTCAAGAAAGCCTTCTTCAAAGGCGATGATGCGCAGGCTCTCAAAAACCGACAGCAATTCTGCAGGTTGCAAAAGAAAATCAGGACTGGCCGGTCTTCCCACTGTTTCATTTCCTTTGGTGAAGGTCTCATAAATGAGCAGTCCGCCCGGTGCAATGCTCTGGGTGATCAGCGGGAAAAGTGCTCGCCACAAATAGTTGGTGACGATCACCGCCTCGAACTGGCGAACCTGTGCGCCCGCCATCAGAGGCCAGGGATCGTTTTCGATATCCGCCAGAACGGCGTCGCCGAAACTGGCTGCGGCATGAATTGCCTCGGGTGAGCGATCAACGCCAGTGACCGTGTGGCCTCTTTCAGCAAACCACTTCATGTGACGACCCTGCCCGCAAGCGATGTCCAGTACCGTGCCCCGGGACGGGACCAGGTGAGACCAGCGTTTGACCCAACTTGATACCGGCCCCAGCCCATGGGCGACTGCCGTTGGTGACTTATCCATTATTTTTCAGAAACAGGCCCAGACCTGGTTCGCGAGGGTGACTAAAAAGTCGGGACGTCTATACAGCGCGAACACCGCCAACAGTACGCAAATAGCACCTGCGTAGAGCAGAATTTTGTAGCCCTGTATTTTGTGGCTAAGTTTCATGACTTCACGCCCTTTGTACCGCAGTGCGGCGGATGATTGCCGATTCTTTGATCGGCAGATTCACCAGCGCCGCCAGCACGCCCAGTGCAATGGCGATGTACCAGACCAGGTCATAGCTGCCGGTGCG
This sequence comes from Rhodoferax sp., assembly GCA_030682475.1. Taxonomy (GTDB): domain Bacteria; phylum Pseudomonadota; class Gammaproteobacteria; order Burkholderiales; family Burkholderiaceae_C; genus Rhodoferax. Next base: position 8,108 of record JAUXOA010000075.1, on the reverse strand, counting down.
GTCGTACAGGTAGCCGCCCAGCCACACTCCCAGGAAAGAGCCGATCTGATGGCTGAAAAACACAAAGCCGCTCAGCATGGAGAGATGCGCCACGCCAAAGATCTGTGCCACCGCGGCATTGGTCACCGGTACCGTGGAGAGCCACAACAAGCCCATGACAGCCGAAAAAACATAGACGCTCAGGGGCGACAGCGGCGCCAGCAAGAACAGGGCGATGGCGGCGGCCCTGGCCAGATAAATAAAAGCCAGAATATTTTTCTTCTGTAGTTTTTGCCCGAGCACGCCGGCCGCATAGGTGCCAAAGACATTGAACAAGCCGATCAGTGCCAGGGCGTAGCCCGCCACTTCGGGTGACAGGCCTTTGTCTTTCAGGTAGCTGGGCATATGGACAGCAATGAAGACGACCTGAAAGCCACACACGAAATAGCCTGCCATCAACAACTGGAAGCTCGGGTAATTGAAGGCTTCGGTCAACGCTTGGAAAATAGTCTGTTCGCGGCGGAAGACCGAGCCGCCTGAGAAACCGGGTTCCCGCAATCCCCAGGCCAGCGGCACCATCATCAGGGATGCCACGCCCAAAATGATCAAGGCCTCTTGCCAGCCAAAGCTGCTGATCAAAAAGCCCTCGGTCGGCACCATCAAGAATTGACCAAAGGAGCCTGCTGCGGCCGTGATGCCCATTGCCCAGGAGCGCTTGTCGGCCGACACGTTGCGTCCAATCACACCGTAAATGACCGCATAGGTGGTGCCGGCCTGTGCCATGCCAATCAGAAACCCGGCCGTGACGGAAAACATCAGTGGCGTGGTGGCAATGGCCATGCCGATCAAGCCGAGCGCGTACAACAGGGCACCACCCACAATGACCTTGAAGGCGCCAAACCGGTCGGCCACCATGCCGGCAAAAATGCCGGAAAAACCCCAGACCAGATTCTGGATGGCGATGGCAAATGAAAATGTTTCGCGGCTCCAGCCCTGGCTTTGCGTGACCGGTTGCAGCCACAGGCCAAAGCCGTGGCGTATGCCCATGGAGAGCGTCACGATGGCGGCGCCGCACAGCAGAACCTGGGTCATGGAAAGTGTTTTGGCGGATTTTGTCATCCGGCAAATGTAACCAATTTGCGGGCGTAACATTGACAGAGGGTGATTTAACAGGCGGTTTAAACTGTAATTTCATACAGTTATTTACCGACTGACGGCTACAATCCGCCGCTATGGCAGTCAAACCAAGCACCGAATATTCAGAAGCGTCGATCCGCGTACTCAAGGGTCTGGAGCCAGTCAAGCAGCGCCCTGGCATGTACACCCGCACCGACAACACGCTGCACGTGATCCAGGAAGTGCTGGACAACGCAGCGGACGAGGCACTGGCGGGGTATGGCAAGAAAATCAGGGTTTTGCTGCACGCCGACGGCTCGGTCAGCATTGAGGATGAGGGCCGGGGCATTCCGTTTGGCCTGCACCCGGAAGAAAACGCACCCGTGATCGAACTTGTTTTCACCAAGCTGCATGCCGGCGGAAAATTTGACAAAGGCAAGGGCGGCGCCTACAACTTTTCGGGCGGATTGCATGGTGTGGGCGTGAGTGTCACCAACGCGCTGGCCACACGGCTGGAGGCCACCACCTACCGTGAGGGCAAGGTGGCCCGGCTGGTTTTTTCGGGTGGCGACGTGATCGAGCCCTTGCAAGTGCGCAAGGCCGACGCGGGCGAGCGCAAATCAGGCACCACGGTGCGGGTCTGGCCCGACGCCAAATACTTTGAGACGATCACGCTGCCGATGGCGCAATTCACCCACCTGCTGCGCAGCAAGGCGGTGCTGATGCCCGGCGTCACGGTGACGCTGGTCAATGAGAAAACCAAAGAAACGCAGAGCTGGATTTTCAAGGGAGGCCTGCGCGACTATCTGATGCAAACGCTCAGCGGTGAGCCGGTGATTCCCCTGTTTGAGGCAGAGGGTTTTGCCGATGCACAGAACGACAATTTTGCCGAAGGCGAGGGCGCGTCCTGGTGCCTGGCCTTCACCGAGGACGGTCAGCCGGTACGCGAGAGCTATGTCAACCTGATTCCCACCAGCGCCGGTGGTACCCATGAAAGCGGCCTGCGTGACGGCCTGTTCACGGCCGTCAAAAGCTTTATCGAGCTGCACTCCCTGCTGCCCAAAGGCGTCAAGCTCTTGCCCGAAGACGTCTTCGCCCGCGCCAGCTATGTGTTGTCGGCCAAAGTGCTCGATCCGCAGTTTCAGGGCCAGATCAAGGAACGCCTGAACTCGCGCGATGCGGTGCGGCTGGTGTCCAGTTTCGTGCGCCCGACGCTGGAGCTGTGGTTGAACCAGCATGTCGAGTATGGCAAAAAACTGGCTGAGCTGAGCATCAAAGCGGCCCAAACCCGACAGAAAGCGGGTCAGAAAGTCGAGAAACGCAAGGGCTCCGGCGTGGCTGTGCTGCCCGGCAAACTGACCGATTGCGAAAGCCGCGACCTGGCCCATAACGAAGTGTTTCTGGTCGAAGGCGACTCGGCCGGGGGCAGCGCCAAGATGGGGCGCGACAAGGAAAGCCAGGCGATCCTGCCCCTGCGCGGCAAGGTGCTCAACACCTGGGAGGTCGAGCGCGATCGCCTGTTTGCCAATACCGAAATTCACGATATTTCCGTGGCCATTGGCGTTGACCCGCATGGCCCCAACGACAACCCCGACTTGAGCGGTCTGCGCTACGGCAAGGTTTGCATTCTGTCGGACGCGGATGTGGATGGTTCGCACATCCAGGTCTTGCTGCTCACGCTCTTTTTCCGGCATTTCCCCAAGCTGATCGAGACCGGCCATGTGTTTGTGGCGCGTCCTCCCCTGTTTCGCGTCGACGCTCCGGCGCGGGGCAAGAAGCCGGCCTCCAAAGCCTACGCACTGGACGACGGTGAGCTGGCCGCCATTCTTGACAAATTGCGCAAAGAGGGTGTGCGTGAGTCGGCCTGGAGCATCAGCCGTTTCAAGGGACTGGGTGAGATGAATGCGGTGCAGTTGTGGGAAACCACGCTCAACCCCGATACCCGCCGTTTGCTGCCGGTGCAGTTGGGCAGCATGGACTTCTCGCAAACTGAGTCGCTAATCACCAAACTGATGGGCAAAGGCGAGGCTGCGGCGCGCCGTGAATTGATGGAGTTGCACGGTGACAGCGTCGAGATCGATGTTTAAACTGAAACCTTGCGGGACAGACCGCAGCTACGCGCAGCGAGCCAGCTCTGTTCCCAACTAATATGAGATATTACGGGACAGACCGCAGCTACGCACAGCGAGCCAGCTCTGTCCCCAACTGATTATGATTGACCAACCGACACTTGATTTTTCCGACAGCGCTGGCCCTACAGAGGCGGATGACGCCCCCAACCTGGCGTCCTACGCGCAACGTGCCTACCTTGAATACGCCCTGAGCGTGGTCAAGGGCCGGGCCTTGCCGGATGTGTGCGATGGCCAAAAACCGGTGCAGCGGCGCATTCTGTATTCCATGTCGCGCATGGGCCTCGGATTTGGCGGGGCCAACGGCAACAGCGGCGCCAAGCCGGTCAAGTGTGCCCGTGTCGTAGGCGATGTGCTGGGCCGCTTTCACCCGCACGGGGATCAGGCCGCCTATGACGCGCTGGTGCGCATGGCCCAGGATTTCAGCCAGCGCTATCCCTTGATCGACGGTCAGGGCAACTTTGGCAGCCGCGACGGCGACGGCGCTGCCGCCATGCGTTACACCGAGGCGCGGCTGGCCAAAATCACCAGTTTGCTGCTCGACGAGATTGACGAGGGCACGGTTGACTTCACACCCAACTATGACGGCTCCACCGAGGAGCCGCGCCAGTTACCGGCCCGCTTGCCGTTCGTGCTGCTCAACGGTGCCAGCGGCATTGCGGTGGGTTTGGCGACCGAAATCCCCAGCCACAATTTGCGCGAGGTGGCTGATGCCTGCGTCGCGCTGATCAAGTCACCCAAGCTCAGTCACGAAGAGTTGTTTGCCCTGATTCCGGGGCCTGACTATCCGGGTGGTGGCCAGATCACCAGCACCTGCGCCGACATTGCCGATGCCTACCGCACCGGGCGTGGATCGCTTAAATGTCGCGCGCGCTGGAAGATCGAGGAGCTGGCGCGTGGCCAGTGGCAACTGGTGGTGACCGAGTTGCCGCCGGGCGTCAGCACACAGAAGGTGCTGGAAGAAATCGAAGAGTTGAGTAACCCCAAAATCAAGGCCGGCAAGAAGACCTTGTCGCTGGAGCAAACCCAGCTCAAAACCACCGTGCTGTCGGTGTTGGACGTGGTGCGCGACGAGTCCAGCAAGGACGCCGCCGTGCGTCTGGTGTGCGAGCCCAAGACCAGTCGAATTGAACAACAGGAACTCATCACCACCCTGCTCGCCCACACCAGTCTGGAAACCTCGTCTCCGATCAACCTCACGATGGTGGGGATCGACGGCCGGCCGACCCAGAAGTCCTTGCGCCAGATGCTGACCGAGTGGATTGAATTCCGTCAGACCACTGTGGAGCGCCGTTCGCAACATCGCCTGACCAGGGTGCTGGACCGTATCCACATCCTGGAAGGGCGGCAACTGGTGCTGCTCAATATTGACGAAGTGATCGCCATCATTCGCCAGGCCGACGATCCCAAGGCGGCGCTGATCGCGCGCTTCAAGCTGTCCTCCGCCCAAGCCGAGGATATTCTTGATATCCGGCTGCGCCAGTTGGCCCGGTTGGAGGCCATCAAGATCGAGCAGGAGTTGACCGCGCTGCGCAGCGAGCAGAAGGGTCTTGAAGAAATTCTGGGCAACCCGGCCGCGCTGCGCCGTCTCATGATCAAGGAAATCGAGCTTGACGCCAAAACTTTTGCCGACCCACGCCGCACCCTGATTCAGGCCGAGAAAAAGGCGGTGCTGGAAGTCAAGGTGGTGGACGAACCGGTGACGGTGGTAGTTAGCCAAAAAGGCTGGGTGCGCGCGCAAAAAGGCTGGGCCCGCGAACGCGCCGGGGACGCGGCTGTTGCCATGGAGTACAACTTCAAGGCCGGTGACGCCCTGTATGGCAGCTTTGAATGCCGCACGGTCGACACGCTGCTGGCGTTCGGCAATAACGGGCGGGTTTATTCGGTCGCAGTGGCGCTGTTGCCGGGTGCGCGCGGCGACGGCCAGCCGATCACCACGCTGCTCGAACTCGAAGCCGGCACGCAGTTGTCGTCATACTTTGCCGGCCCCGCCAGTGCCGCGCTGTTGCTCAGCAGTTCGGGCGGCTACGGCTTTATCGCCACGGTTGACAACATGACTTCCAGGCTCAAGGCCGGTAAGGCCTTCGTCACCTGCAACCCGGGCGAAGTATTGTGCCGGCCCTCGGTGGTTGCCGGCAGCGCGGGTGCTGTGCCCTTGCCGCCGGCCACCCATGTGGCGTGCGCGTCGACGGGTGGCCGCATCCTGACGTTCGAGCTTGGTGAGCTCAAGAATATGAGCAACGGCGGGCGTGGGCTGATGCTGATTGACCTCGAAGCCAAAGACACGCTGGCCGGTGCCGCCGCCTACACGCGCAGCGTCAGGATTGAAGGCATCGGGCGTGGCGGTAAGCAGCGTGAGGAAACACTGGAAATTCGCAGCCTCAACAACGCCAGGGCGGCCCGCGCCCGCAAAGGCAAGGCGGCGGATTTGGGCTTCAAGCCAGCAATGATCACGCGCGTTGAGTAGTTTTAATGAGCGAAAATTGTGCATGAACAACGATCTTTCATCACTGACCCAATCCCTGCGCGACTTCGCCAAAGCGCGTGATTGGGAACAGTTTCATTCGCCCAAGAATCTGGCTTCAGCCTTGTCGGTAGAAGCAGCGGAGTTGCTGGAACACTTCCAGTGGCTGACGGACGAGCAAAGCCGAAATCTGCCGATGCAGAAGAAAACCGAGGTGGCCGCTGAGGCGGCAGACGTGTTGCTGTACCTGCTACAGTTCTGCGACAAACTGGGCATTGATCTGATGGAGGCGGCTCGTCTGAAGTTGATCGTCAATGGCGAAAAGTATCCGGTTGCCCGCGCACTGGGTTCCAGCAAAAAATACACCGATCTATAAGCGTCTCGTCCGGTCTGACCCAGGCCCTAGAATGGCTGCCAACCGGAGACGGCATGACGCCAGAGGAAAAAGCCAGAGTCAACATTGACGCGCTGCTGCAGCAAGCAGGCTGGCACGTCTGCCATATCAATGATGCCAACATCCACGCCGCCCGTGGTGTGGCGCTGCGCGAATTTCCCCCGAACACCGGCTACGGCTTTGCCGACTACCTGCTCTACATCGACGGCAAAGCCGCTGGCGTGATCGAGGCCAAGAAAGAGGGCAGCACGCTGACCGGCGTGGAGGTGCAATCGGCCCGCTACGCTCAGGGCCTGCCAAGTTCGCTGCCGGCCTGGCGCAGGCCTTTGCCCTTCAGCTACGAATCGACCGGCATCGAGACCCACTTCACCCAGGGGCTGGACCCGCAGCCGCGCGCCAGAGCCGTGTTTGCCTTTCACCGGCCTGAAACCCTGGCCGCTTTCCTGAAGGAGTTGCCCGCCACCTCCGTTCGCCCTGAGCCTGTCGAAGGGCCGGCTTCGACCCTTCGACAGGCTCAGGACAGGCCAAGCTCAGCCCGAACGGCAGAAGAGCCAAGACCGGCCTATGGCGCGAGCCAAACCTTCCTGGCCCGCCTGCAACACATGCCGCCCCTGATCGAAGCAGGCCTGTGGCCCGCCCAGATCATCGCCATCCGCAACCTGGAGGCATCGCTCAAAGCCAACAAGCCCCGCGCCCTGATCCAGATGGCCACCGGCAGCGGCAAGACCTTTACCAGCATCAGCTTCATCTACCGCCTCATCAAGTTCGCCGGTGCCAGACGCGTGCTGTTTCTGGTGGACCGCGGTAACTTGGCACGCCAAGCTAAAGTTGAATTCGATCAATACAACTCGCCCTACAACAACTTCAAGTTCGGGCAGGAATACATCGTCCAGAATCTGCAAAGCAACCAGCTCGACACCACGGCACGCGTCACCATCTGCACCATCCAGCGCCTGTTCTCCATGCTGAAGGGCCGCGAGCTGGCGCCCGAAGACGACGAGCAAAGCGTCGATGGCCTGGGCAATCTTTTCACCAAACCCGAGCCCATCGCCTACAACCCCAGCTTCCCGATCGAGACATTCGATGTCATCGTCACCGACGAGGCGCACCGCAGCATCTACAACCTGTGGCGCCAGGTGCTCGAATACTTTGACGCCTACCTGATCGGCCTGACGGCTACGCCATCCAAACAAACCTTTGGCTTCTTTAACCAGAACCTGGTCATGGAATACGGGCACCAGCAAGCCGTGGCCGATGGCGTCAACGTCAACTACGACGTCTACCGCATCCGCACCCAGGTCAGCGAACACGGCAGCCAGGTCGAAGCGGGTTATTCCGTGGGCTACCGTGACCGCCTGACCCGCAAAACCCGCTGGCAAGAGTTGGACGAAGACATGGCCTACGACGCCGACGCGCTGGACCGCGCCGTGCAAACTCCGGACCAGATCCGCACCATCGTCCGCACCTTCCGCGACAAACTGCACACTGAAATCTTCCCCGGCCGCACCGAAGTGCCCAAGACCATCGTGTTTGCCAAAGACGACAACCACGCCGAGAAGATTGTCGAAATCCTGCGCGAAGAGTTTGGCAAGGGCAACGACTTTGCGCAGAAGATCACCTACCGCACTACCGGCGAAACGCCCGAACGTTTGATCAGCGCTTTCAGAAACAGCTACTTTCCGCGCATCGCCGTCACCGTGGACATGATCGCCACCGGCACCGACATCAAGCCGGTCGAAATTGTGATGTTTATGCGCTCGGTCAAAAGCCGCAACTTCTTCGAGCAGATGAAAGGCCGCGGCGTGCGCATCATCGAACCCACCGACCTGCAGGCCGTGACGCCCGACGCCAAAGCCAAAGACCACTTCGTCATCGTCGACTGCGTGGGCGTGTGCGAGCAGGACAAAACCGCCTCCGCCCCGATGGACCAGAAAAAGTCTGTGCCCTTCGACAAACTGCTGCAAGCCGTGGCGCTGGGCAACGTGGAGCCCGAAGTGCTGTCCAGCGTCGCCGCCCGGTTGGCCCG